>NZ_JBJORY010000023.1:0-53467 GCF_046562815.1 Neobacillus sp. 204
AGTTCTGAGCATAATTTTTCAAACTAGATTCATCCATTTTTGTCATGTACGAATCCAGCCGATTATTTGAACAGATCCCTGAAAATAAATAAAGCTCGTCCAACGATCTAAACGGCTCCAATGTAAAACGATTGATATTTTGTAAGATCAATTCAGTATCACGATCTTCTCTGACGATCTGTCTCTGATTGATCCGAACTGGAATATGCAAGAGCTCGCTAATTTTTTTCACCCCCTTTCAAATTTTCGCTGCCAAAAAGCTTCTAAATGCTGCATCGCTTTTATGGCATCATCGGGATAGGCTTTCATCCTTTGCACAGGACAGTCAAAAACAATGATTCCATCCACAAAAAACGTAATGCCTTGTTCATCTAAATGATAAGTAACCATGTCCTTTATCCCCTTAGAAAATTTGAGAAGCCAGCCAAATAATAAGCAATATCCCAACAATGGTCCAAACCCATGGCATAACGCTCAACCCCTTTTAAAGTTTATTGATTTCGCTTTGCAAGTGGCAGTGAAATTCTTTGACCTGACTTTCATCCCAACCATATTTCTTTTCCAAAACATTGATTGCACTTGCCGTAATCAGTTGAGCGACAATTTTTCTGTCATTGTTGAGAATTTTTTGGATTGTTTTTCGATTAGGACCTGACAACTCCATTCGATTTATCGGCTTTTCCATCATCATTTCTCAATTCCCCTTGTTAGTTATTCAAGTTCCTCCCCCTCCAGAATCCGCTTGTACCAACAACGGCATTGGATAACATTCGATGCTGAAGCACCTAAGGAAGAATCTGAAGGAAACATCAAAGGCTCTAATTGACCTGATCCGTTAGCAACATAAAACGGTTCATCAAAAGCAACCACTTGCCCATCGGCTTCCCGGTGGCCCCTTCTAGTCCGTTCATTTTGTGCTGCCATCCACTTCTTCCCGATAACAATGCCAGATTGCCGATCTCCATGAAATTGCCCTGCCCTGCCGGCTGATAGGATTTCCGTCCTTGCAATTCGTTCAGCCCTGCCTTTACTAAAAGCAAATGATTCTTGCAAAGCCGCAGTAGCTTTATTGATTGAAAAATGCCCTTCATACACGACATCCCACAAATTCATTAATACATCTTCATCCGTTGCGCCCTGAATAAGTTGTGCTGACCTTCTCGACCTTTCAGAAAGCCACCTTAGAAGCTTTGTATCCCGTTGGTTAAACACAACATCCACGGCCAGCTCCAAAAGAGTTTCTGTTCCAGCCAAGATTGCCGCATTTTGCATCCAATCCCTGCCTTCTTCCACCCACATTTCCAGCTGCTGAGGCGAATCCGTTAGAATATACGAGTTCACCCAAACTTCAAAGGCATGTGGAGGCTCTGGCTTGTCCTCCCTCTGTATACTTCGAAGCGTTCTAGCTTCAACCAATACAGAAGTTGGAAGAACTGGCGCTGCTTTCAGCCTTTCAATATACGTATTTCTTTGATTTCTCAGAAATCGAGTAAAGGATTTTCCCGCATCTTTCTCTACATCCAGCAGATCATCCATCCAATCATGTTCCGTCTTGACTACTTCACCATCGTTAGCCCGCGAACTGTCTTTTTTTTTAAAGACCGCTGACTTTCATCGGTTGCATTTGGATCCCCTTGATTATCCGGATTATTATCTTGTGGAGTAGGAGGAGTTGGTTGAGCCGTTTGCCCCGTAACAGGTGCCTTTGGTTCAGCCACGGCTTCATGCCCGACGATTTCCATTGCGCCTTCATCATTATCAATCCAGCCCTGGTTAATCTGAGCAATTTTGGTTCGAGTTTCGACTTCCTCAGCCTGTGCATCCTTCAAACGATCCGAAGTTCTTAAGCTATCAAACGTAATAACAGCCCTTCCTTGAAATCCACCGACCTGCAACGCCACATTATAAGCACGCTCCAGAATCCGCTTGATACCCCTTTGAATGCTTTCAATACCATTGACATAGATTTGCCACTGAATCGTAGAATGCGTTTCTGTGGACCCTTCATTGCGTCCTAGCAATATAGGAAGCTGTTTAAGAGCTGTTACCACTTGCTGATTAATGATATCTATTACTCTCGTAGCATCTAAACTTTGACCAATCGCCCCGCCAGCCATATCAATTTCAACCGAATCCGTATGGAAAAAATCATCATCGGCTTCCAACTGATTCATTTGATTTCTGACGTCTGCCACATAACTCATAACAAAATTCTTCACCGCTTCGGGACCTTGATGCTTGATTTCATCCGGCATATTATCAATAATGGCCTCTTCCAGCACCTTAATATCAAAACGCTGATGCCCCTGATGATGAATCACTTTTTTTAGATCTTTTAAGACTTCCACTTGGAAAAAGACAATCTGTAAAACTGGTAAAATAGGCGATCTTCCATATGGATCTCCCACATCAGGATCAAACGGATAATAGAATACCGTCTCAGGATTCAAAACTTTATATTGGCCAGTCCTTTGTTTCTGTACCAGCTCCGGCTCTCCCGTGTCAGGATTTCGCCTAAAATCCAAAGTAGACGGATCAACGGCATGAAACTCCTTCACCGCTGAAATATCTTCTGTAAGCTCAACTTCCAAAGCGATTGCGCCCTGAGTATAAATGGTTAATAATAAAACATTTATCAGCTGATCCGTACCGCCGCCATAAAGCTTCCCTATATTGGGAGCCAGACTATTTAAATAATCCGTTGCCCTTTTATCAACCGTTCCATTCGGTTTTTCCACTTCAAGCTCATGCCCATTATTCGCAAGCCTTAAAATATTCCAAATCGCCATAGAAGCATCGGGGCTAATATCACGAATCAACTTTAAGGATTCCATTACCTCAGAACTCTTTAGAGTTGGCCTTTTAATAATCCCCTCATACCAAAAGAATTGCTGCTCCCATTTAGAGACTGTTTCCCTTGACCGCGTTGTTGGCAACATAGCACCTTGCATCGATGCCCTGACAACCTTCGCCACATCATAATCGATTCTTTTCTTGAACCATTTATCCCAAAAAGCCAATTTTTCACCCCCTTTGATGCAACAAAATCACTTTTAAGCAAAATTTTCTTTCACAAAAAGGATTAATTTCTGCAATTGTGCAGCATGTTGCAGCTTAACCAAGCCATTGCCCTCACTGCTTTTCCTATATCCAAGTGGCACGGTTTCCTTAATCAGCTGAGCATAAGCTTCCGCTTCACTAATGCCTCGAGCAAATTCCTTTTCCGCTTTCTGGATCACTAACGCCATGCACCCTGCAATATGAGGCGTTGCCATACTTGTTCCACTTAATTTCGCATAACGACTGCCAGGCCATGTTGAAAGAATATCCACCCCAGGACCCACACAATCGACTTCCGTATTGTTATTGCTGAAATAAGCCAGCTTTCCATTCAAATCCACCGCGCCGATTTCCGTCACTTCGTTATAAGCTCCCGGATAGGCATATTCAAACGTATCTTCCTTATCATCGCCTTCATTCCCAGCCGCACAAATGACAGAAATACCAGCTTCCACGGCATCTTGAATCGCTTTATGCAAAAGATCTGTTCCTTCTGCACCGCCAAGGCTCATATTAATGACTCGAACCCGCTCGCCATTAGTACCGCGCCAGCCGATAGCATGATAAATCCCTTGAATAATACCGTCATAACTTCCTGACCCTTTGCTATCCAGCACTTTGCAGATCAATAGCTGAGCTTGTGGTGCCACTCCCAGCACGCCCCCGCCTGTTCCATCACCTGCTATCGTTCCAGCCACATGGGTTCCATGCCCGTTATTATCGTTAAAGTTGTTAGGATCTCGGTTATAATCAATGGTGAAGTTTCGCCCGCCAATAATTCTATTTTTTAAATCGGGATGATCTTTTTGGCATCCTGTATCAAGTATCGCCACCACAATTCCTTTTCCTTGATAATCATCCAACCACATTTTAGGAGCGCCAACCATTTCAACCCCATCTGGAATTTGAGAAGTTTGCTCGTAAACTGCATTAACGGTAAATGGTATTAAGTGAACATCTTTTTCTTTGCTCATGTATGAAATAACTCCTTTTCGCAAACAAATAATTAAATAATATTCTCAATTTGTGAACTTTAAAACATAAATTAACGATAAAGCAAAGCGTAAAACCATAAACTCACGACTATGATCAGAAACAGAACAGATAAAATATCAATCCAATTATCCACGTGTCTTGATCCCTGCCAAAGTCGGCAAAGTGAATCGTTTTCTGTCCTTCATTTCATTCAAAATCGATACACTAGCTGAAACTGTGTCTGTTTGGTCCTTATACTGACCTTCTGGAAATGCCACAATTTCATCTAAAAAATCACCGATCCATGGTCCACGGACTAAAAACACATTTCCCGCTTCCGCCGCTGCTGAAAGTGGTCGTGCTCTTTCTTCCTTTGGACCCGTCGGCCTGTCACCATAAAAAGCAAAGCCAGATAAGACTTTTCTTGTATAGTGATCAATCGTATTAACACCGCTTGAACCCGGTTCTTGTTCCATATATATTGAAGTGCCTACACCATCAATCTCAGCCGTTTGCCTGATTAGCTGCTCAACTGCCAAAGGAGATTTCTGAACTCGTTTCATATCCATCACCCAATATTGGCCATCTTTCATCCCAACCAAAGCACCCGCTGTATAAGCACTTGTTTTCGTCGCCTTCGATTTATCAGTAGAAGCCAAATCCCAATAACGAATTTTCTTCACATCCGCTGGGGCTTGGTCCACGATCTTAAACCATTCCCTCTTGAACATTTCCCCATCTGGCATGGCATCCCAATCACCATAACGCAACTGCAAGCGCTCCACATGAGACAACTGCATTAAAGATTCTTCATAATCCTCTGTATCCAAATAAGGATTATCTTCCAAAGTAGCTGGCACAAAAATTCTGCCCTTTTCTTCACCTTCAATTAAAAAGCGCTGCTTCACCCACTCATGGCCTTTTCCGCCAGGATTGGAGGCTGAACGGCATCGAATCGGCACTTTGGATCCCTGTAATCTCCTTAAACGAGAAAAGAGGTATCTGTATGATATTTCATCAAATTGCGTAAGCTCATCAAAACCTACATATTGATATTCAGAACCTTGATACCTGAACCTGTCATTCGGATGCTCCAAATAGGCAAAAGTCACCGTTGCTCCTGAAGGAAAAGTCCATGTTTTATCCTTCTCTTTCCATTTTGCATCCGTATTATGCAACCATCCAGACGCCCTGTCCATCAAAGCTCCCGGCAACGATAAATCCGCATACGTTTTCCTGAACAAAATCGCTGCATAACCTGGAACATGGACATATTGGAGAGCCGCCATTAATAATGCATCAGACTTACCTAACCACCGCCAGCAGCACCACCGAAAAGACTTTCCCGGATATCCTCCAGCATCAAAAATTCAAACTGCTTTTCAGTCGGCTCATGGGGAATATATGGATTGTCAATTATCGTCTCCATTACATGCTCCAGCGTCCTCTGATACTCGGCTTTGAAGTCGATTGCTAATGATCCGCTCAATGGCGCTTCCATATTTGCTTTCAACATGTTCGACTTTTTGCTCGATGCTGACATTATGCTCATGACGGTCCACCACCTCCCCCGAATGCTGAACATCAGCAGAAACTTTATCTTTCCTTCCCCATCTATCGGGATATTTCCGCTCTAGCATCCAAGCAAGTGCCTGCCATTTTTGATCGGTTTCCGCAATTTTTTGCAGATCCGTAATCAGACGAATTTCGGCTTCAGCTTCTGCCTTTTTTACTACGTCCCGAAATTCCCGTTTTAAACCGCTCTTTGCGACTTCTCCCTCTTGCATCCATCTATACCAAGTAGTCGTTCCAATTCCTAAATACTCACAAACCGTTTCAACATAATTCCCACCTTTTAAAAGTTTGGCAGCGTCTTTTATTAAGGCAGGAGTTAATTTTGATTTTCTCCCTGCCATTCGGCATCACCTCAAATTTTAAAATCCTCTTTTGGCGCTTCATAATGACATTTAGGGCAAACAATCAAAGCTTCTTCTTCCTGTTCATCTTCTGAATCGTTCGGAACATCTTCCGAATCACCATCAGCCAACGGATCGAAAGCCCCTATTAAGCCATCAATATCATCCATGCTAAAACCTGTTAAAGTCGCATCATAGCCATCTTCCTGAATATCCTTGATCACTTCACTCAACTTTTCCATATCGAACTCGCCACCGAGCTTATTAAGGCTTATATTTAGAAGCATTTCTGCCTTTTCATCATCCAGATCAACAAACACCACATCAATTTCATCAAAGCCTAATTCCTTTAAAACTTTGAGCCGTTGGTGTCCACCGATTACTAAATTATTTCGTTTATTGATAATAACAGGAGAAACATAGCCAAATTCCTGAATACTTCGCCTTAACGCTTCGTATTCATCATCCCCAGGACGAAGATTTTTGCGAGGATTTCGCATATCCGGTATTAAATCATCTATTTTCAGCTTTGCTGTTTCCATGTGCTGCTAACTCCTTCCCAAAACACTGACGAATCACTTCACTGGCCACACCTTTCATCATTAAAGGAGGCACACTCATACCGCATACATATTGAACATTCTGATCCATAAAATCATAATCTTGTGGGAACGACTGCAAGCCAATAATAGCTTCATCTGAAATCCCACATGGCTCTTTTGGATGCAAATGTGTTCCGCTCGTTGAGGCAGTTAACGTTACCGCCACCTTTTCTGGATGGAGTTTTCGATAACTGAAAAACGATCCTTTTGGATGAACATCCGCAAGCCTTAAGCCCGCCGGCGTTTTAAAATACCATTTCCGCAAAGCCTGACTAATTGGCTTGCCGACCTTCACCTTGCACTGTTTTTCTACTTCCCCATAAGGAATAGGTTTTTCTCTAAAATCCATTTTGACTTTTGGAAGATGAAGATCTATCCGCTTGGACACGAAAAAAACGCGTTCCCTTGATTGTGGTACACCCATCAAAGCCGCGTTTAATAAAAATATTTGAGTTTCATATCCTGCTTCCTTATACCGTTTGATAACCTCACGGACATAGCCCTTCGCATTGCCCGAAATCATGCCTTTTACATTCTCAGCAATGACCACTTTCGGCTTAAGCTTTTCTACTACATCTATAAAATCAAAAAACAAATCATCCAAAGTCTGCTCTTTTTGACCTTCTCTGAATTTCTTCTTTTTGCCCCACCCTTTTTCCCTGGCTCCAGCCATTGAGAAGGAGGAACATGGGGGACTTCCATCCAAAATATCAAGATCAAATAATTCATCCGGAATTTTATCATCCGGCAGCTTCTTAAATTTCCGTATATCCATATTAAAATTATATTTTGGATTATGATTTTTCTTATAAAGCATATTCATTTTTGGATCAATCTCGACATTTCCCAAAACGGTGCAGCCAGCCATTTTATAGCCCATCGTGGACCCGCCGCCGCAGCTAAAACAGGAAAACACCTTTAAGCCATTTTTCGGCACATCCTTTAAATCGGAGAGATACCATTTCCAATTCATATTTTCACCTACTTAGAATTGAAGTGGAAATCACACTCTGGACACCTGCAGTTGAATTTATCATCTTCAAAATCATCCAGATCCACTTCATCATTATCAAATTCTTGATAAGTACGTGTCATCATGCCTTCAATTTCATCCAAACTAAAACCAGAAAGCTCTATATCCACATTGCCCACATCAATTTCAAGGAGAACATCTTTCAACATTTCAAGATCAAATTCCCCTGTGACCTTATTAAGAGCTATATTTAAGGCTTTTTCCTTCGTTAAATCCATATCCAGCACAACCACATCGACTTCTTCAAAACCTAAATCAGACAGGGCTTTATATCGCTGATGCCCGCCGACAAGGTGCTGAGTACGTTTATTCCATATCATCGGATCCACATAGCCAAAAACCTCTATATTGCGTTTCAGCTTTTCCAATTCAGCATTTGAAATTTTGCGTGGATTGTAATCCGCCGGCTTTAAATCAGCCATTTTCATTTTGACTATCTGCATAAGAACCTCCTACCAAAAAAGAAAATCCACCCAGAAGTAACCGAATCCAACTAACACGCCCAAAGCAAATGCACTCACTAAACAGACAGTAAAAAAGAGCTTATCGTCCAGCATAAAGAACCCCTAACCCTTCCTAAAATCAACATTAATATTTATATTTTTATTAACATTTTGAAGCTCGTTTACCTGCTTACGAAGGACCTCAACCTGTTCCACTAGCCAATCCATATCCTCGAATTTTATAATTCCATGACTAATTGAACGTTTGATTAGTTCCAACCTATCCATCGTTACCTCCTATAAAGGGCACAAAAAAAGAACGCCCCAGGTGTGGGAGGAGCGTCCTTTCATGTAGTGATAGCTGATTCGTATGGGGGAATAGCTATATTACCATTTTACCTCTATACCATAAGCCAAAACTGCAAAGTTACTGCTAAAAAACTGAACAAAAACTGAAATCCTTATAAAGGCTCTCTACTTCAACTAACGTGGGGAGTTTGTTGAATAAGGAGGTGGGTAATAAAAAAGCTCCCGAAAAGGAGCCTTAACCTGCACAACAAGATAATTTTGATACATCTTTATCAAACGTAAGGGCAGCTAATTTCAATCCTTCTGCCATTGTTAAATATGGAGCCAGTGTTCCTCGAAGATCTTCAACGGTTAAACCGAATTTGACAGCTAATGTAGCAGCATAAATTACGTCTCCGGCGTTTTCTGCCACTACGTGAGCACCTAAAATTTTCAATGTTTTCGCGTCTGCAACCAACTTAAACACGCCAGTTGTTTCCCGATTAACCAAGGCTCTTGGAACCGCATCTAACGGCAGGACGGATGTTTTTACCTCATAGCCTTTTTCTTTTGCTTGCTGTTCAGTTAATCCAACCGTTGCGATTGATGGAGAAGTAAACGTGACGCCTGGCACTACTTCTAAATTCACCTTTTGATTTTGTCCTCCGATTGCATTACGAGCAGCAAGTCCACCTTCATAAGCAGCTACAAAAACAAATTGTGGACCAAGAGTTACATCTCCAGCTGAATAAATTCGGGAATTGGTCGTTTTAAGATAATCATCAATGACTATTTCACCGTGGGAACCAACTTCCACGCCTGCTGCATGTAAGTTCAAAGATTTTGTGTTTGGTTTTCTTCCAGTGGCAACTAGAAGTTGTTCTGCTTCAATTATTCGCTTTTTACCATCTATCTCTACGTGAACTTTTTTAATGTCTCCATCTTGCTCTACTTGTACATAAGTTGCACCTGTTACTAAATTAATTCCCTGTTCTGTTAAGGCCTTAGTAATGGCTTCTGAAATTTCAGGATCGTATTCTTTTAATAGACGATCGCTTCTTTGTATCAAAGTAACCTCTGCGCCTAAATTATGGAATAATTGTCCTAATTCTAAGCCGATATAGCCTGAACCAATCACGGATAGACGATTTGGAACCTTCTTCAATTCCAATAAACTTGTGCTTGTTAAATAATCAACTTCATCTAATCCGGGAATACTAGGTATAGATGGAGAAGCACCTGTAGCTATTAAAAATCTTTTGGCCGTGATTTGATTACCATTCACTTCAACTGTATTTTCATTTACGAATTTAGCTTCACCTTTTATTAATTCAAAACCATAAACGTCAATTAAATTTACGTATTTTTCAGTTTGCATCCCGGTTACTAATTCATTTTTTTGTTTTATTAATGGAGCTAAGTCAACATTTGAAGCCGAAGTGTGTAATCCCACAAATGGATTATTTTTTGCTAGATGATTGATTTCCCCTGCTCTTAATAAGGTCTTTGAAGGAACACATCCGACATTAACACAAGTTCCACCCACTGTTCCACGCTCAATCATAGCCACTTTTGCGTTTAAAGCAACGGCTTCAATAGCAGATGAAAAGGCAGCTCCACCAGAACCGATGATGATGTAATCATAGTCATAGTTACCTTGATCATTACTTACATCTGCCTTATTTTGCGATGGTTCTTGTATTTCTTCTGCTTCCCCTGGTTGATATTTTGTTTCAGCAATCGCTTTTTTCGCGATATTAATGTCTACATTATACGGTAGTTCAAACAGTGCTTCTCCGCGACGAAAGTCTACTTCAATCCCTTTTGCACCTGCATTTTCAAGAGCAACCGCAACATGTTCTTCACAACCCGTGCAGGTCATTCCTTGAACGTTTAGCCGATATTTTTTAAGTAAATTCGTTTTTTGCTCCGGTTGAACTTCTTCTGCTTCTCCTGCTTGATAATTTGCATCAGCAATGGCTTTTTTCGCTGTTTCCACTTCTACATCATTTGGTAACTCAAATACTGCTTCCCCGCGACGGAAATCCACTTCAATCCCTTTTGCACCCACGTTTTCAAGAGCAACTGAAACGTGTTGTTCACATCCTGTACAAGTCATTCCTTGAACATTTACTTTATATTTCTTCATGTGAAACCCTCCTTTTACTCGACTGGAAGCCCGAAATCAGACACTGCCGTCTTGATTGAGTTTAAATCCGTTTTTTTATCATCATAGGAAACCGTTACTTCTGCCTTGCCGTCACTGACTTTAATGTCTGTTTTTCCAACGCCCTTTACTCGGTTCAAGACTTCTGTTACAACAGACGGCGGACAACAATCCATCCCTAAAACCGTGAATGTACCCGTTTTCTCAGCTTCTGTAGTAGGTTTACCAACCTTCTTGGAATCCATAGCAGCCGTTTTCACTTCACTCTTGGACTCTTTAGTATTCTGGACTGTTTTTTCGTTACTACACGCACTAACCACCAGCAAAAGAGACAATACCATCAAGATCTTAATTATCGGTACTCTCATATAAAACACCCCATTTTTTAAAGTCAACTTTCAAGTGAAAATAAGAAAAGAAACATGGCGAAAACAAGGAATGTTGTAATCCATAAGCCAATAACAGAACTTTTCCTTTTACCCTTTCTTCCATAAACCATATAAAAAGAGTACGCAAGAAGGACAATGGTAACTATGCTGAACAATAACCGATACTTCAACGAGTAGAAGGCGAATGCGCCTGCAAACCCAGTGAGACCAAGAGGAATGAAGATTAGTGGCCCCAGGCAACAGCCCGCCATAACAAAAGCCGAAAATACAGTAGCTAATTGCGACACTTTTTCCTTCATAATTTAAACCTCTCCATGCTTGCAACAGTCATGCATTGTTGTTTCTTTCTTTGTTTCACTTTTTGTTTCTGGGATACAACACTGACTTTTTTCGGATTTTTCAAACGAAGTTGGCGAGCAACAATCTGTTTTTCCTTTTTGAAATTTTCGTAAAGTCATTATCGTAAGAAAAACCGCTATTACTCCAAAGATTCCATAAAGAACCCAACTTTTTGTTACACCAGCAATAATTGCACCGATTCCTGTTGCTCCAAGGGATGCAAGAAGCAAGGGTCCCCCGCAGCAAAGTAAATTTAAACTCATTAAACCCAGTACCCCTAAAATAATACCTATATTTTTTTTTACATTATTTCTCTGTTCCACGAGTCATCACCCTTTCTTCCGATTATTGGGTTTTAATAATGTTTCAATAATTGGACAGTCATAAATGTCTTTGTTTTCGGGACATCTTTCTTTAAGGTCTATCAGCATTTGTTCAATCCTTTTGAGATCTTCAATTTTACGCTGGATGTCCTCTATCTTAAGAACAGTGAAATCATACATATCACGGCACTTTACTTCATCGCGATCAACGACTCCTAGCAATTTATCAATTTCATGTAAAGAGAAGCCCAGTTCCTGCATACGTTTTATGAAATTCAATCGATTGACCGTTTGTTGGGAATACATTCGGTATCCTTTTTCGGTACGATCTGGCTCTGGAATTAAGCCTAAACGCTCATAATATCGAATAGTCTCCTTATTAACGCCGCACTTGTCAGCCAGTTCTCCGATACGAAATTGCATACGTCTCACCTCACTTACAGTATAAACCCTGTATTTTAGTACAGGGTCAATATATAGTTTACTTCATTCATGAGGATCTACTCAGCCTTAGATAACGTGCCGCCAAAAATTGCAGCACCAACTTCAAAAGCTTCCGCAAGAGTCAGCTTGTGCTTCGTAGTTGTTGAATTTTTTTCATTCGCTTTTTGCCAATGTTCTTCAGAGCAATAAAATTGAATGGCTGGACAACAACTGGTGGCAACAGGTGTTGGCTCATTCGGTCCGCAAAAAGAATCACAGCATGCGTTGGTATCGGTAGCATCCATTGTTCCCAAGCCTACAGCCACGGTATCAGGAATGGCAACGGGTAGGTTGTTTTTCACATTGATGGTGATCTTTTCACCGCAAAATGCACATTCGGACTCAATCACGGCATCTGTAAACATCGATGGTATACCAAGTGCATCAATTGCACACATGGAATAAGCAGGAGACATCCCAGCCAGAGTGACCCGGTGCGGAGTTGGAACTCCAGAAAAAGGATACGCCACGGTCACATTACCAGAGTTTTGGTCCCAGTGAATTAAATCCAATTCCCTTAAACGCCGAAGAGCAGATTTGACATCAATTTGTTCCTGTTTTGCAGTTAAATCATTAATATTGACGATTTCCCCCTCAGACATGGAAAGAAGAATGTCTAGACGGATCCTATTCTCTGAAGGAGACAGTAAACGGATTTTTTGCTCAAATCCTCCTTCTGGCAATCCAAGTGATTGTAACACCTTGTTCTTTAACGAAGCATTACTATGATTGTTGTTCATGTTGAAACGCCTCCTCTATTTGATAAGTGATATTGTAATTTTTTTCGGGCAAATACAGAATAAACCCTGTACCATAGTACAAGGTCAAGTGTTATTTATTATTTTATCTTCTTAAACTGACCTGATTTCGTTAGTTTAAGTACAATCCTAATATGTATATCACAATAAAAGGATGAAACCATTTCGATTTCATCCTTAAATTTTTTTATTTTTAATTCCATTGTACAAATGACGGGATCCGAAGAAACCCAGCTTTAGTTAGGTTCCTATACTTCACACGGCATTTAATGGGTTCGATAAACATGAATTTATCATCCTCTGAAATGACTTTCTTCATTCGATATAGGTTTTTACGTTCAGCTAGTGGCATAAATTCCATTAAACCAGCTGGTTTTCCCTCCAGAAAGTTTAGCGATACCCCAAATTCACCTTTTCTGAGTCCCGTAATCATCACTTCATCATATTGATAATTAATCACCTTGAGCCATGATTTACTACGTTTCCCTACCTCATAACGTGAATCCTTACGCTTCAGCACTATGCCTTCTAAACCTTGCTGCCGGACCAAATCAAAGTAGGCAGAACCATGACCTTCTATATATTTAACTTTTGCTACTAAACTTGTATCTTGAGTGATTATTTCGTCTAGCAGCTGCTTCCTCTCCATCAATAGCAAAGAAGAAACGGACTCACCTTTATATTGAATAACATCAAAAACAACATAACTTAACGTGGCATCCTCTAAATGGGTGCGTGTTGACTGAAACCTCGCCATCATGGCTTCAAAATCAGGTTTACCATATTGATCAGTAACGATAATTTCCCCATCTAATACCGTACCATTAGGAATATCTATATTTAATAATTCCTGAAACTTTGCCGTAACCTCATTGTTATGACGCGTATAAAGTTTTACCTTATTATCAAACTTTGAAAGTATTAGTCTTATACCATCTAACTTTAATTCCGTAATATATGACTCATCGTCAAACGGCTGTTCAGATTTTTGTAATAGCATTGGTGAAAAAAACACTTAAACCACCTCAAGATAATTGTACGCCACTATTATCTTGAGTTCATTGGTAATTAATTTACATATATGGAAATCTTAAATATCAAACCGCTTAAGCCCACCATGAAGCCCCACTCCGATCACTAAACCTTCCAGCCCTTGCTCCTTAAAACTTTTCACCACATCCTGCATCACGATATCTTCCAAAGCAAACAGATTTTCCGCCTGTCGTCTGGCATACTCAGCCGCTTTTTCATCTGGAATATCCTTCACATCATTCTTGATTTCATCTTCAATGGCACGAATACTTGCCCTCAACGTTTCTCTCATATTCACGGATACACTATCCTTCAAATGATCCAAAAACAAAATCTGGACCCCAGACAAAGTTTCCATTTCCTTTAAAATCGCATCATCTCTTTGCATTTTTTCTAACAAATCTTTTTCGATTTCCTGAAACCTTTCAAAATTACCATTCCCCTGCAGAATATCCGCCATGGCATCCTTGAAAAACTGATTAAAATAATCCTTAATATGATCACTGGCCATCTTTGTTCCTTCTGCTTTACTCAGGATTTTAAAAAAACGATAACCCCTGCCAATCTTTTCAATTGTCTCCTTACTTAATTCTGGTCGCTGCATCATCCCTGTTTCCCCCTCTTTTTTTATCGCTTTTTCCCCTATACACCCTCATATCAGACCTCCAGGTTAAGGATATTTTTCAAACTGATCATCAGCTTCTCCCTCACGTTTTGCCTCACAAAAAAGAGATTCCTTTCCGTATAACCCATTTCAAGAGCTGTTTTGCTATACGTCCAGTTTTGAAAGTATCGTAGTTTCACAAATTCCTTTTCGTGAGACTCTAGCTCCTTAATAGCATTGTCGATACTATCAATGATCAACTGAAAAATCGCTATATCCTCATGTAACTGCAACGCCCTTTTTCCCTCGATCCGGTCAATCGCAAAGTCCTCAGTCGTTGATTTAAAAACAAATGAACCCACGGAACCTTCCAAAATTTCATATTTTGCCGTAATATTCGGCAATATGTAATCAAGCTGATTTTGCAGATTCTTAATACCAGCCTGATAATTTCGGTAGTTTCGCAAATGGTTTTCAATTTGCTTGAACCGCTGCTGTTTTTTCTGCTTTGCTTTGGACATACTGCCACACCTCCAGATCCATTTTTATTTTTTTAAGATTGATAGGCTGCCATTCGGCTCCAGTACCCCCAGTTTCACTTCTTTCAGATCGAACACATCTTTCTGTCTTAAAAGACTTTGGACTTCATCTTGACTCAATCTGTGCTTCTCACGCACTTCCTCAAAGACTTCCCCATCCATAATTAACACTTCGGCTGTGCCCTTTACCTGCTTGCCAAACCATTTAAACTTTCTTGCAAGGGCATCCAGTCCATAAATTAAAACAGTCCAGGAAAGAATCGCCACGACAATTTTAAAGATTGTCACCTTAGAATCATAAGAAGCATCCACAATCAGATCCCCAAGACCAACCGAATAAACCACATCCAACGGACTTGCAGAAGCCAGTTCCTTCTTGCCCGTGATTCGAATCATGATCATTAACGCGACAAACCCGACAAGCAGCTTGCCAATCATCATCAAATATTCCATCATAACCCCCCTATAAAAGACAGATAATCATAAGGAACGCCCCTTTGATTTTTGACCAGCTCACACTCCAGCAAGAAAAACTGATAAGGAATAGATTTCCGCCCGCCGCGTTTCTGACCGATCCACCATTTTTCCACCTGCTCATATTTCACAAAATAGCATTCTTCCAACTTCTCAAAACAGATCAGAAAAAACGCGATTCCGCCTTGGTCCTGCCAGCACCTGAGCGCTTCCATCTGATGATCCTTTATGTTTTTTAAAGGAAAGCTTGTCCTGCTATTTGTTTTTTTCGCTTCAAATGCCAACGCCCTCCCATGAGAGCAGCCAAAAAAATCAACAAAGCCTTTTTCCTTTTTGAAACCTATCACCTTGTTAGGAGGAATCTCCTGTGTGATCTGAATCGTTGGTTCCACCTTTTCAACAAACGCCCAGCCCTTTGACAAATAACCGTTATTGGTGGCAATCAGCCCATTTTCAAAGGCTTTGCCCCTATTGGCATAATTGATTCTTCTTTGGTAAGTTCGTTTTGGATTCCCCGGATATTTCAATATACATCAGCCCTTTCAGCTTCTTGATCACATCTGAATAAATGGCCACACCTACATAATGAGAAGGAACATCATTCATAAACGTATCCCTTTCTTCCAGCTTCTCTCTCCTTGCCTGTAAAACTTCCACAATCGCCTCAATTTGCGTTTTTTCAATTACCATAGCCAAATTCCCCCTCGTAATCTTTTAAACTTGTTTACCATAGATTCCAGCCCTTTCTTGGACTGATTTTTTCTTTTATGATTCTATCCATTGACAGAAACAAAACACTGAGCTCCGTTTTACCGAGTATTTCGGCAATTTCAGATATAGGAAGATCACGATGCCAGAGAATATCAAACATCACGACCTCTTTGTCGTCCCAGAAAAAATCCGTATCCGGAATATCTTCCAACGCAATATAAAGTTTTTGCCTTCTTACGGCTTGATACCGCTTCACAGGGCTAAACATTAGAGACGCCCTTCCTTCTTCAAACGAAGCAGCTCCACCATTTTTACGGCAACAGCTGCCACATGAATTAATTCCATTTCTGGATCATCGCAATCTGTTTCCTTTACTGAATCAAGTTGCATTAAGCCCATTAACGCCTGACATGCTTCCCCAAATTCTTCACCTAAAATAGCGATATGCTCACCCCAGGACAGATCCGCTTGCAGACCATACTTTTCGTATTGCCGAAGCCTTTCTTTCATCACATCTTTTAAAGCAACCGCCACATATGTTACATTCAGATCCCCTAAATACTGTTCCGCCATATTTCCGTTCCTTTCCGTTTTTACCAATTGATTTTAAGTAAAAAGAAGTGCCAGGCTTCAAACCTAGCAATCATCTAAACTTCCTTAAACGATAATTTTCGCCTTCCAATTCAAAAGGAGAAGTATCGTTATTCAGCACTCTTGAAAAATTCCGTTCATCCCGCTCCAGCAATTGCTCAGGATAAAGGTTTGTCGTATATAAAGTGGATTTTCCTTGCCGGCTGTCCACGATATCAAAAAGCTTTTCAGACACCCATTTCGTTTCAGATTCCGCCCCAATATCATCAAGCACTAACAGATCAACGGTTTCTAAAGCTGAAATCAATTTATCTTCCGTCACTTCCGAATCCTTGTTATAAGTCGATTTCAGCTTTCTGAGAAGCTTCGGAACAGAGATAAAGATAGTACTGTATCCCATTTGCATCACTCCCCGCGAAACACAACGGGCTAAATGACTTTTTCCTGTTCCATACGGACCGTAAAAGATTAAATTAGCTGGCTTTTTCGGATCAAAATGACGGACATAATCCACCGCCCCTTGCTTTGCCGCCGCCTGAGCCTTATTTTTCGGCTGATAATCATTCATGGTCGCTTCCCTTAACTCTGGAGGCACAAGCGAATACGTATCAAAGACTTCCAAAAGCTTTTTGCTCTTAAGCCTTTCATGCACTTCTAACGTTTCCTTTGCCAGCTGTATATCCTCACAAATACAACCTTTTTTCATCTGAATCAGCTTTCCTTTATTCGGACCACCAATTATAGGCACTTCGACAATCTCAACTTCCTGCCCACACCCTTCGCACGTCTCTTTACCTAAACTTGTACTTTGAAAAATCTCGCTTTGGATAACTTGACCGATGGTCCTCATTGTTTCTCCCCCCATTTATCACATCGAATTTAGCCTTATCTTCTTTTGCTTCAATCACCAACCGATCATATTGCTTCCGTAACTTATCAGCTGAAAGAATATTCTTGTGCCAGAAACTATGCCCTGATACCCAATTAATACAGTTTCTAATTGCTTGTTCCGTTCGATTATCACGATCTATCATTAACCTAAAAGTAACTGCCCAATTATTAAGATTAGGAGGCTCTTTATACTCCGGATGATTTTCTTTAATTGCTTTTAATAAATACTCTGCTAATTCCAAGTGGATAGGTTCAAAATTCTGCTTTTTGGATTTTGAACGTATATCTTTATCATTCTTTTCATTCTTATCATTCTTTACATTCTTATTATTGTTCCGTGAGTGTTCCGTCACTGTTCCATCAGTGTTCCATGAATGTTCCATATCCTGTTCCAAGTCCTGATTTTTAGAACTGCCAAACCCTTGATATTGCTCGTAATTTACCACTTCAAACAGTGTTCCAAGTTCCGTTTCATGTAAACGAAGTCTTTCTTCCTGTACCAATTCCTTAATTTTTCTCTGGACTGTCGTAAGACTGTATTTTTTAACTTGCTTATTCTCGACATATTCCAGATCCTCAATCAATTTCCGATACGATCGCAAGAACTGCCCCCGCTTAACATGAACATTGCCTTTCCAAACGCCATCTTTTGAAAATACTGCTTTTCCGTATATATAAAAGAAAATCCTAAACTTCACTATGTCTTGCCAAATCGAATGATCAAAAATCTCTCTGCTTGTCTGAAATTTGTTTCCGTCGCTCAAATTCACCCCTCCCTTTATAAAAAAATAAGAGGAAGCAAGAAGCCCCCCCTTTAATCATTAGGCTCCATGCATTTCGCTTTCTTCGCCTTCAAACGGAATATCAATAATTTTCTTCGCCTGTGCAGAGAGATCCGTTTTAACCGTTTCATCCTGCTCAATCGCATTAGCAAACTCAATCGACTTCGGAGCATATTTTAACGCCTGTAAAAGCACTGTCTTTTTCGCCATTGAATCAAAATCCGACTTCCACGGTGTATCCCTATTGCCTTTAACCGCCGCCGAAAACTTCTCCGCATGTTGCATCACCTTTGTTCTGCTCCACACCGCAAAGTCATAGCCGCCATTTTTCAGCTTATAAACCGCATAATAATAAATCGGTTCACCTTGAGGAACATCCGCCGGAACATGATAAATATCCTTATTTACACCAAGCTGATAATGAAATTCATCATTCTCATACACTTCATGCGCATAAATCGCTTGATATTGCCCTGTATTATAAGCAAGCTTTAAAATCCCTTTGTAACCAATTTGATAGCTAGCCGTCGTACCATACGGTATAATATAAGCTTCACCAAGATTTGTATTTGGCTCCAATCCAAGTTGAACGGATTGCATCACCGCACCCAAGAAAGACACTGGCGAACAAGCTTGAAGCCTTGGATTATTTCTAAAAACCGTAATGGCGATCCGTGCCATCCTTTCGGGCTTAATATGCTGAGGCAACGCCTGTTTAATGGCCGGCATCATCTTATCGATAATTTCACCGATCGTTTGACCGCTTGGCTTCTTTTCCTGTGGAGCTTGTCCATTTGATTTATTCATTAACTTTTCTTTTGCACTTTGCTGATTAACTTTGTTTTCTTCATTGTTTGTCATTTTCACTGTTCCCCCATATATTTAAAAATTAGACCTCGTTTGTTATTTGCCACAGTTCCATTAAGAGCTCTATGAATTGCACCTCGACTTATCTTCAACGCTTCCGCCGCTTTTTTAATACTAGGATAAACCGATACACCATCCGGTCCATAAACCTCAATCGGCAAAGATCGAATCGCTTGCTTATTTCTTTCAAGAGCCCTTTCACTTGCGCTCCTTCTTAACTTATCCGAAGCAACTTTCAAGCCTTTATCATAAGCATGCTGATTATTTTCACCATAAGAACACCATTCAAGATTGGATAAATCATTATTCAATTTATTGCCGTCAATATGATTCACCGTAGATAATCCATTCGGATTCTCCAAAAAATGCTCTGCTAGCAATCTATGAATATAAAAGGTTTTCCCCTTATTATTCTTCCAAAGAGAAACGACCTTATAACCGATTGGAGCCACACCTGGTTTCAATATCTTTTTCGTTTCGTATCTTCTAACATCACCAAAAGAATTAATCTCATAAACGCCCTCATAATCCTTTACTGGCTGCCATTCCATTTCACTGTTCCCCCATATACGTATTTAAAAGTTCATCCAATTCTTTAGATAAAGCTAAAGTTTCGGGGGCAGTATAACCGAACATCTGCCCCGCTTTGATCATCATTTCTCGAATACGCTCAATCTGTTCAAGCAACATCATGTAACGGAAAACCTCCTAGAAACTGATTTTTCAAGATACTTCCCTGCAACCTCTGGATTTTCTTTTTCAAATGCTTTTCTATTAAAACGGTAAGATTCAATCTTTTTCCAAGAAATCTTCCGTTCATCCCACACCGCTTTTTGATAATCACCAATCAAATTTTTCAACTTATTGGCTGCTTCCTCTTTTTGCTCTTTGTACTGAGCTTCCAAATCTTTGGCCGTATCATACTGCGCCAACAATTCAGCCGCCTTTTCATCCAAATGCAAAATTTCTTCTTCCTCTTTCACATTAACCGGAGGATAAAGAATATTCAGAAGCGCCGTTGAAGCATCTGAGCCATCTAATTCAGGAGGAATCCCAGTTTGAACATGATTAAACCAAAACTTCTTTTCTTCACTGATCAATAACTCCACTAATTCTTCATCACGATCCACACGGAATTGCTTGTACTTATTCCCTCCAACGAGGACCGCGAGATATCCGTAATTCAAGCCCGTAACAGCCATATAATGAACAATCTGAATTAAGTATTCTTCTGGAATCGTATCCCCTTCAAAATCCTTGTTTCTGTACTCAGAAGCCGTTTTGACTTCGAGGATACCCCAGCCTTCATCTGAATAAATGAACCTATCAACATTTGCTAACATCCATTCATATTCTGGATGCTGCCACATGAAATTAGATCTCTGTACTTTAAAACCAGTACGCTTCTTAAATTCATCTGCCACAACAGATTCAAGCGTATGGCCCCAGTACATGAACTCGTTTCCCTCTTGCTCTTGAACTTCTTCCACTTTATCCATATAAACGCCCAAAGGCTTTTTGTACTTATTTAAGCCAACAATAGCCGCCGCATCAGATCCGCCTATACCTGCAGTACGAAGTTCAAGCCATTCTTGATGGCTCTTACCTCTTAAATCTGCAAACTTTTTCGCATTCAACTTCAATATCATTCCAGCTTCCCCCAATTGAATTAGAGGACTGACATATGTTACACTAATTGCGAACTATATTATGGTCAGTCCTCTATAAGATGACTAACCTCGAGAGTTGCCCTGGCCGGCTGCTCTCTTTTCTTTTTCAAAGAACATTTCTACACATTCATGATCACGATGAACAATTTCATCCGTATCAATTTCTTCCCATTCCTCGATGTTCTTGAAGATCAACTCACCACATCCAGAACAAGGAACAATACTGCCTTCTTCCTCTGGCTCAATAAATGGATCATCATATCTTCTTCGATACTCCCAGGACATAGGCTGACTGAATCTATCTAAATCCAATTCCCACACCTCCATTACCAATATCAATTACAATATTAATAATGCCGTGTTTTCCTCGGTTTGTCTGCAATAAAAATCCACTATTCGAGAACTTTTTCACACGCTTGATCTTCCTCGAAAAATCGCTCCATTGGGATCTCTAAAACCTTTGCAATTTTTAACGCTGCCTTTCCGGAAGGCGTTCTTTCCCCGTTTTCGATTGCTGAAAGATAGTTTTTAGATAATCCAACTGCTTCGGCGAATTGGTTCTGCCGTTTAAAGCCTTTTTCCTTACGGGCTTCAATCATCCACTCTCTCTTTCCCATATGATTACCCCCTAAATAATACACATAATGAGAACTTATAAATTTAATTTTAATCACAAAAAGAGAACATGTCTACCTAAATCGTCCGAAAATTAAAAATGAGACAAATGTAATAGATTACCGAAATTTAGTAGGAGTAAAAGTTCTCTATTTGTGGTATAACATAATTAAAATACTCTTTTTGTAAACTTTGAATCACTAATCGAGAATTTTTGTGTTATTATTTGATTAAATAACGTTTAAGAATTCGTTAATGGGGGTATGGAGCATGTTTGCTCAAAGGCTTAAAGAACTACGGAAAGCAGCTGGTATGAATCAATCAGAACTTGGGGAAAAAATCGGTGTGGCGAAATCTACCATAGCAGGATATGAGAAGGGTTTTAGAAAACCAAAAATCAAAGTACTTAATCAACTAGCTGAAATATTTTATACATCAACAGATTATATTCTTGGAATAACGGATGTTAAAACACCAACAAAACCTTCTAAAGACATTGAGAAGATTTTAAAAGAACCTGATTATCATTATAAAGGCAGAAAATTAACAAACGATGATTTAGAACTTCTATTAAAGTATTTAGATACAATCTATAAAATGGATCCTCAAACTGATAGAAATTCAGAAACAGAAACGAATCAGATTCAACAACATTAAAATAAATAAAAAGCTAGTTTTATTTTTTTGATCTTTTATATAAAGGTTTATTTTTTTATGCAATCACAAACCTAAACAAAATTATTACTATTAATCTATACAATAAATTTACATTTATTAGTTCGCAATTTGCTAACTTTTTGATAAACTATTAACATAAAGTAAAACAAATAGAGAACTATTCCATTATCTAGTATATTAGCAATCTGTTTGATTCCGCAATAGAATTAAACAAAAACGTTGATTTTTCCCAGATAAACATTACATTATACCTATAAAGAAGGTGAAAAAGTGGAGATTGGACAAAGATTAAAAGAGTTGAGAAAACAAAAAAAGATGACTTTGAAAGAAGTTGGAGACTATCTATCTCTTACTGGAGTAGCCGTAAGTTGTTATGAGAAGGAAACCCGTAAACCTTCTCCAGAAGTAATTGAAAAACTTGCCGATCTTTATGAAGTGACAGTAGATGATCTTTACGGTAGACAAAATGAATCTTCTAATATGAGAAAAATCTTAAACAGCCACACGTTGCATTGGGATGGAGAACCACTTAGAGAAGATGAAATTAATGTCATAAGACAGCTTCTTGAATTACGGGTCAAAGATAAACAAGATTCCAGAAAAAACTTATCAAACCATCATATTGGATAACATAAAAAAAACTACCTTCTACATCACAGAAGGTAGTATTTCTAATAAGGATAAAGCAAATCCCCCCGTAGCCACGGATAAAAATCTTGCTTTATTATTCGTAAAATTTTCTAACCCCATACGATCAATCGTGTGATCCAAAGCTTCTATCATTTCCTCTCGAATATGATAAAGCTTTTCTTTCAGTGGTTGGAGCTTTTCTCGAATATACAAAAGTTCTTCATCCGTCACTCTATCATAATGATCGAAATACACTTCAAATGTACCGAATGTAAAGCCATTCAAACGCATACGCTTGCTTAGCCCCGACTTCACACCACTTGCTCGATAAACGGGCAAAAAACCGTGATCATCATGATCCTCTGGCCAATCCTCAATATCATCCAATCTAAAAACTTCATCCTTATAATGCAAATCCGTTTCTAAATCTAATGAAGGAGGTTGGCGAACACAATACTCTTTCAATTTTTGAGGATAATTTGCCCCAGCTCCATAGCAAAGCAGCTTCCGATCCTGACAGTAAAAAAGGAATCCTGTCATGGCCCCTCTACCAATATGTTCTTCAACTTCATAACAAAATCTATTTAACAAAACACGTGCTTTCGCAAACAAATAATCCTGTTTAGAAAATTCACCTGTTCTATAAAGTCGTTCCAAATGGCCTGACAGATCAAGCTTATTTGAATTTCTATGAGGCTGTTCTAATTCTCTAATAAAATCAATGACCCTTTTACTCAGATTATGAAGCATAAAATCTTCTGTAAAGTTCTTCATATTTCCCCCATCTACTTCTCTGGCTCTGGCATATGATAAAACGTTCTCAAAAAGAATACCATTAAACTTTATTGTACCATTTCATTTCCCTGAATGGGAAAAAAAAGACGATAGAGATTGATCTCTACCGTTCTGCTAAAATCGAACCATCTTCTTTTTCAATCCTTGAAAACCCTGGATTTACCTTTAAGAAAGTAATACAATTTTCTATCCATTTTTCAGCTTTCATATTTTTCTTTTTTTCCATTTCAATTTTTTTACCGTTTGTCATAACCATATATAATTTCATTATTTTTCCTCACTTTGTGGAATTTTTTTCTTGATTTTTAAATTAGTTTTTTCAACCTTCTTGATCTGAACCGAATCATCCAACCATTTTTTTACCGTCACTTTATAAACCATCTTTTTACCACTCCTTACTTCCACGATATTTCCACTCTGAACCAGTCCACTCGAAAAAGTCTTTTCCTTTATCTCCATAAACCGTCGCATCATCGCCTTCAATTTCTAAAGACATATCTTTCGTTAAATTCTTACCGAACTGCTCTTTAAATTTAAGTTCTTTACCATATTGTGTCATTTCTATCAATCTCCTTATTAATATTATTATTAATGTTTATATTTATATTATGTCGTGATATTGCTATTTTGGGAGTACGCTAGATTTTTCCAACGAAAAAAGGCCTTGCCCCCCAGTCGGACAAAACCTTTCTTCGAGATAATCCATTTTAAAGCAAACTAGAAAAACATAGCATCAAACACAACTAGAATCTAGCAATAGCAAACGGTGTTTCCGCACCGCACCTTAAAACTACCACACCTAGCATCTAACAAACTGAAAAAAAACTGAAGCAATTATGCTCCAGCTTTTAAACTCCATGAGATAACAATATAAAATCATGCAAAGTAATTTCTCGCCCACTAATCACTAAATTGGCCCATTTAACATCATGCTTCTTTCCTTCATACCAATCTAACTGATTCCTAAAATCTTTATCCTCTAAAGAAATAGGCTTTTCATATTTCTTAATACAATCTACATCAGCGAAATAGTTCCAATCCATAAAATTCGGATCAGTTTGAATCGTATTATCTATGATTACATCAGAAATAATCCGAGCATGGCCAATAACGCCCACCTTGCTTTTATAAAAAAGAATCCAGTCACCGGCTTTTATATGCTCCGGATTAAAACCATGAACCTTCCTAAAATCCTTTTTACCTCTTTCTTGAATATGCTCTATATCTTGAACTGGTGCTATCCAAAAACCCATTTATATCAACTCCATTTCTTATTTGTTAATATTAATATTATCGTTTTTATTAACATTCGTATGCGACCGATTTTTACCATGAAAAGAGCAACAAAAAGAAGCCATTAAACGGCTTCCTTCACTTCTTCATCTTCAACTTCCTCAACATCTTCCACTACTGCATCATTATCTTTATGGAGATTGTTTTTAAACTCAAATGAATCCCAGGCTTTTTCTTCAGCCATATCACGATCATCCGCTTCAACCTCGATCTCATAAGTTAAAGTTTCCACGATCTTCACCATATATTTTTTCATTATTCAATTCCTCCTAATAATATTAATGATAATGTTTTTATTAACATTACTCTTACAATTCTGTCGTACTATTAGGGGGTTGTCAGCGTCTTTTATTCACTTACCGAGAACTTCCAATAAACAAAAAAATAGCCCAAACCCATTCGCCAGGTTGGACTACTTCTTTTCTTTGTATTCGTGTGTCGGCACGTCAACAAAAGATCCTATATTTATTATATCACAGCTGCTTCATTTTCTGTATTTTCAACATTATTTAAAAAGATGGGATTTATCTTCTCATTTTTCTTCTTCACTGTATACGCACCACGGCCCACTCGCTCAATAGAAGGAAATTGCTCCATGGCTTTTCTGATCTGTTCAGAAAAGTTCACATATTTCTTCCCGGTACGCTTATAAAACTCAGCTTCCAAATCTCTTGTTTTGATTCTTCCGGTCTCTAAAATAATATCTTTGATCACAGAAGCCGTACGCTCCGCACTGAAATATTGAGCTGGCTTCTTATGTAATTTATCGTCTTGCGCTGCTTGTTTCACAGCTTCTTGAACCACTGTTTTTGGCTCAGTTTCCGTATTTTCCACTGTTACTTCCACGCCTGCTTCATTCATTTGATTAGCTATATGCTCAATAACAGCCGTTGCCGGCACAAACGGAATGAGATCAGATATTTTTTCTATTACCTCAGTTAAACTAGTAGTGAGAGAATTTAAAGCATCATATGAAACTTCATCTTTCATATCTCTTTCATCAATCTCTCTTAATCTCTTAAGTAAATCGGCATTACGTTCCCTCAACTCTTGCACTTGCCTTCTGTTATCGTGAAGTTCATCCTGAATCGCTTGACGCTCAGTATACATTACTCTTTTTCCCTCCATTGCTTTTTAACCCATGGCAACGTCCAGTGATTATCCTCCACTTCTGGAAGACATCGAGAACAATACACCCTTTTTAATTTAGGATTATCATCGTATTTCATGGGCTTTAATTCGCTTTCTGAAAACGACTTACAACAATAAGTACACATCATGAGTACTTCCTCCATTTCTAGTATAAAGAAAGTTCGCAATTAGTGAAACCATAAACTCAACATTTTCTCAAAAAAAAGGAAAAATAAGAAAAAAGGCTCACAATTTGTGAACCTTCCCTTAATATGACAGATAATTTTTACAAAAATCCTTTTTGCTTCATCGCTGCTCTAGCCAGATCATTCAATAAAGAAGATTTTGCTCCTTTACCTTCTTTACGTTGGTATTTTTCCAACGCCTTTTTCACATCTGGATCAAAATAAATGCCCACCATTTGCTTATCTGATTTCGTCGTTCTGTTTTGGTTAATAATTGCATCAATATTAATATCTTCAATATTATTATTGTTAACATTTGGTTCTGAAACTACAACTGACACCGGATTTCCACCTTCTTTTTCATTTAAAAGAGCTTTTTGTTCAGCATCTTTTTTCTGTTTTTCTCGGTCCGCCTGTTCACGGATCTTATCCTGTATAGATAACTTCTTAGCCATTGACTGTCACCCCCAGACGCTGCTTCACTTCTGCATAAAACTTATAGTATTGATCCAAAGCATCTTTAATTTCAGGATTATTAAATAAACCTTCTATCGAAATACGGCCGGTTGCCGCTTTCCTCTTTATTATTGTATCGAAGATTAACTCAGAATACTGCTCCCCAATTACTTCCACATACGCTTTCATATCCGAACGCCTTGAATCTGTCATAGTCCTTAAAATGCCCATAACGTCTATTTCATGCCCTCTTACAACCTTAGCATGGTCAACTGTACCCAAAAAGCGTTTAATCGCTGTAAATGCCCATTTAGAGCCCTCTGCCAACACGATTACATAATCAGAAGCCACAAGACTATTCGCAGTCGCTTCTCCCAGGCTAGGAGGCGTATCAATCAAGATATAATCATAACCATCTTTAATTGGCTCTAATAAATTATGCAAAGCTATATTCGCGTTTTCATTCCTATATAATGAATCCGTATAAAGCAATCTTGCTAAAGTCGCCAAGAAATCATCAGCTGGCACTACATCAATATTAGGATGATCCGTCTTATGAATAAACGGTTTTATATTCCCTACTTCAAACGCTTGAATGATCGTGCTGCCATTAATATCTTCAATATCATCAAACTGCAAAAGAAGATCGCTCACATTGCCTTGGCTGTCCATATCAACCACTAATACCTTAAAACCTTCCTGAGCCATTAAGTAAGCAAGAATACCGGTAGTGGTACTTTTGCCTACTCCCCCCTTTTGGAGAGAAATAGTAATTACTTTCGCCGACACACGAAATTCCCCCATTCATTTTTTAAGAATCTATCATCATTATAAACTTCAAGAAAATAAGCTGAACTCCTTTAAGAGAACTTCGACTTATTTTTTAACGATTTTGACCGCACTGCCGCCGCAAGACCGCACTGCTGACCGTACCGCTCGCCTTACGCCTATATAAATCTATTATATCGAGAAAAGTTCTCAAATTATATAATTTTAGGTAAAAAAAGTTCTCATTATGTACTCTTAAAAATACCTTTTACGACTTTTTCGCTAACCATGGTCGTACGCTGATCAAAATCTTCCTCACAGATTCGAGCCGCAACCGCTTCATTGTATAATCCTGCTTCCTCAAGTAAAGTCGTATAACCGGTCTGTCCAGAACGCCAATAAAAAACACGCCCCAATTTCAAGGATCGTTCCCAATCGACCAAATAATAATTCATGGCTGCCACTCCTTATGTATAAGCCAGGACAAAGCCCTGGCTATTTATTCAAATAAATCTTGATAATCATTATCATGGATCCAATGCTTAAAAGTATCTTTCCAAATCAATGCTCCACATTCTTTAGAACAAGCTCTGACAAATTCACCATGTTCCAAATTTTGAATATGAGGAAAACTTAATGTGTAATAACCTTTACTTGTTTTACTGGAAACTTTACTTTCACACCAACCACATTTAAAGCCCCAATGCGCTTTTTTTGAATTAAATTCTTTATAATTCATTTGTGGAGAAGGAATCATAAATTTTCCGGCTTTATTTTTCTTAAAATCCACATCAAAATTATATGAAGAATATAATTCAATACTTGTTTTTTGATTTTCACGTTCAATCCAGTCGTTTATATCTTCCCTTTTATAAAAGGCTACCGCTTTTTCTAATATATCTAGGACTTCATCACTCTTACAAATATAGCCATGACGATCCTGAATAAGATAATACTCTTTCTCGTTTCCATCTTGGTTTGCTGTAACAGTCACAGGAAACAATATATCTAAAACAGGTTTCATTCTTCGTTCATTCCCTCTCCAAAAGCTTTTGGCAACCATTCAATAGAATAATAAGTTTTATATTTAATAACTTTAACAAGTTCCTTAGTTTCAGCGTCTTTGATTAATCTTTTTATTTCAAACGGAGTAAGCTTATCTTCTTCTCTTGGACCATGTGTACTCATTTCTTTAACAAATTCATCAAATGTCTGTTCACCATCAGCATGACCAGCCAAAGTTACCAAAACACCTAAAGAATTTAACTCAAGATCAAATTTAACAATTCCTTGTTGAAACAAATAAGTTGGTAAAGGTATCTTTTCTATATTTTTACTCATTAATTAATTCCACACCTTCCGAATATTTTCAGAACCCTCCGAAGAAGGCTCCTAATCTATTTTACCGCGCCTTAAATAAACAATCTGATGGTGAATACTACCGTTTAAAAAGGCACATCTTCATCAATATCAAAATTCACAGGATCCTCTAAATCTCTAGCACGATTATTATCCGGATTTCTAAGATTTTTTAATTTATTAATATCCGTTCCTTGATAACTAGAATTATTGGATTTAGCATACCTTGGCTTATCCTGAACTTCATTGGCTTCAATGTTAGCTTCCAGCCAGTTATAAAACGGCACTGATTCTGTTTTCTTCTTCGCTTCTTTAGCTTGTTCTTTTTGCTTCTTACTTAGCTTTTTCGCTTTTTCCAGCTGATAAGCTCGACGATCATCACCTTTGCTTTCACGGATCAATTTAATGCCATTGACCACATATAAAGCCAAATCATGAATCTTCTTACCTTTTTTATCTTTAAAATCATTTAATTCAATCTCTTTCCGTTTACTGCGATATTCGGATGGAGCAAAATATTCAATTTTCTTTTGATACATATAAAAAACTAGTCGATCTCTAAAATCATCATCAAAATTAAACTCCATTAACGTTTCCATAAATTGTGGAGCAATATATGAATAAGCTTGTTTTAATTCCGTTTCTGAAAACTGATATTTATATTCATTAGCCGGAGGCCCTTCTTCTTCTAAACTATTTAAATTATTATTTAAACCTTTAGATAAAGATTTAGAACCTTTTAGATTAATAATTTGTCCAGCGTTTTGTTGGTTATTATAACTAACATTTTGTTGGTTATTATAACTAGCGTTTTGTTGGTTATTAGAAAAGTCTGCTTCGTTACTGGATTCTTTAGCTTCTTTCTCCAACTTAGCTTTACGCTTTTCAGCTTTAGCCTTATTTTCATCTTTAATTTTTTGCCTTAATACTTTCATTTCTTCGATATGCAGCCATGTTTCAGCCAAAGTATCTTCCTTTGGTGTTAATACATACAAATGACTTGCTTTTTGAAACTGAGGAACTTCTTCCAATAAGCCATAAGCCTTCAATTCATCCCTTGGACCTTTAACCCTGTTATAATGGCACTGAAGAATAATAGATAATTCCGCATTATCAGCGATCACAAAAATTTCTCCATTTTTGTCGCGATAAGATCTCGTAACATCTTCATCACCAGCTTCTTTCAATTCAGTTAAATTCTTATTATTGACCGCTTTTTTTCTTAAAAAGCAATATAAGACTTTAGCCTTTTCTGACATTCCACGATATAACGGATCATAAAGCAAAAACTCATAAAAATGGATATATTGATTGGCCGAAGCCTTTTTCCCGTTAATACGATCTCCTTTTGGAGCCTTTAAATCCAATTCTTCTTTCTCTTTTTTAGCCACGACAAAAAACCCTTTCTTCTCCTAATTGTGATCATAGGAAAGCAAAGAGTTAGAAATTCCCATATAAAACTACCAAAAAAGGCAATATTTAAAAATCATACCTATTGCGAACTTCACCCGCATAAGATATAATATACATAAATATTATTGTTAATAAAGCAACAAAAAAATACCTTATTCCTTAAATGGATTGGGGAACCTAACCGGGATCCTCTTAAGCTAAAACTTTGGTCGGTGCTAGCTTAAGGGGATTTTTGCTGTTCACTATGTATTTTAAATTGTTTTCATTATACACCAAAATTCGCAAATCGTGTACTTTTTTTACAGAGGATTTTCCAATTGAGGGAAGTCCTCTTTTTCTATTATGCATATAAATCCTTCTTCCGACAATACTTGTCGAAGAAAAAATCATTCGAATAGCGAATAAAATTATCTGAAAATCTAGCAATTTGTTTGATTCTAGCTTAAAATGTATTTATATGTTAAAATATTTCTCAAATAGTCGAACGTTAGTTCTACATAGACCAGCTGAGAGGAGCTTGACCCTTGCGAAAAACCTGTCTTTTTGTGCCATGTTTTCAAGATCTTGTATTAAAGCAACACATCAAAGAGAGAATAACGCAAATCCAAGAGAAACATAGTATTTCAGAATCTACTGAAAACTATTATGAGATTGAAGATATGTTTCAATCATTTGTTGATCACGGCCTTCCAGCTCCTGATGAACTGCAAAAAACCCTTCGATGATCTCGAAAGGTTTTTTTCGTTCCGCTACTATACTCCCTTAATCAAGAGGGGCTTCGCTTATTAACCAACTATCTCCGATTTTCTTAATATTTTTACCTGGATTTGCTTTCTTCAACCTTCTCAACATTTTTTTATCTTCTATTTCTTTCTTTGCTTCCTCTTCATGTATTCTTCTCATAGTCTCTTCCATGGTGTCACCAGCTTCAATGAAACCTAACCAAGGCATATAAACAAATGTTTTCTTATCCCCAACTTTCATTGCTTTTCACGCCCTTATTATTTGATATTTGTTATTTAGACAAAAAATGACAAATACCTTGTGGCATATTTGTGAAATAAAAAAGCCCTCAAAAGGGGGCTTTAAAAAGGTAAATCATCATTCATTATTTTCAACAATTCTTCATGTTCCATATCCTTTACCTGCTGCGTTATATCCTCGCCAGCTGCAAGCACTTCTTCTAATTCCACATGGCTAGTCATTTCTCTTTTTATACTTTTCCAAAACTCTAACGCTAATTGTTCAGGCTTTCTGCCTCGGAGTGGAAAGGAGGCTCTTTGCATTAACTTGCTGTTAGCTTTGTAATGGACCTCGATGGTAATGTTCATAGCCCCTCCTTAATACCTTTCAATTACAAGCTGATCATTAGCTTTTAGAATAAAGTCCCACTAAAATCATGTTATTGAATTGGACTCATGATGCATCATCTTCCTTTTTTTCATTTCCTTCTAAATCTCTAAAAGGACCATATCGCTTTTCATTTTCTATTTCAATTTGTTTCAAAAGGGCCTCAAAATCCTTTTGTTCAAAAAGCTCACTTTTCAGCTTATTAATTTCCTCATATAAGCCTTTTAAGGAATCATTATATTCTTCATTGGCTGATTGAAGTTTTGCTTGCAATTGAGACTGGACCTGCAGAACAGCTTTATCCCGCTCCACATCTTTTGCTTTAAGCTCATACTGTAAAGCTCTAACTTGATCTTTGAAAGCAGCTGCTTCTTCCTCAGCCTTTTCCCATGCAGATTCCATTTCCTTTATTTCCGTTGCATGTTCCTTTTTAAGCCGGTCGTTTTCTTCTTTATAGCCTTTATATTCGGTAATAATGCCTGATAAATCATCAATCTTTTCTTGATATTGCTTGATAATAATAGCATTAGAATCATTGGTTGCTTGTACCTGATTTAATTGCTTTAATAACCCATCATTTGCTTCATCAATCTTTTTCGCATATTCTCGGGCATCTTTAGCAGCTTCATTGGCCGCTCTTGCTTTTTCCTGTAATTCGATTACTTGCTGTTCTTTTTGATCTAACTCCTGCTGAACTTTTCTAACAGCATCATCCCTTTTATATAAGGACCGTTTGACGATATTATCCATAATTTCATATAATCGTAGAGCATGGCCTTCAAATTCTTTCAGATCCTCGGCAAACTCGGATCCTTCTTGAATGTTTTGTAGCTCCATCAATGAAACAGCTTTTTTAAACCAAGTTCCCGGTTCAGAGTCCAACCCCATATTTGCAATAAGCTGTTTAACATGATCTTTATATTCTTCCGATACATTAAAGCCGACTGTTGGCATTCTATTAACCTCCTATTAACATTAACATTCAAAACCTTGATATAACAACGATTAACGACATTAATCGAGTTAACCCAATACTTTTTTTAATAATATTTTTTCTATATTTTCATAATCCCAATATGGAATAATGATTAAAGGAATATTATTTTTTTCACAATAATCTTTTTTAATTTTGTCTCTTTTTTGTGTCAACCTAAATCTTTTTTCACCGCCAAAATGTTCTACTGATTCATAATGTTGTCCGCCCTGGTACTCTATTAAAACGAAAGAACCATCCTTCTTATAAACAATAAAATCAAAAGGCAGCATTTGCTTATATTTACAATCTTTAAATTTAAATTGGGTTTTATAATTTTTATTATACTTTTTTAAACAATTTGCAATAGCTGTTTCCCCTTTTGAGGCATTACATTTCGGACACCTTGCTCCAACTGAAATAAAATTCGGTGGTAACACTCTGTACTTATGACCACAATTATTATGTTTCATTTCTATTTTCGTATTAGCATTGATATATTTTCCGATTACTTCATATTCATTGCCCACAAGGTTAAATACTTCATCAAGGAATATATGATGAGTTTTTGTTCTTTTCTCAAATCCCTCTCTATGAGAACATCTCGGACATCTTCTGTTATTTAAAAATTTTGTTGGTTGAACTTCGTATTCATACCCACATAAATTATGTTTTATTTTAATAGGCGTTTTAGCAGTAATATACTCACCTAAAACGGAATATTCTAATCCCACCAATTCTTTTACTTCATTTTTAAAGCGAGAAGAATCTTTTTTTATATTCCCTGCACAAAATGGACATCCTTTTCCCTGTAAAAAATTTTTAGGTAGCATTTTAAATATCTTTTTACAATTTTCATGATAGAACTCTATTTTTATATCTGACCTTACATATTTTCCGATAACTTTATATTCTTCATATCCAATGATTTTTTTAACCTTATTTATAAATTCTTCATGGGTATTTGTTTTGGTTTGTATTCTTTTTTTATCTCCACATAAAGGACATCTATTTCCATTTAAAAAAGCATTAGGACTTACATCATATATATGGTTACATAAATTATGTTTTATTTTAACTTTTATTATCGCAGTTTTATATTCACTCAAAACTGCATATTCTTTTCCAACTAATTCATTAACTTCTGCTAAAAATTCTTGGTGTGTTTTTTTTCTCATTTTATTAACCTAACACTTCTATAGCCTCTATTTTTATATAAACCCGATACAGTGAAGAATCTTTATCCCTATAAGGCTTTGAAACAGAAATAACATCATAGTTTTGTTTTAATGTATCCACCATTGCATCAAGATCCTTTAATAAACCGCGCAATCTGACTTCAATCATTGAATCATTACTCCCAGGACAACTTCTTTCAGCTTTTCATTTCTATATCTGAATTTATTGGCTTGTTCCGTCTGAACAGGCTTCAAATTATATCTTGTTACACACACCGGACAAGCAAAATTAAAAGCAGCTTCTTCTTCATCAAAATCCTTTAAAAGCTTATTCACTCCAAAAACCTTTTCATCCGGTTCTACCACATCTATATCCCAGCGATCCCACTGAGTTTCACAACATTCACAGAACATTAGCAAACTATTAGGCCTGCTACCTTCTTTTTTCTTCCGATCATCCTCAAATTGCATCATAAGAGCCTTCTCCCATACTTTCTTATTAATTCCATTAACTCGATTAATCTCTATTAATATTGTACTTGATTTTGTTCTCTATTTGGGAAATTTCCATAAAAAAAAGAACAGCCATTCGACCGCTCTCATGGCCCGCAGAATTGTACCTTATGGTTGTTGGACCCTTCCCCCATAAGGTACAAATTCCTTCATTGTTATTTCTAAACAAAAAGCAACTAAAATAATAATATTAATATTAACATTTATAATCATAAAAAAAGAGAAGGCCTTATTTGCCTTCCTTTTCGAGTTTCTCCAATCGTTTATTCATTTCTTCCACTTGATCAGACAGCTTTTCTATTGCTCTAATTAAATGGGGAACATCCCTTTCATAAAATTTTCTCCCCATCATCGTTTGAAAAAATTGAATCATCGCTCTAAATTACCCCCTAATTGCACTTTTGCTTTCTTACAACGCTTACACGTTACTTCCTCAAATTCTCCACTAAAAAACGTTACTGGATTAGACCACGGCGCTTGTCCGCATAAACTCTGATCTTTTCCATTCTTTGAAATATGAACTTTACCTTTAGTCACATTAATCAATTTCATATAATTTTTGCCCCCTTAAACATTTTTAAGTTCATAGTTTCCAATTCCATATTTAGCATTTAAGTGATTAATAAAACTCATAGGATCATTGAATTTAATTCCATCGAATTTCTCACTTAAATCAGATTTAATAACAATGTGTTCCTTACCACCATTTACAATAATTAATAAGTGTTCCATTATTTATCTCTCCTTTATTAATGTTAATATTAATATTTTTGTTATTATTAACTACATATACATTCTAACGTGTAAATTCGATAAAGTCAGTGAAAAATACAAAAAATGAGAACAAGGCTATCAAAGGGCGCTAAATAATACACAGTACAAAAAAGACCGTCTATTGACGGTCTTGTGTTAAATTTTTTACTTTATTAATTTTTTTTCCGAAGTCATATGGTTGACTGTAATAAATTTGTCCACATGATAGACATTCAACATCACATAGACGGTCATAGTTGATTTTATCTTTTATGTTTTCTGGATATTCCTCTATTCGTATTACAGATAAAATTCCACCACATTTACATATCAACAGAATCACCTTAATTTTTATAATCAGATTTTTAGATGCTTAATCTTATACAACAAACTCTAATTGATTATTATTATCTGTAATTGATAATTCATTTTTTTGTTCATTAACTTCATTTGCATATTGTTCAGCTAGGCTATTTGCTATATGCCACATAACGACTGGAGCAATAGCATTTCCTATTTGTCTATATGCATCCCCCTGCGTTCCTTCAAATTCAAAAGAGTCTGGGAACGATTGAATCCTTGCTGCTTCCCTTGGTGTGAACCTTCTATAAAGTTCTTTATCTGGATTAACTAAGAGAACAGGATCCCTTGAATTTAAGCTTACTTTTGCAAGATGGCTTGTTATTGTGAGACAAGGTCCATTTAAATCTTGATATAATCCACGTTTCATATTATTTTTTGCCTTTTTCATACCTTCTACAGCTCGTTCTGAGAAATAATATTTTGGATCGTCAGGCACAAGGCTATCAATTACTTTATTTAATGGCTCCCATTTTAATTTATTTTCCTCTACAAATTGTGAATGGGTTTCATCCGGAAAAAAGTATCCTCTTTTTAAATCTTCTCTAACTCCAACAATAAACACTCTTTCTCGCTTCTGTGGAACACCATAGTCAGCTGCATTAATTAATTTATGCGAAAGAATATACCCTGCTTTTTTAAATTCCTCTGTTACCCTTTTAAATATTGCACCTTTTTTTAAGGTCAAAAATCCTTTTACATTTTCTGCAATGAAAAATTTAGGTTGAGTTTCGTGAAGAATTCTTACCATCTCACGATATAAATTTGCTCGATCATCGTAAGGGTCCTTAGTTGGATTTACTGTACTGAAAGATTGACACGGAAACCCACCCAAAAGCAAATCATATTGTTTTGGTAATTCTTTTGTGTCAAGTTCCCTTACATCTTTACAAATAATATGTTCTGTTCCAAAATTTTTAGAATAAGTTTCTAAAGCTTTTTTATCAATATCATTAGCCAGAACAACTTCAAAAGGTAAACGGTCATAGTGCTTATCCAAAAATTTAAATCCACCTTGGATACCTAAATCACCACCACCACATCCAGCAAATAACGAAACTACTTTCATAAAATACCTCCTAACCAGTCAACACCCCATCAATTCCAGAATTGCTAAAATCCAATCGGTAATTTGTCGGTTTACATTTTATTATTCCTTCACTATCTTTTGAAAAGGGGTCATTAATAGTAAAAACAGTTACTCTTTCAGGGGTCAGATAGACTCTATATATTGAATAATACCCCCTGTGTTGTGCAGCAGCAATCCATTCATTTCTTGTTAGATTTACAGTATCTATCCAACTAGAGTCATTCGGATCTGGCACAGTTACCCTTTTTGTAGTTTTAACCTCAATATATTTAACAAATTCAGCAAACTCACCTGGTTCTGCTATAACAGATTGAATATCAAATCCTAAACCTCTTGTATTACCCAAATGTATTACTTTTCGTACTAATCGTTGATCGAAAGAAGCAACTCTATTCTTTTCAAATGCAAGGACAAAGTTTTCTCCTTCTTCCCCAATTACATTTGTGTCAACACCGGTTGTAGCATTACCAGTTCCTTGCGACGGAATATTTAAAGATTCAATAGATGTATTAAATCTCGTTTCATCATTTAAACTAGAATAATATAACTGCCAGTCAAAATAAAACTGTTTTCGCTCGTCTGGATCATTCAAATCGTATTCATTTATATCGAATTCAGGTTCACTGTTCCAGAAATCTGCCATAAATCTTATAGATTCATTTTCCCTTTGGTTCAATGATATTACTCTATTATCAATTCTTATTAAATTTGCCAACTCAAGATAATTTAATTGCTCATTTATATGTTGTACTGAGTAGGAAGAAGCCTTTCCCGGTTCAGAAACTTTTTTTATAATCCCAGATTCTCTATCAGCAATGATGAAATCAAGAATGTGTAATGGATCAACATTGCCTTGAAGTGCATCTAATGAGTTTAATACGTAATACCCAACTTCATTCTTGGTTAATCTATATCCCTTGTTCTCTGCTAATAACAAGAGCTTTAATATAAAAGGAAATTGCCTAATGGAGATTCCATTATTAATCTTTTCCATTACCTTATCAATCTTGTCCATTCCATTAGGAAATTGAAATTTAAAACATATATCCTTAAAAAAAGCAGGTTGATCTGAATCTTCTAGTAACTTTTCGGTTCTTTCTGAGGATATAATTACTCCATGTTCATCCTCATAATACATTCCAAATAACTTGCCGGCAATTTCAGTTCTATGATTGTCCAATGTTTTTTTTGTACTATCACCCAATATTTCAGTTAATCTGTTGTTAAACAATTCAGCAAAGCTTTCTTTTGTGACTGGACATATATCAGAAATGATTTTAGCGTATGCTGGTAATAAATTATCTGCATTCGCAGTTTTTCCTCGGATAATAGTACATCTAAACTGTCGTGCTGGGTTGTAACTCATTGTTAATAGCCTCCGTATCCAACAGTTCCAAGATCTTGTTGGCTATAGCTCTTGATAGTAGTGGAGGAACCGCATTTCCAACTTGTTTTAATTGACTCGTTTTTGTTCCAGTAAAAATAAAATCATCTGGGAAAGATTGAATTCTAGCTGATTCCCGACAAGTAGGAACTCTATTAGCTAAATAATGAAAATGATGGTTATGCCCTGTATCTATAGTAAAACATGGTTTTTTGCTGTCCATCCTTGTCCAAGCAATATTTACCTTTCGAGTTTCCCACAATTCCTTAGGAAGATCTTTATAATTACCACCATCAGGAACCATTGAAATAATATCTCTGGTCTGTTCTTTGTGAATGGTAGGGATATGGTTAAATATTGCTTTACTATTTTCTCTCATCAAGTATTGATATTCATTATTAGGGGCACTAGGATAATTAATCCCTTCTTCTCCTCTCTCATTATCATTGTAAAGTGGAAGGTCATCAATAGCTTCCTTACTTGTAATATAGGGTTGAACCCCATTTGGTCCATGAGTTGGTTGAGGGAATTCAAAAAAGTCAAATGGAAATTCGAATAAATCTTTTCTTAATCCAACAAAAAAGACTCTTTTTCGTGTTTGTGGTACACCATAATCTGCAGCTGTAAGAATTTTATAACTTACATTATACCCCACATTTTCAAACTCTTTCAGTATCTGTTCTTTTGCCTGACCATTAAAGAGTCTTACTAATCCAGGTACATTCTCCATTATAAATATCTTTGGCTTAATATAATCAACAGTATTCACGAATGCTTTATATAATTTATTCCTTGGATCATCAATTTCACGCTTTCCTGATACAGAAAATCCTTGGCATGGAGGACCTCCTATGATAACTGATACATCTTCTTTTTTTAAACCCACTATTGACAATAAATCAGCAGGGTTTACTTCGGAAAGGTCAGCTTCTAAAACTTCTGTATTATGATGGTTTTCTTTAAATGTTTTTAGGGCATCACTCCATATATCTACACCTAATGGGACATTGAACCCAGCTTGTTCAAATCCTAAAGAAAATCCACCACACCCACAAAAAAGATCAATAATATTATGCTTTTTAACTTTCAAAAATATCACCTGCTAATAATCTATTAAATCCTGTTTAAACAAAAGATAATAACACAAAGTTACTGGAAGTCAATGAAAGTTTACTTTTAATTCCAGAATCTCTATCTTTTTTCTTAACCTTAAATAACAGGTCATTTTTTCTAAGTTGGTTAATATATCAAAATATTACTTTTTGATATATTGTTGCTGATTTGCGCTGCTTTTAATTCCAACTTGTATTCTTTCTTTTAATTCCCCATATTTTACTTCATGTAAAAATAATGCACCTAGCGAACGTCTATCACCAATAGCTAAACGATTCCATTCATAACCTTTAAATAAGTCTTTGACCAAAAACCTCTCGTCAGAATTTAAATTTTCAACTTCTTGAATAGCCAACTTCAAACAATCCATTTCTATTCAATGCTCCCTTTAAGTAAAGTACACTCTATTATAAACATATGCATATGTTTATAATAGAACGAATGTTCATATGTGTAAAGTAACTTTTTTGTTAATCTGACTTTGACTCTACCCCTCTTTTTGTTTCCTCTTATATAAATGTTAATGTTAATGTTTTTATTAATATTGACTACTCTTATATTCTATCGAGTTAATCATTAAAAGTCAGCAAAAAGTTCTCGTTTTATGTACTTCTAATTATAGGCGAAACCATAAAAAAAGAGCCCTCTCATAGGCTCTATTTTGAATATTTCTTTTTATGATCCTTCTTTAATTTAATCAATTTTTTCACTGTTTCCTCAAGCTCTGGATCTATTTCTTTCGCCTGAGTGGTTATGGTTGCCGTATTCGTATCTCTAAAAAAGGATAAAGTAAATCCATCCCATTCACTAGCTGCCAGTGTAAAATTCGGAAGCATAGCCTGAGCTTGTTCTTTAGTAAAATGAACATAAAACGTTTTAGGCTCATTTTCTTCACCTTTTAAAGCCGGTCCTATTTGATTCACCTTCAAATTTGTTTTCAATGGAATATAATTAACGGATAATCGTTTATTTTTAGTCATGCTGATAATCTCCTTTGTTGTTTAATTCTTTTTCATCTTATCGTGATAAATTTAAAAAAAGAGCCGGCAGTTTTTACCTTAAGCTCTTTCATATCCCTTTTTGATCATAAATCTTTCCGCACCTTTAAACGTCTTAAAATCCTTTGAAAAGGACCCACCAACAGCCGTGAAATAGCCGTTGGTTCCTTCAATAATAGATCCTTGCAAACCGCCTTTTTTAAACTCTACGATACTAATCATCTTAAAAAGCCCCCATTTCTTCACTTGTTTTTATATAACCTTCCGCACAATGATTTAAGAAGTGGAGAATATCTCCGTTCATGAAGTCTATCTTCACTAAAATATCTTTGATTTGCTTTTGATTTGCTTTATCCATTCCTGAAAGAAAATCTAATAGAAATTCCATTTCAATAAAATGAGTTAATCCATTTGAAGTAACCGTAAAATCATGAGCCATTAAACCTTTTTCCTCTACCAACGTATAAATCCATTTTTTAAAAGTCATTTTTATTTCCTCCTATATAAATATTAATATTATTATTAATGTTGTTGATTACATTATTAATATTAACGCGTTTATACCAACATGTTAGCAGTCCAATTTCTACCGAATAAACACTGAAAATAGCCAAAAAAAAGAGGGCATATCGCCCCCTTATTTCACTGGAATTGTAATAACTACATCATCGGCATTATAAGTATCTTCATTATATACTTGGCCCATATCAAGCTTAATTTCCTTTACATTTTTCACATCAATCTTTTTACCTTCTGGTGCTAAATATTCAACCGTACCGTCCATTTTAATCCCAGGATTAATATCACCTGAAACTTCACCTGAGCCCATAAACATATTAGCTCCTAATTGCATATCACCAATAATGGCATTTCCTTGATCAGGATAGAATGATAATTTATTTTGAATTGAGTTTTCAAAGTTCATACCAACTACAATTTTATCTTCTTGAATTATCACTTCTGCCACATTAATTTTTAAACCTTGAACAGTCGTAGAAATACCTGCATTAAACTTTTTAGAACCATCATCCACTTGTTTAGAAGCTGTAGTTTTTGCTCCACCATCTGCTCCAGTTGAAACCTTATCATCATTTCCTCCACCACTTGCAATACCAGCAATAATCACAATACCTAAAGCCCATACCCAAACTCTTTTATAGAAAGGTTTTTTTGCCTTTTTAACTTCCATTTTTACTCCATCAATTTCAACATATTTTTTAGCCATTATAAATTCCTCCAATAATTTTAGTTTTTTAGTTTACTGCTTTAATAGTTACTTCTTTAGTTCCATAATTAATAGATACATTTAATTCACCATATTGCTTTGATGCTTTTATTAAACGCATAGCGACATTTTCAAGTTCTTCCTTCGTAAAACCGTTTTTAATCATATCTTCAACGATCTTTTGGGTGTTCAATTAATTCACCTCCTTATTAGTTATTATTAATATTAATATTATTATTAACATTACTCTTTTATCATGCCGTAAAGTTCTCAATTTGTAAGCCCGCTAATTTTTACCGTTTTTATCAACGAATACCACCTTCAACATAATAAGATTCATGCTTGAAGTAATCTAATTCATAATTCTCTCCAAACTCAAAACCATCTTCTTCGGTTTCAAAAATATCCTCGATCATTTTTCCTTCCCAAGTAAAGAAATAAAATCTATATGCTTTAACCATCTTGTTTCCTCCTTATTATTATTAATGTTAATGTTTTTGTTAATGTTGACTACTCCTATATAATGCCGTGAATTTCGTTCTCTGTCAGCGTTTATTGAGCTAGTGAGTTCTTCCAATTTGGGCAAAAAAAAGAGAGGAATAATCCTCTCTCATGCAATCTTTCATATATATAGATATAATAGATATCGGACATAATCCGAAGTGAAAAGGCTCCCGACCTACTGACGAGGGTAGGGGAGCCCTTCGGCTTAATCTTTATATAGAAACCCTCCAGCGCCTTATCTATTTCCCTCAGATCAAATTGCACTCCAATCAACAATATCGAAATCTTCCATTGCTTTATCCTGCAAATCCTGTGTAATACCTATATATTTCAAAGTAACACTTGGAGCTGAATGATTAAATAATTGTTGAAGCATAGCAACATCTTTTTTTCTTTGATAAAAATGATAACCAAACGTTTTCCTCAATGTGTGGGTTCCAATTTCATCAAGTCCAGCTTTCTTTGCTGCTTCATTTAAGATTGCATAAGCTCTTTGCCTTAAAATCGGTTTATTGCTACCTTTCCTTGATGCAAATAAATAATCATCATCATTTAGATCCTCAATATATTCTGCAATTAAAGATCTAACTGCTGTATTTAATAAAAACCGTTTATCTTTCCCTGTTTTCTTTTCTATTAAACTAACATGAGTTTTATTTCTTACATCACACACCCGCAGCTTTAATAAATCCGAAATTCTTAATCCTGTTTGAGTACCCATCACAAACAAGAAAAAATCTCGTTCACTTTGCTTTTTCAAAATTTTTGCCACTTCTTCAACTTTAGCAAGATCCCGAATAGGTTGAACCTTCTTCAATTGCCATTCCCCCAGAATATCCAATATGTCTCATTCAATAAGACAATTTGATTCAATAAGTCTTATACAATTATTATACTATATGAGAACAAATCGTCTATGCTTAGAGCCACAAAGGATTGAAGGTATTTTACCGAATGAGACACAATATCTATTTTGTATCTTTCAAACAAAATAGAGTATAAAACCCCCACACCTGGACAAAATAATAGTAGTGTCGGAGAAACGCATTTTAAGCGAATTAAATTTGTTCTCTCGGTGAGTTACCCATTTCATTTCGTTTGACAGAAGTTTTCTGACAATTTATAAATCTATAAAAAAAGATCCTCTTAAACAGAGAATCTACTAAGCTAGGAAAGTATGTATTTTGGCTAAACAATCTTCAACGACACTTTGAGGAGCTTGTCCATAAATCGTAAAAGGACCACGTGCCCGCCAATCCATATTTTTAACTTGATGCGTTAAAACAACACCAGAAAAAGCCAAGCCCTCAGGGAGCTCGACTTCATAACCCCAACCTCTTTTGGTGCTTGTGATTGGACAGATAGAGGCAAACCCTGTTACTTCATTAAATGCTTTTGGCGATAAACAAATAGCTGGTCGACGACCACCTTGTTCATGGCCAGCTTGTGGATCGAAATCCAAATAAATAAAATCCCCGCGATCTGGTACTGACATTAAATAAGTTCCTCTCCCTTAATCCCGAAATCAATTTCTTCATGCGCTCGATCTGGAGTGCATTGCGCTAATAATTCTTCCAACGTATACTTTATGATTGGTTTTTTTGGAACTAAAGTGATAACTCCTTCGTTGCCCATCACTCTCATCTCCATTTCTGATCCTTGTTGGATCTCCACTCTTTCAGCAACATCTTTAGGAATACGAACGGCTAAGCTGTTTCCCCATTTTTGAACGGTTGCTGCAACGGTCATAATTTCAACCCCTTTTTCTTTACTGCCTTTTCCTTCATTGTCTTTCATTTCCAATTATACATCCTTTCAATTTCCTTGTATATACTGAGTATCTACAAATCTTGTTTCTACATAGTATATACACCAAAAACAGAAAAGATACACCTAATTACGAAAATCCGCTACTACACAAGAAAAAGCCCCCTTGATTAGTCAGATCAAGAAGGCTAGGGCTAAAGCGAGAAAAAATATATCCATCTTTTATTATAACCAAAAATATCCCCAAAAAAAGCCAGGCACCGATGAATAACCGACTTTTTTGGAGATATATTGGATCACTTCCTATTTGATTTGACGTCAAAAATCAAAGAGAGGAACACTTACTATCTTAGTTCCCATTTTACGTTCAATCTTGCAGCCAAAACTGAAAGAAAACTGAAAGCTTGATCAAAACCATCTTCATTCCTATTTTAATGGGGAATATAGATAACATAGTCGCTAAAAGGTTCCTCCTTTTACTTTTTTCTATACTCTTTATATAAATTTGACTCACTCCTAACAATTTTTGGATTGACTTACCGAAAGAAGCCCCGTTGTCATGGTCGGGGTTTTTTTCGTGGGCAAAAAAATAACCCCAGCATAATCATGCTAGGGCGAGGAAATCAATGCATGCAAAGAAGCATTAATTATAGAATGTGCTGCTAATCATTTTTTATCCTTTCGAGAATTGCCACAACGATGAAACTAAGCACTCGATTAATTTTTCTTTTCAGCCAACTCATTTATTTACATATAAGTTATTTTTCTCGGTATCTGGCAGAGGCTCGTCCCTTGTTAAAGCTCTAGCTGAATCGCCAACCCCTTCAACCGTTGGATCAATGACAATTCCCAGATAAGCCATATAAGCCAAAAACAGATCAACGATCCCCGTAATGAATACTTCCCAACCTCTGGCTTGCTCCATATCTATATCAATCACATGAAGCCCTTCAAGGCCAAATATAATCGCTTGGATTAATAAAAGAGTTTGAGAAATAAAGCCAGCCAGCCACGTTTTATTTCGGAATCGCAATTTCCAATTTACTTTTTGTTCCATGTTCATCAGCTCCTATTGAAGAATATAGTAAGCATCAAATCCAACTTTCTTTAACGCTTCCACTCTTGCCTTTGCCCCTGCTTCATCCTTAAATGCCCCAGCCTGAACTTTATATAACTTTCCAGAAGGCGCAGTATTTGAAGGAGTAGAATTTGAAGGAGCAGGATTTGAAACCGTTGGCACCGGTTTTTCAATGAAAGGAGGCTGATATGCCTTACCAATATATCTGCAATAAGCTTTCACGATTGCTTCCGCATATTTGATCTGGTTATTCCTCAGTTGGATCACATCATCCTTTGTAGAATCGGCAAAGCCATACTCCCCAATAACAGTTTCAACTGCACCTGTTTCACGATGCATAAAATAATAATCTTTTCCGTTATCCAGCTTACGAGTGAACACCCTTCGCACATTCTGGCCTACTGCTTTGATTTCCTCAGCCATCAGATCCGCCATTTTAGAGGACGAGAAAATAGAGTGAATGAATTCTGCCCCATCGCCACCGCCAGCATTTACATGGTTGCTAATACAATGCTTCATACCAGAATTACGAACAATCTTGGTTCTTTCATCTGGAGACAAATAAACATCCGTAGTCCTTGTGATTTTTACTGGAATACCCAGTTCTTGAAATCTCTTATACTGATAAAGAGAAATCTGCAAAACATAATTGCTTTCCTTCCAAAACTGATTAGTACCGCCGCCACCATCTTTACCGCCATGACCCGGATCAATAATAATCCCTGTTACGGCTTCCGCAGACAAATCACCTTTTGCATCATGCTCTTTTTTATCCATATTAAAACCTCCTAGAATATGAATTTTCCTGCACCTACTAACGCCGCAATTTGCGCTGCTGCCTTCAGAAAATCTATGAAAAACCCGCGCCATCCGGAATCCTTGTTTACGGCTCCCTGAATATCCATGAGTTGTTTCTGTATCTGATCAAGCTTAATCAACATGGTTTCTCTTGAAGTCACAAGCGCATCCACATCTTTCCATAATTCCCTCACCTCTTTTTTCAGATCCGCATTTTCCCGCTCAAAATAGATAAGCTTTTCTTTTAAAATTGCAATTTCAGTTTGCATATGCCTTCACCTCTCGGATCTGATAAAAGGCCAATACACAAAGAGCAAAATAAACTCCCGTGCCTGTACTCATTCCATCGCCACTCAAAATATATCCGGCACAAATCAATCCATATAATAAAGTAGAAAACATCAAACCAATTTCTCGGAGCCTCGCTTTTTCAGTTAAAATCCCAAAAATTTTAAGAAATGCCGCCAATAAAAAAACTGATCCCCAGCCGAATTGACCGAGGACCGCTAACCCTTCATAAACTTTTGGCACTCTAAAAAAATCATCCTGATTAAATAAAACAATCGCCCACCAACAAGAAATGATAGATAAAAAACTTTCAATAATCGGAATCTTTTTCATAGCACACCCCCTAAACTCGTTTGCCGAGAACAATTACATACCCTTGCCAGCAAAACAATCCAAACCATCCCTGCAGCTTCAACCGCCCTTTTTCTGGCTTCATTTAATTTCTGTGGCGCTTCCCTTTGAAAAAAATTCATAGCCCTAGAATCAATCGTGATATTCAATCTAAGTCCATCTTTAACCACTTTTTTTCACCCCCTATTGAAAATACGATTTCCGCAGTTCTGCATAATCTGTACTCAATGTAAGGGTTCCGCTTGTATAGCCCTTTACTGATTTCATAGCAATTCTGACTTTATTTTCTGCACCCAGATAACGATCAAAATCCCTTATCACCATTGAAACAAAGGCATCAAGCTGACCATCATAAACCGCCTGATTGGTTTTATCCCATCTATTAGAGCCATAATTCCAAGCCCTTAAATAGAACGGCTGCCTCGGTGTTCCTTTGACTCTAAACTCAATTTTCTCCAAGAAAGTAGGATCCACTATAAACTCAAATTCAAACTGAATATGCCTGCCAAGACCTTCATCAATCGTATGAGATAAACGAAGCCCATCATTCAAAATTTCCACGCCATCATATCCAGCATCATCGACTTCCAGAAATAAATTAATCGGAGGCCTGACCTCGGCACCACTGACAGCAAAAATAGTTCCATCTAAATCAAATTGCTGACCTCCCACATATAGATCACTCAATAGATCAGAAACCGCGTCAATACTTCCGCTTAATTCTAAAAATCTATCAAGCTCCCCATATAAGGAGGACATGCCCACGATCTCACCGCTGAGAAACGTTTCCCCAATCAGAACACTCATGGACCCGCTCATAGAGGAAATGGCTATAATAGAGCCATCTATTCCTAATTCCTTGCTGATCGTACCGAATGCATCAGAAAAAGCCGCAAGGTGTCCATTAATCGGCTTAACGAGATTAATATAATTAACTTTTAAAGTAGAAACTCCTAAAATATTACCGCTAAACTTCATCATTTTACTCAGATTAGCAGTTAAAGAGCTTTGAGTAGTAACGCTCCCTGTTAATGCTGCTTGCCCTTGTAAATCAAGATGGCCCGTTACATCACTATTGATACTAATTTCACTATTCAAACCATGTAGAACAGGCAAATTAGCAATCATCACACTTGAAATGGCAATGACGGATCCCTGCAGTAATATGGTCCTTCCCAAAAATCCAGATCCATCCGAAAAGCTTTGAATCTGTCCTTCAATGGCTGTTAATTTTGATAGACTTCCATCAAAAGCAGAGCTCCCAGCAATAGCCCCATTGATTTCAAATATTTTCTGCAATTGCGTTTGTAAAACATCAGATCGAGCCTCAACCATTCCGCCTAAATCACGGTTAATGGTTATGACTGTGTCCGATCCACTTGCAGCTGAAACACTTCCATCAATGGAAAATGATTTATTTAAAACTTCAACCCCCACATTTGAAACGGCTGAAATGGTACCGATTAAAACATGATTGGCTTGAACATCTGTTAATTCTGCCGAAGCACCTGAAACAGCTAAAACAATCCCTGATAAATCATGATGAGCCTGAATATCCGTTAATTCTGCCAAAGCACCTGAAACGGCTGATATCGTACCAGTTAAAACATGATTGGCTTGAATATCAGTCAATTCAGCCGTAGCACTTGAAACAGCAGTAATAACACCTGATAAAACATGATTTGCTTGAACGTCTGTTAAATAAGCTGTAGCTCCAGATACAGCATTAATAGAGCCATTCAACTCAAAATTTCTCGATAATTCAGCTGATACCGCAGAATGAGCAGCAATTTCACCTGATAAAACATAAGCTTTTGCAGTAAATAAATCCGCCGATATCCCAGAAGTAACAACAATCGTACCTGTTAGAACATGAGCTTTTGTTATGGTTAAACTTGCAGAAGCCCCAGATATTCCAGATATAGAACCATTTATAGGAACCTCCACTTGTTGTAAAACAGTCGCCCATTCAATAGCTCCAAAATTAGAAATCGTGTTCGAATTAATACGTATTGCTCGGATTTCGACCTCAACTGTTGCCAATGTTTTATCACTGATTAAACTCGCATCAAAAATGAAAACAACTGGCTTAACTCCATTAATCGCATAGTGTGGAGAAGGTGATCGAAGGATTTCCACTCCATTTTCATAGATAAAACAATTCGTACCATAATAATTCGGATCATTAAATACCCATTTAATGGTTTGTAATCCACTGATCGGTTTGCTAGGAGTTTCAAATTTTACTCGTACCGTTGGTTCTCCCGTAAGAGTAGCCGGTGGTGTTAAAACCAAATCATCCTTAAAATCGGGATCATCATCAATATAGGTGACATCATTGGGAGAAAGATTGCTGATATTCGTGATCGCTATCGGTTTCAACTTTTCATACGTGTGTTGTTCATCCGTTGTAACCGTGATTTCGACCCCATTACTCTCATTTCCCAATTTATCCACGGTCGTAAAGCGATAATGATAAGTGGTCGAAGGAAGAACAGCAGTATCTGTTAACGTGTGAAAATTCAGCGTATCCGCAAAAAGTACGCCATCTTTATACGCTTGAACCCATTTATAATCCGCATCCGTTGGGTTTATCCATTCAAATACAATCGCCATATCCGTATGTTTTTCCGTTAAATTCGTGATCTCCCCAGGAGGAGTCGTGTCGGGAGGTGGTCCACCTCCTGCATTATCCACGGAAGCAACCCAGTTCATCGCTCGGACTGATTGAATCGTTGACCCACTGTAAACGTGAGCGACGACTCGAATTGTCGTATTGGCTCCCGTTTTGTCTGCCAAGACACTGGCATCAAACGTAAAAGCTTGGTTCGAACCCGCTCCCGCATATTTGACTGCAGAAGTGAATTTAATGGTCCCGCCTTCGAGTACTTCAATATGTGCCCCTATCCATGATGGATCCACTATATTAACATTGATCGTTTGTGTCCCGCTGAATACCCCACTAGGAGCAGAAAATTTCACTTCAAGAGTCGGATTCCCTCCCGTGACCCCTGTTGTCGCGATATTATTCGCGTCAGGAGCTGTTGGGCTATCTTGGATATAAGCGATATTATTGGGAGAAAAGTTATGAATCGAAACGATACTTTCCGGTCGAAGCGTTTCGGTAATAATAGCCATTTACATCAGTCCAATGTGATTGTTAGGGAACCTTGTCCAAAACTAGCTGTATCTCCATTCGTTATCGTTTTAGGAGTACCAATCGATCCAGATGCTAATATCTTTCCTGCTTCATCAGCCAAGAAAAAATATTGAATAGTTCCCCAATCCCCTGAGGCCGGACCAAATGAAATCGTGCCCCCATTTGATTTAGTTGCCGGTCCTGAACCACTTTGAGTAGCTGCTGGCCAATTAGCTGCCGTATTTGGAACCACCGCTCTTGCATATCCTGCCGCCGATGGAGGCTCCGTAATCCCTGTACCAACATCATTAATCGCTGTGGTGCTGAGACCTACATGAATATTAGCTGACGGAGTATAATTTACGGCTCCAAACACTTCATCAAGCATGGCTGCTTCTATAAAATCAGTAAAACCTGCCATTGGTTTCCCTCCTTTGTTAACGTGATTAATCTAGTTAACTCCTTGATATATAAGGACTTTTGAAATTAACTATCATCTTCTGTTAATCCAAAATAAATTTTCCTTGTTTCATCACCATCATTCGTATTTTTGCCCGCAAATGTAACTACTTGTGTTTGAACAACTGGATCCGTAACAGGATTTGTATAATTCACATCGCCTCTCAGGACACCGACCTCATAATGATGAAGCTTTTTTCGGCTATAAATCGGAATGATCGTTTGAATCGCAAACGTACCATCCGCCACCACATTTCCATCTTCATCAATGACATTAAAAATCTTCATGCCCATCTCAATCTTTTCATCTGGTGGCAAATAAAGAACATAATCCAAAATCACATCTGTTCCTAATTCATCCGTTGAAGTTCGCACCCGCATTTGATCAAGACGGCATCTGATTTGCCTTGTCGTCGGATCTGTCGTTATGGGCCTGTTATATTCGTCATAGCCATTTTCATAACCAGGAACCAGAAGAGTAGCCCGGTGATTCAATAATGTTTTAATCCTCACGTGCTACCCCCTCCTATCTCCCTGCATTTATTCACACTATAAACATCAAAATTACAAGATTGTGAGTAATGTAAGTGACTGTGAAAAGTACGAAAATGCATAGGATTATCCCTTCTTTAAAACCGAAAAGAAGCCAAGGCCAAAATTCGGTCTGAACCTATATTTCATCAGTATGGAATCCAATTCTTCCACGCCTGTTAAACCATTTTCGGGCTTAGCGCCCTTATTCACAGTAAAAGAGCCAAGACGAATCACTTCATCATGGCCCATCATTTCTTCTTTCAGCTCAGGATTATCCCAAAGCCACAAATATTCCACCAAGAGCCATGTGGCAACCCCCAGATCATCTTGAATGAAAATATCATTGGTCGTTGTATAATCCCTATTTGTTGCCCGTAAAATCCAAGAATCCGCACGCTGAATATAATCCTCCAGCTGTGCATCCGTTAGCCCTTTCACTTCCTCAAACGAAGTCCTATCCCGGATTTCCGAAGGAGTGATAAACATGTCTTACGCCTTCACAATAAAACCAGATCGAATCCTTGCCAGAAGCTCAGGGCTTGGATCTTCTGGAAGTTCTTTTTCCTGATCCTCTGCCAATGTAAAACCAGAAGCATCAGCATATTGCGTATCAGGATCCTTTAATTTATATTTGCCTGAAGGCTGATTGCCCGCAGTCACTTGCTCCTGAATTTCAATCGCATCCAGTTCCGCTTCTGTAAGCTTTACATTTTGTTCAGGATTTTTATTGGAGACCACATTTGCATCAGCAATCGTTTCAGCAGAATTTCCGCCTTGAACTTGAGCTTGTCCTTGCTCTTGCGTCTGAATTTCTTCATTTTGATTTTTCTTACCAGCCATTTTCATAACCTCCTTTTGATTTATCGAGCCGTATCAAGAGTAAGAATTAATCGAGCATTCTTTTCAAACGGCACAAATTCACTGATTTCCGTACCATAAGAACCTTCAACTTGCGTCTTGGCTGAGCGCTCTGTTTCAACTCCAAATGGCTTTCCTTCGTAACGTACTAAGGCAAAATCAGTATCTACTAAAATGATTCGATTATCTGGCACTCTATTAGAAATAAACGGTCGAGAATTGATTACATCCGCAAACTGACCATTTTGTAATTCATCACGATAAAGATAAGCATTACCATCACGTAAAGTCGTAATCGTATAAGCAGTTTCAAGATTCATTACCGCCACTTTTGGAGTGAAGCCATACTCATATTCCATATAAGCAGAACCATAGAACAAGTCTGCTAGAGTAATAGTTCCAGCCGTTGCTACCCCAAGAGTTGGAGCTGCATCGAAGCCATCTGAAAAATAACCATTTAACAAACGATCAACGGCCACATCTTCATATTGCCTTCCAAGTTTTAAGCCCATCTTTTGCAAGAATAGAGCAACCAGATCAATATTTGCACGGCGACTTTCATCCGTCCATTCGATTCCACGGCCACGTTTATGCATCTTAATAGACTGATCGCCTAACATTAGCGTACCTGTTGGAATTGGTGCACCTTGTCCAACATCGAGCAGATCCGCATCCACAGAATCTTCATCTAGGTAATACCATTGAGCCGTAAACTGATCAGCTTGAATCGTACGAGCCGTTAAAGCTTGCCAGTTTGAGCCTTGTTCAAAGCCCATTCGTAAACCATCTTCCACGATTGCATTAAATAAAGGCCGCGTACCATCGTTTTCAAGAAGGGCACGGACCTGCATTTTATTTACATCCTCAATCCCTAACCCACGGAGAACATCTTTCTTTGTCACCCCATGCTCAGCCAAATAACGCTTATACGCCCATGAAGAAGCTTTTTGGGCATAAGATGAACCAAATTTTCTTTCAATCTCAACGGCTAAATTTCCATCCGTTGCAATATTTACTTCTTTACCGAATTTATTTTTAATCTTCAATTCTGTTCAACTCCTTTTCTAGTAATATTTTTTAAGGCATTGCAACATCAACGAGGCCAGCCGCAGTGTCTACATAAAGAACGCGAGTTCCATTTGCCGCAGCCGCTGCACGAACACCACCAGCACCATCATTTTCAACAGAAGCCCCAAGTGCCGGTGCCGTACCCGCATAAGGCAAACGCTCCACACGGCTAAAGCCATACACATAACAACCAAGTGGCTCTAATGGATCTGTAACAGGATGCTTAGCTCGAAGTTGAAGTGGATCACCCGCAACCGCCGGCACCGCACTATATCCATCAGTAGTAGACCAAGTTAAAAGATCACCGGTTTCCACTGGATTTACATCAGAAGCAGTTGGTACATAAACAGACAAAGAAAGCCCGTAAGAATCAGGCATCGTAGTATTTAAACGTGGCATTATTCAGCAACCCCCTTAGAGAAAATATTGTCACTATCTGGATCAAGCCTTTCATTAGTTTCAGGCTCATTATTTTGATCATCATTTTTTGGCTCTAATTCTTCTGGCTCTGTTTGACGTCCACCAACAAAACGCTGCTTCGCCAAACGCTCATAAGAATCAATTTCATCCTTGATATGGTCAATATCTGCACTCATAGAGAGCATAGAACGGTAGGAATCCGCATTAAACGTATCGCCCTGAGCTTTCACCCTTGCTGCAACCGCCGTATCAATCACATCCGCAACATAACGACGACCTGTTTGTGCCTCCTTCTTTAATTGGCGAATCGCCTGAACACTGCAAAAATCTTTTCCTAGCTCATTACGAAGCTGAATATCCTCTGGCTGACGGAATGGATCCCCTTCCTCTGCCAACATGTCATAGATAACAGCCTTTTCAATCTTGTTCTCACGAATCGCCGTGCGAACATCATCCAGCAATGAATTTCTTGCTTGATTTGCCATTTGTTCATCCTCCTTTTGCTCATTATCTTTTGGTAAATAAAAAGAACGCCTTCCATCATCCAATCGGACTGAATAAGCGTTCTCCAGCATCATAATTCGTTTTCTATCAAGATCACCTTGCTTATAATACTGTCGAGCTTTATTAATAAAAGCGCCCGGTGTCGCACCTTTATATACCACAGACACTTCCCTTAAAGAAGCATCCATCACCCAAACAAATACACGGATTCCATTTTCATCTTCCAGACCAGGAAAATGAGGACATTCATAATCCCACATATCACGGCCACAAGATGAACATCTGTACCAAAGTTCACCGCCGAAGCCAATAGATAAATCTTTCTTAATGCCTGTTTGAATCGCACGGATCGTATCATTGGTATTTTCGCCATTTAAATTTAAATCCCGGACAATATACCAAAAAGAATCGACTTCATCATTTTCATAAATACCATCATAACTTCTTCCGAAAGGGGATTGAGTTATATCATGGTTAGGAAGGAGTGGCACCCCGCCCCGTA
>NZ_JBJORY010000024.1:0-51587 GCF_046562815.1 Neobacillus sp. 204
GGTTTAAAAAAACCGTATATATTACTTAATTTAGTGATATAATAATATGGTGCAATAATTTCTATTGTCGCGGGGTGGAGCAGTCTGGTAGCTCGTCGGGCTCATAACCCGAAGGTCGCAGGTTCAAATCCTGTCCCCGCAATTTGGTCTGGTAGTTCAGTTGGTTAGAATGCCTGCCTGTCACGCAGGAGGTCGCGGGTTCGAGTCCCGTCCAGACCGCCATTTATATTGTAAAATGAGTACGAAACAAGGTTTCGTCTTTTTTTATGCAGTTTAATAATCGACAGCTTTTTTGCTCAATTGTAAAAAATCAGGTAAACTACATATGAAATAGGTATCCTTAGGAGAGATCCTAAGGTTTTTTTGCACATAAATAAGGTAAAATGAAGATATGTGCCACAATGTTAAAATAAAAAGGTGATTGAATGAACCAATTCGAACGGATTACAACAGATTCTGAAGAGACTTCCCAATTTGCTGCAAGATTGGCTGGCTTCTTACAGCCTGGAGATGTCATCGCGCTTGAAGGTGATTTGGGTGCGGGAAAAACAACCTTCACAAAGGGGTTGGCTAAAGGATTAGAAATCAAGAAAACGGTGAACAGCCCGACTTTTACCATTATCAAAGAATATAAGGGGAAGTTGCCATTATATCACATGGATGTCTACCGGGTTGCAGATGCCTATGAAGACCTGGGTTTTGATGAGTACTTTGAAGGAGATGGAGTAACTGTTGTGGAATGGGCTCATTTAATTGAAGAGCAGCTCCCGCAGGAAAGACTGACCATCTACTTGTATCGTGAAGAAGGGGATCAGAGAAGAATGGTTTTCGTTCCACAGGGAAAAAGATATGAGCAATTATGTAAGGAGACTTTTTCATGACCATATTAGCGATTGATACTTCTAACTATACCTTAGGAGTAGCGCTTTTAGAAGAGAACCAAGTACTTGGTGAATATATAACCAATTTAAAAAAGAACCATTCTGTTCGTATTATGCCTGCCATTCAAACACTGATGAAAGATTGTGATCGGGTGCCATCGGATTTAACGAAGATAGTGGTAGCCAAAGGACCGGGTTCCTATACAGGAGTTAGAATAGGGGTAACCATTGCTAAAACGTTAGCCTGGACCTTAAACATTCCACTTGTAGGTATTTCAAGCCTTGAAATACTAGCAGCGGGTGTCAGCCGTTATTTTAATAGCTATGTCTCGCCTATTTTCGATGCTAGAAGGGGACAAGTTTATACAGGCTTGTATCAATATCAGAGAAATGAACTTCTAGCGGTTAAAGAGGATCGCTTAGTCATGTTAACTGATTGGGCTGAATCTCTAGTAGAAGCCGGGAAACCGATCTTATTTATCGGGAATGACTTACCGCTCCATCAAGCAACCATCGAAGCTCATTTGGGATCGCAGGCGATTTTCGCGGCTATTACGGAACATAATCCTCGTCCATCCGAGCTTGCCCTTCTTGGTAAGGATAAACCAGGTGAGGACATTCATTCTTTTGTTCCAAATTATATCCGTTTAGCTGAAGCAGAAGCAAAATGGTTAGAAGCGAAAGGAAAAATATGAAATGGATAGGAATAGAGCGTTATGGTAGATTCATTTGTTTTTCGTAACATGAGGGAAGAGGATATTGACCAAATCTTAGAAGTAGAGCATGCATCCTTTACAACTCCATGGAGTCGTGAAGCTTTTTATAATGAATTACACAATAATCGATTTGCTGTTTATATTGTACTAGAGGAAAATAATAAAATCCTTGGATACTGTGGGGCCTGGATTGTCATTGACGAGGCCCATGTTACGAATGTAGCGATCTTGCCTGAATTTAGGGGCAGGAAACTTGGGGAAGCTATATTGAGAAAAATGATGTCAGTAGCCCGAGAGATGGGAGCAAAAAGCATGACTCTAGAAGTGCGAGTGTCCAATCATGTGGCACAATCTCTTTATCGAAAGCTAGGCTTTCAAAATGGCGGAATCCGTAAAAATTATTATTCTGATAATCAGGAAGATGGTTTAGTGATGTGGGTAAAATTATGTTAAAAGATCAATGGATTATGGGTATTGAAACGAGTTGTGATGAGACTGCTGTCGCCATTATTAAGAATGGCCGTGAAATTGTTGCGAATGTAGTGGCATCGCAAATTGAAAGTCATAAACGATTTGGGGGGGTTGTCCCTGAAATTGCTTCCCGCCACCATGTAGAGCAAATTACCATTGTTACAGAGGAGGCATTGAGGCAAGCAAATATTACGTTTGCTGAGATTGATGCGATTGCTGTTACTGAGGGACCAGGACTAGTCGGCGCCCTTTTAATCGGAGTAAATGCTGCGAAAGCATTGGCTTTTGCTCAAAACAAACCACTAGTTCCCGTTCATCATATTGCAGGACATATTTATGCAAATAGGCTGGTTACGGAAATGAAATTCCCGCTTCTTTCCCTTGTCGTTTCAGGTGGGCATACAGAGCTAGTATATATGAAGGAGCATGGTCATTTTGAAGTGATTGGGGAAACAAGAGATGACGCTGCAGGAGAAGCCTACGACAAGGTTGCCCGCACATTGAACATGCCTTACCCTGGCGGACCTCATATTGATCGCTTGGCCCAGTCGGGTAATCCGACGATTCACTTACCTCGGGCTTGGCTGGAGGAAGGATCCTATGATTTTAGTTTTAGTGGCTTAAAGTCAGCTGTTATTAATACGGTCCATAATGCTGAGCAGCGTGGTGAGGTGATTGCCCCAGAAGACCTAGCAGCCAGCTTTCAAGACAGTGTGATTGAAGTGTTAGTAACAAAAACAGAAAAGGCTGTCGCGGAATACGGGGTAGAGCAAGTATTGGTAGCTGGCGGGGTAGCGGCAAATAAAGGGTTAAGAAATGCGTTAGAAAAGGCTTTTTCAAATAAGCCAGGGATTGAATTAGTGATTCCGCCGTTATCGCTATGTACGGATAATGCGGCAATGATTGGTGCCGCTGGAAGTGTGATGTTTGAAAAAGGAATTCGAGCAAATTTGACGTTAAATGCCAATCCTGGACTAGATATCGAGTTATATAATTAAAAACTCTTCTGGATAAGAAGAGTTTTTTTGTTGATAAGATATTTTTAAAATTAATAGGAAAAGGTTTTAATGTGGATAAGTGACCTGTTTTCTGTGTATAATGTGGATAACTCAGGTTATTATTGTGGATATTGTGGAAAAGTAATAAAAACATTGCAATAACTCTGTTTACAATGTGAATAAGCTTGTGGAAAAGTGAATAAATTTTATCAAAAATACACTTATCGAATGTTGTCGAGATATGTCTTTTCTTCTCTTATGGCTTTGTTAAACTTGTCTGTTGATTTCTGCTCCAATCAACAGAGTGGAAAAATTAACAATAACCTTTAACACAGCCCTTCTAATAGAAAAAAACCGAGCTCTGCTCGGTTTTTACTCTGCCAGCTCCGCCCATGCTTCCATTAATTGCTCGAGCTCCGCTTTAGCTTTTTCATTTTTTATGTTGATTTCTAATACCTTCTCATGATTTTGAAAAATGTCAGGTTCGCATAATTGCTGCTCGAACTCCTGAATTTGTTCCTCTAACTCTTCAATTCTTTGTTCTACTTCGTCTAGTTTTCGTTGTCGTTGTCGTTCTTGTTTCTTACTTTCCTTATCCTGTTGATAAGTATTTTTCTCAAATGCATCCGTTTGGGCAGACTTTTTTGGTGAATCCGCCAGGGCTAGTGCAGCGAGTTCTTCCTGCTCAAGCTTCTTCTCTAGATAATAATCATAATCACCCAAATACTCCGTACTTCCATGACGGCTTAGCTCCAAGACCTTTGTGGCAATCCGGTTAATAAAATACCTGTCATGAGAGACAAAAAGAATCGTCCCAGGGTAATCGATTAATGCATTCTCAAGAACTTCCTTACTGTCTAAATCTAAATGGTTTGTGGGCTCATCCAAAATTAACACATTTGCTTTTTCCAACATTAGCTTAGCCAGTGCCAGTCGTGCCTTCTCCCCGCCGCTTAAGGTGGAAACAATTTTTAAGACATCATCACCGGAAAATAAGAAATTACCAAGTACCGTTCGAATCTCTTTTTCATTTTTTAACGGGTAATCATCCCATAGCTCATTTAAAACACGCTTATTGGAAGTTAATTCTGCTTGCTCCTGATCATAATAGCCGATGGCAAGGTTTGTCCCATAGAGAATTGTTCCTTCAAGGGGAGCCAGTTTTTTAATAAGGGTTTTTAATAAGGTTGATTTACCGATCCCATTCGGACCTACTAAGGCAATGCTTTCACCCTTAAAGGCGCGAAAAGAGATGTCCGCTGAAACCCTTTCGCCCTGATAGCCTACAGCTAGGGAATCGACCGTTAAAACGTCATTGCCGCTTTGTTTTTCAATTTCAAACGAGAAGGTAGCCGACTTTTCATCCCCAAATGGGCGGTCCATCAGTTCCATCTTCTCAAGCTTTTTGCGACGGCTTTGGGCACGTTTGGTTGTCGATGCCCGTGCTAGATTTCGGTTAATGAAGTCCTGCAGATCAGCAACCTCTTGCTGTTGTTTTTCAAAAAGCTTTAAATCACGCTCATAATTAGCCGCTTTTTGATCAAGGTAGGAACTATAGTTACCTGTAAACCTTTGAATTTGCTTACGGGATACTTCATAAACCTGCGTAACCACTTTATCTAAAAAATATCGGTCATGGGAAACAATTAAAATGGCCCCGTGGTAACTTTGCAAATATTGCTCCAGCCAGGAAAGGGTATCAATATCGAGATGGTTGGTCGGCTCGTCCAATATTAAGATATCGGGCTTGGTTAAGAGCAGCTTACCAAGGGCAAGCCGAGTTTTTTGACCTCCGCTTAAACTGGATATCATCAGGGATTTATCAGGAAAATTTAACCCATGAAGGACAGAACGCAGCTCTGCCTCGTACTGATATCCACCTTGCTCTTTAAATTTCACCTGCAGATGATCGTACTCTTTTAGGACTTTCTCGTATCTCCCATGGTCATCAAAAACAAGAGGATCGGCCATTTGTTCTTCAAGGGTACGGAGTGATTTTTCCATTAAAAGCAGTGGTTCAAAGACTGTCAGCATTTCTTCCCATATGGACAAAGAAGACTCTAAACCAGTATTTTGTGCTAGATAGCCAATCGTTACTTCTTTTGGCTTAATGATTTCTCCGCCATCATGCGACAGGTGTCCAGCAATAATCTTCAATAATGTCGATTTTCCTGCCCCATTGCGTCCCACTAAAGCCACACGGTCTCGAGTTTGTAATTCTAGTTTAATATTCGATAAAATAAGGTCAGCACCATAATATTTTTGTAGTTGATTAACCTGTAACAAAATCATTCTCATTCACCTCTATTACATAGGTTTAGTGTACCTTATTCCCGGTATGTCGGCAATAAACTGCTAAGCAGGTTAGGAGGATGAGAGTTTTAATTCGACAAAAAACCTTGGATTTAGTTCAAAGTTTCACACACATAGAAGGAAAAATAGTGTATGATTTGATGGGAGGATTTTTTTATATGGCAGAATTTACTCATTTTAATGAAGAAGGCCGAGCAAAAATGGTCGATGTCAGTGATAAGCCTGAAACGGCACGTACGGCAATTGCTCATTCCAGCATTACCATTAGTAAAGAAATTTATGATAAAATTACCAATAACGAGATGAAAAAAGGCGATGTCTTAGCAGTGGCTCAGGTAGCTGCAGTCATGGCAGCAAAAAAGACTTGGGATTTGATTCCGATGTGTCATCCGATTCCATTAACAGGGGTTAATATTTCTTTTTCCTGGGAACAGGACACGCAAGAGAACTATCGTTTAAATATAGCAGCAGCCGTTAAAACCAAGGGGAATACAGGGGTAGAAATGGAAGCGTTAACAGCCGCTTCAGCGTGTGCTTTAACGGTTTATGATATGTGTAAAGCCGTTGATAAAGGTATGGTGATTGGACCGACGTATCTTGTCGAAAAAACGGGCGGTAAAAATGGTGATTTTAAGAGAACTGAAAAAGTTAAATGATATTTAACTAAATTATCCAAGGGGTGTGGGAGATTATGAGTAATGAAACAATGAAAATACCACAGGCGACAGCAAAACGGCTGCCCCTCTATTACCGATTTCTAAAAAACCTGCATACATCCGGTAAACAAAGGGTCTCTTCAGCCGAACTAAGTGAAGCAGTAAAGGTAGACTCCGCCACAATTCGCCGCGATTTTTCTTATTTCGGTGCATTGGGGAAAAAGGGTTATGGGTACAATGTTAATTATTTGATATCCTTCTTCCGTAAAACTTTGGACCAGGATGAGTTAACAAAGGTTGCCTTAATAGGGGTTGGAAATCTAGGCACGGCGTTCTTAAATTATAATTTTTTAAAAAATAATAACACAAAAATAGAATGTGCCTTTGATGTTGATCCAGAAAAAATGGGAACCAAGATTCGCGAGGTCCCAGTTTATCATATGGATGAATTAGAGAAGGTTTTAACTGAGGGGGGTATATCCGTTGCCATTTTAACGGTTCCGGCCCCTGTAGCACAGATGATTACCGACCGACTTGTAAGTGCAAATGTAAAGGGGATATTAAACTTTACTCCAGCACGATTAAATGTCCCTCCACTGATTAGGGTGCATCATATTGACCTGGCAGTGGAGCTGCAATCGCTTGTCTATTTTTTAAAGCATTATCCGACGGTGGAAGTAGAGGAAGAAGAAGAAGAATAACTAGTTAAGAGGCTTTTCACAGAATTTGTGGAAAGCCTTTTGTATTTTTAAACCCTGCTTTTTTTAATTACATAATCTATCAAAATACGGACGTATGGACTAAGATTTAGGTAGATTAATGCAAACGGTTACTAAACCGGAAAGTGGGGAAATCCAATGTCAAGTTTACGAGTTGAAGCGTTAAAAATGCACAAGAAGCATCAAGGAAAAGTCGGGATTTATTCAAAGGTTAAGGTACATAATGCAAAGGATTTAAGCTTAGCATATTCACCTGGTGTGGCAGAGCCTTGTATGGATATTTATGAAGACGAAAGCAAAGTCTATGATTACACTTCAAAGGGCAATCTTGTTGCGGTCGTTTCAAATGGAACTGCAGTCCTTGGGCTGGGAAATATTGGACCAAAAGCAGCGATGCCTGTTATGGAAGGAAAGGCCGTGTTATTCAAATCCTTCGCAGATGTTGACGCATTTCCTATTTGCTTAGCCACCACTGACACAGACCAAATTGTAGAAACCGTTAAGTTACTAGAACCAACATTTGGAGGCGTGAACCTAGAGGATATTGCGGCTCCACAATGCTTTGAAATTGAAGACCGCCTCCGCAAAGCCTGTGAGATTCCAGTTTTTCATGATGACCAGCATGGAACTGCGATTGTAACAGTGGCTGGTTTAATTAATGCATTAAAATTGGCGGAAAAGAAAATTGAAGAAATTCGTGTCGTAGTTAATGGAGCAGGTTCGGCTGGAGTAGCAATTGTTAAGCTCTTGTTACATATGGGTGTTAAGGATGTTATTTTATGTGATACAAAAGGAATTATTTATGAAGGCCGGCAGTCCGGAATGAATCGATTCAAGGATGAAATGGCGCGAATGACTAATCGCAATCAAAAGCAAGGAACGTTAGCCGATGCACTAGTTGATGCAGATGTGTTTGTAGGGGTATCAGCTGCTGGTGCCGTTACAAAGGAAATGGTTGGTTCGATGCACAGTGACCCGATTATTTTTGCCATGGCAAACCCGGTACCGGAAATTATGCCGGATGAGGCAAAAAAAGCTGGCGCACTTGTAGTGGGGACAGGACGTTCTGATTTTTCAAACCAGGTCAATAATGTGCTTGCCTTCCCAGGCATTTTTCGGGGTGCTTTAGATGTACGTGCCAAAGAAATCAATGAGGAAATGAAGCTTGCCGCGGTATATGCGATTGCTGGTTTGATTTCTAATGAAGAGCTTCATGCGGATTATGTCATACCGGATCCATTTGACCCTAGGGTTGCTGCAGAAGTAGCGGCGGCAGTGGCTTTTGCTGCAATGAAAACAGGGGTAGCCAAAAGAAATGTCAATGTTGCAGAAATTAAACTGCGCCTAATGGAATTAACAGACACCAAACAACCAGTGCTTGTTTAAGTCCAAGTTTCAAAAAATACTAGCTTTTAATGAAGGACTATCTCATTCAAGTGTGAGATAGTCTTTAAATTTATGGAAATTAGAGCATGATTCAGATAGGATATAAAATTTTTAGTACAATAATAGATGATTCTGCAATTTTTTTTTCAAATCAGTCTGTAATCAGGACTATTTATAAGTCATTTCCTAGAAGGATATCTAGGGTTTTGCAATTGGAGGGGATGAAGTTGGCAATTGTGCTGACTATGTTTGTGCTGGGGGTTTTATTAGGATTTGTTGGAGCAGGGGGCTCTGGCTTTATTATTGCCATCTTAACAGTTATTTTTGGAGTTCCAATACATGTGGCGTTAGGGACTTCTCTAGCAGCAATGGTGTTTACTACTTTGTCAGGTGCCTACAGCCATTTTCGTCAAGGAAATATCTCTATTAAAACAGGTCTAATTGTAGGTGGGTTTGGTTCAGTTGCTTCCTATTTTGGTTCAAAGCTCGCTGGATTGATTCCAATCCATTCTTTACATTGGTTGACAGCGGGGATGTTATTTCTATCTGCGGTGATCTTGGTGGTCCGCTTATTCATTGTTCAGAAAATAAAGGCAGATAACAAAAAAGAGACAACAAGCAACCTTATTCTTATTAAGAGAGCGGCTGTAGTCGGAGTGGTTACAGGGTTGTTGTCGGGAACATTTGGGATTGGTGCTGCACCGTTTATTCAAATTGGCTTGCTTTTGATTATGGGACTCACACTTAAACAATCAGTGGGTACGACAATGCTCGTTATTTTGCCGATCGCTTTAGCAGGGGGAGTCGGCTATTATTTCCAAGGGTACTTGAATTTTACCCTTTTAATTGAAGTGGTCGCAGGAACAATGATTGGCACCTATGTTGGTGCTAAGTTTACAGACCTTGCACCTCAGCCTGTATTAAAAAGTGCGATGGTCCTAACCCCTATTTTAGCAGGAGCAATTTTACTCATAAGTTAATATATGGGGGCTGTCGACTGCCAAAGATGGAGGGAAATATGAGAAAGGGAAGATGGAGTTTAAAATCGGTGATTATTGTATTTGTTTGCCTTGTGGTTACTTTTTCCCTATTGATAACTGATTTACTTATAAGTTCCAGAATTGCTTCAGAGACGGAAAAAAATCAGGCTGCACAGGCAAGAAATGTAGCTCGAATGGTTGCACATAGTCCGCTTGTAATTGAAGCGATGAGTGGGAAACGGGATGAAAAGGAAATTCAGACCTATGCAAATGAAATGAGAAAGGTCACAAATGTTTACTTTATTGTGGTGATGGATATGAAGGGAATCCGCAAATCCCACCCCGATAGTAAAAAAATAGGGTTAAAGTTCAAGGGTGGAGATGAAGGACCTGTCCTAAAAGGAAAAGAGAATGAGTCTATTTCAAAGGGGTCTCTTGGACCTTCATTACGCTCGTTTACACCAATTAAGGATGCAACAGGGAAGCAGATTGGGGCAGTAGCCGTTGGGATTTCTCTAGATAATGTGGAAAAGGCAGTCAGAAAGAGCCGAACCGGGATCTATATTGGGACAATGATTGGAATCTTAATCGGTGTTATCGGGGCTGTTATTTTAGCGAGGTATATAAAAAAAATCTTACTTGGGCTTGAGCCGGTTGCGATTGCTAAATTATTAGAGGAACGGAGCGCGATGCTTCAATCAGTCCGTGAAGGGATTGTCGCGGTTGATCAAGAGTCAAACATAACACTTGTCAATCGAGCTGCTTTAAAGATGTTTAAAAAGGCGGGCCTGCCCGATAACCCAATGGGGAAAAATATAGAAAAATATATGTCGACAACTCGCTTAAATGATCTCTTAAAAACAGGTAAAGCGGAATTGGATGAAGAACAGAACGTAAACGGGATGACCATTCTAACCAACCGAGTCCCTGTTATTGTTGGGAATAAGGTAGTGGGTGCAATTGCTACTTTTCGCGATAAAACAGAAATACAAGTACTCGCTGAAGAACTAACAGGAGTAAGAACTTACGCAGATGCACTTCGTGCCCAAGCACATGAGTTTATGAATAAACTTCATGTTATTTTGGGGATGGTCCATACTGGGTATTATGAAAAAGTTGTCGAATATATCAATGAAATAGTAGATCATCGTAATAATGAAATTGGCTTCGTTACCAAAAAGATAAAGGACCCTGTTTTAGCAGGCTTTTTAATTGGAAAGTTGAGTTATGCAAGGGAATCAGGGACGGAGTTATCTGTTTCCTGTGAACAACCCCTTCCTCAACCAGCGGATTCAGATGTAACACACAAACTAATTACCATTGTTGGTAATTTAATTGATAATGCCATTATGGCTGTGACCGGTTGTGCAGTCAAAAAAGTAAAAGTAGAATTTGATTATGCAGATGATATTTTAACAATTGAAGTAAAAGATACAGGAACAGGGATGAGCGATGAAATACAAAATCAAATTTTTAACAAAGGATTCTCCACAAATGGTGAAAATAGAGGGTTAGGATTGTATCTCGTCTCGCAAGCGGTTAAAAAGTTGGAAGGGGACTTAATTCTTTCATCAAAGCCAGGAATAGGGACCGTTTTTGCTGTGTATTTACCATATAATCGGGAGGGGGGGTCAGAATGATTCGTGTGATGATTGTTGAAGATGATCCAATGGTGGCTGAATTTAATAAACGTTATCTCGAGCAAGTTCATGGGTTTACATTGATGGCAATGGCAACATCTGTGGACGAGGCGATTAAGTACATTGAAAAACTAGAAATCGATCTTATCTTATTGGATATATTTATGCCGGGGAAACTAGGATTAGAGCTGTTAACCTACCTCCGTGAAAATGACAAAGAGACCGATGTTATTATTATTTCAGCAGCTTCAGATATGGAGCGGATTAAAAAGGCCTTAAGGTACGGAGCTGTAGATTATTTAATTAAGCCTTTTGAATTTGAACGCTTCAGTAAAGCGTTAGTCGCCTATAAGAACCAAACAAAGGTTATTCAGACTCAACCTGTGATTAATCAAGACGTCTTGGACCAACAAATCCTGCACCGAGAGGAAAGGCCCCTTATCGAAGACCTGCCGAAGGGATTGACGAAAGATACCCTAAAACAAATTTGGGAGACAATTTTGGAGTTAAAAAATGCCCCGTTTTCAACTGAGGACGTTGTAAAAGTCGTCGGAATTTCCCGGGTTTCTGTCCGTAAGTATTTAAATTTTTTAAAGGAAATTGGAATCCTGGATGTTAAGGTAATTTACGGTACAGTTGGAAGACCCGTATACCAGCATGAATTTAATCAATTGAAAGAATATCTAATCAAAAACTTTTTGTAAGCAGCGTAAAACTGCTTACTTTTTTTATTTACAAAAACCTTTTTAAATTTACATAAACTATGAAAGCGTTTTAATACGAAATATGATAGAAACATGAAAAGATGGGGGGATGAGATGATGGAACCAGCAAGAAAGTTGCAACCGCTTACGGTTGTTGAGGAGGAAAAAGTAGAAAAGAAAGGGCTTCTAGGTAAATTTGGCAGTGTGAAGATAGGGGTTGTTCCATTGCCGCTTTATATCGTTATTGCAGCTGTTGTCTACTTTTCAGCTGTCTATAAACTGCTTCCGGCAGATATGATTGGCGGCTTTGCCATCATTATTGTAATGGGTATTTTACTGGGTGATCTTGGCATGAAGATTCCGGTCTTGAAGGATATTGGCGGCCCGGCAATTTTAGCACTCTTGATTCCGTCTATTTTAGTCTTTTTTAATGTGATTAACACAACTGGAATGAACGCGGTTACACAGTTGATGAAAACATCCAATTTCCTTTACCTTTATATCTCTATTTTAGTAGTAGGAAGTATTCTTGGGATGAATCGCAGAGTCTTAATTCAAGGCTTCACACGCATGTTTATCCCGCTTATTTTCGGGACCATTGCATCTGTTACAGTAGGGGTTCTTGTTGGATTGCTTTTTGGATATGACATGAAACACACCCTGTTCTATATTGTTGTTCCAATAATCGGTGGCGGTATCGGAGAAGGAATCTTACCTCTTTCATTAGGCTATGCAGAGGTTCTAGGAAAATCTTCAGAAACATTTGTTGGCCAATTGATTCCAGCCGCTGTTATCGGGAATATTGTCGCGATCGTTTGTGCGGGTATTTTATCACGCATAGGTGAGAAAAAGAAGCATCTTACTGGTAATGGAGTATTAGTGAAAACAAAAGGCGGCGATGGAATCACAGAAGCCGCAACGATTGATAAACCGGTTGATTTTCCACTCATGGGTGCTGGACTGTTAATTGCATGTAGTTTCTTTATCTTAGGCGGGCTTGGAAATAAATTCCTCGGTATTCCTGGACCTGTATTAATGATTATTGCAGCCGCAGTGGTAAAAAGTATAAAGGTTATGCCAGCTAAAATGGAACAAGGTGCCTATCACTTATATAAATTTGTATCATCGTGCTTGACGTGGCCATTAATGGTTGGGTTAGGTATGCTTTATATTCCGCTTAAGGATGTAGTGAAAATCGTAACACCTGGATATGCGGTTGTTTGTACCTCTGTGGTAGTCGCCATGATTACTACTGGTTACTTCGTAGGAAAGTGGATGAAGATGTACCCGGTAGACTCAGCGATTGTTACAGGCTGCCATAGCGGTTTAGGAGGAACAGGGGATGTGGCGATTCTTTCAGCTTCCAACCGGATGTCCTTGATGCCATTTGCCCAAGTTTCGACTAGAATCGGGGGAGCTTCAACTGTTATTTTGGCTATTTTATTGCTGAAATTATTAAGCTAGTCACTCGTAATTCGGGATGTGCCTGACTGTATCGTCCCGAATTTTGTTTAAGATTGGTTGATTTTCATCCGAATGAACAATTAGTTTAAAAGTGACCAAAGGAGAAGGTTTTAATGAATGAAAGCAAGATAAAAGAACAGGCAGTGCTGCTCCACAAAAGGCTTGCAGGTAAGATTGGCATCGTCAGTAAAGTAGAGGTTAACAATGCGGATGATTTAAGTTTAGCCTATACGCCAGGTGTAGCGGAGCCATGTAAGATTATTGCGAAAAATAGTGAGGCTTCATTTGAGCATACAGGGCGTGGTAATTTAGTAGCAGTTGTCACAGATGGAACAGCAGTATTAGGGTTAGGAGATATTGGCCCTGAGGCCGCTATGCCTGTAATGGAGGGAAAGGCGGTTTTATTTAAACAATTTGCGGGGATTGATGCTTATCCACTGTGCTTGGGAACAAAAAATGTCGAGGAGATTGTCAATATTATCAAAGCATTAGAGCCAACGTTTGGCGGAATCAATCTGGAGGATATCTCCGCTCCAAGATGCTTTGAAATTGAAGAACGCTTAAAAAACGAACTAAACATTCCAGTATTTCATGATGACCAACATGGGACAGCGATTGTTGTACTAGCCGGCCTTTTAAATGCACTGAGAATTGTTAAGAAAAGTATCTACAAGGTAAAGGTTGTCCTGAATGGTGCAGGTTCTGCCGGGATTGCGATTGCCAAGCTTTTATTAACAGCAGGATTTAAGGATATTACGTTAGTAAGCCTGGAGGGAATTCTTTGTCCAGGTGAAGAGTGGATGAACGATCGGCAAGCAGAAATAGCAGAAAGAACAAACCTGCGCAGGATACGTGGAACCCTACAGGATGCTATTAAAAACACTGACATTTTTATCGGAGTGTCTGGGCCCAAGGTTTTAACAGGGGATATGGTCAGAACCATGAATAAAGATTCAATCGTTTTTGCAATGGCAAATCCAGTACCAGAAATCTATCCAGAGGAAGCGCTAGAGGCAGGTGCAGCAGTAGTCGGCACTGGTCGTTCTGATTATCCTAATCAGGTAAATAATGTGCTCGCATTTCCAGGAATCTTTCGCGGGGCACTCGATGTTAGGGCAACCGATATCACGGAGGAAATGAAGCTTGCAGCCGCTTATGCCATTTCAAGTCTTGTAACGGATAAAGAGCTTCTTCCGGAGTACATCATTCCTAACGCCTTGGATTCACGAGTGGGGGATCGAGTTGCAACAGCTGTTTCGAATGCTGCAATTGAAGCCGGAGTAGCAAGAAAAGTCTCTACTTGCAAAAAACTAGAAGAAATCATTTGAGTGAGCGAATTTTATCTCTGCTGGTTGGATTAAAAGTAAATAGATCTCAAAAGGTCTTTCGCGTGTAAACATCGTGAAAGGCCTTTTTTATGTCAATAACGAGTAGGACAGACTAATATTTTACATTTTTACTTTACATGCGTAACAGTGTTATGTTACATTGTTTTTAGAAAGGGGTTTTTATTATGAGCGAGGAGTTAATCTCTAAGAAAGACCTATTAGAATTAGCAGGAATATCCTACGGGCAGTTATATAGATGGAAACGGAAGGACCTTATTCCGGAAGAATGGTTTGTACGCAAGTCTACATTTACGGGTCAAGAAACTTTTTTTCCAAAGGAAAAAATCTTAGAAAGAATCGAGAAAATCCAAACGATGAAAGAAAACTTATCCTTGGATGAACTAGCCGACATGTTTTCACCTAATGTGGCAAATTTAAATTATACCAAAGATGAATTAATAAAACGTAACATTGTTTCGACAGCGGTTGTCGATTTTTACTTAGAGCAGGAAAAAGGTAGTCTTCAATTTAATTTTACAAGAATGCTGGAAGTGTTTGTTTTAGAAAAACTACTTCAATCGGGTGAAATTAACTTGGAGGAAGGAAAAATGGTCCTGCAAGTGTTAAAGGACCATGCGTCGATAATTAAGCAAAAAAACTGCGAGTTGGTCATAACCCGAAAACTGGGCATGTCATCCTGCCTATTGCTGATCAATACAGAAACGTACCATTTTGAACGGGGAACAAAAATAGTTGCAACGTTATCGCTGATGACGTGCATGGAAGAAATTAAAGCGAAATTATTATAAAGGGGAATGACGATGGATACGAAAAGCAGAGGAGACTTGGTTATCAATGGCTTCGGTGCATCCAACGGGGGCCAGTTTAACGTGGTCACAATAAATGGCAGAGGGACAATTAACAACGATTTAGAATGTGTGGAGCTCGATTGTAATGGTTCCGGTATTATCAATGGTAACGTCGTTTCTGAAAAAGCAAAAGTAAACGGGCACGCGAAATTCCGAGGGAATATCGATAGTCAGCTCATCAAAATCGACGGATCCGCAAGAATTGACAAAAACCTTTCTGCTGAAAAGGTAAGGGTATCCGGTAAAGCAACCGTTGGCGGAAGAGTCAGATGTGAGGAAATCAGAATTCAGGGGACCTTTACGGTGGGTGAGGATTGTGAAGCGGAGGTCTTTAAAGCGGAATCGCAGTTTACTGTTGGCGGGCTTCTAAATGCGGACCAAATTGACATAAAAATGTTTGGAGAGTGTAAAGCAAAAGAAATGGGCGGGCAAACGATTACGGTAAAGGCAAAGGGATCACTAATCGGGAATTTGCTCAAATCATTTTTTAAACCGCAGCTGGAAACAGAACTAATTGAAGGGGACAAAATTGAACTTGAAAATACAATTGCCAAAATAGTTCGGGGGAATCAAGTTCGAATTGGTCCTAATTGTCATATTGGTCTGGTCGAATACACAGGAGAATTTTCGATGGATAAAAAGGCTGTTGTTACTGAAAACAGAAAGGTTTAAGAGGAGGGAAAAAAGAGATGATGGAAAAGAACGGAAGCCTTATTATCAATGGAACAGGAAGCTACCCTGGCGGCCATTACAATAAAATCAGTATCCGCGGGGAAGGAACGATTATTACCAATGTAAAATGTTCGGCTTTCAATATATATGGCACGAGTGAAGCCGTTGAGAATGTCGAAACAGGCTCTATGAAAGTATTTGGCGAAGTAGAGGTCAAAATGAATATGGAGGCACAGGATACCCTTGTCATGGGGACGATGATGGTCGGCGGTAATGCTCAATTGAAAAAAATGAAGATCTTTGGATTGCTGGAAGTCGGCGAAAAACTATCGGGTGATGAAGCGAACATTAAGGGAAGTATCTCTGTTAATGGCGATGTGGAGTATGAGACATTTGACTCCAGTGGCGGCTTTGAGATCAAAGGATTACTATCCGCGGATACGATTAAAGTGGGTCTTCGTTTTGGAGAGAGCTGTGCGGAGGAAATCGGCGGCGGGAAGATAACGGTGAAAAAAAAGAGTTACACTCTGCTGCCCTTTGGAAAAGAGGTAGGGTCCCTTCGTGCAAATGTTATTGAAGGCGATGACATCTATCTTGAAAATACAAAGGCGGATATAGTCCGGGGCAACAAGGTTAAAATCGGACCTGGCTGCCAAATCGGAGTGGTGGAATATAGGGATGATTTCACACATGATCCGAAAGCAACGATAAAAACAACGACAAAGTTATAAAGGAGAAATGTGATGGTAACGAAAGAAAGTAAATTAGGATTGGTAGTTGCGGGGCTCCTGCTAGGGATTTTAATGGCCTCGATGGATAATACGATCGTCGTGACGGCGATGGGAACAATTGTTGGAGATCTAGGCGGACTTGAAAGCTTTGTCTGGGTTGTTTCCGCTTATATGGTTGCTGAAATGGCCGGGATGCCGATTTTCGGTAAGTTATCCGATATGTATGGGCGAAAAAGATTCTTTATTTTTGGATTGATCTTGTTCATGGCAGGTTCCGCCTTATGTGGAACTGCTGAAACGATCACCCAATTAAGTATTTATCGTGCGATCCAGGGGATTGGCGGCGGAGCGCTTGTTCCCATAGCATTTACAATCATGTTTGACCTGTTTCCGCCAGAGAAGCGTGGGAAAATGGGCGGTCTGTTCGGTGCGGTTTTTGGATTATCGAGTATTTTTGGGCCATTGCTTGGCGCATATATAACAGATTATATCAGCTGGCATTGGATTTTTTATATTAACATGCCTCTAGGGATTTTATCCTTTATATTTATTACCATCGCTTATAAGGAATCGCCTATTCACAAAAAGCAAATCATTGATTGGTCCGGGGCGGTTAGTTTGGTTGGAGCGGTCGTATGTTTAATGTTTGCGCTTGAACTTGGGGGGCAAAAATATGACTGGGATTCTACGGTAATCATAAGCTTGTTTGCTGGATTCGCGCTTCTGTTTTTGATTTTTCTATTTGTGGAGACCAAAGCAAAGGATCCGATTATTTCCTTTTCGATGTTTAGGAACCGCTTGTTTGCAGGTAGTACCATCGTTGGCTTATTTTACGGTGCAGCCTTTATGGCAGCAACGGTTTACATCCCGATTTTTGTGCAAGGGGTTTATGGAGGGACTGCCACCAATTCAGGGTTAATATTATTGCCAATGATGCTGGGCTCGGTGGTTACCGCTCAAGCGGGAGGGTTCTTAACAACGAAGATGAGCTACCGGAATATTATGTTTATATCCGGAGTTATTTTGATTGGCGGCTTATTGTTATTGAGCACGATTACACCAGAAACAACGAGAGCAGTGTTGACGCTTTACATGATTATCATTGGTTTAGGAGTGGGCTTCTCCTTTTCGGTATTGAGCATGGCTGCGATCCATCCGTTTGGAATGGAGCAAAGGGGCTCTGCTACATCGACAAGTAACTTTATTCGTTCCTTAGGAATGACGATTGGGATTACCATTTTTGGTACGATTCAACGCAGTGATCTCAAAGAAGGATTGGAAAATGCTTTTGCGGGAATGGGGCAGGTTCCAAAGGGGCAGAATTTCGGAGATTCACGGGCCTTATTATCAGAAGAAGCAAGAAAACTAATTCCACCACCAATTCTCGATAAAATTACCGATGCACTCGCAAGTTCAATCGTCCACACATTCACATGGGCACTCGTCCCAGCTGGCCTGGCCTTCCTATTTATCTTTATCCTCGGGAAAGAGCGAATGGTCATTAACCGAAGCGAGACCTCAAAGTCGGAAGGAAAATAAAAAAGGTGTCAGCACCATGTGAATTCTTCACATGGTGCTGACACCTTAATTTTTTTTCTGCTTCTTAAACTTATCTTTGTATTTGATGTGAAAGATGATCATTTTTAGGCCTGAGCCAAAGTCAAAGGTGGCTAATAAGATGAGGAGATAGCTGAAAAATCCCCAGCCATTACTTTGAACATTATCAATGGCGAAGTAGGTAAATAGCCCGCCAAGGAGAAAGTAAATTAATCCGGAAAACAAGGGTGAACGTCTCATAGAAATCCTCCGATAAAGTTTTGAATGGCCTCAGCTTGTCTTTGCAATCGTTCAATATCGTCCTTGTACACAGACTGAACCAAGACAACTAAGGTATTCATTGAAACATGGGCAAATATTGGGACGAAAATGGATTTAGTTTTGACATAAAGAAAAGCGAACGTAAAGCCCATGGCCGAATAAAGCAAAATGTGCTGGAACTCCATATGCGCCGCAGCAAAAATGACCGAACTGATCAGCGCAGAAATAAAGAAATTATATCGATTATGAAGAGATCCGAAAATGATTTTTCGAAAAACAATTTCTTCTAAGATCGGTCCAATGATACTTGTAACAATGATCGCCAACGGAAAGGTCTCGATAATGGTCAGAATATCTTTGGTGTTTTCAGACCCCATTTCCACCCCTAATAGGTTCTCGATGATTGCCGCAACGTATTGGGCAAATAGCGCAAGGAAGATGCCGGCAATGGCCCAGATGACGTTATTACCGATGGAACCGCCCTTTCTAAAGCTGCGATTGTTCATTTCCTTTCGTAACATTAAAATAATGATTACTAAGGCAATTGTAAAACTAGCGAGGAGCCATAAAGGAACAGCAAGGCTTTGATTGATCCCAAAATATTTAAAGCCGAACAAAAAGAGTGGTATTCCGACTAGGCTGGAAAACTGCATAGCGATGTAAACAATTAAGATGATCCAATATTCCCGTTTCAAATATCTAGTCCCCTTTAGATTCTATTTTATATTTTTGGACGAATAGGTAATTAATAATCATCCATTTTTAAGGATTCTAAATCGCACAAGCCTTTAATACATACTATTCTTCATTCTACTCTTAAAACCGGTATTGTTTCAATTTAGAAATACTTTTAAATAAAAGGTATAGAATACCGTGTTTTTCGCATACTTTATAAGGTTGTCAAAAAGGATAATTGTCTATCTCCAGCGCTTAGGGGCTCTAGTCATAAGCTCCTAGGAAAAAATGAACTATTTTTTCCCTGAGGAAAACGCTTCCGCGTTTCTATTTTTTTTTGTAAATTTTTATGCTTCATACTTGCAAAAGATTTTGAGATTCATTATTATAATAATTGTGTTAGCACTCATTAATCGAGAGTGCTAATAAGTCAGAATTACATATATCTTTGAGGAGGTTGTTTGATTTGTTAAGACCATTAGGTGATCGTATTATCATTGAGCTTGTTGAATCAGAAGAAAAAACTGCAAGCGGGATCGTATTACCGGATTCAGCGAAAGAAAAGCCTCAAGAAGGAAAAGTTGTTGCCGTTGGTACTGGCCGCGTACTTGAAAGCGGAGAACGTGTAGCACTTGAAGTTTCTGTAGGCGATCGTATTATCTTCTCAAAATACGGTGGTACAGAGGTAAAATATCAAGGTACAGAATATTTAATCCTACGCGAATCAGATATTCTTGCCGTCGTTGGTGCTTAATAGAAAAGTGGCAGCGCCCGTTTAGCTGCTTATACGCTGGGCGCTCGAGTTGAACAAATATATACGTTTTAAATAAAGAAGTTAAACAATATGAGGAGGTTTTTAAACAATGGCTAAAGAGATTATGTTTAGTGAAGATGCACGCCGCGCAATGCTTCGTGGTGTTGATGCTCTAGCAAATGCGGTAAAAGTTACTCTTGGACCTAAAGGACGCAACGTGGTTCTTGAGAAAAAATTCGGTTCACCACTTATCACAAATGACGGTGTAACGATCGCAAAAGAAATCGAATTAGAAGATGCATTCGAAAACATGGGTGCAAAACTTGTTGCTGAAGTAGCAAGCAAAACAAACGATGTTGCCGGTGACGGTACAACAACTGCAACTGTTCTTGCTCAAGCGATGATTCGCGAAGGCTTAAAGAACGTAACTGCTGGTGCGAACCCAATGGGTATCCGTAAAGGAATCGAAAAAGCAGTAGCAACAGCTGTTGAAGAATTAAAAGCTATTTCTAAACCAATCGAAAACAAAGAATCGATCGCACAAGTTGCCTCTATCTCTGCGGCTGACGAAGAAGTTGGTCAATTAATCGCTGAAGCAATGGAGCGCGTTGGCAACGACGGCGTTATCACTATTGAAGAATCTAAAGGTTTCACAACTGAATTAGACGTAGTAGAAGGTATGCAATTTGACCGTGGTTACACTTCTGCTTACATGGTAACAAACACAGATAAAATGGAAGCTGTCTTAGAAAATCCATATATCTTAATCACTGATAAGAAGATTTCTAGCATTCAAGAAATCCTTCCAGTTCTTGAGCAAGTAGTTCAACAAGGCAAGCCGCTATTATTAGTTGCTGAAGATGTTGAAGGTGAAGCACTATCTACTTTAGTAGTTAACAAGCTTCGTGGAACATTCAATGCTGTTGCTGTTAAAGCTCCAGGCTTTGGTGATCGTCGTAAAGCAATGCTTGAAGATATCGCTGCTTTAACTGGCGGGGAAGTTATCACTGAAGAGTTAGGCCGTGAACTTAAAACTACACAAATCGGCTCTTTAGGACGTGCAGCTAAAGTTGTTGTGACTAAAGAAAATACAACTATCGTTGAAGGTGCAGGAGATACTGCTGAAATCGCAGCTCGTGTTAACCAAATCCGTGTTCAATTAGAAGAAACAACTTCTGAGTTTGACCGTGAAAAATTACAAGAGCGTTTAGCTAAATTAGCTGGCGGTGTAGCAGTAATCAAAGTTGGTGCTGCAACTGAAACTGAATTAAAAGAGCGCAAACTTCGTATCGAAGACGCTTTAAACTCAACTCGTGCTGCAGTTGAAGAAGGTATCGTATCCGGTGGTGGTGTTGCCCTTCTTAACGTATACAGCAAGGTAGCTGCACTTCAAGCTGAAGGCGACGTTGCAACAGGTATTAACATTGTACTACGTGCGATGGAAGAGCCAGTTCGCACAATTGCTCACAATGCAGGCCTTGAAGGATCTGTTATTGTTGACCGCTTAAAGCGTGAAGAAGTTGGAACAGGCTTCAACGCTGCGAACGGCGAATGGGTAAACATGATCCAAGCTGGTATCGTTGACCCCACTAAAGTTACTCGTTATGCATTACAAAACGCAGCATCTGTTGCGGCTATGTTCTTAACAACTGAAGCAGTTGTTGCTGATAAGCCTGAACCAGCTGGTTCTGGAATGCCTGACATGTCCGGTATGGGCGGCATGGGTGGAATGGGCGGCATGATGTAACCCATCATTCTTGTGAAGCTGTCATGTAAAAAGTTTATATCTTTAACAATAACCACTTCCTAATAAATTTAGGGAGTGGTTTTTTTGTTGTTAAAATTCGCTTATCAGGATTTTCTAGATGATAGGAAATTTAAGAACACAACCAAGACAAACATTAAAAATTACGAAATGATTTTAAAGAAATTTATTGATTATGCAATCAAAAACCAAGTGGTTAATGTTGAAGATATTACTTACAGTCATGGCTTTCTTAAATTACATGGTGGAATGCGAAGTCATTAAGAACAATCCAGCTCACAAAGTAAAGATGCAGAAGGACGATGTAAAAATTGATGTTTTCACAGATGAACAAATACGGCAAATGCTGAATTTCTATAGAAGAATAAAACGGCGTGAGAAAACCTATGTAGCTTTATTTAATTGATTTTTAAAATATCTGCCCAATTTAAAGGCTAATTGCAATGTCAAAAAAATAGAAATTATAACAAAATATAAGAACATTTTCGAGCGAATAAATGAAAATTCTACAATATTCTTCAAATAAAGACAATTTACTTCATAACAACTGATAAGAAATATGCGTTGATCGATAAATAATTATTTTAAAATTCCCCCAATTTACAATAAACTGAATATTTTTTATAATCGTAGATGCATAAGTAATTTTTAATAGAGACACACGCAAGGAAATGAAGGCTAATCTTTTTAGAATCATTTCGTACTTTATTAACATCTGCATATGTAATAAATTGGAAGAGGGAAACAATTTGAAAAAAAGAATGGTTATTCCATACAAAGTACTCACAACTGTAGGTCTTTCAGCATTGATATTATCATCAAATGTTTTTGCAGAAAGTACAAATATTGGGTTTAGCTCAAATGATAATTCGAATGATCGTACGTCACTTCATAGTAGAGCAGATTTATTTAAAAGTTCATTAAATGAACAAGAACAAAATGTAGTAGAGGAAAATGTTAATAGTGATTCTGATTTATATGGTGCGAACAATCAAGAAATTAATCAGTTCAAACCAAATGATAAAGTAAGAGTAATTGTAGAAGTTGAAAGTCCTGTTGGAGTATCATCAATGTCTAAACAAACGAAAGAAAATGAATTTAAGGCTAATCAAGAAAAAGTTATTAATAACCTAAAAAAATCTAAAAATCTTGATTTGAGTGTTAAACATCGCTTCTTTGAAGGTTTTAACGGATTTAGTAGTGAAACAGAATATAAGAATCTAGAAGATATTAAATCTATAAAAGGTGTAACGAATGTTCATATTGCTAGAGAATTCCAGCCTTCGATGGGAGCAAGTAAAGAATTAGTACAAGCCCAAAAAGTTTGGGAATCATACGGATATCAAGGAGAAGGGCTAGTAGTTGGGGTGGTCGATTCAGGTATTGATTGGTTACATAAAGATATGACGATAACTGATAAAGGTAAGCAACAAGAAAGATGGGCAAAAGATAAAATTCAAAGCAAATTTGATGAAACTGATGTGAAGGAAATATGGTACAGCGATAAAGTACCTACTGGCTATGATTGGGCGGACAATGATACCGATGTCATTCCTCGTGGTACTTATGGAAGTCCTCATGGTACGCATGTTGCAGGTACAGTTGGAGCAAATGGGGATGAAACAAATGATGGTGTAAAAGGTATTGCACCAGGTGTTCAGCTTTTGGCAGAAAAAGTGTTTTCTGATCAAGGCGGAGGCGCTATGGAGGATGACATTATTGCAGGAATCGAGCACGCTGTAACAATGGGTGCAGATGTTATCAATATGAGTTTAGGTAGCGATGCAGGACCCGTTGGAGAAGATGACGATCCAATTCAGAAAGCGATTCGACAAGCTACTGAACAGGGAACATTAGTAGTCGTTGCAGGAGGAAATTCCGCTTATAGTACAAAAAATAGTAAACTACTTAGAGCATTACAGCCTTACGCTGATAACCTTGATATTGGAACAGTAGGATCACCAGGGGTTAGCCCATTTGCTTTATCCGTAGCATCATATGAAAATTCGAAAATTCATATGAATTCCTTAGAATCTACAGATGGAGATAGACTTCCATTTAAAGATCAAGCTGGTAAAAAGCTTTCAGATGTATTAACCCCAGGAAAGAATTATGATTTAGTTTATGTAGGTGAAGGTACAGCAGCTGACTATGCTAAAGTAGGAGATGTTACAGGTAAAATCGTAGTTATGAAACCAAAAAATGAATATGGCTACGGTGGAAATGTAACTTTCCAACGAGAAGCTCAAAATAGAAAAGCAGTAGCATTACTACAGGTACCAGCTTCAAAAGTGCCAGATTATCCTGCATTAGACTTCTCACCGTACTATCTAACATCTTTTACAACAAGTAAAGAGGTAGGAGATGCTTTAATTACAAAACTAAGTAAACAAAATGTAAGTATGCAAATTTCTACCGGTGTTTATGTTGACAATGGAAGTAAGAATAAGATGTCATTTTTCTCATCTTATGGTACTCCATCCACATTAGATTTTAAACCTGAAATTTCAGCCCCAGGTGGTAGTATTTATTCTACTTTACCAGGTAACAACTATGGCGTTTTTAGTGGTACATCAATGGCAACTCCACATGTAGCAGGGGGCTCTGCATTAGTACTACAATCTCTTTATAATAAAGGTCATGTCCATTCTGAAGATACAGCATTAAAAGCTAAACTTGCTTTAATGAATACATCAACAGTAGCAATGGATCCGTCTACAGACTATACAATACCTTATTCTCCACGTAGACAAGGCTCTGGTTTAATGCAAATCGCAAATGCAATTAAAACTCCTGCAATCATTAGAAGAACGAATGTACCACTTGAGCAAGCTGGTGCAGTAGCTTTAAAGGAAATTAATAATAAAAATTTTGTGACGTTTAATTTGAGTTTAGAATCATTAGAAGCTAATAAAGGTAGTAATGAAAATGATTTAGAATATTCTGTTTTTGTAGATGTGTTAACCGATGATACAGAGAACAAATCATTTGATAATAACAAAGATGGAATAGTAGACGAATCACATGAATATTTAAAATTAAAGAGTAAGCGTTTAGAAGGCGCAGATATCATTGTAAATAATCAATCTGTTACTGATACAAATGGTGCGATTGTAAAAGTTAAATCAGGACAAATGAAAGAGATTGAGGTTAAAATAAGTCTTCCGTCAAATATTAAAGATAAAGAATTTTTAGAAGGATTTGTTCGTCTTGTTCCAACTGGGGCTAATAAAGATCAAGCTGTACCATTATCAGTTCCTTATATGGGCTTTTTAGGAGATTGGACTGAACAAAATAATCTGGACCCAGCTGCTTGGAGTGATAATGCATTTTTACCTTATACCGCGCTTTGGGATGATATGAGTGACACTCCATTAGGGTATAATGTAGCAACAAAGAAATTTGAATTAGAACATGCGGCAATTTCACCAAATTCGTATGCACCAGGTGTTTTCTCCTCATTTACAGTTTTACGTAATCTAAATGAAACTGAAATGTATATTGAGGATGAAAAAGGACAAAGAGTTAAACGCTTAGGCAACTGGAGTGAATTCACACCGGACGGTTCACCATTTCAATTCAGAAAAAATATCATGTCATCCGGAAATTATTTCTATAAGTTTGATGAATATCAAGCTCCCCAGTATACATGGAATGAGAGAAACGAAAAAGGTGAAATTGTTCCAGACGGTACTTACTATTATGTTATCAAGACAACGATGGATTCTAGCACTGCTAAGCCACAATATGTGAAGCTTCCAGTAAATGTAGATTCAACTCTAATGAAAATTTCAGATGTTCAATACACACCGAAAGATGGAAAATATGAAGTTACATGGAATGCAACTGACAGTGAGAATGGTAGTGGCTATCTTGATGCAGTTGTTTTTGTAAACGGCCAATATTATACACCAAAACCAGGCACAAAATCGATTATCGTACCAAATGAGCCAAAGAGCATCGTTGTAGAGGCTTACGATTATGCAGGAAATTTAAGCTATAATTTATGGGGAGACCCATCTTACCTTAAACAGAGTATGTTATTAACCTACTTCAATGTTTCTGGAACAAATGTTAATGAAAATAATCCAGCCAAAATAATGGGTTATGCGAATAACCGAGTTGACTGGAAATTCTATTTGAAAGATGCAAATGGAAATATCATTGAAACGAAAGATATAAATAATGAACATACTTTACGTATGAACTACACACCTGGATCGAATGTTCCAGATGGTACCTACTATATTTCTGCAGATGTTACTTCATTAGATGGCTTTAAGGTTACAACAACATCTAAAATGATAACAGTAAAGCATTAATATATTTCTGAAAAGCCACATATTCATAGGAAATAAATTAAAAACCACCGAAATGGTGGTTTTTTTTTATAGTAAGAAGATGTAAATTTTAAAAATTTAATATTGTTTGGGTTGGTTTATCTATGCGATGCATATAGAATTTGCATCGCTTTTGTTATTAGAGTCATCAAGTCAATTACATATCATTTTCTGCTAACAACATGCTAACATTTTGCTAACGAAATATAATAAATAGCATTAAATTCAGGTTAAAGATGTTACACGCAGTAATTGCAGAACGTTGATTTTACGTGGTTTGTTTCTACTATGGTTAAATATATTACAGTTTGAAACTATATGGGCGGCATGATGTAAGGCTATTAAGCCAACCATCTGTGAAGTAGTGAAAGCTATTTTTCACCCTTTCTGAGAACTAGTCATGTAAATAATTTATATCAATAGCGAAAACCACTTCCTATAAAATTAGGAAGTGGTTTTTTGTGTTTTTAAAATTTGCGTCCCAAGACTTTTTGGATGACAGACGTTTCAAGAATACGACCAAAACGAATATCAAAAATTATGAAATCCTTTTAGGAAAATTTGTTGATTATTGCATTGAGAACCAAGTAGCAAACGTTGAGGAAATTTCGTATAGTTATGCGCTTCTTTACACAACATCTGTTTATTGGAAATCATAAAGAAAAACTCCGGATCAATACTGAAGTAGTTATCTTTAATCTGCTTAATATCTTTAGTCACTTAACTTCCCTTGTTTAGGGATACAATTCAAATCTGAACTAAAACATTTAAAGTGATAACGTTACTCCTTTTTTATAATATTCGTTCAGCGTTTCTTTAGGAACCATACTTCCACCGGTAGCCCACATGAGATGTGTAGCATTTTTCATTTTGTCTGTTAAGTTATGATTTTGTATGTATTCATTTCCTTCTTTCTCAGTCCATAACTTTATCGGCCCTATTACACCGGCTAATGCGGAAGGCTCCAGGTGAATGTTTTCTGTATCGACCAATGCGCTTAATAGTTTAAATAATTCATTATCACTTACCGTATAACTTCCGCTTAATAAAGGCTCGATGGTTTGACCAACGAAACCTGATGGCCTTCCGACAGCAAGGCCGTCTGCTGATGTGATGTTGTCAATTCCAAAATCTTGTACAGAAACTTTATCATGCAGACCTGTTACTAGTCCAAGTAACATAGATGGAGAATGTGTAGGCTCTGCAAAGAAGCAATGTACTCGATGTTGATACATTAGTTTTAAACCAAAAGCCACTCCTCCCGGCCCACCGCCTACTCCGCATGGAAGGTAAACAAATAGTGGATGGTTTTCATCTACAGTTACATTTAAATCCTCTAATTGTTTTTTTTGTCGAATTGCTGCCACTGCATAGCCTAAAAATAAATCACGAGAGTTTTCGTCATCAATGAAGTAACAATTCGGTTCGCAATGCGCCTGCTTTCGGCCCTCTTTGACGGCTTTGCTGTAATCTTCCTTATATTCGATAACCGTTACTCCTTTGCTTTTAAGAAGATCTTTTTTCCACTTCTTTGCATCAGCAGACATATGGACCGTTATTTTAAAACCTAATTTAGCACTCATGATACCTATACTTAACCCTAGGTTGCCTGTAGACCCTACTGCAATTGAGTATTGTGAAAAGAAGTTTCTGAATTTTTCACTATCAAGGATCGAATAATCATCATTTACCGTTAATAAACCATGGTTAAGAGCCAACGTTTCTGCGTGTTTCAACACTTCGTAAATGCCGCCTCGTGCTTTAATGGAGCCTGAAATGGGAAGGTGGCTGTCACATTTTAACAAAAATCTCCCTCCTAATGGATGCTCATACATGTGTGATAACTGTTGATGCATCGCCGGGATGGGTACAATAGGAGATTCAATGATTCCGTTTAGTTTTCTTGTTTCAGGAAAAACTTTAGCAATGTAAGGAGCAAAACGCTTTAACCTTTCCTCGGCATCTTTTACATCTTTTTCATTAAGTGGAAGTTTTTTAACATCAGTTTGAAACGGTTCATATTTAGGATTTGACCAAAACACTTCCTTTGTAGCAACTAACTCGTTTATTAAAGGATATTCTTTTATCCAATCTCGAATAGTTTTCATCTCTCTTCTCCTCCATAGGAATCGTACCTTTTTTACTGTATCTACTTATTGCCATTTAAAACCCTGATCTTAATGTCCAAAAGTCATTTTAATACCTGCAGCCCCTGCAATAATACACATAATCAATAGGGCTAATCTTAAACTTCTAGGTTCATTAAAGAAGTTCATTCCTGCTAACACTTCCAATAGAGCCGATACCGGTCCATATTGCATAGGCAGTCCCCACTGGAAGAGAAGTTAATGACAAAGAAACAAAATAAAAGCTTAAACTCCCAAAAAAAGACACGCTACAGAGGGGAGCAATTTTTTAAACCCATCTGCACGTTTCAGGCTTATAACCCTGAATATTTTAGACCGATCACCCAGACAATTTCCAAAAGTCCTGCTATTATGATATAGATCCATGCCATTTTATCGCTCTCTCCTTCGTCATTGACATTTATTATTGAACCACGAAGTTCTCCATATATCGATAAATCGCATAAGCTACCCCATTCTCATCATTTTTAAGGGTTGTCGTTGTACAAACAGCTTTTATGACATCTTTCGCATTTCCCATCGCTACGCTGTATCCAACTTTCTGGAACATGGATAAATCATTGTTGCTGTCCCCGATTGCCATAGCCTGATCTAAGGAGCCATTCATCGAGAAAACCAATTTTTCAAGGGCCATCCCTTTTGAAGCTCTTTTACTAGTCATTTCAATGTTATGATCAGCAGATGAAACAATCATCAACTCATCACACTTTTTGAATTGGTTCCATGCTTCCTCTAATTTCTTTTTATCAAAAGAACATGCTAAAATGTTATAGAATTCTTCCTCCTGTTTTAAGATATCATAATAGTTTTCAACTAAAACATATCCAAACTGGTCAAATTGCCTTTCCGCTACTTCAACTAATTCTTTCATATCTTTATTCAAATCTGCGCTTTTCAAACTTTTAATCTCATTATGGAAATGTTCTCTTCCCTTTTTAAGGGTATAAATGGCTTTATCAGTAAACACTTCGTAATAATAATCCCGTTCATCTAACCATTGGAGAATAGATTCGACACGATCTTTAGATATCGTAATAGAAGAAATGCACTTTCCGCTTTTTGAATGTATGGTTGCGCCATTTGTCCCGATTACAAATGGGGAAATCCCGGCTTTTTCACAAATTGTTTGAACGTCAAAATAAGCCCGTCCTGTTGAAATAACTACTTCAAAGCCTCTATCTTGGGCATATTGAATCGCCTTTATATTTTCTTCACTAATTTCATTCTGGTCGTTTAATAATGTTCCGTCTAAATCTATCGCAATGAAACTCATGCTATATAGCTCCTTTTCTCATTCTATCTATTAAATTTTCTTTCTAGCTTTTTTACCTGCTATCAATAAAAATCTAATCAAAAAAGAGAGAGAACTCCCTCTTCAGTCTCGATATGTCCTTTAATGGATTGACTATGCTTGAATCCAATTGAGTTCCTCTAATTTTGAATGATTTCTCCATTCCTCTGGAAATGGTTGCTCGCAGACAATCACATCGACTTTTTCTAGAGGACAAACTTTACAAAATGTATCGACACCCATTTTGGAGTAATCCGTAAGCATGATAACTTGCTTTGATACCTCGACCATTTTGCGTGAAACTAATGTTTCATGTAAATGATAGTTACTAACCCCACTTTGAATAGAAACACCACCAGCTGAAATGAACGCTTTATCAATATTAAATTGATTTAACATTTGTTCAGTGAGACCGCCGCATATAGATTGCTGCTTTGGATCAATTTGACCACCTAGTAATAGAATTTGTCCTGTAAACTTATTTTGATTGAGCGATTCGGTCAACACAGACGACACAGGAAGAGAATTGGTTAAAATCGTAATGTCTTTTTTATTTTCAATACACTGCGCAAATTCAAGCGTGGTTGTCCCTACATCAATGACAATCACATCTCCGTTAGAAATGAGTTCTACTGCTTTTTTCCCAACCTTAACTTTCGCTTCTTGATTCACCGTTGTACGCTGTGTGAATGGAGGTTCCTCAAATTCAAAGACTGTTTTAATCGCTCCACCGTAAACCCTCTTTAAAAGTCCTTTTTCCTCTAATATCATCAAATCGCGTCGAATCGATTCCACTGAAACATTAAATTGATCAACTAATTCCATAACTTTTACTTTTCCCGATTTGTTAAGTTCTTTTAAAATTTCGTTCCTTCTTTCTTCTGGCAAAACAGACATATTTCTTCCCCCGCGATCATTAATAATTTATAAAATAATGCATTCTTTCTTCGGTACAAGTATATGAACGCGTGCTCCTTGCTCAAACATTTTTCCTCGGTGGTGAAGATAGTCTACATGGAAAGCGGACTCCTCTGTTTCTACTTCATATCTTAAAACATTCCCTATCATGGAAACATCTTTAATAAACCCTTTAATGTCCCAGTTCTCCTGTAAATCCAAGCTATCCTCACCAACAGAAACTAATTGTAAAACTTCAGGACGAATGGCGATTTCATTCCCTTTTAATTCTGTGCTGCGAACAAGTTTACGGAACACTTCCATATTACAAACATTATAATTTCCGATAAATTTTGCAACAAATGTATTAACTGGAGAAGTATAAATTTCTGATGGAGAACCGGATTGTACAACTTGTCCTTTATTCATGACAAAAATTCGATCAGACAGCGTCATTGCTTCTTCCTGATCATGCGTAACAAAAATAGTTGTAATATCTAATTCTTTCTGTATTCTCTTTAATTCTTTTTGCAAACTTTTTCTAATTTTAGCATCCAAAGCGCTTAACGGCTCGTCCAAAAGCAGTACTTTCGGCTCCATGACAAGCGCACGGGCAAGAGCAACCCTCTGCTGTTGTCCACCAGATAATTGATGAGGATAAGACTCTTCTTTTCCTATTAAATCAACCATCTCAATCATCTTTTTTACTCTTGATTTAACATTTTTTACCTTCTTCATTTTAAGGCCGTACGCGATATTATCAAAAACGCTCATATTTGGGAAAAGCGCATAAGACTGAAATACCATACCGACTTCACGCTGACGTGGTGATAAATTAGTAATATCTTTTCCGTCAATTAAGATTGTTCCTGCATCAACACCTTCAAGCCCCGCAATGGAACGTAATAATGTACTTTTTCCGCATCCGCTTTGCCCAAGAAGTGTAGCAAATTCTCCTTTTTTTAATGTTATAGAAATGTTATTTAAAACGACTTGATTTTCATACCCCTTAGTCACTTGATCGATGGTTACATAGTTCATTGGTTTTCACCTTCTAAAGCAGTATTTTTATGACGGTATTGTTTTTTTAAAAAGGAAAGGATTCGCTTCTTATTAGACACGACAGGATTTTTTTCATTTCTAAACGTCAGTTTTAATACAGTTCCCGTTAAAAGTAAAATCATTGAATAATAAGTAATAACAATTGCACTTGTTAAGTGACCACTGCTGTTTAGTTTGTCGGCGAGATAAATTTGAAGGGTTTCAAATCGGCCCCCAACAAGCAAATTGGCAAAAGCAAACTCACTAAATAAAAGAGCGACTGATAATAAGGTAGACACTAAAATACCAGATATAATATTTGGAAACACCACTGTGCGAAACGCCTGGAATTTTGTAGCACCTAATAATTCAGCTGCATCAACAAGCTGTACAGCATTAAGCGTACGAAGACTGTTACGAATACCTTGATACATAAATGGTAGAATGGTTATGAAATATGCACCAATTAAAATCCAAGGTGTTCCGGTAATTTGAATCGGTCCATCTGAATATATCTTGATTAATCCAACAGCTCCAACAATGGGAGGAATTCCATAAGGAAGCATAGCTGCTGCTTGAAGTAATCCTTCCCATTTACTGAAATATACTGTGATGATAAAAATAGTCGGAAGCATAATAACAACACTAAGACCTACAGACATGACAATTAAAAACAGCGTTCGTCGAAAAGCATCATAAAACCGTTCATCTTGAAACAATTCAATATACCATTTCATTGTATAACTCTCAGGTAAAATAGTATGATCCCATTTACCAGCAATAGAGAATAATAATGTTCCTACAAGCGGAATTAATAAATACATAACTAGTAATCCCACAATCACTTTATGAAAAGTCAATGAAGATTTCATCGTAAATCCCTCCTAATGCGACGCATCATTCGTTCATTGAACCACATCGCCCCTATCATGGTCGCTGCTAGAAGAACTCCCAACGCACTGCCTAGCTGCGGCTTTAATGCAACGTCACTAGAAACTAGAGAGGCAATTTGCAATGACAATAAATTATAGTTGCTGCCGACCAATGCATAGGCTGTAGCGTAAGCTCCCATCGCATTCGCAAACAAAATACTGAATGTACCTACAATACTAGGTAAAAGAACCGGAATCCCAATGTGAAGCCAAAATGATAATGTTGACCCTCCTAATAATGAAGAGGCTTCTTTCCATTGTTTCTTAATTCCTTGATAAGACGGGTAGATGAGCATAACAGCAAGCGGAATTTGAAAATAAATATAAACAAGAATGAGGCCTGTCCATGAATATAAATTAAAATCTGCAAACACATCCCAACCAATCTTAGAAAAAAGCAATGTAAACAACCCATTGTTTCCAAGTAAAATAATATATGAAAATGAAAGAGGAATCCCCTCAAAGTTCGACGTCATATTGGCAATCATCAGTAAACGATTTTGTATTTTTTGTGAGAACTTTGTAAACGAATAAGCTGCAATGACAGCTATAATCACAGAAGTTATAGCAGCAAATAAGGAAATGACAAGGCTATTTTGAATGGCTTGTAAGTAAAATTTACTTTTAAATATGGTTGTATATTGATCAATCGTAACTTGAATTCCATCGTCTGCATAAAAACTATTTTTAATCATTGCCACTAATGGCCCCAGTTCAAATCCAATCACAAACATAACAAATGGCAGTAAAAGAGCTAATAAGTAAATTTTTTGTTTTTTTATTTTTCGCAAGACTTCTCGCTCCTCTATGTTCACTAACAATTTGGGAATTGGTTTAACAGTACGTTCGTTAAACCAATTCCAGTCAACCTTCATTCTAATGTTGAAGAGGGTATCTTTTCTAAATGGAAATTTTTCCTTTCAGACCTGGCAATTGATATGAAATCATTTTATTGGACGGCTCAATATTTAAAAGTTCACAAACTAGTGGTGCAAAAGCTAATTGCGGAACCACTTCACTGTAGACACCAGGCTCAACTTTTGGACTAATGATAAAGAGCGGTACATCACGCTCACCATCAGTTGTGCCGCCATGGTTGCCATATTCACTCATTCCATGATCAGATGTAATTAAAATGTGGTAACCTTCTTTGATCCAAATTGGCAAAAGTTGTGCCAACAAGCTTCCCATTTTTAAGATTTGTTCACGATATTCTTTCGATTCTGAACCGAAAATTTCTCCTTTTACATCTACACCGAGCGGATGGATATATAAAAAGTGTGGGTCATACTTTCTGCGCAAGGCTTCTGCGTCCATTAACACATGACTGTCTGGATAGTCATCGTCCCAATAGAATTTTCCATATTGAATCGGCTTAGACTCATCCTCCTGCTCACGATCTTCAATAAAATGGAATGGCGCCCGATTATAAAGTTCGCTTACCCAGTAATACGATACCGTTCCGTTCCTTAAGCCGTTTTCTTTTGTAAGATGAAATAGACTTTTCTCGGTAGATAAGCGAACGGCTTGATTGGACGTAATTCCGTTCACTGAAGCCGGTGTACCCGTTAGTAACACTTCATATAATGGGCGGGATAGACTTGGGAGTTCCGACTTTACTTTGTATAGTGCCGCCTGATTTGACTCAACTAGATGTTGAATAAATCCTAGAGCCTCACATGCTTTATCATATCTCATACCATCAACAACAATTGCTATTACTTTATTTGACATGGACTAACACCTCTTCTTGCCAAAGCTGCGGTAAATTTTTAGCCGTTTCTTCCCAAGCTTTGTAATCTTCAATTGGTTTTGCATTTTTGTACTGTTCTTCTGGAACCATTTTTTCAGCTACTTCTTTCGGAAGTTCTACATCGCGAATTGGACGGGCAAACCCTTTAGCTAAGTTAATTTGTCCTTCATCGCTTAAGATATATTCTCTAGTTGCCATCGCTGCATGAGGATGCTTTGCAAATTTGTTAATAATAGTTGCATAGCCGCTTACGATTGAACCTTCTCTAGGAATGGTTACTTCAAATTGATCACGTTTAATTTGATTAGCGTAACCAAGGGCATTGAAATCCCAAACAAGGGCAACTTCCACTTCCCCTTTTTCGATGTTAGCCGGCTTGGCATCAGTTAAGCTAAGGCGGCCTTGCTTAGCAAGCTTAGCAAAATAGTCAATTCCTGGTTGGAGATTTGTTTCATCACCGCCGTAAGCGATGGCGGCTGCAAGAACGGCCATTTGGTTCTGTGTACCACGCTGAACATCTCCAACTGTTACTTTATAATCTCCTTTTAATATGTCATCCCAAGATTTTGGCGGGTTATCTACTAATTCTTTATTAGTAAAGAATGCAATTGTTCCTTGGTAGCCAACAACCCAATCCCCGTTGTCATCTTTTGCCCAGTCAGGTACCTCGTCCCAATAGGAAGTTTTGTATGGAATCGTTAATTCTTTTTGTTCCGCGATTGGCCCAAAGGAAATCCCTACATCGCCGATATCAGCTGTTGCATTCTCTCCTTCAGATTCCATTTTGGCAATCTCTTCGGCACTGGATAAATCTGTATCATTGTGTTCCAATGTATATTTTTTCATCACTTCATTCCACGTTTCTCCCCAGTTCGCCCATGAATCAGGCATACCGACACTATTAATTGTTCCCTCTTCTTTTGCCTTTGTTTCAATTTCTTTCAGGGTTAACGAACTTGGATCCTTAACAACTGGAGCAGCCTCCTCTTTAGTAGCTCCACAAGCAGCTAATCCTAGTACACTCACTCCTAACATCACAGCTTGAATAGACTTGTAACAATTCTTCTTGAATGTGTAATTCATAAAAAGTGCCTCCATTTAATGTGGAATTTTTGATGTTTATTACTGTTTGTTACAGATTAATCATAATTGGACAATGTTAATTCCACATAAATCCAACGTTAAGATTTTGTAAATCAGCTCTTTATTTCTCCAATTCATCAGCTTTGGGAAAATGTTGTTTACTATCTTTGTGGGTAATGCTCAATTTGAGAGAGAGTTAACTTTCATTTGATGGTGCCGTAACGCGGCATGGGAGTCTACTTTGAAAATTAAATTATGTAAGGAACAGAAGAAGGCAATACTAAGTGGATGACTTTTCATGATACTATAATAGTATATGAATTTGAAATGCAATGAGGTTGAGGATAATGAATACAATTTTAGATATTGCCAAGCTTGCGGGTGTGGCGAAGAGTACGGTTTCTCGGTATTTAAATGGGGGCTCTGTTGGAGAAGCGACGAAGAAGAAAATTGAACAAGCGATCAAGGAAACAGGGTATACTCCGAATCCATTTGCGCAGAGCCTGAAAGCGAAGAAAACGAATATTATTGGCACGATTGTCCCGAGGCTTGATTCCTACGCTTCTTCGCAAACGTTAATTGGTATTGATGAGCAATTAAAGCAAATGAATTATCAGATGTTGATTTCCAATACAAGTCAAAACCTTGAGCGAGAGATTGAAAGCATTTATAGCTTTGCCAATCAAAAGATGGCGGGAATTATTTTGCTTGCTACCGAAATCACGGATCAGCATATCGAGGCATTTGCAACGGTTAAAGTTCCTGTGCTGTTAATAGGACAAGAGCATGAGAACTTTTATAGTCTGATTCATGATGATTTTTACGCTGGTTATGAAATGGGGCGGTATGTCCTTGAAAAAGGATATCGGAAAATTGCATATCTAGGCGTAACGGAACGGGATATTTCAGTAGGGGTGAAGCGAAAACAGGGCTTTAAAAAGGCGATTCAAGAAGTAGAGGATTGTGAGGTTCGCTTCTATGAGACATTGTTCAAGATTCCAGCTGCGCAAGCTAGTGCAATAGAAATCATCCATGAATTTCAGCCTTCTATCATTGTTTGTGCGACAGATAATATCGCCCTTGGGGTTCTGAAGACAGCATATTCAGAGGGGCTAACGATTCCAAAAGATCTAGCATTAACGGGTTTTGGCGGATATGATGTGACAGAAATCATGCATCCTGGCTTAACGACGGCTAAGTTTTTTTACAAAGAAGCGGGGGAAACGGCTGCAAAACATATTGTAGAGTTAGTCAATGAACGTCCTGTGGAAAAATTAACTATTTCTAAATTTGAGATTATTGAGCGAGAAAGCGTTGACAATCTATTTAATCATACACTATAATCAAAACAACGAAACCGGTTCCAATCAAGAGAACCTTTTCACTTGGTAACAAATCGAATTCGGTTTCTCTTTTAAGCAATTATTTTTTTAGTATATTTTGGAACCGGTTCCATTGCGATGAATTTTATTTTTTACCCAATAATGGAACCGGTTCCAAATACAGATGATTAGAGGGGGATTAAGATGGATCATAAAAAAATTGCACGGGAAGTTCTCAATGCCATTGGTGGTCAGGAAAACGTATCAGCAGCAGCGCATTGCGCCACACGCTTACGTCTAGTTTTACATGATGAATCAGTCGTTAATCAAGCAGCGTTGGATAACATGGATGTCGTGAAAGGGACCTTTTCAACGGGAGGTCAGTTTCAAATTATCTTAGGATCTGGAACGGTAAACGAGGTCTATAAGCACTTGGCGGAGATGTCTGGTCAAACGGAAATGTCAACGAGTGATGTGAAAGATGTGGCGACAAATAAACTGAACCCGATTCAGCGATTCGTCAAAATGCTGTCAGACATTTTCATTCCGATTATCCCAGCGATCGTAGCTGGTGGTTTACTAATGGGGATTAACAATATCCTAACGGCTCCAGACTTGTTTATTGAAGGAAAATCCTTAGTGGATGCTAATCCGGAAATGGCGGATTTAGCGGCACTCATTAATACCTTTGCAAATGCTGCCTTTGTCTTTTTACCGATTTTAATTGGCTTTTCAGCTACGAAACGGTTTGGAGGGAATCCTTTCCTTGGGGCCACACTTGGAATGCTAATGGTTCATCCGGACTTATTAAATGGGTACGGTTACGGTGCCGCGTTACTGAAAAATGAAGTCCCGGTTTGGAATATTTTTGGCTTAGAAATTGAAAAGGTAGGCTATCAGGGAACCGTACTTCCTGTTCTTGCCGCGTCTTTTATTCTAGCAAAAATCGAAACGTCTTTACGGAAGGTTGTTCCCTCTGCTTTAGACAATCTATTAACACCGTTATTCTCTATCTTTATTACCGGAGTTTTAACGTTCACTTTGGTAGGACCGCTGACACGCTCAGCTGGTAATCTATTAACAGATGGAATTGTCTGGTTATATGACACAACGGGTGTCGTTGGCGGAATCATCTTCGGTTTACTTTATGCACCAATTGTTATAACAGGTATGCACCATAGCTTTATTGCGGTAGAAACGCAATTGCTTGCCGATGTTACGAAAACGGGTGGATCGTTTATCTTCGTTATTGCGGCGATGTCAAACATTGCGCAAGGAGCAGCGACACTTGCTGTGTTAAAGACAACGAAAAATGCCAAGATCAAAGGAACCGCTTCAGCAGCTGGGATCTCTGCCTTATTAGGAATTACGGAACCAGCGATGTTTGGGGTTAACTTGAAATTACGCTATCCATTTATCGGTGCCATTATTGGTTCTGCTGTCGGGTCAGGCTTTGTTACGATGTTCAAGGTTAAAGCGACTGCGTTAGGGGCAGCTGGTATACCAGGAATCATCTCGATTCGCCCAGATACAATTATTTCTTATGTTATCGGTATGGCCATCGCGTTTGCTGTAGCCTTTATCGTCACGATTGTTTTAGCGAAAAGAGACGAAAAAAAGGCAGTTAAACAATCATCTGGTCAAGCAGCATAATCAAAGAATGAATAGGAGAATCCAGTGATTCTCCTTTCTGTATTAGGAGTGAATCAGCATGGAATGGACAATAGAGCAACGATACAGAAGCATGGACGACGTGACCGAAGAGGAAATTCAAGGGTTAGCCAAACTAGTGAATCAATGCCCATGGCGGCAGACTTTTCATATTCAGCCGCCGACAGGATTGTTAAATGACCCGAATGGCTTTAGTTATTTTAATGGGGAATATCATTTATTCTATCAATGGTTTCCACTTGGGCCGGTTCATGGGTTGAAGCATTGGTATCATACGAAGTCTAAAGACCTTGTTCATTGGGAAAATGTTGGAGTGGGCATTGAGCCGTCGAATGAATTTGATAGTCATGGGGCGTATTCCGGAAGTGGAATTGAGCATGATGGGAAATTATATTTAATGTACACGGGCAACTCGCGCGATGAATATTGGAATCGACACCCGTATCAATGTTTGGCTGTAATGTGTCTGGATGGAAGCATTGTGAAAATGGATGCACCGGTGATTGCAGATATTCCAAGTGGCTATACCGATCATTTTCGCGATCCAAAGGTTTGGCAACATGGGGATCACTTTTACGCGGTGATTGGTGCTCAAAGGAAAAATGAGACAGGATGTGTCGTTTTATATCGCTCTAGCGATCTAAAAGATTGGCAGTTTGTGGGTGAAGTAAAGACCGGATTAGGTGAAGATTTCGGTTATATGTGGGAATGTCCGGATTATTTTGAGCTGGACGAGCAAGGTGTGTTCCTTTTCTCCCCACAAGGGTTAAACGCAGAAGGTGACCATTATCAAAATATTTATCAATCAGGGTATGTAATTGGAAGTCCATTAGATTTAGAGAATATCGAATTAAAGCATGGCGCATTTCATGAGTTGGATCGCGGGTTTGATTTTTACGCACCGCAATCAACGGTAGATCATCGGGGGAGCCGGATTTTAGTTGGCTGGATGGGATTACCGGAAATTAACTATCCTACTGATAAAAATGGGTGGGCACACTGTTTAACACTCCCTCGGGAGCTATCGGTTAAAGCCGGAAAGCTAATTCAGCAGCCAGTGCCTGAGCTAGTATTGCTTCGTGGGGAAAAGGTGGAAACCAATCAAACGGTTGAGAATGAAAATGTTAATTTGGATAACTTCGAGGGATACGTGTATGAGCTTCTTGCAGAATTCTCTGATAGTACGGCTGAGGAGTTTGGTTTGGAGCTTCGGGTTGGAGAAATTGAGAAAACCGTAATTAAATATGATGCGGTTGCGAAAAAGGTTGTATTTGATCGGACTGAATCGGGCAAATCCTTTGCTGAGGAGTTTGGTACCGTTCGGAAATGTATGTTGGACGCTGAAAAGATTTCGTTTCAAATCTTTGTTGATGTCTCCTCTGTTGAAGTGTTTGTAAATAATGGGGAAGAAGTATTCACCGGAAGGATTTTTCCTGATGAAAATAGTAATGGAATTCGTGTGTTTGCTCGTGGTGGCCAAACGAAAGTAAAGGCTGTTAAATGGGATATCATATAAACTTTTTAGACTTACCCGAGGTGACAGAATGGGAAAGCTTTTTTCGATTGGTGAAGTGTTAATTGATTTTATTCCTTCTGAAGCGGACGTCATCAAAGACGTATTGATAAAATTGCTGAATATGAAAAATTCTCATGCACCTAGAAAGAGGCCATTTTTCCTTAAACATTATGCTCAACAAAAAAACCACTTCCTATAAAAAAATAGGGGTGGTTTTATGTTGTTCATATTCTTTATCAAGACTTTTTGGATAATAGACGCTTCAATAGTACGACTAAAACCATTAAAGGGCCGCCGCGTTTAGTTTTCCTCTAATTCCCCGCAATACTGGCTAATCAGCTTTACCGCCCTCGTTTGGCTGATATTTAAATCCTTGGCAACTTTCCTTGAACTTTTATGTTTTTTATAGGACTGCATCACCAGCGTTTTCTTTACATGTTCAATTGCATGATCAAGTTCAGAAGGGAGGATGTGTTGAGTGTACGGTTTCATATTCTTTAAGATTAAATCGGGTAAATCGCCTTGCTGGATGATCGAATCGCTGGTGACGACAAGTCTCTCCATGACATTTTCAAGCTGACGGATGTTCCCCGGCCATGAATACCAGTAAAATAAGTCGAGGCATTCTTGAGAGATAATTTTATTCATTTCATATTTTTTATTAAATCTATATAAAAAATTATAGGTTAGTGGAATGATATCTTCCCTTCGTTCCCTAAGTGAAGGCAGCTCGATATCAATTATGTTCAGGCGGTAAAATAAATCTTCACGAAAGTGATTGTTTTGCACCATTTCTACCAAATCACGGTTTGTTGCCGCGATGATCCGGACATCTACTTTTTTCAATTCGTGCCCGCCTACTGGAAGAAACTGTTTTTCTTGAATGACTTGCAGCAGCTTGGCCTGAAGCGATAACGGCATTTCGCCAATTTCATCCAGGAATAATGTGCCCTTGTCGGCAATTTCAAGCAATCCCTTTTTTCCATATTTGCTTGCACCCGTAAAAGCCCCTTCCGTATATCCAAAAAGCTCCGATTCAAGTAAATCTCCAGGCAAGGCTGCACAGTTAATTTTTAAAAACGTTTTGTCTCTGCGCTTACTAATTTGATGGATGTATTGAGCTAATACACCTTTTCCTGTTCCCGACTCTCCTTGGATTAAAATAGTTGAATCGACTTTGGCAATTTTTTCGCAAACCTTTAAGATGTTTTTCATCTTTTCACAATTTGTGATCGGAGTAGAGCTATTAGAGCTATCCAAAGGTAATTTTTCTTCTTTTTCTGTTTTAATACTTTTATAGTTTTGCAGCTCTTGAGAGGTAGTAACGACAAATTCTATTTCATTTTTATCATTTAAAATTGGGACGGCTGTCGTTAGTAGTTCTGCCCCAAGATAAGTAGTCATCTTGATGGTGACTGTTTTTTTTTCTTTAAACACGATTGGGACAATAGAGGGTTTCCAATACCCTTTTTCATATAGTTCTGAGTTATATTTACCCACGACATCCTCAGGTTTTAACCCGTAATGTTTTTCACAGACGCTGTTAACGTAAATGACTCGCTGCTCTGCGTCGAGGACAAAAATTTCATCTGATGAATAATCGAGTATTTTTTTTAATGTTTCTACTGTGATTTCTAACGGACTTTGTGTTTCGGAAACCATTCGAAACTACCTCCCTGCAAATTCGAGTTGATTTTAATTCGCGTGAGTTGAAATCAACTCAATTATTGAACGAAATTTGAACAAATTTCGAATGATAGTAACGATTTTAATAGGAATTAGATTATTTTTAATTTTGGCACAATAATTGCATTAATTAATAGTGAGTGTCGGTAGAAGGAAACGAGAAATCTCGTTGAATTTATTAAACAAAATATCCAGCACTTTGTAAACGCTTAATTATCACTATTTACATGTTGAATTTAGGAATTTATGAGGTGAATTGTTTTTGACTCAATATTTAAGGGGGAGATAGTATTCACTTTTGAACTTATCTGGAAATAGAAATCAGTGATTAAACTATTAAAGTATATTTAGGGGGAAAATTGAAATGGCCTATAATGAAGTGGAAAATAAAACGAATCGAACATTTGAACGAACATTAACCTATGATTTATATACAGATCCGAAGATTTATGAGCAAGAAGTGAAGGATATTTTTGCGAAATCGTGGCAAGTTGTCGGTCATGTGAGTCAGTTAGAAAAACCAGGACAATTTTTTACTATAGATGTAGCGGGTGAACCGATTATCGTCACTCGTGGGATGGACGAAGTGATTCGTGCTTTTTATAATGTTTGTCCGCACCGTGCGACAAAACTAGAGAAAAATGAATCAGGACAAAAGAAAATTCTTCAATGCGGCTATCATGGCTGGACATTCCATTTAAATGGAGCGTTAAATAAAGCTCCTAACTTTACAGGTGAGGATGCTTCATGTGTCAGTGACCGCTGTTTAAGGCCTGTCAAAATGGAAATTTTAGAATCATTAATTTTTGTTAATCTTGATGATGATTGCAAGTCCTTAAATGAAACATACGGAGATTTCTTTGAACGATTAGGAAAATTTCCGTTTTTAGGAGATCTGAAAAGAGTCAATCAAAAAACTCGTGTGATCAAGTCGAACTGGAAAGCATTCATTGATAACTATTTAGAGTGTGATCACTGCCATGTGGCACATCCTAGCTTTGTCGCTACTTTGGATATGAAAAATTATCAAATTGCTACCTGTGAAAATTATTCTGTTCAAGGATCGGTTGTCAAACCTAATAAAACAATGGGCACTACTCAATTAAATGAAGCTGAGATGCAAGGTGGAGAATTCTATTGGTTATGGCCTAACCTAATGGTTACGATTTATCCAGGTCCAGGAAATATGGCAACGATTGAAATGATTCCGATTGATCATGAAACAACATTAGGAGTTTACACCTATTATTTTAGAGATGAGAATTTATCACAAGAAGAAAAAGATTTAGTAGCATTTGCCGAACAAGTAAGACAAGAAGATGTAGAGTTAGTAGAATTAGAGCAAATTGGATTCCGTTCCAGAGCCTTTAACAAAGGGGTCTATTCAAAATCTGAAAAGGCAATTGTTCAATTCCACGAAATGGTATTGGAGGCGTTAGGTCGATGACAAATGTGGGTGTGGTAGAGAAAAAACATTTATTTATTAATGGTCGAGATGTAGAGACGGAAACTTATACAGCTCTTTACTCTCCGTACACAGGGGATGTAATAGCAGAGATTGCCATGGCGGATGAAAAACTGACGAAAGAAGCTATTCGAGCAGCACAGGAAGCCTTTCAGGTGATTTCGAAAATGCCAGCATTTGAGCGGTCTGCAATTTTAGAAAAAGTGGTAGAATTATTGAAAGAAAGAGCTGACCTAGCTGCAGAAGTCATTGCACGAGAATCTGCCAAACCGATTACCTTTGCGAAAGGTGAAGTTTCGAGAACAATCGAAACCTATAAGTTTGCAGCAGAAGAGGCAAAAAGAATCCACGGTGAAACGATCCCCTTCGACGCCGCACCAGGCGGGGTTGGAAGAATCGGTTATACCGTCCGTAAGCCAATCGGAGTGATTGGGGCGATCACGCCATTTAACTTTCCTATGAACCTAGTTGCTCATAAGGTAGGACCGGCCATCGCATCGGGTAATTCGATCGTGCTAAAGCCAGCATCGCAAACTCCGTTATCTGCTTTATTTATTGCAGAGATTTTCAAAGAAGCTGGCCTGCCGGATGGTGTTTTAAATGTGGTGACAGGATCTGGTTCAGTTGTAGGTGAGGCCATTATAAAAGATGATCGTGTACAAATGATTACATTTACTGGAAGCCCGGCAGTAGGGATTGGGATTCGAAATAAAGCTGGTTTAAAGAAAACTACTCTAGAGCTTGGATCAAATGCTGCGGTGATATTAGATAAGGATACGAATATTGATCAAGTAATTGAGCGTTGTATTTTAGGTGCCTTTTCGAATCAAGGACAAGTATGTATTTCCTTGCAACGCATTTACGCCCATGAAGAGGTGTACGATCAATTTGTTGAGAAGTTTGCCGCAGCGGCGAAGCAATTAAAGCTTGGTGACCCGTTATCACCTGATACGTATATTTCTTCTTTGATCTCGAAAAAGGAAACCGAACGTGCGATAGGCTGGATTGAAGAAGCAAAACAAAACGAAGCAGCTGTTGTTGCAGGGGGAAAATTAACGGATGGTATTTTAGAACCGACAGTGATCGTCAATGTTGATCCATTGTTAAAAGTATCCTGCCAAGAGGTATTCGCTCCTGTCGTGATTGTCAATAAAGTAAGTTCAGTAGAAGAAGCGATTGGATATGTAAATAATTCAAGGTATGGCTTGCAAGCCGGTATTTATACGAAAAATATCGATAAAGCCTTATTCGCGAGTGAAGCGCTTGAAGTAGGGGCAGTGATGATTAATGATGTTCCGACATTCCGTGTTGATCAAATGCCATACGGTGGTGTAAAAGAGAGCGGAACTGGCCGTGAAGGGATAAAATATGCAGTAGAAGAAATGACAGAGTTAAAACTAGTTGTATGGAACAGAGGCGAAAAGTAATGAACAAATATAAAATTGCTGTGATTCCTGGTGACGGGATCGGTCCTGAAGTACTTCGAGAGGGAATTAAAGTATTAAATAAAATCGCAGAATTGGATTCCTCTCTCCACTTTGAATACACCTATTTCCCATGGGGCTGTGAGTATTACAGCAAGCACGGCGTTATGATGGACGAAGATGGCATTGAAAAATTAAAAAACTTCGATGCGATTTTTCTTGGTGCTGTCGGTTTTCCAGGCGTACCTGACCATATTTCATTGTGGGATTTACTTTTAAAAATTAGAAAAGGCTTTGATCAATATATTAATATTCGTCCGATTAAATTAATAAAAGGTGCTCACTGTCCGTTGAAAAATGTGAACAGAGAAGATGTGGACATGCTGTTTATCCGGGAAAATAGTGAGGGTGAATATGCGGGAGCGGGAGATTGGTTATTTAAAGGCCAACAAAACGAAGTGGTTTTACAAACAGGTGTATTTTCCCGAAAAGGAACGGAACGCGTCATCCGCTATGCATTTGAAACAGCTAGAAAAGAAGGAAAATCACTTACCAGCATAAGTAAAGGGAATGCTCTGAACTATTCGATGGTTTTCTGGGATCAAATCTTTGCAGAAGTAAGCAGGGAGTACCCTGATGTTAACACAGCTTCTTATCTCGTAGATGCAGCAGCGATGCTGATGATTACTGATCCAAAAAGATTTGAAGTGGTGGTTACTTCGAATTTGTTTGGCGATATTTTAACAGATTTGGGCGCAGCCTTAGCAGGCGGTATTGGGCTTGCAGCAGGGGCGAACATCAATCCGGAAAGAACTTATCCATCGATGTTTGAGCCAATTCACGGATCCGCCCCGGATATTGCAGGGAAAGGTCTGGCCAATCCTTTAGCGGCCATTTGGTCTGCCAGCCAGCTGCTCGATTTTTTTGGGTATGAAGATTACGGAAAGCTCGTGCTGAATGCGATTGAGGAACTGCTGGTAGAGGGAAAAGTTTTGACACCTGATATGCAGGGAACAGCTTCTACTGCAGAAGTAGGTGACAAGGTTGCAAATATCATTCAATCGATTGTTTCGCTAAAAGCTTAATTCGAATCTAAAGGGTTTTGTTTAATGGAAAAAGCAGTTAACCATACCTGAAATTAATCCCCTTCTATTTATCCGACTAAAAGAAGGGGAGGATTTCCAACCACCACGAATTAAATTATCTGATAATAAAAAAGATTCATTCTTCGGTTTATTAAAAACGCCTACACTCTATTGGGACAGGGGTTACTCTAAAAATTCACATTGGAAGGGAATTTTGCGTATGAAGAAATGGATTGCATTTCTGACTATCCTACCTGCAATTGGATCATTGACTGTAATAAATAAAATTGAACCATATGTTTTTGGCTTACCATTTATTGTATTTTGGTCTACTTTATGGCTTATTCTCACGTCGGCCTGTCTTCTTGCTTGTAATATCATTTATGATCGAAAGGAGCAAAATAAATGAATAGCTCCATGATCATTATTGGTGTAACGCTGGCTTTTGCCATGTACCTAGGAATAAGAGCTCGAAAAGGGCGGGATATGAGGCTCGAACAGTGGGCAGTTGCGGAGAGAAACTTCGGTTCGCTTATCATGTTTGTGTTAATGGCAGGAGAAATGTTTTCGACCTTCGTGTTTTTAGGAGCAAGCGGCGGAGCTTACCGCATGGGCGGTCCGACGATTTATGTGTTTTGTGCCCTTACTTATGTCATTCCTTTTTGGATTCTGCCGCCCATTTGGCGATATGCGAAAAAACACAATCTAATCACTCAATCTGATTTTTTTGCAAAAAAATATAAAAGCAAGTCATTAGGGCTGCTGGTCGCAATAATTGGAGTGATATCAATCATCCCTTATATTGTTCTGCAATTAAAAGGCTTTCAGATTATTGTCTCGGAAGCCTCATATGGAATGATCCCTCCTAAAATTGCTGTTTGGATCGGACTGATTGCTGTAACGGTTTTTGTTTATATTTCAGGGATACATGGGTCAGCATGGACAGCAGTTTTAAAAGATATTCTTATGCTTACGGTCATCCTATTTTTAGGATTTTATCTGCCGAATCATTATTACGGCGGGATTCAGCCAATGTTTGAGACATTAGATAAAGCAAAACCAGGATTCCTATTAATGCCTGATAAAGGGTTAAGTATATCATGGTATGTTTCAATCTGTTTGACGATTGCGTTAGGCCAATATATGTGGCCGCACTGCTTTGGCGCAAGTTTGTCTTCTAAGAGCGAAACGGCATTAAGGAAAAACACTGCAATTTTGCCTTTGTATCAAATCGTCCTTGTATTTATTCTTTTTATTGGTTTTACGGCTGTACTGCAAATACCAAATTTGCAAGGGACTGCCTCCGACCTAGCGTTGTTTAAGATTGCAAAGCAATCACTTCCGCCTTGGTTTATCGGAGTGGTTGGGTCAGCTGGATTACTTGCAGCCCTAATTCCTTGTTCCTTGCTCATACTAACAGCTGCAACACTTATTTCAAAAAATATTTATAAAGAGTTTAAGCCAAATACATCCGATAAAAAACTTGCAAAATTAACGCGTTTGTTTGTTCCAATCATTGCTCTAGTTTCATTGTTTTTTACATTTTTTGGAGGTAACACAATGATTGCCCTACTGACAATGGCATACAGCTTTGTTCTTCAGTTATTTCCGCCGTTGGCATTCAGTTTAATGAAGAAGAATCCAGTCAGTAAGATTGGCGCTTCTGTTGGGATGATTGTTGGAGTTGGAATTGTCGCTTACCAAACGTTGGAAGGCACAACCATGGCTACAATGTTTCCAAGTGCTCCACACTTCATTCAAGATTTAGACATCGGCATCATTGCGATTACCATCAATACGATTATCATGCTTGCTGTCAGCCTATTTACCACCAAAGTGTCTGTGATTCAAGAAGAACCCATCAAGCAAGCAAGCAATCTATAATAAGAAATTCATACTATCCCATGAAGTCTGCGACTCGTGGGATAGTGTTTTATGAGTCAAAAACAGTTGAAATGTGGTGGTTAAAATGAAACAATTTCAGATTATCGTTGAAAAAAATGTACCGTGTGAGATGAGGGATGGCGTAATTCTTTTTGCAGATGTTTATCGTCCTAATGAGAAGGGGACCTTCCCAATCCTGTTAACTAGGCTTCCATATAGTAAAGATTTGCCCCATTATTCCCATCGTTATTTAGATACAAACCGCCTTGTTGAAAATGGTTTTGTTGTCATTTTTCAAGATGTGCGGGGACGTTTTCAGTCGGAAGGTGATTTCCAATCATTCAGACAGGAAGCGGAAGATGGGTACGATACAATTGAGTGGGCGGCGGCACTCCCGTACTCAACGGGAAAAGTTGGGATGTTCGGCATGTCTTATTATGGTTATACACAGCTTTTAGCTGCAACGAAAAAGCCGCCTCATTTGGCAGCGATTTTTCCAGCGATGACTTTGAATGACCAACGTAATGGTGCGAGTTTTCGTAATGGTGTCTATCAGCCAGGTTTTACTGAGACTTGGTCACTCGAATCGATTGCACCGGATCTATTGAGGCGAAAATATGAAAATCCGCAAGAAAGATCCAATGCATTACGAAAACTTGCAAATCAACTTAATAGAATAGATGAACTATACCATTTTGCCCCGATCAATCAGTGGTCGCCTTTAAAAGAGCTGGATATTGCCGATTATTTTTTTGAGGAATTGTCTCATCCGCTTGAAGATGAAGCCTATTGGCGGAAATCAAGTATTACTGACAAATATGAATACTTAACGCTGCCGGCTTTTCATTTAGGCGGCTGGTATGATTGTTTTATTGGACCGACATTAACAAATTATCAGGAAATGACAAAGGCGAATATTCACACTGGTCAGCATCAAAAGCTGATGGTCGGTCCATGGGGACATGGTGATTTTTCTTCTGTGCAGGGTGAAGGTTCTTTCGGCGTGCATGCATCAGGAGATTGGATTGATTTGGAACAAAACATCACAGATCTCCATATTCGCTGGTTTAATCATTGGCTAAAAGGAATGGCCACCGGTTTAGAAACGGAGCCGCCTGTAAAAATCTTCTTGATGGGGATTAATCAATGGCGAGATGAATGGGAATGGCCGCTTGAACGGACGAAATTTACCAACTTTTATTTGCACAGTACTGGAAAAGCAAATACGAAAAATGGCGATGGTCAACTTTCCATCCATCACCCTGTTGATGAGGAAGTAGATACCTTTATTTATGATCCCAAAAATCCTGTGCCTACAAAAGGTGGAAGTACCTTGTTTGCGGGACCGTTGACAATGGGTCCGTTTGATCAACGGGCGATCGAAGTGAGAGAAGATGTGCTTGTTTATTCAACCCAGCCATTAACCGAAGCAATCGAAGTGACGGGACCTGTAAAGGTAAAGCTGTGGGCTTCCTCCGATGCCAGGGATACAGATTTCACAGCCAAGCTTGTTGATACCAGACCTGATGGAAAAGCGTTAATTTTAGCGGAAGGAATTGTCAATGCAAAATATCGAAATGGTGATCAGCCTGAAAAAGAATTGGATGGAGAAATCGTAGAATATGGCATAGATCTTTGGGCAACATGTAATGTGTTTTTGCCAGGGCATCAGATTACACTCGAAATTTCGTCAAGCAGCTTTCCTCACTATATGCCGAATCCAAATACCGGAAAGTCATTGATTGACAGCAATCAGACTGTAGCAGCAAGACAAACAATCTATCATAATGAGCAATATCCTTCACATATTATTTTGCCTGTTATTCCTTCAGACAAAAAATAACCCCCAAAGCATGCTTCCAAAATGAAAGGAGGCTGTTTTTGTTTCATATCGCTGGGCGATATAGCTTGCAATTATATCTAAAAACCTTCATATTTAATAGAAAAGGAGGTCCGATATGCGACGTGATATACAAGCGAATGAACGAGCTTTCTCTTCCAAGGAAGTGGCAGAAGAGGTAGGGATTGCAACTCCCACTGTCCGAAAGTATGGCCAAATCTTAGAGCGGAATGGATATGAGTTTTTGAAAGATGGCGATCGACGTATCTTTGTACAATCTGACATCGGCGCGCTTATAGCGTTACGCGATACGGACAAGCCCCTAGACGATACAGCTAAAGACCTTGTGTTTCAACAAAAAGAAAGATTAGAAGGATCCAAGGAAACAGATATAGCGGTACCCGATATATATGAAAATTTACCTCAAGACCCCAATCAATTAAAAGAGGTCTTAATGTTTTTAGTCAATGAAATTGCAGCCACACGTGAAATAAATGTCCAACTGACAGACGATATGTCACAGCTTAAGACATCGGTTTCCCGACTTCAGCAAGATCACCATGTTATAAGTTCTAGTATTGGAAATTCAGCGCAAAAAACTAATGCTAAAATTGAAAAATTAACGGAACAGCAGAAGAACCATTACGAAACATTGCTGCAACAAGAAAAACAGAAAAGTGAACTCTTACAAAAAGAAATACAAAAGATGCGGGACGAACAAAGAATAGAGTGGAGTTCACAAAATGATTTTAATAAACGTTTAGAAGAAGCGATACAAAAACCTAAAGAAAAATGGGGAGGACTTTTCTCGATCTTTCGAAAATAAGGTACCAGTTTAGGTTGATCAACTCTTTTTTTGTGTTACGTATCGCCGGGCGATATAACTAGCAAATAAATCCCCAGCACCTTTATCGTTAAATAAAGGAACGATATGCGACACGATATCAAGTTCATGATCATTCTCTTCCAAGGCCTGACAAACGATATGTCTCAGCTGTTTTTTCGGTTCGTATCGCTGGGCGATATAACTTGAAAATAAATCCTCCGAATCTTCGAGTTAAAAATAGGAAGAAATGGGTATGTATTGTTGGAAAGGTGGAGCTTGTTGTATCATTGTCAATCCAATATCGAATTGATTATAGCGTTACGCGATACGGACAAGTCCTATACGATAAATTACCTTCTTCTCTAAAGTCCCCATTAAGATATTCAAGTGGTGAATTTGCGTTAAGCATTAATGACTAATTAAACCTAAGGAAACTAAATAAAAAAGTAGAAATTCCTTTATTCCAAATATTGGTATCCGTTATTTTTCAAATTTCAACAAATTCCCGGGAAATATCTACAAATTCTGAGTAGATATCGACAAAATTAGAAGTCTTTATACAATCTATGTGCCATAATGAAATAATATTATCCCTCAACAAAGCATCAAACCTTGATTATTCAGGGATTGATGTTTTTTTTATTTATTTTTCTAATGATTGACTTCAAAATATGAAATTTACTATTGTCTCACACTTAGTGGACGTGATAGAATCTGAATATTATAAATTTTCAAAAGTTATGTCGATAAAGGAAACCGCTTTCTTTATTGTTCACCACGAGACTACATAAATAGGGGATTAATTTTAGGGGGATTAACAGATGAGAAAGAGATTAGCGCTAGTATTGTGTGGAGTTCTATTATTACTTTCTGCATGCGGCGGGGGAAGTAAGGAAACGGGAGGAGCGGCAAAAGAGAAGATTGTTAAAATAGGTATTACACAAATTGTTGAGCATCCGTCTCTTGACGCTGCTCGAGAGGGTTTTATCGCGGCTCTGAAGGATGCCGGCTATGAAGAGGGAAAGAACTTGAAGCTTGATTACCAAAATGCTCAGGGAGATATGAACAATAATACCTCCATTGCCCAAAATTTGGTGGCAGACAAGAATGACCTTATTTTGGCAATCGCTACTCCTAGCGCTCAGGCGGTGGTCAATCAGACGAAGGATATTCCAACCTTATTTACCGCTATTACTGATCCAGTCGGGGCCGAGCTAGTTCAAAGTTTGGAAAAGCCAGGCGGAAATGCGACAGGCACATCTGATACGCATCCTGATGCGATAAAGAATACGATTGCTGCTATTAAAACTTTTATTCCCGATGCCAAGAAGGTTGGCATCATCTATAACAACGGTGAACCCAACTCGGTTGTAAATGTTAAACATGCGAAGACCGCTTTAGAGGCTGCCGGACTAGAGGCAGTTGAAACCACCATAACAGCTAGTTCAGAAGTAAAGCAGGCAGCCGAGTCAATGGTAGGGCGTGCGGACGTATTATACATTCCAAAGGACAACACCGTTGTTGCTGCCCTGGAATCGGTGATAACTGTAGCCAATGCCCAGGATATCCCAACCTTTGTCGGTGAAGGCGATTCTGTCAAACGCGGAACCTTCGCATCCTATGGATTTGACTACCACGATCTAGGCTACACTACTGGGAAAATGGCTGTGGAAATTCTCAAAGGGAAAAAACCAAGCGATATTCCTGTCGGCTTCCCGGAAAACCTTGAACTATTTATCAACAAAAAAGCAGCTCAGGAGGAAGGGATCACCTTAACAGACGAGATGCTAAAGAACGCGAAGATCGTAGAGTAAAATCTACGAAAATCTTAACCTGCCGTGAAC
>NZ_JBJORY010000025.1:0-51556 GCF_046562815.1 Neobacillus sp. 204
ACATCAAAGACAACCTGAAAAGGTTGTTTTTTTGTTTTTTATTAGTAAGGACAAAAACAATAGTAAAAAAGTACGAAATGTTTTCAAAGAAATTGCGAATAGACATACACCCAATCGTGAACTGTTACATACTATATTAATTAGGATGATGGGAAAAAGAGTATTCGAAAAATTGTATACAAATAAAAAATTCCGGGCAGAATGGATGTATGGAGGTGGAGGGATTGAGTTCATTTTTAGCACATAAATATCACCAGGAAATCTGCGTTATTTGTGAGAATTTAAAACCAAAAGGCATACATCTATATAATTCTTTTATTTGTACAGAATGCGAAAATGATTTAATACAAACAGATACCACGGATCCAAAATATAAATATTTTCTTAAACAGCTGAAAAAAATAACGACCCCAGAAATTTTTTCATAAAAGTCCTCATCGGACTTTTTTTTTGCAAATATACAATCAAATAGGAATGAGAATCAATTTTTGTTAGAATAAATGAGACTCTTAGAAGGAAGTAAACAAATGAAAAATCAATTAAAAACACCATTATTTGATGTCTTAACCGAACACGTAAACAAAAGGCCAGTTTCCTTTCATGTCCCTGGACATAAATATGGAGAAGTACTCCAAGCTGAAGCACATACTTATTTTAAGCAAGTGTTCCAAATGGATGCTACTGAATTATCAGGGTTAGATGATTTACACTCACCCGAAGGAGCGATATTAGAGGCGGAGGTCCTTTTAGCCGATCTTTATCAGACGAGAAAAAGTTATTTTCTTGTTAATGGTTCAACCGTTGGTAATCTTGCAATGATTATGGCATCCTGTGAGGAAGGATCGAAGGTTCTTGTTCAAAGGAATTGTCATAAGTCTATTTTAAATGGTCTAAGCTTAGCAAAAGCGGATCCCATTTTTCTAGAGCCTGAATTTAACCAGGAATGGAAAGTTCCCTCTGGAATCCATCTAGACACCGTCAGAGAATCTATCAAATTATATCCTGATGTGAAGGCGCTTATTCTGACCTATCCGAACTACTATGGAATGGGATTTGAATTACTAGAAATAATAAATGAAGCACATCATCATCATATCCCTGTCTTAATTGATGAGGCACATGGGCCGCATTTTATCCTTGGTGATCCTTTTCCGCCTTCAGCCCTTCAATTGGGCGCTGATATTGTGGTTCAGTCCGCCCATAAGATCCTTCCAGCGATGACAATGGGGTCCTATTTACATATTAATAGCGATTTAATTAATCAGCATAGGGTAAAGGAATATCTAGTTATGCTCCAATCAAGCAGTCCGTCCTATCCGATTATGGCATCCTTGGATTTGGCAAGGAATTATCTAGGTACATATAATCAAAAAGATCTAACATTTCTATTAACTGAAATCGACCGTTTTAAGTCCGAGTTGGCGGAGATTCCAGCTATTAAGGTGCTTGACTATCCTAACGCTAACGGAGATCCTCTGAAGATAACGATTCAGTCTCGTTGCCAATTAAATGGATATGAACTCCAAAGGAAACTGGAAGAGGGAGCAATTTATACAGAATTAGCCGACCCACATAATCTACTCTTTATTCTTCCATTACTTAAGGACGGACAAGGCTTCCCCTTAGAAGAAACCATGTTGAAAATAAAAGAGTCACTAGCTGGATTACCATCCATCAATCGGCATGAGGAATTCGAGTTGGCTGGGCAGAAAATATCGTCTTTAGCAGTCACTTTTAAAGAAATGGAGAAGTTAGAGATAAAAGCAGTCCCTATTTTAAGCGCACTAAAGGAAGTAAGTGCCGAAACGATTATTCCTTATCCACCAGGTATTCCCCTACTGTTAAAGGGTGAGAGGATAACAAAAAATAAGCTTAGCCAACTTACCCTTCTATTAAAATCGGGAGCAAGGTTTCAAGGGGGCTCCTTATTAAAAGATAAGATGATAAAAACGTTTATTACAACATAAGAGAGATTATACAGTTTTGGAGGTTTGTTTTAGATGAATAGCGGTATATTTATAACATTTGAGGGCCCGGATGGTGCGGGAAAGACAACCATTATTAATATGGTGGCGGAACAGCTGAGTGACGTTCTATTAACTAGAGAACCAGGTGGAATTGATATTGCGGAGCAAATCCGTGCAGTTATTTTAGACAAAGGCAATACCGCCATGGACCCCCGGACAGAGGCATTGCTCTACGCCGCCGCAAGAAGGCAGCATTTGATTGAAAAAGTAAAACCAGCATTAGCTGAGGGGAAAATCGTGTTGTGTGACCGATTTGTTGATAGTTCCCTCGCTTACCAAGGCTATGCGCGCGGCTTAGGAATTGATGAGGTGTTTGCAATTAATCAATTTGCGATTGAGAACTTAATGCCAGAACTAACCATCTACTTTGATATTGAATCAGAGTTAGGGTTAAAGCGAATTAACAAAAATAAAGGCCGAGAAATTAATCGTTTAGATTTAGAAAACCTGGAATTCCACCAAAAGGTGAGAGCTGGATACCAACTATTAATCAAACGTTTTCCCGAGCGATTCCGAAGTATTGATGCTTCAGGGACAGTGGAAAGTGTTTTTAAGGAAACATTAAAAATTATTGAAGAAACATTAGCACAAAGGAAGCCTTCACTGTAGGGCTTTTTTTTATCCTAAAAGATTCTGTCATTCCAGAATGTAAGGAACACGGTTACCTGTTATAATATAGGAAACAAAACTAGTTTTAGAAAAAAAGAGAGGGTGGTTTGGATGAAACTTATCATAGCTGTCGTACAGGACCAAGATAGTAACCGATTGTCAAAAGCACTAGTAGATAATAATTTTAGGGCAACCAAATTAGCTAGTACAGGTGGATTTCTAAAGTCAGGCAACACGACCTTTATGATTGGTACTGAGGATATTCGCGTTGACCGGGCCCTCCAGATAATTAAGGATAACTGCAGGTCCAGAGAACAGTTAGTTGCCCCTGTTTCACCAATGGGTGGGAATGCAGACTCCTATGTACCCTATCCGGTTGAAGTCGAGGTTGGCGGTGCAACCGTATTCGTCCTTCCTATCGAACAATATATGCATTTTTAAAATAAACAATAGATCCGTTATTATAATAAAGTTAGTGAGTGATGAACTTGGGAAAATCATGGGAGCAACTAGAAGAGCTTCAGCCAACTGTGTTAAAAATGTTAAAAAACAGTTTAGTGAAAAATCGAGTGGCCCATGCATACCTTCTTGAGGGCATCAGAGGGACCGGGAAGCGGGAAATTGCGTTATTACTGACAAAGTCCCTATTTTGCGAAGCAATCATTGATGAATATAGACCTTGTGAGGAATGCAACAATTGCCGGCGAATCAATCATGGTAACCATCCTGATGTCCATATTGTTGAGCCGGAGGGATTATCGATTAAGGTCGACCAAATCAGACACCTGCAAGTGGAGTTTTCAAAAAAGGGATTAGAATCTTTGAAAAAAGTTTATTTGCTTGTTCATGCGGATAAAATGAGTGTCAGTGCGTCCAATAGTTTACTAAAATTTTTAGAGGAACCAAACCCAGGGACGGTTGCGTTTCTGTTAACAGAACAGCCGCAAAAGATTTTGCCAACTATCCTTTCTAGGTGCCAAATACTAACATTTCATCCATTATCACCCCAAGTGATGATTAAACAATTGGTGGAAAACGGTGTGCAGCCGCAAAAGGCTCCGTTGCTGGCTCAATTAACCAACAGTTTAGATGAAGCACAAAAATTAAATGTCGATGAATGGTTTGCACAAGCCCAAAAAATAGTGGTAAAATTATATGAGGTGTTGAAAAAAAATCCGTTAGAAGCTATGGTAACGCTTCAAGCTGACTGGTTTTCACACTTTAAAGAGAAAGAACAGATTCATCGTGGTTTAGACCTTTTACTTCTTATTTTTAAGGATTTACTATATATACAATTAGATAGGCAGGAGCAGATTGTTTTTCGAGAGGAAAGCGAACGGCTGCAACAATTTGCCCTGCAAACATCTGGACGGCGGATATCGGATCAAATGTCAGCTATCCTTGATGCAAAGAGGAAGCTGGAGAGGAATATGAATCCTCAGCTGATGATGGAACAGCTTGTGTTAAAATTGCAGGAGGGATCTTCATTTGTATGATGTTGTAGGAGTACGCTTTAAAAAGGCGGGGAAAATCTATTATTTTGATCCAGGGGACCTCTCCATTGAAAAAGACGACTTTGTGATTGTCGAGACTGTTCGTGGAGTGGAGTATGGGAAGGCAGTAATCGCTCGCAAACAGGTTGAGGAGCATGATGTAGTCCTTCCACTCAAAAAAGTGGTTAGAATTGCCGACCCGAAAGATAAAATGATTGTTGAGGAGAATAAGCAAGCCGCAAAAGAAGCGTATGAGGTTTGTAATGAAAAAGTTAATGAGCATCAACTGGATATGAAACTAGTCGATGTTGAATATACATTTGATCGAAACAAGGTAATCTTCTATTTTACAGCTGATGGAAGAGTTGATTTCCGTGAACTTGTGAAGGATTTAGCAGCTATTTTTCGGACGAGAATTGAATTACGCCAGATTGGTGTCCGTGATGAAGCGAAAATGCTTGGCGGGATTGGTCCGTGTGGAAGAATGTTGTGCTGTTCCACCTTCTTAGGGGATTTTGACCCCGTTTCGATTAAAATGGCAAAAGACCAAAACTTATCTTTAAATCCTACAAAAATATCTGGATTATGCGGCAGACTGATGTGCTGTTTAAAATATGAAAATGATCAATATGAATCTGCTAAAGCCTTGCTGCCGGATTTAGGGGAAGTCATTGAAACACCGCAAGGTAAAGGAAAAGTAGTAGGATTAAATATATTAGAGCGGGTACTACAGGTTGAACTAAAGGAACAGGAACGCGTTCTGGAGTATACCTTGGAGGAAATTAATAAAGAAGGTGCCTTTTCTATACAATCCACAGATTAACGAGGTGGAAGACGTGGATAAAAAAGAAATATTTGAATCAGTGAGTAATATGGAAACACAAATTGGCCATCTTTACCAAAAGCTAGGAGAATTAAAGCAGCATTTAGCCGAAATACTAGAAGAGAATCATTATTTAAAGCTTGAAAATGAGCATTTGAGACGCCGTTTAGATGTAACGACCGAAGTGGAAAAGAAAGTAACAGAGAACAAAAAAGGGACAGCCGTACCCGAGACGTCTGGTGTAAAGCCATTTGATGTAGGGGAAGGATATGATAACCTTGCCCGTTTATATCAAGAAGGTTTTCATATTTGTAACCTCCATTTTGGAAGTTTACGCAAGGAAGGCGATTGTTTATTCTGCCTTTCCTTTCTTAATAAGAAATAACCTTAAGAGGCTGACAAAATCAGCCTCTATTTTCATACATATAGCTGGAGGATGGATACTTTGGTGAATTTGAAAGATGATGAACGGCTTGATTATTTACTAGCGGAAAACTTAAGGATCATTCAGAGCCCATCTGTATTTGCTTTTTCCCTTGACGCCGTCTTGTTAGCAAGATTTGTCTATGTTCCCATTCAAAAAGGGAACCTCATTGACTTATGCAGCGGGAATGGCGTGATTCCCTTATTTTTAAGTGCACGGACGAAGGGACAAATTACTGGTGTTGAAATACAGGAACGACTGTACGATATGGCAGTAAGGAGCATTGAATATAATGGTCTTGAACAGCGACTGCAAATGATTCACGGTGATATCAAGGAGATTCCAAAACAGCTGGGCTATGGGAAATTTGATGTCGTCACTTGTAATCCACCCTATTTCACAACATCATCGAAAGAAGAAATGAATCCTAATGAACATCTAGCGATTGCTCGCCATGAAATTCTTTGTACATTAGAGGATGCTGTCAAGGCCTCGAGTCAATTGGTTAAACAGGGTGGAAAGGTGGCATTTGTTCATCGTCCGGGGCGACTACTTGATATCATTACGCTAATGAGAGAATACCGGCTTGAACCAAAACGAATTCAATTTGTCTACCCTAAAAAGGGAAAAGAGGCGAATACCCTCTTGATTGAGGCAATCAAGGATGGCAGTCCAGATTTAAAAATTCTCCCGCCGCTATTTGTTTATAATGAAGACAATGAATACACTGCAGAGATAAAAGAGATCTTATATGGGGAAAAATGAACACTTCTTTTATGTACTTACCTGTAAAGATGGCAGTTTGTATGGTGGCTATACGAATAATCTAGAACGCCGGATTAAGATGCATAATGAAGGAAAAGGGGCCAAGTATACACGGGGCCGCGGACCAGTAGAACTTACATACTATCAATGTTATGAAAATAAAGGTGAAGCGCTCCGGGCAGAATATAATTTTAAGCGACTAACAAGAAATAAAAAAATTGAGTTTTTAAGTCGTGAAAAGGATGATAGTAATGATGTGGCAGCAAAAGAGTTTTGAGAATGAAGCAACAAAAGGGATTTTATATCTTATTCCTACACCAATTGGGAATTTAGAAGACATGAGTTTTCGAGCGATTCGGTTATTAAAAGAGGCAGACTTGATTGCTGCAGAAGATACAAGAAATACAAAAAAGCTGTGCAATTACTTTGAGATTGGAACACCTGTGGTCAGCTATCACGAACACAATAAAGAAACAAGCGGCGATAAATTAATTCAAAAAGTAAAGGAAGGGTTAAAAATTGCCCTTGTCAGTGATGCGGGAATGCCAGCAATCTCTGACCCAGGTTATGAGTTGGTGCTAGCTGCTACCCAGGAAAAGGTGACAGTTGTTCCCTTGCCAGGTGCAAACGCAGCGCTGACATCATTAATTGCCTCAGGATTACCATGCCAGCCTTTTTACTTCTATGGATTTCTGAATCGAAACAAGAAAGAGAAGCGGACGGAATTGGAAAGCTTAAAGTGGCAGTCGGCCACGTTAATCTTCTATGAATCGCCGCACCGGCTAAAGGAAACTTTAGCAGTCATGTTGGATGTGCTTGGTAACAGGAATGTGGCTATTTGCAGGGAATTAACGAAGAAGTATGAAGAATTTATTCGAGGGACAATAGAAGAAGTAATAGCTTGGACCCAACAGGATGAAATCCGCGGGGAGTTTTGCTTGATTGTTGAGGGGACGGATCAACAACAGGAGGAAGCACCAAGGTGGTGGCAGAATTTAACGCTCGAAGAACATGTAAATCATTATATTTCCGAAAAAAGTCTTCCTTCGAAGGAAGCAATTAAACAAACTGCGAAGGACCGTGATATGAATAAAAGAGATGTGTATCAGGCCTATCATGTCGAATAATACAGCAGTTATGTAAATAAAATAAAATCTCCAGCAAAAGTGCTGGAGATTTTTATTATTTTACTAATTCAAAGTTGTTTTGAATTTCTTGAAGTAATTGTTCTGCACCTTCACGGCTTAGAATCAATTTACCGCCAGCAAGAGTTAAATTATCATCAGATACTTCACCTGTAACTTGGCAAGTCATATTTGGCTTGTATTTCTTTAAGATGATACGCTCATCATCAACATAAATTTCAAGAGCGTCTTTTTCAGCGATACCAAGAGTACGTCTTAATTCGATTGGAATAACCACACGGCCTAACTCATCAACTTTACGAACGATACCTGTAGATTTCATTTTTACTAGCTCCTCTCATATTATAAACATAATTTTCTCTATCTATTTATTCGTCATTATTCGACAAATTTTTCATACCTTAATAATACAAGAAATTCCCATATCCGTCAATTATTTTATTTTGAAAAATAACAGTAAAATGTTTCAATTGTGATAATTGTTGATTTGGCCACGTCTTATCTGAACATTACCTATATTTGACGATTATTATTACTATTGTAATTTTAGTAGCTCAATTGATCGTCCCGATATTATTCGACAAATTCCAGCATATTTTGATACTATTTAACTATACATATTTCGAAGGTCATAAAGATTTTGTGGGTGTAACAGGAAATAATCTATAATTAATGGAAGCTTTTCAAATTGGGACTTCTTGCACAAAAGTTGATTTTTAGGTATATTTTGATGATAGAGACGGGAAAAAAGAGGCAATACTGGTTTAATAGGGTTGTGCGCTCGCCAACTATTGGAGGGATACAAATGGAGAATAAATTAAAGACTTTTTACCTGACAACACCGATTTACTATCCAAGCGGAAATTTACATATTGGGCATGCTTATACCACGGTTGCTGGTGATGCAATGGCTCGTTATAAGCGGATGCGCGGCTATGATGTTATGTACTTAACTGGGACGGATGAGCATGGACAGAAGATTCAACGGAAGGCAGAGGAGGCGGGAATTACTCCGCAGCAATATGTTGATGAAATTGTTGATGGAATTAAAGAACTCTGGAAAAGGCTTGATATTTCCTATGATGATTTTATCCGGACCACGGATGAAAGACATAAACAAGTTGTCGAAAAGATGTTTGCGAGACTGCTTGAGCAAGGGGATATTTATCTCGATCAATATGAAGGCTGGTATTGTACACCGTGTGAATCCTTTTATACTGACCGTCAGCTAGTGGATGGAAATTGTCCTGATTGTGGTCGTTCGGTCGAAAAAGTAAAGGAAGAGTCATACTTTTTTAGAATGAGTAAGTATGTTGATCGCCTATTGCAGTACTATGAGGAAAACCCTGATTTCATCCAGCCGGAATCCCGGAAAAATGAGATGATCAATAACTTTATCAAACCTGGTCTAGAGGACTTAGCTGTATCGAGAACTACATTTGATTGGGGAATTAAAGTGCCAGGAAATCCAAAGCATGTTATTTATGTTTGGATTGATGCCCTATCAAACTATATTACAGCGCTAGGTTATGGCACAGAAAATGATTCTAAGTATTTAAATTACTGGCCAGCTGATGTTCACCTTATGAGTAAGGAAATTGTCCGCTTCCACACCATTTATTGGCCAATTATGTTAATGGCGCTGGATATACCGCTTCCTAAAAAGGTATTTGCTCATGGCTGGTTGTTGATGAAGGATGGTAAAATGTCCAAATCAAAGGGGAATGTCGTTGACCCTGTCACTTTAATTGACCGCTATGGTCTCGATGCTCTTCGCTATTATCTCTTAAGAGAAGTGCCGTTTGGGGCAGATGGCGTTTTTACACCAGAAGGATTTGTTGAACGTATCAACTTTGATTTAGCCAATGATTTAGGAAATCTTCTTAATCGTACGGTCGCAATGATCGAAAAGTATTTTAACGGCATGATTCCTGATTACACTGGTTCAGTTGCTGAATTTGATGCATCGCTGCTCCAAGTTAACCAAGAGACAGTTAATAAGTATGAGGAAGCAATGGAGAAGATGGAATTCTCTGTTGCGTTAACCGCGATTTGGCAATTAGTCAGCCGTTCGAATAAATATATTGATGAAACAAAACCTTGGGTCTTAGCCAAGGAAGAGGCGAATAAAGGGGAGCTTGCAAGTGTAATGGTCCATCTTGCTGAATCATTACGGAGAATTGCGATTTTATTACAACCGTTCCTAACACGCACGCCGAATTCCATCTTTGCACAACTAGGTATTCAGGAGGAATCTCTAAAAGCATGGGAAAGCCTTGCTGATTTTGGTATGATTCCAAGCGGAACAAAGGTAGAGAAGGCAGCACCGATCTTCCCAAGGCTTGAGATTGCAGAAGAAGTAGAGTTCATTAAGACAAAAATGCAAGGTTCTGCTCCAGTAGTCGAAGAAAAGAAGGAAGAAAAACCGGAAGAAATTGATGAAATTGCTATAGATGATTTCATGAAAATTGATTTACGTGTAGCTGAAGTTATTCAAGCGGAGCCGATTAAAAAGGCAGATAAACTTCTTAAACTTCAACTTGATTTAGGCTATGAACAGCGTCAGGTTGTTTCAGGAATTGCTCAATACTATAAGCCTGAAGAATTAGTCGGCCGCAAGGTCATTTGTATTACTAATTTGAAACCAGTAAAACTGCGCGGCGAATTGTCACAGGGCATGATCTTAGCTGGTTCCAAAGATGGCCAACTTTCCCTGGCAACAGTCGATCAAACATTAGCAAATGGAGCAAAAGTAAAATAATCATGTAACAAAAGGCGCCTGATAAAGGCGCTTTTCGTTTGGGGATGGCTAGCTCCAGCACCAATAGGCAGTGGGTAATACGCCACTAAACGGGCGCTTTCGCTTTTCGTTGTGTCTAGCTCCAGCGCCTAGGGGCTCGGGTCATAAGCCAATCCGTCCTGAAGGTAAAAGGCAACCTTCATGCCGGCTCGTCTTATGCCTGTCGCCCCTAGGAAAAAATGAACTACTTTTTTCCCTGAACAAGGCGCCTCCGCTTTTGGTTGTTCCACGTGAAACAATTTTCGGGATATTTCCCTTTTTTTATTTTATATTTTGACATTGAGAGGTTGTAAGTGCACAATTTAGAGAAAAAAAAAGAAAAGAGGTTCTTGCTTACCATGCTATTCGACACGCATGCACATTTAAATGATAATCAGTATAACGAAGACTTAGAAGAAGTGATTGAAAGGGCCAAACACGAGGAAGTCAGCCATATGGTTGTTGTCGGATTTGATCGACCAACCATAGAGCGGGCGATGGAATTAGCCGAAAACTACGATTTTATCTATGCCTGTGTTGGCTGGCATCCTGTTGACGCAATTGATATGACAGAAGAAGACTTAGTCTGGATAGAGGAATTAACAGCCCACCCCAAAGTTGTCGCTATTGGTGAAATGGGCTTGGATTACCATTGGGATAAATCTCCTAAGGATATTCAAAAGGAGGTTTTCCGGAAACAAATCAGATTGGCTAAAAAGGTGAAGCTGCCGATTGTTATACATAATCGCGAGGCAACCGCAGATATAGTGGAAATTTTGAAGGAAGAAGGCGCTGAAGAAGTAGGCGGGATTATGCACTGTTTTAGCGGCAGTCCTGAAGTGGCGAAGGAATGTATAAAAATGAACTTCTATATTTCTTTAGGCGGCCCTGTGACCTTTAAAAATGCCAGAAAGCCGAAAGAAGTGGCGGCCGAAGTACCCTTAGATAAACTTTTAATAGAAACGGATTGCCCCTATTTAGCTCCCCATCCTTACCGTGGGAAAAGAAATGAGCCTAGTTATGTAAAACTAGTAGCTGAGCAAATTGCCGAAATAAAAGGGTTGACTTTTGAAGAAGTAGCGGAAGCAACGACACGAAATGCTAAAAAATTATTCGCCATAAAATGATAGGGGAATTTGTCGAAGTCAGTGGAAGCTTGTCTTAAAATTTAATGAAAACAAAAAGTTCTACAAGTCTCCTTTTCTACATAGGATAACCGTGTCGAGAAGTTTCTCTTTGCAAATATTCTTACTTTGTGCATAATTAGAAATACCCTCGCAGAGTATGCAAGGAATGAACAGCCGACAGCATGGTTCGTTAATCTCTCTAAGAGAAGGAGGCGTTTTTCATCGTATTCAAAACCATGAAAAACCTGTTCCCCCAGTCTTTGAGCCGGAAGACATTGACCATTGCTTTTGCTAGTTTCGTAGTTTTGTTAACATCTCTTGGAATTCTTTATTATGAAGGGTCGAAGAAAACTGTTGCCATCACTCTTAACAATCAGCAAAAGGTCGTAAAGACACATGCGGATACAGTCAAAGAATTATTTGATGAAATGAATGTATCCATTCGCTCACAAGACTATTTGCAACCGAAGGCGAATTCAAAGGTGAAGGATCACCTTATGGTCGTATGGAAGCAAGCTAAACAGGTTCACATTGTCAAGGACAACGAGAAGAAAACGATCTGGACGACAGCAGGATCAGTAGCTGGACTCCTAAAAGAGCAGAAAATTGTTTTGAGCAAACATGATCAAATCTCACCTAGACCGCAAGCGGCAATACAAGATAAGATGAAAATTGGAATTAAAAAAGCGTTTCATCTTACATATGTTGACGGCGGTAAGATGCAACAAGTTTGGACCACTTCGGCTACGGTCGCTGACTTTTTATCACAACAGGGCATTAAGCTAAATAAACTAGACCGAGTTGAACCGTCATTAACAGAAACCATTGCTAAGAATGGTGTTGTTAACGTCATTCGAGTAGAAAAAGTCACCGATGTAGTGGAAGAACCGATTCAATTTGCTGTGGTGACCAAGAAGGATGAAAGCTTAGAAAAGGGCAAGGAAAAAACCATTACCAGTGGTAAAAAAGGCCTCGTTTCTAAACAGTATGAAGTCCTGCTGGAAAACGGCGAAGAAGTCTCAAGAAAATTAATTAGTGAGCAGAAGGTTGCAGAGAAACAAGATAAAGTTGTGGCTGTCGGAACGAAGGATTTATCAATACAAGTTTCCCGTGGTGCTGCAGATGAGCCGGGAAAAGAGTTTTATGTGACTGCAACTGCCTATACTGCGTATTGCAATGGGTGTTCAGGTAGAACAGCTACCGGACTGAATCTCCGTGCGAACCCGAACATGAAGGTAATCGCCGTTGATCCAAGAGTGATTCCACTTGGTTCAAAGGTATATGTTGAAGGTTATGGTTATGCTGTAGCAGCTGACACAGGAGGCGCAATCAAGGGATATATCGTTGATTTATTCATGCCATCCAATCAGGATTGCTACCGCTGGGGGCGTAAAAAAGTTAAAATAAAAATTTTAGATTAAGTTTCTTAATGCAGGGGTCCTATCCTCTGCATTTTGCTTTTTTCGTAAATTTCTTTATACTAACAACGAATACATAGTTATAAAAACAGTATATCCAGCTAAGCGGGTGCTGCCGCTTTTCTTACTTAATTATATGAATGCGTTCAATAATATAGACGAGGGACATTACAAAAATGTTTCAAGTTTTTTTCATTTTTTTATTTTTTTTATTACGGAGGCCTACACTATTAAAATGAAGATTAAAGAAATTATTGTTGTTGAAGGCAAAGATGATACAACAGCAATTAAACGAGCAGTAAATGCTGATACAATTGAAACAAATGGATCAGCTGTAAACGAGGTTACCATTGAAAAGGTTCGACGTGCGCAACAGACAAGAGGCGTAATCATCTTTACTGATCCTGATTTTCCAGGTGAAAAAATCCGAAAGATTATTGCTGAAGCTGTTCCTGGTTGTAAACATGCTTTTTTAACAAAGGAAGCGGCTATGGGAAAGGTCGGCGAAAGCCTTGGAGTGGAGCATGCCAGCCCTGAAGTAATCCAAGAGGCACTAAAGGATGCTCAGGTCATGAGTGAAACGTTTACAGAAGAAATAACACAAGAGGACTTACTAACTGCTGGATTGATTGGCGGTGAAGGAGCGAAAGAAAGAAGAATTATGCTTGGTAAATTATTAAAAATAGGTTACACAAATGGGAAACAGCTCCATAAGCGCTTAATGATGTTCCAAATCAGTAAACAAGAATTCTCAGAAGCACTAAGGGTTGTACGTCAGGAGGAACTACATGAATAAAGATATTGCTACCCCAGTAAGAACAAAAGAAATTCTAAATAAATACGGTTTTTCTTTTAAGAAGAGTCTGGGTCAAAACTTTTTAATCGATACAAATATCTTAAAAAAAATTGTCAGCTTTGCCGATCTAACTGAAAATTCTGGTGCGATTGAAATCGGACCAGGTATTGGCGCGCTTACCGAACAGTTGGCCCGCACGAGTAAAAAGGTCGTTGCCTTTGAGATCGATCAACGTTTATTGCCCATCTTAACGGACACGTTATCACCTTATCCAAACGTAAAAATCATTCATAACGATGTGCTAGAGGCAGATGTTGCCGAAGTAATTGCCGAAGAATTCACGGAAATGAACGATATAATGGTCGTTGCTAATTTACCTTACTATGTGACAACGCCAATTATTATGAAACTTCTTGAAGAGCACCTGCCGATTCGCGGAATTGTTTGTATGCTTCAAAAAGAGGTGGCAGACCGAATTTCAGCGCGGCCAGGGACGAAGGAGTATGGATCTCTTTCCATCGCTGTTCAGTATTACACAGAGGCTGAGACTGTTATGATTGTCCCGAAAACGGTGTTTGTGCCGCAGCCGAATGTCGACTCAGCTGTTATTCGACTGACAAAGAGGGAACAACCAGCGGTTTCAGTTACCGATGAGGCGTTCTTTTTTCAAGTGACAAGGGCAAGCTTCGCTCAGCGAAGAAAAACTCTGCTTAATAATCTAACAAGCCAGCTGCCAGATGGGAAACAAAAGAAGGAGGAGATCCTTCAGGCCTTAAGTGCAAGTGGAATTGATCCTGCCCGGCGAGGTGAAACCCTTTCCTTAGAGGAATTTGGCCGTTTAAGCGAAGAACTATATCCATTTTTCCACTAGTAGACCCTTTGCCAAGGGTCTATTTTTTTTCACTAGACTATGCTAATTTCAACATTCCAATTTAACAGACCTTTTCACAAAAAGTTAAGCAGTCGCATAGCCTACGATAGAAACCTTATTTAAGGGCCCATTACTGGTCTTATTGGAGTGACGACAGTGGATATAAAATTAAATGATATTGTCGGCAGGCGTTCGTATAACTGTGATATTCTCTTTCGAATTATTGATATTAGAAAAATAAACGACCAGAAGTTTGCAGTCCTATATGGAGAGGATTTTCGGCTCGTTGCAGATGCACCATACGAGGATTTGGTTGTTATTGACTATAATCAAAGAGTGAAACTAAAGAATGAGTACCGGACACTTGAGGAACAGTCTTTTCGGCTATTTAAACAAGATGTTGAATTAATCAAGCATCGTCAGGAATACGAAGCAACTAGCGGATATGTAAAACCAAATAATTATTTTCAAATGCCAGGGAAGGTCCTCCATCTAGATGGTGATCCAACCTACTTGAAGAAATGTATGATGTTATATGAAAAAGTAGGAATCCCTGTGTTAGGTATACACTGTAATGAAAAGGAAATGCCTAATCGAATTGGTGAACTGATTGATTTGTATCGTCCGGATATTCTTGTAATCACTGGACATGATGCATATTCAAAAGCAAAGGGAAAGATGACGGATATAAATGCCTACCGTCATTCTAAACATTTTGTCCAAACGGTAAAGGAAGCACGGAAGAAAATACCCCACTTGGATCAGCTTGTTATTTTCGCTGGTGCTTGTCAATCGCATTTTGAATCCTTGATTCATGCCGGAGCGAACTTTGCCAGTTCCCCCTCAAGAATAAACATCCATGCTCTTGACCCGGTGTATATTGTCGCCAAAATCAGCTTTACCCCTTTTATGGAACGAATTAACGTGTGGGACGTGTTACGGAACACTTTAACAGGTGAGAAGGGACTGGGAGGAATCGAAACAAAGGGAGTGTTACGGACAGGGATGCCTTATCGGCCAATCCAAGAAGAGGATGAATAAGCCTTTGCAATTCAAAAAGGCTTATTTTTTTATTTTTTGGACGATACATATTCCCCGATATTATAAGGCAAGCTAAAAATGTTGAATTTTAGAAGAAAAAGTAGAACAAAAAATATTGACAATCTTTTTGTTTGACTGATATAATTTATGTTTTTGTTTGACATGAGTATGTCAGTGTGTTATACTTTACACAGTGAGGTGGACCGAATGCCAAAAACCTTAGCCGATATTAAAAAGGCTCTTGACACAAATTTAGGGAAAAGATTACTGCTTAAAGCCAACGGAGGGCGTCGAAAAACGATTGAACGTTCCGGTGTTTTAGCTGAAACTTATCCATCTGTTTTTGTTATTGAATTAGATCAGGATGAAAATTCATTCGAACGTGTTTCTTATAGCTATGCGGATGTTTTAACAGAAACAGTTCAAATCACTTTCTACGAAGATGCATCAGGACATTTAGCCTTAAATTAGTATATAAGCAATTTGCAGCAGTAAACAATAGTTTACTGCTTTTTGCTTTCTAAAAAGCGGAAACTTCTACGCGTTAGAATTAGATTCAGAGAACTCAATCAAAATGTTATCAGTCATGAAAACCTCGTATTTTTCCCATACTAAGAATGCTGTAGTATGAAAGGGGTTGTTTAGATGGGCAGAAGAAGAAGAGGAATAATGTCCAGTCACTTTAAAGAAGAACTTGCAAAAGAACTTGGATTTTATGATGTCGTTCAAAAAGAAGGATGGGGCGGCATAAAGGCAAAAGATGCAGGGAATATGGTCAAGCGTGCTGTTGAGCTTGCACAAGCACAGTTAGCTAATCGGGATCCAAGGGTGTAACTTCTAAATAAGGTACTTCCGCTTAAAATTTTATTCAATCACATACTTCAGCAAGGCCAGAGGACAATCTCCTCTGGCCTTCTTGTTTCCAATGGCTATTTTCGCATAGATTGTTGCTTTTCGTATAAGTTCATCAATCCGTATTACTATTTGCTTCGTGGCATCTTTTCGTAAGAACCTTTGCGAAAATTGCCTTGAAACTAAGTAAATGACCCTTATAAAGCTCCAAAAGCAACAAAGTTTACGAAAAGAGCCTTTCCAATTTATAACCTTTTTCTTCTAAAACTTATAATAAAATATGAAATTTGATAGGATTTCTCATATCGCACGTCTTACTTTTATCGTTTTGTGGTAAAATAGGACAAAATGTGGATTTTCGGAAACAGTGGATTATATAGAAGTAGGTGGACGTAGTGAAGCTTTTAGTAAAAGCACCGGCCAAAATAAATTTAGCATTAGATGTTTTACACAAACGACCCGATGGCTATCATGAGGTGGAAATGATTATGACCACGATAGATTTGGCTGACCGGGTGGAACTATCATTATTAAACGAAAATAAAATACATATTCATTCTCACAATCGCTATGTCCCTGATGACCAGCGTAATTTAGCTTTTCAGGCTGCCCAGCTCTTGAAGGATCGATTCAATGTAAAACAAGGTGTATTGATTTCAATTGAAAAAACCATTCCTGTTGCTGCAGGACTAGCAGGGGGAAGCAGTGATGCAGCAGCCACGTTAAGGGGTCTAAATAAGCTTTGGAATCTCGGACTAACCATGGATGAATTGGCTGAACTAGGCAGCGAAATAGGGTCGGATGTCTCCTTTTGTGTCTATGGTGGAACAGCCTTGGCAAAAGGCAGAGGGGAAGTAATTACCGAATTACCTGCCCCGCCAACATGCTGGGTCATCCTAGCAAAGCCTTTTATAGGGGTATCGACAGCGGAAGTATACCGAAGGCTGGATCTCAATGAAACGGTTCATCCCGACATTGCTGGTATGATTGGAGCAATTAAGGAACATGATTACCATAAAGTGTGCGAGAACGTCGGGAATGTCTTAGAAGAGGTGACGTTGAACCTTCACCCTGAAGTTGCACTCATCAAGGAACAAATGAAACGTTTTGGTGCCGATGCTGTCTTAATGAGCGGCAGCGGGCCGACTGTGTTTGGAATTGTTCAGCATGATTCAAGAATGCATCGAATTTATAACGGATTAAGAGGATTCTGTGATCAAGTATTTGCCGTCCGAATGTTAGGGGAACGACACTCACTTGATTAAAAACGTACAAAAATGGTATTCTATGGATAGAATATTCGTGTTTTTGGGGGCTTGTTATGAAATTTCGCCGCAGTGAACGGTTGATTGATATGACTAATTATTTACTGGATCATCCTCGACAATTAGTACCGCTTACCTTTTTTGCTGAACGTTATGCATCTGCGAAATCATCAATTAGTGAAGATTTGGCTATTATCAAAGAGACATTTGAAAAAAGAGGAATTGGAACCATCCAAACCGTACCTGGGGCATCAGGCGGGGTGAAATTCTTTGTAAAAGTAAGTCATGAAAAAGCAGTACCTTTTATCAATGAATTGTGTGATCTAATTGCCAAGCCTGACAGACTCCTACCAGGAGGATATTTATACTTAACCGATATTTTGGGCAATCCTCAGGTGGTTCAAAAGGCTGGACGCATTATTGCCTCTGCCTATACAGATGCAAAAATAGACGTGGTCATGACCGTTGCCACAAAAGGAATACCGCTTGCTTATGCAGTGGCGAGTCAGTTGAATGTTCCCGTTGTGATTGTCCGTAGAGATAGTAAGGTTACCGAAGGTCCAACCGTTAGCATTAATTATGTGTCTGGTTCAACGAAGAGAATCCAAACAATGGTTCTATCTAAACGAAGTATGAAAGAAGGTTCACGCGTCCTTATCGTCGATGATTTTATGAAAGCCGGCGGAACGGTCATGGGAATGATCAGCCTGCTTGAGGAATTTAATGGACATCTGGCTGGGATTGCTGTTCTAGTAGAGGCAGAAAAAATACAAGAACGGCTCGTTGATGAATATACTTCTCTCGTACAGTTATCTTATGTAGATGTGAAAGAAAAGAAGATTAAGGTTCAAGCCGGCAATTACTTAAAAAAATAGATGGAGGGTAAAAGTATGAAAGTAATAGAAACAAATCAAGCACCAGCAGCTATTGGCCCATATTCACAAGGGATCATTGTTAATAACCTGTTCTATAGTTCAGGACAAATTCCATTAACAGCAGAAGGCTCTTTAGTAACAGGGGATATCAAAGAACAAGCCCACCAAGTGTTTCAAAATTTGCAGGCGGTATTAACAGCTGCTGGTGCATCATTTGAAACGGTTGTAAAGACGACAGTATTTATTAAAAATATGGATGATTTCGCGGCATTAAATAAGGTCTATGGTGAATACTTCTCCATTCATAAACCTGCTCGTTCATGTGTAGAAGTGGCTCGTTTGCCAAAAGATGTTTTAGTAGAAATCGAGGTAATTGCACTCGTTAAATAAGAAAATTTATCCATTTACTTCCAAATTTATAATGTGTTCACTGATTTGCCCTAATTTTTAAAAAATATTTTGAATATAAAGAAGGATATTTGAAAAAGTTGTTGAATTTATTTACTTAGCTTTTTATCTATAGAAAAGGGTGTGAGCACATGGAAGTAACTGACGTAAGATTACGCCGCGTTAGCACAGATGGTAGAATGAGAGCGATTGCATCAATCACTTTGGACAATGAGTTTGTTGTTCATGACATTCGTGTTATTGACGGAAACAACGGTTTATTTGTAGCTATGCCAAGCAAACGTACTCCGGATGGAGAATTTCGTGACATTGCGCATCCAATCAATTCAGGAACACGCGGTAAAATCCAAGAAGCTGTTTTGGCTGAGTACCACCGTCTAGGTGAATTAGAAGTAGAATTTGAAGAAGCCGGAGCTTCCTAAGGATTTTTACAACTAGGGCCTTTCTTCTATGAAGGCTCTTTTTATTGTGCAAAAGTCACTCCTTGGGCTGATCCGGTATCTATTCGCCACCTATCCTCATTAGCACACCCCTCATAATAACTCTCTTTCGTAAATAAACTCATTATTACAAAAATAGACACTTCCTTCACATACCTTGAAAAGAGCGCTCATTTACGTTAATATTTTTAATGGATAAAAAGGTTAATTGGGGGACTGTTCATGTCTAATCGTTATGCTGTGATTTTAGCCGCTGGACAAGGCACGCGGATGAAATCTAAGCTATATAAAGTATTACACCCAGTATGCGGAAAACCGATGGTTCAACATGTGGTTGACCAAGTAATGAAGCTTAATATACAAGAAATTGTCACAATTATTGGTCATGGGGCAGAAATGGTGAAAGCACAGTTAGGTGAAACCAGTCAATATGCCCTTCAGGATCAACAGCTAGGAACTGCACATGCTGTAAGCCAAGCACAGAGTGTACTTGAAGGCAAAGCCGGTGTCACGATTGTTGTTTGTGGTGATACACCATTGATTAAGGCTGAAACAATGGAAGCTTTGTTTAAGCATCATGAAGAGTTAGGGGCAAAAGCAACGATTCTTACAGCAAGAATTGAAGACCCGACAGGATACGGACGAATTATTCGTAACGTAGACGGTTTGGTTGAAAAAATTGTGGAACACAAAGATGCCTCTGAAGACGAAAGAAAAATAAATGAAATCAATACAGGAACCTATTGTTTTGATAATACGGCGTTATTTGAAGCCTTAAAGAATGTTTCGAATGACAATGTTCAAGGCGAATATTATTTACCTGATGTCATCGAAATTTTAAAGAAACAAGGGGAAGTAGTTACAGCTTTCCAAACAAGTGACTTGGAAGAAACTTTAGGTGTGAATGACCGCGTGGCCTTAGCCGAGGCTGAGCGAATTATGCGCAGTCGCACAAATGCAGCGCATATGAGGAACGGGGTAACCATCATTGACCCTGCTAATACCTACATTGAAACGGGTGTCGAAATCGGACAGGACACGGTGATCTATCCAGGAACGATGATCAAAGGTAAAACCGTGATTGGAGCAGAATGTTACATTGGTCCAAATTCTGAAATTGATTCGTGTGAAATTGGTGCGGAAACGGTAGTCCGTCAATCAGTTGCACATAATAGTTCTATCGGTGCTTATGTCAATATTGGGCCATTCGCTCATATTCGTCCAGAATCCACGATACAAGATGAAGTGAAAATAGGCAACTTCGTCGAAATTAAAAAAGCTGTTTTTGGAAAAGGAAGCAAAGCCTCCCACCTAAGTTATATTGGTGACGCAGAAGTAGGTTCCGATGTGAACATTGGCTGCGGCTCTATAACAGTTAATTACGACGGTAAAAATAAATTTTTAACCAAAATTGAAGATGGAGTCTTTATTGGTTGTAATTCTAATCTAGTTGCTCCTGTTACGATTGGGAAAGGTGCATACGTGGCAGCTGGTTCAACGATTACGAAAGATGTACCAGGTGAAGCCTTATCGATTGCCCGGGCGCAGCAAGTAAATAAGGAAAATTATGTCCAGAAGCTGAATCTAAAGAAATAAGCGAATCAATTTAGGAGGCTATCATGTCGAATCAATATTTAGACCCAAATCTTAAGGTATTTAGTTTAAATTCAAATCTTCCGCTTGCAAGTGAAATTGCGAAAGTCATCGGTGTTGAATTAGGTAAATGTTCTGTAACAAGATTTAGTGACGGAGAAATTCAAATTAATATCGAAGAAAGTATCCGTGGCGGTGATGTGTATGTCATCCAGTCGACTAGCCAGCCAGTTAATGAAAATATCATGGAATTATTAATCATGATTGATGCGTTAAAAAGAGCTTCGGCCAAGACTATTAACATTGTTATGCCTTATTATGGCTATGCACGTCAGGACCGTAAGGCACGTGCCCGTGAGCCGATTACAGCTAAATTAGTGGCAACTCTGCTTGAAACAGCAGGAGCAACCCGTGTTATCTGTCTTGATCTGCACGCACCACAAATTCAAGGATTCTTTGATATCCCGACTGATCATTTAATGGGCGTTCCTATTTTATCAGATTATTTTAAGGCTAGAGAATTCCAAGGGGACATTGTTATTGTGTCACCAGACCATGGCGGTGTAACAAGGGCTCGGAAAATGGCTGAACGATTAAAAGCACCAATTGCTATTATTGATAAACGTCGTCCAAGACCAAATGTCGCGGAAGTAATGAATATTGTTGGTAACATTGAAGGGAAAATTGCTATTCTAATTGATGATATCATTGATACAGCTGGTACAATCACCCTGGCTGCTAATGCATTAATTGAAAATGGGGCATCAGAAGTATATGCTTGCTGTACCCATCCAGTATTATCTGGACCTGCAATCGAAAGAATTCAAAATTCGAAAATCAAAGAATTAGTTATTACGAATTCAATCGCCCTTCCAGAAGAGAAAAAGATCGATAAAATTGTTAATCTATCCGTTGCCCCACTTCTTGGTGAAGCGATTATTCGTGTTCACGAAGAGCAATCCGTAAGTACTTTATTTGATTGATCATTTAATTAGGATCTGGCCTATCTGGCTGGATCCTGTTTTAAGTTTTGAGTCAGTTGTCATTTTCCTGTTTTGGATAAACAGTCGAAAAAAATGTTTAGACCATCCTATTTTGGGGCATTTTTATATAGACAGTTTTTGATTTAGGCTCTTTTCGTAAACTTTGTTGCTTTTGGAGCTTAATAAGGATCATTTTCCTAATTTTCTTGGCAATTTTCGCAAATGTTCTTACGAAAAGAGGCCACGAAGTATCTAGTTATACGGTTTAATGAACTTATACGAAAAACAACAATCTATACGAAAAATTGCCTTAATAAAATAGGAGAGTGATTAAACATGAGTACTGTTTTACAAGCAAAGGAACGGAAGGAATTCCGTCACTCCGCATTGAAGGCCATAAGAGAGACAGGAAATATTCCCGCCATCATTTATGGTTCAAAGGTCGATAGCAAACCCGTGGTTATTAGTTCAGCAGACTTAACAAAGACGATCCGTCAAGTGGGCAGGAATGGAGTTATTTCTCTTGATGTAGACGGCAGCAAACAGGATGTTATTTTGACTGATTATCAAGCGGATTCGATTAAAAAGGAAATCATCCATGTTGATTTCTTGGCTGTCGATAAATCTTCTAAGATTAATGTAGATGTAAGACTTGTGCTAGTTGGTGATGCTGCTGGTGTCAAAGATGGTGGTGTCTTGCAGCAGCCACTACATCAAATTTCAATTACATCTACTCCAGATAATATTCCGCAACAAATTGAAGTGGATATCTCTAACCTACAGGTAGGCGAAACCGTAACTATGGGTGATATTCCTTCAGCAGGTGCCTTTTCTATTAACCATGAGGACGATGAAGTAGTTGCTTCCATCCTTCCTCCAAAGCAGGAAGAGGAAATTAACTCCGGCGAACAACAAGAAGAAGGACATCCTGATAATGAAGAAGGCAGAGAGACCACTCCTGAATAGAAAGATCATGCAATTGGGCTAGACAATGTTCACGGTTCACTGTAAATTAAGAGTAGCAAGGCGTAATCTTTATAGGTTACGTCTTTTACCACATGACAATCTCATGGGAGAAAAAAGCGATGTTTCGAAAAATATTTAAAAGGTTGGCTAAACCGGAAGAGGTGGGACCCAGAATGAAATTAATTGTTGGTTTAGGTAACCCTGGGAAACAATATGAAAATACTAGGCATAATATTGGATTTGAGGTCATTGACACACTTTCCAGTAAATTTTCGATTCCGCTTAATCAGTCTAAATTTAAAGGACTGTACGGAATGGGTTTTTATCAAGGAGAAAAGGTCATTTTATTAAAACCGCTTACCTATATGAACCTATCCGGAGAATCGATTAGAGCTGTCATGGATTATTATGAAATAGCCGAAGAAGATCTACTTGTGATTTATGATGACCTTGATTTGCCAGTTGGAAAGATTAGACTAAGGCAAAAAGGGAGTCCAGGTGGACATAATGGAATTAAGTCGACAATAGCCCATCTTGGGACACAGGAGTTTAACAGAATAAGAATTGGGGTTGACCGCCCTCAGTCAGGAATGAGTGTGCCTGATTATGTTCTTGGCCGTTTTCGTCCGGATGAAAAGGCGCCAATGGAAGAAGCAGTGAATAAAAGTGCAGCAGCCTGTACAGCGTGGCTGGAGAAGCCGTTCTTACAGGTAATGAATGAATATAATCAGTAATGATTCATGATTTACCCATTCGTTTCATACAATAAGCAATAAAAAGATACGGTGAAGCATGATGATAGCGGTTTCTAATTGAATAAGTTCCTCCTTTAAGGATAATACTAGTAAGGAATCCTAGATTAGGGAGGGACAGGCGTGGCTATCCATTACCATTGTCGTCATTGTGGTACGAAACTTGGTTCGATTGATAAAGCATCTATACACAGCGAAGCCCTCGGTCTGCATAAATTAAATGATCAAGAAAGACTGGAAATGGTTGCGTATGACTCATCTGGCGATATTCACATCACAGCTATCTGTGAGGATTGTCAGGAAGCTTTAGAGCGGAATCCAGATTACCACCAATACGATTTTCTTATTCACTAACCAGCTTTGGACTGATATCCAAAGCGTTTTTCTATTTATAATTTACTAATATAAGAATGTTAATTATATGATTTTTTATGGAAGAAGGAGGGAGGAGAAACCTTGAATGCGTTAAAATCGTTATTCCTCAAGCAGGAAGATGTCCATTCTGTAATTGCAGGAGTGGAAGAAGGATTAAAAGAGCAGCTAATTGCTGGGTTATCGGGTTCGTCTCGAACCGTTTTAACAGCGTCCATTTATGAACAAATGCAAAGACCGATTATGCTCGTCACCCACAATCTATTACAAGCTCAAAAACTTTATGATGATATTGTCAATCTATTAAGTGAGAAGGAAGTTTTTCTTTTTCCTGCCAATGAGTTAATTGCTGCAGAGATGGGTATTGCTAGCCCAGAGTTAAAAGCACAAAGAATAGAAACCTTAAACTACTGGAGCAAGCATAATAAAGGAATATTAATTGTCCCGATGGCAGGGTTAAAAAAGATTGTACCTCCTAAGTCTTTATGGAAAGAATACCAACTCTCGTTAAAATTAGGAGAAGACATAAATATTGATCAGACCTTAAATACATTTGTCAAAATGGGGTATGTTCGAGCCGAAATGGTGACAACGCCCGGTGAATTTAGTGTCAGAGGCGGAATCATCGATATTTATCCTCTTACGGAAGCAAATCCAATTCGAATTGAACTATTTGATACAGAAATTGATTCGATTCGTTCTTTCTCCTTAGAAGACCAACGTTCGAAAGAAAAGGTTTCAGAGATTCTGATTGGACCTGCAACAGAAGTATTGTTAGAGGCAGAGAATTATAGGGCCATTGTTGAAAAACTTGAAGTCGGATTAGGTCAAAGCCTAAGAAAATTAAAAGATGATAAAGCAAAAATGCAGCTTTCCCAAAATATCAGTTTTGAATTGGAACAGTTAAAAAATGGGCAAAAGCCTGACCAAGTCTTTAAATACTTATCACTAGCCTACGATAGGGCTAGTAGTCTACTAGACTACCTGCCAAGTAATGGACTTGTATTTATTGACGAAATAAGCCGCGTCCAAGAAATGAATGATTCCTTAGTAAAAGAAGAAGCAGAATGGTATACAAGTTTACTTGGCACCGGTCAGATTGTCCATGATTTACATATTTCCCATGATCTTGCTGTGCTTTTGCAAAAAAAGGAACTGCCGATCGTTTATATGTCCTTATTTTTGCGCCATGTAGCCAATACCAGTCCACAAAATATTATTAATATTTCCTGCAAGCAAATGCAAAACTTCCACGGTCAGATGCATTTGTTAAAAGCAGAGGTCGAGAGATGGAAAAAAGGCAATTATTCTATTTTATTTTTAGGACCTGATGAAGAGCGGGTCAAAAAGCTAGAGCGCGTCCTCGAGGATTATGAAATTAGTGCCAGTGTTATCAAGGGTGAACAGCAGCTGTCGCCTGGTAGAGTTCAGATTATGCAAGGGAATCTCCAAACAGGTTTTGAGCTGTCTATCCAGAAAATAGCTGTCATTACTGAGGAAGAACTATTTAATAAACGGGTCAAAAAATCTACTAATCGCCAAAAACTATCAAATGCTGAAAGAATTAAGAGTTACTCTGAGCTTAAAATTGGTGATTATGTTGTTCACGTTAATCATGGAATAGGGAAGTATTTAGGGATTGAAACGCTTGTAATTAACGGGATTCATAAGGATTATCTCCATATTCGTTATCAAGGAACAGACAAACTGTATGTCCCTGTGGAACAGATTGATCTGGTCATGAAGTATGTGGGATCGGAAGGTAAAGAGCCAAAGATCTATAAACTGGGTGGAACCGATTGGAAAAAGGTCAAGAAGAAGGTTCAATCTTCCGTTCAAGATATTGCAGACGATTTAATTAAATTGTATGCAGAACGGGAATCAGCAGTTGGCTATGCCTATTCACCGGATGGCGATTTGCAAAGAGAGTTTGAAACATCGTTTGCGTACCAAGAAACCGAGGATCAGTTGCGTTCCATTCATGAGATTAAAAAAGACATGGAAAGACCGCGACCGATGGATCGTCTCCTTTGCGGGGACGTTGGCTATGGAAAAACAGAGGTAGCGATTCGAGCTGCATTCAAAGCAATCGCTGACGGGAAACAAGTGGCTTTTCTTGTTCCGACAACGATTTTGGCCCAGCAGCATCATGAAACATTACGGGAGAGGTTCCAAGATTATCCGATTAATATTGGCTTGTTAAGCCGCTTCCGAACGAAAAAACAACAAACGGAAACAATGAAAGGGTTAAAAGCAGGGACCATTGATATTGTCGTTGGGACACACCGCCTGCTTTCAAAAGATATTGTTTATCGTGATTTAGGCTTGTTAATTATTGATGAAGAGCAGCGGTTCGGTGTTACACATAAAGAAAAAATTAAGAAACTAAAAACCAATGTGGATGTGTTAACATTAACGGCAACGCCGATCCCTCGTACACTGCACATGTCGATGCTCGGTGTCCGTGATTTATCTGTGATAGAAACACCACCTGAAAATCGATTCCCTGTCCAAACGTATGTAATGGAATACAATGGAGCATTGGTGCGGGAAGCGATTGAGAGAGAGCTAGCCCGGGACGGACAAGTATACTTTTTATATAACAAAGTTGAAGATATTGAACGTAAAGCCGAGGAAATATCGATGCTTGTCCCCGATGCACGAGTGGTCTATGCCCATGGGCAGATGTCAGAAAATGAATTGGAAACGGTGATGATTGGCTTTTTAGCGGGTGAATATGATGTCCTTGTGAGCACCACGATTATTGAAACCGGTGTGGACATACCGAATGTAAATACGTTAATTGTCTTTGATGCGGATCGGATGGGGCTTTCCCAGCTTTATCAGCTCCGTGGTCGTGTCGGCCGGTCTAATCGTGTTGCCTACGCTTATTTCACTTATCGGAAAGATAAAGTATTAACGGAGGTCGCAGAAAAACGCCTCCAAGCCATTAAGGAATTTACTGAATTAGGTTCTGGTTTTAAAATTGCCATGCGAGATTTATCAATCAGAGGGGCAGGTAATTTACTGGGTGCCCAGCAGCACGGCTTTATTGACTCCGTTGGTTTTGACCTTTATTCACAGATGTTAAAAGAGGCCATTGAAGAGCGGAAAATAAATATCGGTGTGACTGGAGCTGCCGTCAAAAAGTCGGTGGAAATAGACCTTGAAATTGATGCCTATATCCCTGATACATATATTAAGGATGGGCATCAAAAAATAGAGATGTACAAACGGTTCAGGGGTACAGAAACCCTCGAGGATATTGAAGAACTCGAGTCGGAAATGCTTGACCGTTTTGGTGAGTATCCTGAGGAAGTTTCCTGCTTATTTCAAATCGCTGAGATGAAGGTTTATGCTCTTTTAAATGGTGTTGAACAAATTAAACAGATTAAACAAGAAGTCACCATATTAATAAATGAAGAAGTGACCAACACCATTGATGGTAGTAAGATTTTCCAAATTGGCAGTCAGTTTGGCCGAAATGTTAATCCGGGTATGGAAGGTCCAAGACTGAAAATTGTCATAAGGACCAAGGAATATTCTACTTCCCAATGGCTGAATATTGCCTTCGAAATGGTTAAGGGCGTATCTAAAGCCAAGAAAGGCCATGAAAACCCTGTAAATTAAGGCAACACAATGTGGTTTTGCCCAGTTATTTTAGTTCGACCAAACCATTCCAAAAGAATGAAGCTTTATCCAATTTGGGATAATTCTATGATATTTGAAAAAATATTACGTTTATGTATATAACTTTCCAGATGAAAGATACTAAGTTCAAAGTTGGTGATGATTACAAATTCAGGAAGGAAGAATCATTACCAAGTTGAATAATCATCAGATGAAAGTGAGGCAACATTGGATGAAAGCAACTGGAATAGTTCGTCGAATCGATGATTTGGGTCGTGTTGTCATTCCCAAAGAAATACGCAGAACTTTGCGTATACGCGAAGGGGATCCGTTAGAGATATTTGTTGATCGTGACGGAGAAGTCATCTTAAAAAAGTATTCACCTATTAGTGAATTAGGTGATTTTGCGAAAGAATATGCTGAAGCCCTTTTCGATAGCCTCGGAAACCCCGTATTAATTTGTGATAGAGATTCTGTTATCGCAATGGCTGGAGGTTCTAAGAAAGAGTACTTAAATAAAAATATTAGTGATGTTGTTGAAAAAACAATGGAAGAACGAAATTCAGTCCTAAACAATCAAAAAGGCGATATTGCCTTGGTGGATGGAAATGAGGAAGCATTAACTTCCTATACCATTGGACCAATCATTGCAAATGGTGACCCAATCGGGGCAGTTATTATTTTTTCTAAAGAAGGATCTCTTGGCGAAGTGGAACAAAAGGCGGTTGAAACCGCAGCAGGTTTCCTCGCACGACAAATGGAATCATAAAAAAGGCAGCGAGAGCTGTCTTTTTTATTTAGCTTAAATACGGCTCTCCTTGTGCTATAATAACTTTCGAGTTTGTATTTATTGTCTAGCGCAAGCGGCCCAGTGGCTAGTGTACTTCGCCGCTAAACTGGGCGCTTACGCTTTTCTTGGTAGGTGAATGAATGAAGTCTGTGAATCCATCAAAGGCTCTGTTTAGAGGAGCTTTTATCTTAATGCTTGCCGCACTTATTACGAAAATTTTAAGTGCCTTTTACCGAATTCCCTTTCAAAACATTGTCGGAGATATTGGTTTTTACATATACCAACAAGTGTACCCGTTTTATGGGATCGCCATCGTCCTTTCGACGACGGGCTTTCCAGTAGTTATCTCTAAACTGTATGCGGAGCAGAAACAGAAAGGGGACGATTTTAAACCACGCCTCCTTTTGTTTGTCTCCTTTATCTATTTGCAATTATTTGGCTTTCTTTGTTTCTTAATTCTTTATTTTGGGGCGGGCAGCATCGCTGTTTGGATGAACGACCCACATCTATCCATCCTATTACGAGTGGTCTCCATTGTGTTTTTGCTGTTTCCGTTAATGTCAATCTTACGCGGCTATTACCAAGGAAGTGGCGACATGGTTCCCACGGCCTTATCTCAAGTAGGGGAACAATCGACACGGGTTGTAACGATTCTCTTTTTGGCCTATCTTTTTATGGAAAAAGGTTATTCTCTGTATTTAGTCGGTGGAGGAGCGATGTTTGGCTCGATAACAGGCAGTTTGGTTTCAGGAATCATCTTGTTTATGTTTTTATGGATCCGTAAAGAATGGAAGGTAATAGCCCCTAGTCCAGGGATATTTAAAAGTTATGCAGGCGAGGCCACCCGAATCTTAAAGGCACTGGTCTTTCAAGGCCTAACGGTTTGTATAAGCGGAATGCTGATGATTTTTATTCAATTAGGAGATTCGTTAAATCTTTTCTCCTTGCTTGTCTCAACTGGTATTGAAAAAGACATGGCTAAAGGTCTTAAAGGGATATTTGACCGTGGACAGCCGCTTATTCAGTTAGGAACCATCGCGGCGACTTCCATGTCTTTAACACTTGTTCCCTTAATTACGAGAGAACGATTGTCGGCCAAACCGGAGTTTTTACACCACAAAATTCAAGTAGCGCTTAAGGTAAGTGTGATTATTGGTGTCGGGGCATCAGCCGGACTATGGGCCATTATTGAACCAACTAATACGATGCTTTTTAAAAATAACGCCGGTTCTGAGGTCTTAGGTGTGCTTGGTTTTATGATTTTGTTTACATCGATAACATCAACGATTATTGCGATTATGCAAGGACTAGGTGTGATGCTGTTTCCTGCAATTGCTGCTCTATGTGCCTTTCCTTTAAAATATATCCTAAATGGTATTTTCGTTCCGATCTATGGGACCATGGGTGCTGCCATTTCATCACTAGTTTCAATAGGGCTAGTCACAGCACTGTTAGTAGTCCGATTTAAGAAGATCACCCGGATCTCTCTATTTTCCCTTCGCTTTTGGTGGACGGTGGTCATGGCGACAGCAGCAATGGTTGTCTTCTTAAAAGTTTATTTATATACGTTGGGCTCCGATGAGGTTGGACGATTCGAGGCTGTCTTTCAATCGTTAAGTTCCGCTATATTGGGTGGATTCCTCTTTTTATTTTTGATCATTAGAGGTAGCGTGTTTCGTGAAGAAGAACTATCATTATTTCCATTAGGAAGTAAATTAATAAAATTAATGGCCCGAAAGGATAGGAATAAATGGTGAAAAAGATTGAAATTGTTGGTTTAGGTGCGGGGGATTTAGAACAGCTTCCTGTTGGAGTGTATAAAAAATTACTGAACACTGGCGAGGTATTTTTACGGACGAAAGAGCATCCTGTTGTCGCTGAATTAGAGAAAGAAGGATTTACTTATACCTCATTTGATGCCATTTATGAAAAGCATGAGCAATTTGAGGAAGTATATGAAGAAATTGTTCAGACCCTAATGGATAAGGCCGGCCGCGAGACGGTGGTATATGCTGTACCAGGTCATCCACTGGTGGCGGAGCGGACTGTACAGCTTCTGCTTGACTATGGTCCAAAACAGGAAATTGAAATCACGATTGGCGGAGGGCAAAGTTTTATTGACGCCTTATTTACCTCGTTACAGATTGACCCAATTGAAGGGTTCCAATTACTTGACGGAACATCGTTAAACAAAGAGCAATTACAAATTGATCAACATATGATTATTAGCCAGGTCTACGATCAATTTGTGGCTTCCGATGTGAAGTTAACACTGATGGATAAATTGCCTGATGATTACTGGTTGTATATCGTTACAGCTGCGGGAAGCAGTCAGGAAAGCATCGAGAAAGTACCTTTGTATGAGCTGGATCGAAATGTATCGATCAACAATCTGACGTCTGTTTATATCCCGCCCGTTAAAGAGGAACAAATTCTGTTAAAGAATTTTTCTAAGCTTAGGGAAATTATTGCCGAACTTAGGAGTCCAACTGGCTGTCCATGGGACCGGGAGCAAACACATGAGTCATTAAAAAAATACTTAATTGAAGAAACCTACGAAGTGATTGATGCAATTAATAGTGGAGATATAGACCATTTAATTGAAGAACTCGGAGATGTGCTTCTACAGGTCATGCTCCATGCGCAAATTGGTGAGGATGATGGGTATTTTTCAATTGATGACATTATTGAAGGCATATCAGCGAAAATGATTCGACGCCATCCCCATGTTTTTGGAACAGGTAAGGCGGATAATGCCGAAGAGGTAGTTCGGAATTGGCAGGAGATTAAGAAGCAGGAAAAAGGTGAAGAAGAACCCACTTCTTTCATTGAGGGAGTGTCAATGGCATTACCAAATCTGTTAAGAGCCTATGAACTTCAAAAGAAAGCTGCCAAGGTTGGCTTTGATTGGCAGGAAATTACCCCTGCGCTGGAGAAAGTGAAAGAGGAGCTTGAAGAATTTGTCCATGAATTAGATGGAACCGAAGCAGGCATGGTACGGGCGAAAGGCGAATTTGGAGATTTATTATTTGCGTTTGTGAATGTCGCCAGATTCTTAAAAATCCATCCGGAAGAAGCTTTGTTTGAAACGAACGAAAAGTTTACACGCCGGTTTCAGTTTGTCGAGCAAAAGGTAAAGGAAAGCGGCCGAACATTTGAGGAACATACCTTAGAACAACTCGACCAGTACTGGGATCAAGCAAAGTTAGAAGGACTATAAAAAAGGGGGACACAGATATGCGTCTTGATAAATTTTTAAAAGTTTCTCGTTTAATAAAAAGAAGGACCCTGGCAAAAGAAGTATCGGATCAAGGCCGAATTGAGATTAATGGGAAAGAGGCAAAGGCCAGTTCAACCGTAAAAGTCGGCGATGAATTAACGATCCGTTTGGGGCAAAGGAAGGTAACCGCAAGGATTGACCGAATTCAGGATACCACACGCAAAGAAGAAGCGGCAGAAATGTATACGATTATTAATGAAGAAAGAATTGGCTCAACAGAATCGCCCTTTTAGTAACAGGGTTCTAATTCTATAATCCTTCACATAAATATGTATAAAAAAGGTTGTACAAATGATTGTGAGGGATGTTAATGAGCCAATATTATGAAAGTAATCCGTCAAAGAGCAGCGTTCCAGAACATGATGTCATCATGAGGGGCCGAAAGTTGCTTGACATCACTGGAGTTAAGCAAGTAGAAAGTTTTGATAATGAGGAGTTTTTACTTGAAACTTCAATGGGATTTTTAGCAATCAAAGGGCAAAACCTGCAAATGAAAAATCTAGATGTAGAAAAGGGGCTTGTTTCAATTAAGGGGAAAATCTTTGATTTAGTTTACCTTGATGAACAGCACGGGGAGAAAGCTAAAGGATTCTTTAGTAAGTTATTCCGATGACCCTCTCGACTCAATTCTTCACCTTGCTTTCCATGATTGGAATGGGTTCATTGTTTGGTGCAATGTTCGACACCTATCAGCGGTTTTTGAATCGGCCGAAAAGAAAGCAGTGGATTGTATTTATTAATGATTTGCTCTTTTGGATTATTCAAGCAGTAATTATTTTTTATACCCTATTCCTAGTCAATAATGGCGAGCTTAGATTTTATATCTTCCTCGCTCTTATTTGTGGATTTGCCGCTTACCAGAGTTTATTTAAAGGAATCTATCTTCACTTGCTGGAATTTGTCATAAAATCAATTATTGCGATCATCCGCCTTATAAAAAAGACCTTCCATCTCTTAGTTTATAAACCAATCGTTGGCCTTATTCAGTTAATTATCATTATTATCGTGGCGATTGGCAGGGGACTATTAACTCTTGTTAAATTTATTAGCAAGGTTTTACTATTAATAGTAAAAATCATTTTATTCCCATTACAAAAAATCCTGTTGCTTTTTTGGAAACTTTTGCCGAAAAGTATTAAAAAATCCGTCGAGAAGTTATATAATAAAACGGCAGGAATTTTTCAGAGAATCAGGAATTATACTACTAAGTTAATTAATAGATGGAAGAAACGAAACGAGTAAGGCGGTGAGGGAAATGGGAGCAGAACGAAAAAGAAGTGTATCCAAAATTCAGACAACCTTTGTAAAGCAGCAGGAATATGCAGAAATTGCCTCAGCTAGGAAAAAGAAATTATTAGCAAGGCGGCTAACGATGTTTCTGGCTCTTGCTAGCATTCTCTCTTACTTATTGATTTCAAGTAACATTTCCCAAACAGCAAAGCTTAATGCTAAAATGGCGCAAAAGAAGCAGCTTGATCATGAGTTAACGAAGTTAAAGGATCAGCAAGATATTCTAAATGAAAATATTATTAAATTAAATGATGATGATTATATTGCAAAGCTAGCCAGAAAAGAATACTTTTTCTCCGATAAAGGTGAAATCATTTTTAATATCCCTGATGAAAATTAGGGGAAAAGAACCAATTTATAGTCATATTGACACTGATTTTTTTCTTTTTGTATAATATAGAGTAAGATTGATTTTTTATACTTTTAAGGAGGAACATTCTTTTTATGTCAATTGAAGTAGGCAGCAAGTTACATGGGAAGGTAACCGGGATTACTAATTTTGGAGCGTTTGTAGAGCTGCCGGAGGGCTCAACAGGACTCGTACACATCAGTGAGGTCGCTGACAACTATGTGAAAGATATTAATGACCATCTGAAGGTTGGCGACCAAGTAGAGGTAAAAGTCATTAATGTTGAGAAGGATGGGAAGATTGGACTGTCGATTAAAAAGGCAAAGGATCGACCAGAGTCACAGCAAAGATCCCACTCAAACTCACAACGCCCTCGTCAGGGGAGAAATAACGATCGCAATAATTCTAAGCCGGAAAATTTTGAAACCAAAATGGCAAAATTTTTAAAAGATAGCGAGGATCGTTTATCTTCCTTAAAAAGGCACACAGAGTCCAAACGTGGAGGAAGAGGAGCTAAGCGGGGGTAACTTGCTGCTAAACTTTTTATCGGATGAAGAGTGGAACCACTTCATATCTATAATCGAAAGACAGGTCAAATTGACCTGTCTTTTTTTGTGCTCACTTTTCGACGAATGAAAAAGGGTGTCAGGCACCATGTGAATTTTTCACATGGTGCCTGACACCCAAAAATGAGCGATGGCATCCAACGAAGCGGTGTCACTCTACGACACTAATTAATATTATTTGAATGATAATAGAGAAAACCGTCGAACGATTTTTTTAGCCTGTTCACTAATTTGACAAACTTTTAAGTCTATTAATTTTATAATTATCTGAACAATGAAAGAATAGGGAGTGTGATTTATGGAAAAGACAAATGCTAGTTTCATAGAACCTGTTAGTGAAGTAAATCTTCATTCATCTAAATGGGCTTTGCAGAATGGTCTGAAAAAAATTCAACTCATGCTTGAGTCCTTTTTCATAAAAAAGGGGTACCTGTTATTAATAGTTGGGTTTTTGCTTGGACGGGCCTTGATTTTGGCAAAGCTGACTCCTTTTTGCCTTCCCTTTTTTGCCTCCGTGTATTTAATTAAACGTGATCGGGCACCGCTTGCCTTGATCGGACTGGTTATCGGAGCAGTAACCATTTCATTAACAAATGCTGCCAGTACCTTTATCATCACCCTTTGCTTTATCGTAGTCTTTCGAATAAGCAAAAAATGGATAAAAAATGAGCTAAAAGCTTTGCCCTTTTTTGTCGGTATTGTGCTAGGACTGGGGAAATTAGCGGAAGCGTTTATCCTTTCGACGCAATTAACGCTTTATGACTTCATGATGGTCGGAGTACAGACGAGCCTTGCTTTTATCTTGACGCTCATTTTTTTACAAAGTATTCCATTATTAACCTTTAACAAACGAAGGCAATTATTAAAAACAGAAGAAATTGTCTGCTTAATCATCATGCTTGCTTCAATCATGACGGGGACGATTGGGTGGAAGGTATATGACTTGTCGGTGGAGCATATCCTGTCAAGATACTTAGTATTAGTGTTTTCTTTTATTGCTGGGGCAACAGTCGGCTCCACCGTTGGGGTCGTCACGGGCTTAATTTTTAGTCTTGCGAGCGTTTCGAGCTTTTACCATATGAGTTTGCTTGCCTTTTCAGGTGTTCTCGGCGGCCTAATGAAGGAAGGGAAGAAAATAGGTGTTTCGATTGGATTATTTATTGCCACACTCCTCATCGGTATGTATGGGGAAGGGGGCGACGGTTCAATCCTGCAAACGGTATTGGAAACAGCCGCTGCCGTCTTTTTATTCCTTCTAACACCTCAGCTCCTCACTTCACGATTAGCAAAGTATATCCCTGGTACACCAGAGTACACAGCGGAGCAGCAAAAATATATGCGGAAAATGCGCGACGTCACTGCGCAGCGGGTTTCTCAATTCTCTAATGTCTTCCATGCCTTGTCCAAAAGCTTTTCACAAATGGAGGTCCAGCCAAGGGACGATGAAAGTGAACGAGAAATGGATTACTTTATGAGCAATGTGACCGAGAAAACCTGCCAAACCTGCTTTAAGAAGGACCAATGCTGGACGAGTAATTTTAATACAACCTATGCTTATATGGAAGAAATTATTCATGAAATGGATCAAAACAATGGGACGATTTCTACGAAACTAGCACGAGATTGGGAGAAGATATGTACACGTTCTAAAAAAGTATATGAATCGATTGGACAGGAATTAACATTTTTCCAAGCCAATCAAAAGTTGAAAAGACAGGTTCAGGAGAGCCGAAAGCTTGTTGCCGATCAATTGTTAGGTGTGTCTGAGGTAATGGAAAATTTCGCAAAGGAGATTCAGCGGGAAAGAGAAAATCATCACAAGCAGGAAGAACAAATTATGGAGGCAATGCAATCATTCGGAATCCATATTGAACAGGTAGAAATATATAGCCTCGAACAAGGAAATGTCGACATTGAAATGTCTTTACCATTTTGCAATGGTCACGGGGAATGTGAAAAGTTAATTGCGCCGATGTTATCAGACATTCTTGGTGAGACGATCGTTGTAAAAATGGAAGAATGTGCAACCATGCCGAATGACTTTTGTCATGTAACGTTCAGGTCGTCCAAGGCGTATACGGTAGAAACAGGTGTAGCCCATGCTGCTAAAGATGGCGGTCTAGTATCAGGCGATAGCTATTCGACAATTGAACTTGGATTTGGTAAATATGCAATTGCTATCAGTGATGGGATGGGGAATGGAGAAAGGGCGCATTACGAGAGTAAGGAAACCCTGCTTCTTTTGCAAAAAATTCTCCAATCAGGAATTGAGGAAAAGGTAGCGATTAAGTCCATTAATTCGATCCTTTCGCTCCGAACAACAGATGAAATTTTTTCTACATTAGATTTAGCGATGATTGATCTGCAAAATGCTTCAGCGAAGTTCCTTAAGATTGGTTCTACACCAAGCTTTATTAAAAGAGGAAATAAAATTATTAAAATCCAAGCTAGCAATCTGCCGATTGGGATGATTCAAGAATTTGAAGTAGATGTGGTCAGTGAGCAATTGAAAGCAGGAGATTTGCTTATTATGATGAGTGATGGAGTATTTGAAGGACCCTTGCATGTCGAGAACTATGATTTATGGATGAAGCGAAAATTACAAGGGTTAGAGACAGAAGACCCACAAGAAGTAGCTGATTTAATCCTTGAGGAAGTGATTCGTTCGAGATCTGAGATCATCCATGATGATATGACTGTAACGGTGGCAAAAATCAAACATAATACACCGAAATGGGCGTCGATTCCTGTTCAAAAGTTAAAGCGTCAAGCCTAAAAGCGTTATTTTGCGCAGTCATCTATTAATATATGTATAAATCACCTTCTTCCCGTCGAAAATGGTACCAATACATGTAGTGGAGGGAGAAGGTTATGTATACAGGGAAAATTCGCCAAATATTACTGATTACCGATGGATGCTCTAATCAAGGGGACGATCCAATAGCCATGGCTGCACTCGCAAAAGAACAAGGAATTACTGTTAATGTCATTGGAGTAATGGAACAGGATACCATTGATGAAAAAGGAATGACTGAAATTGAAGGAATTGCGATGTCAGGCGGGGGTGTCAGTCAGATTGTCTATGCCCAGCAGCTATCGCAAACCGTTCAAATGGTTACTCGTAAGGCTATGAATCAGACGATTCAAGGAGTGGTGAACCGAGAACTGCAGCAAATATTAGGGCGTTCGCAAACGATGGAAGATCTACCACCTGAAAAACGCGGAGAAGTGATGGAGGTTGTTGATGAATTAGGTGAAACGATCGAATTAGAGGTGTTGATTCTTGTCGATACAAGTGCAAGTATGAAACACAAGCTGCCAACAGTAAAAGAAGCACTGCTTGATCTGTCACTAAGCTTAAACGCTCGTACAGGTGATAATCAATTTTCAGTTTACGTATTTCCTGGGAAAAAGAAAGATGTCGAAAGATTGCTGGATTGGACGCCGAAACTGCAGACATTGACAAGTGTCTTTTCCCAATTGTCTACGGGCGGAATTACCCCGACTGGACCAGCGTTACGGACAGCGCTATCCTCATTTGATCAAAAACAATCCCTAAGGAGCCTTCTTTCACGTGATGATGAATCATACTTTGAAGAGTCAATGTAAGGTAAGCCCCGGAACCGTCATTTCAGGGAAGTGGCATTTTAATAAGTATACGATCATCAAGGAACTTGGATTTGGAGCAAACGGGGTGGTCTACCTTGCCAAACATAATAACACTCAAGTAGCGTTAAAAATGAGTGATAATGGTATGTCGATCACTTCTGAGGTAAATGTTTTAAAATCCTTAGCAAAGGTCCAGGGAACCCCAACCCTTGGGCCTTCTTTGCTTGATGTCGATGATTGGCAAAGTACTCAAGGACGTATTTCCTTTTATGTCATGGAATACATACAGGGTCCTGACTTTTTATCTTTTTTACAACAAAAGGGAAGGTCATGGACCAGCGTTTTATTTTTGCAGCTCTTAAAGGATTTAGACAAGCTTCATGAAAATGGCTGGGTATTCGGCGACTTAAAGCCAGAAAATTTAATTGTCACAGGACCACCGCCTAAAATAAGGTGTATTGATGTGGGCGGAACCACCATTCAAGGGAGAGCCATAAAGGAGTTCACTGAGTTTTATGACCGCGGATATTGGGGGCTGGGTTCAAGGAAGGCAGAGCCCTCTTATGACTTGTTTGCCGTGGCAATGATTATGATCAATACCGCCTATCCTAAACGATTGACGAAAACAACCAGAGGGATTTCGCAATTAAGAGAAGCCATCCGTCAAAAGCCAGAGTTATTGGCATGGGAAAAGGTCATCTTAAAAGCGCTTCAAGGCCATTATAGCAGTGCTAAGCAAATGAGAGCAGATTTATTAGAGCTCATGATTGAAAAAAAAATTCCTGATCCGTCCCCAGCAAAAACTGCCGGAACGGGCAAACCTGCACAAAAACAGCCACAGCAGCCGGGACCTATGGGAAGCCGGCCAATGACAAGGCAGAACTTTCGGAAAAAGAAGAAAAAAAGCGGCTGGATGGAATTTTGGTTAATAACGATCGTGTTAGGTCTTCTGTATGCATGGTACACATTTAATAAATTATTATAAATGTTTGAAACTATTTTTTAAGTCATTCGTATAAGAATTTATACAGTAAGCTTTGAGTAAATAAATAGGAAAAATTTCTAGGCATTTTGCAATACCAATGCTTTGATACTTTATTCTTAAAAGTGGTAGACTAAGGTTATTCTTACCGTTATTAAGTTTTAAACTTTGGTTTAAGGAAGAGAGCAATAATATGTTGGAAACTAAAGTTAAGGCCTTTCTTCATCACCAGGCATTTAGCTTAACATCGAAAAAAATTGTCATTGGTGTTTCAGGAGGGCCGGATTCGCTGGCACTGCTGCACTATTTGCTCGCGGAAAAAGAAAAGCAAGATTTGCACCTGATTGTGGCTCATGTAGACCATATGTTTCGTGGTCAGGAGTCCTATGAGGATGCGATTTTTGTTAGGGATTTTTGTGAACAACATCGCATTCCGTTTGAAATGACTCGGGTCAATGTCCCGGAAATAATGAATAAAACAGGTAAAAGTTCGCAGATTGCGGCACGAGATGTGAGGTATGAGTTTTTTTTAAAGATCATGGAAAAGTATCAGTATCCATTTTTAGCGTTAGCTCACCATGGCGATGATCAAATGGAAACGATGCTGATGAGAGTAACAAGAGGCAGTACGGGGCTTGCTCGGGCAGGTATTCCTTTTATCCGCCCATTTTATAACGGGACCATTTTTCGTCCGTTTTTAGGGTTGGAGAGGGCTGACATTATCGAGTATTGTCAAAAGCAAAACCTTAGCCCAAGAATAGACCCCAGTAATGAAAAAGGGATATATAGCAGAAATCGATTTCGTAAAGAAATAATTCCTTTTTTAAAAAAAGAAAACCCGCATGTCCATGAACATTTTCAACGGTTTAGTGAAGAATTAACCAGCGATGAAATCTTTCTTCAGGAATTAACTGTCCAGCAAATGAATACAGTAATGACAAAAAAGGAAGAAAGCAAAATTACCATTGACATTCAACGCTTTCTTGAAGTGGCTTTACCTTTACAAAGGAGAGGGATTCAACTAATATTAAACTATCTTTACAAAGAAAAACCAGCTTCTTTATCTGCCGTACATATTGATCAAGTATTTTTCTTAATTCAGCATCCTCACCCATCAGGTCAACTCGATTTTCCTAATGGTTTAAAAGTTACCCGTTCCTATTATTCCCTTTCTTTCCAATTTGAATCGATGGAGGTGCCGTCCTATCATTTTGAAATGACGGAGCCTGGTGTGATTAACTTGCCGAATGGCGGGGAAATTGGAAGCGGATATGTTATTGGGGAAATTCCTCCCATAGATGGGAACACTGCCTTGTTTAGTGTTAACAGGTTAAAGTGGCCAATCATTATTCGTTCTCGAAAAGAAGGCGACCGAATGACGATAAAGGGAATGCAAGGTTCGAAGAAATTAAAATCGATATTCATTGATCAAAAAGTACCAGTTCAAGAACGAAACTTGTGGCCAATAGTAACTGATAAAGATGGCAGGATTATTTGGCTGCCAGGTTTAAAAAAATCTTCAATAGAAGGCATAGATTACACTGCTCAACAATATATACTATTCACATATCAAAGTAAGGATCTTCTAGGGGGCACATTTAGATGAAACAGGATATTAAACAGGTTTTAGTAACAGAAGAAGAGATTCAAACTAAAATCAGGGAACTAGCTGCACAGTTAACTGAAGAGTACCAAGATAAATTCCCGCTAGCTATTGGTGTGCTAAAAGGTGCCATGCCGTTTATGGGTGATTTATTAAAACGTATGGATTGTTATCTTGAAATGGACTTTATGGATGTATCCAGCTACGGAACCGGACTTGTTTCTTCTGGTGAAGTAAAAATTATTAAGGATTTAGATACATCTGTAGAAGGAAGAGACATTCTTATTATCGAAGATATTATCGATAGCGGTTTAACACTTAGCTACTTGGTTGACTTATTCAAGTATAGAAAAGCAAAATCCATCAAGATTGTGACACTGCTTGATAAACCAACAGGTAGAAAAAGTGCGATTAAAGCGGATTATGTTGGTTTTATTGTGCCAGATGAATTTGTTGTCGGTTATGGCTTGGATTATATAGAAAAGTATCGTAACCTTCCATATATTGGCGTCCTAAAACCAGAAGTATACAGCGATAATCTCTAGAGAGTGGTATCCCTTCTTTACTAAAACTCGGAGATAGCAAGTCCTAGTAGTAAGTGTAATTTCTTGAATTTGTAAGATTTTCTATGATACCATTTAGTATAGTTTGTCTATCGTGGGAGGAGGTAAGAGATGAATCGGATTTTCCGTAATACCATCTTTTATTTATTGATATTTTTAGTCATTATTGGCGTGGTGAGCTTCTTTAATGGAAGCAATGAACCAACAGATCATATTTCATATGATAAGTTTGTTACCCAATTAGAAAATGGCAAAGTAGATTCGTTCTCCATGCAGCCTGAACGAGGGGTTTATGAAGTTCGAGGTGAGCTTGAAACGAAGAAAAAATTCATAACTTATGTTCCAAACAGTGAAGAAATTATTAACAAAATCAATAAAGCTGATTCAAAAGTTGAAGTAATGCCTGCAAAGGAAACAAGTGGATGGGTGACTTTCTTTACATCAATTATTCCGTTTGTGATTATCTTTATTTTATTCTTCTTCTTATTAAACCAAGCACAAGGCGGCGGCAGCCGTGTCATGAACTTTGGTAAATCCAAAGCGAAGCTTTATAACGACGATAAGAAAAAGGTTCGTTTTAGAGATGTAGCAGGTGCTGATGAAGAAAAGGCAGAATTAGTGGAAGTTGTCGAATTTCTAAAGGATCCACGGAAGTTTGCTGAACTGGGTGCCCGGATTCCAAAAGGAGTGCTTCTTGTAGGACCTCCAGGTACTGGTAAAACCTTGCTCGCTCGTGCAACTGCAGGAGAAGCTGGCGTTCCATTCTTCTCGATCAGTGGTTCGGACTTCGTTGAAATGTTTGTCGGGGTCGGGGCTTCCCGTGTTCGTGACTTATTTGAAAATGCTAAGAAAAATGCACCATGTATTATCTTTATTGATGAAATTGATGCAGTTGGACGTCAGCGTGGCGCAGGGTTAGGCGGCGGACATGATGAACGTGAGCAAACCTTGAACCAATTGCTTGTTGAAATGGACGGATTTGGGGCAAATGAAGGAATTATTATTATTGCTGCCACAAACCGTGCTGATATTTTAGATCCGGCGTTATTACGTCCAGGTCGTTTTGACCGACAAATTACGGTAGACCGTCCGGATGTTGTTGGACGTGAAGCCGTTCTTAAAGTCCATGCACGTAATAAACCTTTGGACGAATCGGTAAACTTGAAAAATATTGCGATGCGTACACCTGGCTTTTCAGGTGCTGATTTAGAAAACTTATTAAATGAGGCGGCATTAGTTGCAGCTCGCAGCAGTAAGAAGAAAATCGATATGGAAGATATTGATGAAGCAACAGACCGCGTCATTGCTGGCCCAGCTAAAAAGAGTCGGGTTATTTCCAAAAAAGAACGTAATATTGTTGCTTTCCATGAGGGCGGCCATACGGTAATCGGTTTAGTGCTTGATGAAGCAGACATGGTTCACAAGGTTACCATCGTACCGCGTGGGCAAGCAGGCGGATATGCTGTCATGCTTCCAAGGGAAGACCGTTACTTTATGACGAAGCCAGAATTACTTGATAAAATTGTTGGTTTATTGGGCGGCCGTGTCGCTGAAGAGATTGTCTTTGGTGAAGTAAGTACAGGAGCACACAATGACTTCCAACGTGCAACCAGTATTGCCCGTAAGATGGTAACAGAATACGGTATGAGTGATAAACTTGGACCACTTCAGTTTGGTCAAGGTTCAGGTGGTCAGGTCTTCTTGGGCCGAGACATTCATAATGAACAAAATTATTCTGATGCGATTGCTTACGAAATCGACTTGGAAGTTCAACGAATTATTAAAGAATGTTATGCAAGAGCTAAAGTGATTCTCACTGAAAATCGTGATAAGCTTGATCTCATTGCAAAAACATTACTTGAAGTGGAAACTCTTGTGGCGGAACAGATTAAATACTTGGTTGACCATGGTCATATGCCAGAGCCTAACCAAGCATTAGAAGCTGTGAAAATCGGCCCGAAAAAAACAGAAGACGTGAAGGTCAATATCAATAAGAAAAAGGATGAGCTTGAGCCTCAAAACCCTTCTGACGAATTAGATAAGCAATAAATATGTAAAGAGTGCTTCGGAAGAAGCGCTCTTTTTTTTTATGAATAAACCAATGTATGGTATTATGTTTTCAGTATAGAAGAGAATAATCTGAAAAGTGAGTGATAGATTTGATTTTCGTATTTGATGTAGGAAATACCAATATTGTACTAGGTGTTTATGATGGTGAGGAGCTTAAATATCATTGGCGTGTTGAAACTAATAGAAACCGAACGGAAGATGAGTTTGGAATGAATATTAAAGCATTGTTTGATCATGCTGGCCTCTCTTTTTCAGATATTGACGGGATCATTATTTCCTCCGTTGTTCCACCAATCATGTTTGCACTGGAAAGAATGTGCCAAAAGTATTTTCACATTAAGCCGTTTGTTGTTGGACCTGGGATTAAAACGGGTCTAAACATTAAATATGAAAACCCAAGAGAAGTGGGTGCTGACCGAATCGTCAATGCTGTAGCTGCGATTCATGAATATGGAAGTCCGCTGATTATTGTCGATTTTGGAACAGCGACAACGTATTGTTATGTGAATGAGGAACGTCAATATATGGGTGGCGCGATTGCACCAGGAATAGGGATTTCAACTGAGGCACTCTATTCGCGAGCGTCAAAACTGCCAAGAATAGAAATTGCCCGTCCAGAAGGGGTTATTGGCAAAAATACGGTGGCGGCCATGCAGGCTGGTATTGTCTACGGGTATGTAGGACAAGTAGAGGGAATTGTAAAGCGGATGATGGAGCAAGGGGAGAAAAAGCCTACCGTCATTGCGACAGGCGGTTTAGCTAATTTAATTGCCCAAGAATCAACTATTATTGATGTGGTTGATCCATTTTTAACTTTAAAAGGTTTACAGCTTATCTATAAAAGGAACATAGGGCAACCTAAGGAATAACAGCTAGAAAGGGGTTAAGCAATGAAGGATTATCTTGTAAAAGCACTTGCCTATGATGGGAATATTCGAGCCTTTGCAGTTCGTACAACGGAAACGGTGACTGAGGCACAAAGGCGTCATCAAACATGGAGAACGGCATCAGCGGCATTGGGCCGCACGTTGACCGCAGGGGCGATGATGGGTGCCATGCTTAAGGGTGAGGATAAATTAACGATAAAAATAAATGGCGGCGGCCCACTAGGACCGATTGTTGTCGATAGTAATGCCAAAGGAGAAGTTCGTGGCTATGTAACGAACCCGGAGGTGGATTTTGAATCAAATGAACATGGCAAGCTGGATGTTCGTCGTGCGGTGGGAACAGATGGTATGTTAGCTGTCGTCAAAGATATCGGACTGCGTGACTTTTTTTCCGGTCAAGTTCCGCTGGTATCTGGAGAATTAGGAGAGGACTTTACTTACTATTTTGCAACCTCTGAGCAGGTACCGTCTTCCGTAGGGGTAGGAGTTTTGGTGAACCCAGATGATTCGATCTTGGCAGCAGGCGGGTTTATTTTTCAATTAATGCCTGGCACACCTGAGTCAATTATTTCTAAACTTGAGGAACGCCTAAAAACGATTGAGCCAATCTCTAAATTAATTGAACGAGGACTCACACCAGAGCAAATCCTCGAAGAACTTTTTGGAAAAGAGCAAGTAAAGGTGTTAGAAACGATGCCAGTGGGGTTTGTATGTAATTGCTCTAAAGAACGGTTTGCTAATGCCATTATCGGTTTAGGGGCCGCCGAGATTACAGCAATGATTGAAGAAGATGGGCAAGCTGAGGCGCATTGCCACTTTTGCAATGAAAAGTACCTCTTTTCAAGAGAGGAATTAGAAGAGCTAAAAAAGGAAGCCAAATAAACGGGTGCTTGCCTTTTTCTGATGGGAGGAGAGAGATTGGGACGGAAGCAACTTTGGATGGTGATTGCCGCCTTGATATTGGTGAACTGCCTAACAATCGCTTTTTTTCTTTCAAAGGCTAATCCGGCAGGCGGTGCCGTATTAGATGAAGAGGCAGTTGCAACCATAGGAAAAGAGACGATTTTACGCCAAGATTGGCTAAATGAACTCGAATCTAGATATGGGAAAGATGTTTTAAAGGAAATGGTCGATCAAAAGGTGATCGAGGAAATGGCTGCAAAATATAAGATAAAAGTTTCCTCCCAAGATGTCGACCGAGAATTTAGGATGCTGCAATCCACCACTACTTCATTTAATAAACAGAATATTAATAATGAGGAAAAGTGGAAGGAGCAAATCCGCAGCAACCTTCTTTTAGAGGAGCTTTTAACAAAAGATGTTAAAGTTTCAACCAAAGAATTGGAAAGCTATTATCAAAAAAACGAGGACCTTTTTAATGTACCATCTGCCTATCATTTATCACACATTGTGGTAAGTACGTTGGAAGAAGCGAACAAGGCCTTGCAAGAATTAGACCAAGGTTCTGATTTTTCAACGTTAGCAATGGAACGATCGATTGAGGAGTTTTCTGCTAATGAGGGCGGCGATATTGGGTATATTAGTGAAGGAGACGAGCGTTATCCGAGCCAATATATCGAAACGGCCCAAGGATTAAAGAAGGGCTCCTACAGTCTGCCAATTAAAGTTGACGAAGGCTATGCCATCCTAAAGTTAGAAGGAAAGATTAACGGAAAAAAATATTCCTTTTCTAATGTAAAGGAGCAAATTCGCAGGCAAATTGCACTAGAACAAATGAAATCACCTGCATCTGCGACTACTTTTTGGGATGATGCTAAGGTTGAATGGTTTTATGGTCAAGAAGGAAACTAAGCACAGGAAATATTCCGTGCTTTTTCTTTATATAGAAAGATTATGTTAGCTCATAGTTGAGTTTTGCCACTATTTTGATTGGAGCGGAAAGCGAAGCGCTTTGAACGGAAATCAACGCCCGATTACAGAACTTTATATATAAAAGTAAATTTGAAATATTGTAAAAAATACGTAAACAAAACGATTGACAAACTCAGTATAAAACTGGTAAATTTAATTATATAAATCCAATCAATTTACTCGGAATAGGGGTGCTCTTAATGGTTCGTGTTGCAAATTCAGTTGCCGAATTAGTCGGTCAAACGCCAATTGTTAAATTAAACAGAATAGTAGATGAAAATAGTGCTGAGGTTTATCTAAAGCTGGAATATTTTAACCCAGGCAGCAGTGTAAAGGATCGTATCGCTTTAGCAATGATTGAAGCGGCAGAAGAGCAAGGTTTAATCAAACCAGGTGTCGATACCATTATTGAGCCTACAAGTGGAAATACTGGTATTGGACTTGCGATGATTGCTGCAGCAAAAGGTTACAAAGCCGTTTTTGTTATGCCTGAAACGATGAGTTTGGAAAGACGGAACCTCCTTCGTGCATACGGTGCTGAACTAGTGTTAACACCTGGTCCAGCCGGCATGAAGGGCGCTATTGCAAAAGCAGAAGAGCTTGTTCAGGAGCATGGTTATTTCTTACCACAACAATTTAAAAACCAAGCAAACCCTGAAGTTCATAGAAGAACAACTGGAAAAGAAATTGTGGAACAAATGGACCAATTAGATGCGTTTGTTTCCGGTATCGGAACAGGCGGAACTATCTCAGGAGCAGGTAGTGTACTTCGTGAAGAATTCCCTGAAATCAAAATTTTTGCGATTGAACCAACAGATTCTCCTGTTCTTTCCGGCGGGTCACCTGGACCACACAAGCTGCAAGGATTGGGTGCAGGATTTGTTCCAGAGACATTAAATACAGACATTTATGACGAAGTACTCCAAGTTAACACGGAGGAAGCGTTTGCAGCAGCAAGACGTGCAGCAAGAGAAGAAGGAATTCTTGGAGGTATTTCCTCAGGTGCAGCAATCCACGCAGCACTAGAAGTTGGTAAAAGACTAGGTAAAGGTAAAAAGGTACTAGCGATAATTCCTGATAATGGTGAACGTTATCTAAGTACAGTGCTGTACCAATACGATGCTGAGTAAGGTAAAACGATAATTAAAGGAGGCGTTGGCGATTGCTGATGCTTCTTTTTTTTGTAAACTATTTATGATTTCATGTATGATAAAAAGAGTGAAAAAAGTTCATAAGGAGGAAAAGGTATGAGAACATCTCAAGAGCAAATCCAATGTGGACCATATACCTTGGATAGTAGTAAAAAAACCATTATTATGGGCATTTTAAATGCTACTCCAGATTCCTTTTCAGATGGCGGAAAGTTCAATAATGTAGAAATTGCTGTTGAACGAGCGAAAGAGATGGTGGCAAATGGGGCAGATATTATTGATATCGGCGGTGAATCAACACGGCCGGGCTTTGCGGCAGTCCCTGTGGAAGAAGAACTCAATCGGGTAATCCCAATTATTCAGGCGATTTCTGAACAAGTCCAGGTCCCAATATCGATTGATACGTATAAAGCGGAAGTGGCAAAGCAGGCGATTGAAGCTGGGGCCCATCTGATTAATGATGTATGGGGGGCGAAAGCGGATGAAAAGATGGGACAAGTTGCCGCTGCTTACGGTGTTCCTATTATTCTCATGCATAATCGGCACGACCGAGACTATAAGGTATTTATGAGAGATGTCATTAATGATCTTTATGAAAGTATTGCCATCGTTAAAAAGGCTGGGGTTAAGGATGAACAGATTATCCTCGACCCAGGTATCGGTTTTGCAAGGAATTATCAAGAAAATCTGCTAACTATGCAGAATTTAGATACGTTCGTGAAACTAGGCTACCCAGTACTATTAGGAACCTCTAGAAAATCGATGATTGGACAAGCATTGGATCTCCCTGTTCATGAAAGACTGGAAGGGACAGGAGCAACCATCTGCTACGGAATCCAAAAGGGCTGTCATATTATCCGTGTTCACGATGTGAAGGAAATGAGCAGAATGGCTAAAATGATGGATGCCCTCATGGGAAAGGGTGAAGCGATTGGATAAAATCCACGTCAATAGAATGGAGTTTTATGGATACCATGGTGTTTTTTCAGAAGAGACTCGGTTGGGCCAGCGATTTGCCGTCGATTTATCAGTTTCCATTGATTTAAAAAAGGCGGGCGAAACGGATCAGCTGGAATACTCCGTAAATTATGCAGACCTTTACCAAGTATGCAAAGATATCGTGGAGGGCCAGCCCTATAAATTGGTCGAAGCTGTGGCAGAAAGAATTGCAGCAAACATTTTGACAGGGTTCCCACTCATTTCTGAAGTTACCGTAACGGTGATTAAACCAGATCCGCCGATTCCAGGTCATTACCGGTCCGTTGCAGTAGAAATTACAAGGAGAAGATAAAAGTGGAAAACACAGCATTTATTGCCCTTGGCTCGAACATAGGAAACCGTTATGATAATATAGCAAGGGCGATCAAAAGATTAACATGTTATACAGGTATTCAATTGGTAAATTACTCCTCCATTTATGAGACGGATCCGATTGGCTATGAAAATCAAGACTTATTTTTGAATATGGTACTTGAGATTCAGACGGTACTCAGCCCCATGGAATTATTAGAGGTATGTTTAAAAATCGAGCTAGAACTTGGGAGAAAAAGGGAAATAAAGTGGGGTCCACGAACAATAGACCTTGACATTCTTACCTTTAACCAAGAAAATATTGAGAGCGAGAAGCTCACTGTTCCACATCCAAGGATGTTAGAACGAGCGTTTGTAATTATTCCACTTTTAGAAATATATAATGAAAAGAAATGTTCGGAGATAAATAAAGTACTTGAGGCATCGTTAGAAGAATTACCAAATAAAGAAGGAGTCCGAATATGGAAGCGGAAAAATGGGGAAGACGTATTCGAGCCTATCGAAAGTTAAAGGGCTTTACGCAAGAAGGTTTTTCGAGGGAATTGGGTGTATCAGTATCGATTTTAGGCGAAATTGAAAGAGGGAACCGCCTTCCTGCCGCTGAATTGCTTGAAAGGATTGCGGAATCTTTAAAAATCACCATAGACGACCTAACACCAAAAGAATGATAAAGCGAAAGTGTCTGTTAACAAATAATTTCAAGAAGAATAGGAGGTGGTTTCATGTTGAAAATTGGCGATATTGAAATAAAGAATCCAGTCGTACTAGCTCCGATGGCAGGAGTATGTAACTCGGCATTCCGTTTAACGGTAAAAGAGTTTGGTGCTGGTTTAGTTTGTGCAGAGATGGTAAGTGATAAAGGTATTGTTAATAAAAATGAGAAAACAATGAATATGCTTTATATCGATGAGCGAGAAAAACCGTTAAGTTTGCAAATCTTTGGCGGTGAGAGAAAAACACTTGTCGAGGCGGCTAAATTTGTTGATCAGAATACCAATGCTGATATTATCGATATAAATATGGGCTGCCCTGTACCGAAAATTACGAAGTGTGATGCTGGTGCAAAGTGGCTGCTTGACCCGAATAAAATTTACGAAATGGTTTCAGCGGTAGTAGCGGAAGTTGAAAAACCTGTTACTGTAAAAATGCGGATAGGCTGGGATGAAGAGCATATTTTTGCCGTAAAAAATGCCCAGGCAGTAGAACGAGCTGGCGGAAAGGCTGTATCCTTGCATGGCCGAACACGTGTTCAAATGTATGAGGGCAAAGCTAACTGGGATATCATTCGTGAAGTAAAGCAAAACCTAAATATTCCGTTGATTGGTAATGGGGACGTTCAAACACCACAAGATGCTAAACGCATGCTTGATGAAACAGGTGTTGACGGAGTAATGATTGGGAGAGCTGCTTTAGGTGACCCTTGGATGATCTATCGCACCGTTCAATATTTAGAAACTGGTATTTTAATGCCTCAACCATCTGTTAGAGAAAAAATTGATGTATGTATCCTTCATCTAGACCGTTTAATCGCTCTGAAAAATGAAAATATTGCTGTACGCGAAATGCGCAAGCATGCTGCCTGGTATTTAAAAGGGGTACGCGGCAATGCCATAGTTCGGAATGCGATTAATGAGTGTGAGACGAGAGATGATTTAGTGGCATTATTAAATGATTTGGTTGCAGAGGTTGAAGAAAAAGAACAAAACCAATTGATTGTAGGATAAATTTGTCACTTAAAGTGTCTTTTCTATACTAATTGATGCTGCCAGTGAAAAAACTGGCAGTTTTTATTTTATTAAGAACTTTTTGATGTCTGAAAGTATAAGTTTGTGTAAAATAATAAAGTATGTAGAAAAATGGAATTGCCTTATATAAAAAGCATTTTACATAATAAAAAGATTATTGGAGTGGATTTTATGAGTCAGGAAGATTTAAATGACCAATTAAGGGTCAGACGTGAAAAAATGAATACCATGCGCGAAAATGGTCTTGATCCATTCGGCAAACGTTTTGACCGCACCCACAGTACAACAGAATTGGTTGAACATTATGGAGAACTAGAAAAAGAAGATATTGAAGCAAAGAATGTTTCCGTTTCTTTAGCAGGCCGAATTATGACGAAGCGTGGAAAAGGGAAAGCAGGCTTTGCACATCTTCAAGATTTAACAGGTCAAATCCAAGTATATGTTCGGCAGGATGCGATTGGCGAGGAAAATTACCAGCTATTTGATTCCGCAGACTTAGGAGACATCATTGGGGTAACTGGAACTCTATTTAAAACAAAAGTAGGCGAATTATCCGTAAAAGTTGAAGACTTTGTGTTTTTAACAAAGGCTTTGCGTCCGCTCCCTGATAAATTCCACGGACTAAAGGATGTTGAACAGCGCTACCGCCAACGTTATTTGGACTTAATTATGAGTCAGGAAAGTAAGGCTACCTTTATTTCACGAAGCCGTATTATTCAATCCATGCGTCGTTATTTAGATGACCACGGATATTTAGAAGTAGAAACACCAATGATGCATTCGATTGCTGGTGGAGCTTCAGCACGTCCATTCATTACACATCACAATGCTCTTGATATGCCATTGTTTATGAGGATTGCTATTGAGTTGCACTTAAAGCGCTTGATCGTGGGCGGACTAGAAAAGGTCTACGAAATTGGCCGTGTATTCCGGAACGAAGGTGTTTCAACCCGTCACAATCCGGAATTCACAATGATTGAACTTTATGAAGCCTATGCGGACTACCGGGATATCATGAGTCTTACAGAGAATTTAATTGCCCATATTGCCCAAGAAGTAGTTGGTTCAACGACTGTTCAATATGGTGATTATGAAGTTGACCTGAAACCTGAATGGAAAAGACTCCATATGGTGGATGCCATTAAAGAATACACCGGTGCGGACTTCTGGAAAGAGATGAGTGTCGAAGAAGCACGTGAACTTGCCAAAGAACACGGTGTCGAAATTAATAACAATATGCTTTATGGTCACATTGTGAATGAATTCTTTGAGCAAAAGGTAGAGGAAAAGTTAATTCAGCCTACCTTTATTTACGGACATCCTGTCGAAATCTCACCGCTAGCAAAGAAAAATGATGAGGACCCAAGATTTACGGATCGTTTTGAATTGTTCATTGTCGCTCGTGAACATGCGAATGCATTTACAGAGCTTAATGATCCAATTGATCAAAGAGAACGGTTTGAAGCACAATTAAAAGAACGTGAACAAGGAAATGATGAAGCTCATATGATGGATGATGATTTCGTTGAAGCTTTAGAGTATGGTATGCCGCCTACCGGAGGATTAGGAATCGGAATAGACCGCTTAGTTATGCTGCTTACTAATTCACCATCTATCCGTGACGTACTATTATTCCCGCTTATGCGTCATAAATAATATCTTTAAAAAAGTGCCATATCATTGGCACTTTTTTTATGACTTCAAACAAGAAGAGTTAGAATATTATTACTTTGATTATTTGATAAAAAAATACAAAAGACTATTGCGCCCGTTCTATAATGGTGGTATATTAATATCTGTTGCTGCGACGCAATGGCAGTAACAAAAAAGAAGTTAAAAAAGTTGTTGACATTATCGTGATAACTTGATAAGATAATAAAGTCGCTTTAAGGCGATTGAGTAATTGATCTTTGAAAACTAAACAAACAAGATCGTGCAAACAAACAATAAATTTAGTTTCATTATTGAAACTAAGCCAACGTAACTTTTATGAGCTAATCAACTTTCTTGGAGAGTTTGATCCTGGCTCAGGAC
>NZ_JBJORY010000026.1:0-49006 GCF_046562815.1 Neobacillus sp. 204
AATGACTATTGGGCAGTTTTTTTTATACTTTTTTTGGGTATCAGACAACATAACCTTTTAATGTTATTTATTTATTATGGACAGAGCCCGTCCTCATCTAAAACATTTTGGCGAACCTCATTTACTTATGGTACGGTTCACCATGAATAATCAAAATGAGGTATAAAAACCCTTTTTTAGATTTTTATAAACCGCCTTGGTTCATAAGTATTTCTTTAATATAGGAAGCAGGCAATCCATCTTGTAGCAGTTGCTTCATTATTTTCATGTACGGAGTAATATGTGTAAAATATTTTTTATAGGATGCGCATAAATAATTTAATCCTGGTTCATTTTGATCTGAAATGAGAAATCTATGTTTAGGACATTCCCCCTGACAAGCAAAACGAACTTGGCAGCTTCTACACACGGAGGGAAGTGTGTCCCTTTTCTTTCGGCCAAAGGCAAGCTGCGCTGGATGATTTATACTATTTAATAAGCCGTCAGTAATATTTCCTAATCGATATTCAGGATACACGTAATGATCACAGGAAAACAGCTCCCCATTGTGTTCCATCGCTACTGCTCGGCCACACTCTTCTGCAAAAATACAAATTGGTGACGGAATTCCGATCCAAGCAGCTAACGCCCATTCAAAATTCATGACAAAAACGGAACCTGCGTCCTTCAGAACCCACTCATTAAATATTTGAATGAGGAAGTCTCCATACATTTCAGGTTCTACCGTCCAAGGAGTGACTGTTTGTATTGCTTCTTCTACTAAAAAAGAAGGCGGGGCCGCATGTCTTAGAGACAGCTCTGCCGTTCCTTCATTCACTTCTCTTTCTACAATAGGGATAAACTGGATATATTGAATTTCTTGCTGCTTAAAGAAATGATATATTTCCAGAGCTTTATAAGCAGAATGTCTCGTGACACAGGTTAGGACGTTAAATTCGACGTGATGTTTTTTTAACAGGGATATGCCCTTCATGACCAATTCAAACGTAGGTTTTCCCCCACGATCAATCCGGTACTTATCATGAATAGGCTCGGGTCCATCCAAGCTTATACCTACCAGAAAACGTTCGGCCGAAAAGAATTCACACCAGCGATCATTTAATAATGTTCCATTTGTTTGAATCGTATTAGTGATTGGCTTCCCGTTAGCATACTTTTTTTGCAGCGCAACTGCTTTTAGGAAGAAATCTAAGCCAATTAATGTTGGCTCCCCTCCTTGCCAGGCAAAGATAATTTCTCGTGTATCCTGTGAGTCAATATATTGTTTAATATACGACTCTAGAACATCATCAGGCATTCGGAATGAATGATTTTTCGGATAATACACTTCCTTTTCTGTGTAAAAACAGTATTTGCAATCAAGGTTACAGATTGGACCTGTCGGCTTAGCAAGAATGTGAAAACTCCCCAATTGTCTACCTCCTTTCTCTAAAGATAAGAAATTGAACCATTTATATTAATGGAGATTGGATCTCTTTTTTTCTTTTTAAAAAACATCGGGTCATTATACAGTTCAATAACCGCTTTCTGTATTTGCCCGGTAAACGGAAATTCCGGAACTGGGTAGTTAGCGCTCACAGAAGTTAATCGATCCCGGCCTATATCCATTCCCTCAATAGAAATAAGAAATGGTAATGTACGAGGCATGTACCGTGTGCCAACTTGCAGTCCACTGATAGAAAGCTTACCCGTTCCACTCGTTTCTTGACCTCGTTTAAAATCAAATCTTACAGTCGAAGACCCAGTAGGTACTTGTACGGACGATTGAATCATATAGACGGAGCCAACATAATTATATTCATAGAATAGGTAGTTATCTTTAATATATAATGTATAGCCGCTTGAATGATTTCCATGAGCAAGTAAGACTCCTTCTTCTGAAGGATTGGAACGAAAGATTGGAATGGTGATGGAATAAGAAGAAAGGGTTAGTTGTGGAGCAGCAGTTGATGGCAAATGAGCCATTCCAGGATAGAATGTGAACGTTGTTCTTCCCTCCTGCAAGCCGTAATAACCTTTTATAAACGGATTGTCATTTAAAGGAAGAACACCGTACTTCTTCGCTTCTTCCCACCAAATTGCTTGAAGCTCCTTTAATTTATCTGGATACTTATTTGCTAAATTATACTTTTGGGAAAAATCCTGGTTTACATGGTATAACTCCCATTGATCCTCCTGGAAAGGGACTCCTCTTTCATGATAGGTAACAGCCACCCATCCATTCTGCCAAATAGCACGGTGTCCGAGCATTTCAAAGTACTGAGTTTTTCTCTTTGATGGGGCAAGCGGTTCTGTAAATGTATCCAACATACTCACACCATGGAGCGGCATTTGTGGAACACCTTCGTATAGTTTAGGTGCTTCAATGTTTAGGAGTTCTAGTATAGTAGGAGTAATATCAATCGCATGATAAAATTGTGAACGAATGGAACCAGGATCTAGAATACTTTGAGGGCATTGGATGATTAGGGGAACGTGAGTCCCTCCATAAAACGTATTCTGCTTATAATATTTAAAAGGTGTATTACTAACCTGCGCCCAACCTTTAGGATAATTGGGGGTTGTGAACGGACCTCCTATTTCATTTACTTGAGTAAACATCTGATCTACACTTTCTTCAATCCCATTGAAGTAGGCAGAATCGTTAATAGAACCGTTCCAGCCTCCTTCCTGGCTTCCTCCATTATCAGAAAGTAACACAATAATGGTATCACCCATCTTGTTTTTTGAATTCAAGAAATCGAGTAATCTCCCTATTTGCTGATCTGTGTGAGTAAGAAATCCAGCATACGTCTGTTGGAATTTGGTAAACAATAATTTTTCTTTCTTTGTCAGTTCATCCCATGGCTTAATTCCTGGATTACGTTCTACGAGTTCGGTGTACGGCGGGATGATTCCCATTTGCTTTTGCACGTTGAATCTCTCTTCCCTGATTTGATCCCAGCCTTTATCGTATACCCCTTCATATTTTTCGATCAATTCCTTTGGTACCTGATGGGGCTCATGCGTGGCCCCGAAGGCTAAGTAAAGAAAGAAGGGACGGTCAGGTGTAACAGAGAGATGATCCGTCAAAAATTCGAGCGACTTATCAACCAGGTCCTCTGATAAATGGTAATTAGATTTATCAGGTTTGTCTACACGATGATTATCAAAAACTAAATCTGGCGCATACTGATCCGTATTCGCTAATAAAAAGCCATAATACCGCTCAAAGCCTTTTGAGAGCGGCCAGTTTTCAAATGGCCCGCTCGATGCAGCTTCATGACCTGGAACCAGATGCCACTTTCCAACCATATAAGTAGCCATCCCATTCCACTTTAAAATTTCAGCCAAGGTGGCAGCCGAGTTTGAAATTCTTCCTCGTTTATTAGGATATTGAGGCCCCCAATCTATATCCGTTATGATTCCCACCCCCACCGAGTGGCAGTTACGGCCTGTTAGTAGACAAGCACGGGTAGGTGAACACAAAGGGGTTACATTAAAGTTATTGTACCTTAGACCGTTTTCTGCTAATGAATTAATATTAGGTGTTTCAATCTCAGAACCATAACAGCCTAATGCTGAATAACCCACGTCATCCAGAACGATATAGATGACATTAAGATCAGATTTCTTATCTGAGCTCTCGGGCAATCTCCTCATCTCCTTCATACTGCAATATTCAAGGACTACCAAAAAATCGACAAGTATATATTAAGTACTATATTAAAGGGACAATTTAAATATGAAAAAACACTTATAAAAAGAAGCCTTTTTCGGCTCCTTAAAAAACCTCATTTACTTATGATACGGTTCCCCCCGATTAATCCGAAACGCGCGGTATACCTGTTCTACCAATATCAACCTCATCAACTGATGGGGAAAGGTCATCCGCGAAAACGACAGCTGCTCATTCGATCGTTTAATGACTTCTTCACTCAAGCCCAATGATCCGCCAATGACAAAGGCAATTTTACTTTTTCCATAGGTTGCAAGTTTATCTAATGAATCTGCTAGTTCTTCGGACGACTCTAATTTCCCTTGGATCGCTAAGGCAATGACATATGTATCTTGGCTTATCTTTGCTAAAATCCGTTCGCCTTCCTTTTGTTTCACTTGTACCATTTCCAACTCACTTAATATTTCTGGTGCCTTTTCATCAGCCACTTCAATCACATCGACCTTCGCATAGGCCGTCAGTCGTTTTAAATATTCATCAATACCCTGCTTTAAATATTTCTCTTTTAATTTACCAACCGTAATAATTGAGATATTCACAATCCACAGCCCTTTTCAACTTGATTACAAACAGTTTACAAACAAGATATCCACAGAAGTTATCCACATATTCACATTTTTTATCCACATCTTGTATGGAATCACTTGTTCGCCACAACATATGTCGCTAGATTTTGACAATATTCACAGTGTGTTGATAAGTTATCCCCATCTATTTTTGATAATACCGGAAATGTCTCAAATTCATCCACAATCTCATCTAAGGCAATATCCACATGTTCTTCACAGCTATAAATCATTTTTATCGTCAACCTTTCCTTCATTTACTATTTAATGTTATTGTTTGTTTAATAATCGACTGTCATACGAGATACCTCACCAACTTATACATAATAACATAAATAAAAAAAGGAAAGTGACATCTCACTTTCCCGTTTTTTCTGGAGCTTTATTGAGTTGTATCTCCTGTTAATGTTAAGGTAGTTTGTTTCAGTTTCCCATCACGGTAAAATTTAATTTTCATCTGTTCACCAATTTTCTTTTTCTGGTACAAATGCTTCCGGAGATCGATGACATCATTAATTTTTTCCCCATCCATCTCAACGATGACATCCAACTCTTGTAATCCTGCTTGTGCTGCCGGCGAGTTCGGAACGACTTGTCGTAAGGCTACCCCATAATTGATGTTTCGAGGTAGTTTCAGGGCCTCTTCTTGGTAGTATGCAGGAATTTCAGAGACTGATTTTAAATCAACACCCATATATGGACGTTTGACCGTGCCAAACTTTTCAAGGTCGTCAATGATTGGTCGTGCGGAGTTAATCGGAATCGATAAACCAATTCCTTCTACTGCATTTTGTGCAATCTTCATCGAGTTAATTCCAATAAGCTGACCCGCAATATTAATCAAAGCCCCGCCGCTGTTACCAGGATTGATCGCCGCATCAGTTTGCAGTACTTCCGCATTCCAGTCAATTAACCCGTCCTGATTAATATCAACGGGAATCGTCCGCTTTAGTCCAGATATAATTCCTTGTGTGACGGAACCTGAGAAGGTCGCGCCGAGCGGGTTACCAATCGCGATGACCGGTTCGCCTATTTTTAATTTATCAGAATCACCAAACTCAGCAACTTTTTTAATCTTGTCCGCATCGACCTCGAGCACAGCTAAATCAGTCCAGACATCACTGCCGAGCAGTTTAGCTGGAATCTTTGTGCCATCACTAAAGCTTACCTCTAGCTTTGCGGCTCCTTCAACCACGTGATGATTCGTCACAACATAGGCTTTATTTCCTGCTTTCTTATAAACCACTCCTGAGCCCGTTCCGGCTGCTTCTTCCCCTGAATCCGCTTCTTCGTCAGACCAAAAGCTGGTAGACTGGATATTATTGATTCCAACAACTGCATCTGCAGCCTTGTCAACCGCTTTCGTTGTATTGGTAGTCACGTCATAGGCAATCTGTTTTTGAATGACATTCTGGTTATTATTATTGGTAGTCGATTCTACGGCTTTGTTTTCATTTGTTTCAATTTGATAGGGAAGAATCCCCCGATTTGATAGGGCAGGGATGGCAATGATAACTAAAATGGCCCCAAGGATGGCACCAACGACGCTGGCAAGGAAAACCCCACCTCGATTTCCTTTCTGTTCCCTGAAGCGGTTTTGTGAATGATCATCATAGTAACCCACTTTACACCATTCCTCACTTTCCGAAAAGATTGCTATCGTTTATTTTGGCTTATAATAACAATTATACTCGCTCTGCGTTAAATTACTTAAAAATTACCTTGTATTAATAAAAACTTACGACTTTGTTCATAGTTTTTTAATATCTAAAAATGTTAACTTATTTTCATGAGGACAGAATTCCAATTCTGACGGCTGGTCTTGTCCTCATTGAGTGTCAATACCACGAAAAGTGGCATCAAAGTGTTTCCTAGTATATTTAACATCCAGTCACATATAAAAAAAGCGGAGATCTATTGAAGATCTCCACTCACTACTTTGTTTATAAACAACTATACAGCTGTTAAAGCCGTCGGTATTTTCGGGTCGGTATCATAGATTCCGAATTGTTCCCCTACAATCAGACCACGTTCTTGAAGGGTCTGGGTTACCGCCATTTTGGCTAAATCCTTCATGTTATTATCCATACTTAAATGAGCAAGGTAAATTCGTTTCGTTTGATCGCCAACCACATCACTCATCGCTAGAGCCGCGTCCTCATTAGAAACATGGCCCACATCACTTAAAATTCTTCGCTTAATGTTCCAAGGATACCTGCCCATCCGCAGCATTTGCACATCATGGTTCGATTCAAATATATACACATCGGCATTCGAAATAGTTCCCTTCATTCTGTCGCTAACATAGCCCGTATCCGTGATAAGGACAAGTTTTTTCCCTGAATGATGAAACACGTAAAACATTGGCTCGGCCGCATCATGTGAAACCCCGAATGACTCAATATCCACCGATCCAAAACTTTTCACGGTTTCCATATTAAAAACAAACTTTTGCTCGGTTGGAATAGCGCCCACTGAACTTTCCATAGCCCGCCACGTTTTTTCATTAGCATATACAGGCAAATGGTATTTACGGGCAAGAACGCCAATTCCTTTAATATGATCACTGTGTTCATGCGTGACAAATATTCCGGAAAGCTTACTAATATCACGATCAATTTGTCCAAAAAGAGCCTCCATTTGCTTGCCGCTAAACCCCGCATCAACAAGAAACGAATGCTCATCAGACTCCACATAAAGGGCGTTTCCTGTGCTCCCGCTTGCAAGAATGCTATAACTTAAAGACATACGATTTCACTCCACTTTACTTTTTTCATCGCTGTTAAATTGAATAATCTGCCCTTCAAATGCATTCACAAATAGGCTCTCCTTGCCATCGACCTCAAAGCGCCAAGTGGGCGCTAATACTTGGGAGGCAGCCAACTGAATGAGCGTAGAATAACCAAGTTCAATCGCGGTTATATTGCTCTTTGACTTCAACATTCCCTTCTGGTGCAAGGTTTCAATCGCCTTTAACGGCTTCAAAATTTCTTCCTTGTCCGTTAATTTTTCCATTTCCACCAGGTAGGTCTGATCATAGGAGACAATTTGATTCCCTTCACCAATTTTAAAGGTAATCATTCCATTAATATTTTTAAATAAAGGGACATTCCCTGAGATCTGAAAGTAAGTGATAGATTGATCCTTTTCACTTTTCTCCCCAAATTGATAATCCTCGCCAAAAAGGACATTGTCATTTAAAAAAGCAGACAGCTCGGCTGGTTCAAACTTTGCAGTGATCTTCAACGGCTTTTCTAATGTAACATGGAGCGTGGTACTTCCGGTTCCCCTTATCACCACTGACTGTCCCTTCAGCTTATCAACATCCTCCTGATTAAACACTTTCGGTTTGGCACTAAGATACTGGGCTTGAATGGGATCCTTGGGAAGGTCCACATATTTGATTTCATCTGCTTTTAACTTTTCTTCAAACGAGGCTTCCGTAATGAACTCATATTTATTAGCATCACGGATTTTCATGAATTGATATAAGAGATAAACATCTAAGATTAAGAAGGTGATAATAAAAATAGTCTTTATCTTACTCCAATCCATGCTGCGTACCTCCCAGGTCTTCCATCGTAATTTCTCCCCATGATTGATCATAGCGATAGAACCAGGTAGGTTCTAAGACGATTAGTTTATTCTCCTTTGAATCCCGTTCCATCCGATAGCCCAAGATCATTTCTTCAAGAAGGCCTGGTTTAAAATTCTTTTTGTTTTGTAAATATTTCAAGGCGTCGTGTCCTGAAGGACGGGTCACCTTTACCATCTCCGTTGTTAATGGTAGCTCTAAGGCAATATTGGGCCGAATATACTTATTGATTTCATCGCGCCCCCACACCTCACTAATCTCAGAAATGCCATTTCCATTAAAAACAGGATAGCCATCCATGCTATATAAACGAAAGGTTACAGAGTGGGTATATTCATTTTTATAAACATAGCGATAGGGATCTGTCCAACCGCCATGTTCATTGACAAAATCAATGCTTCGTTTCACTAAATCATAGGAACTGTTGACATAGTTCTCTTCTACAGTCGGATTGACATAGCGAAGGAGATTGCTTTCAAAATTGACCGTCATTTTACTAGAATCGTTTGTGTACTCTTCTCCTGAAGGAACAAAGCTTTTTTGAACAAAACTAGGGTCGCTAAAAAGGGCCTCTTTGAATTCTTCAGAATCCAGGGTAACAGGTAAATATTTATAGGTCGTCATCTCAGTGACCGTTTCCGGAAGAAAAATGGTCCGCTTATCGGATGCTTCAAAAGCAAAATGACGTGGATATTTTTCTGCCTTCATATAAAAATCACGTTTAAATTCACTTAAATTAGCTGAAGATATGTGACTAATATAAACTTGCTGGCTCTCTGTGGAAACAAAGTAAACAATTCCATTTTCCTTTGCCGAATTCTCCACATTGATAATAATCCGATTGAAGTTGAAGGAAGGTATTTTTTTGCCCTCGATCGTTAATACACTTCGATATAACTCAATCGGCACGTCACCTGGAAAAATAATTTCCGTATTGCCGCTGCCAGAGATTAATTGCTTGATATTTTTAACTTCGCTCGTATATTTTTTTACATCAAAGAAGGACCAACCGCTGATTTCCTTAATTACCTTTTCAATTTCACCTGTGTTGTTAGTCCCGTAATGCTGACCTTTCATATGGTAAAATAGCTGATCAGGTCTGACGATTTTTTGGACCTCTTGTTTTTCACTTAAAGTGACCTCTTCTACATACTTGTTACTTTCCATCGTTTCGTAGTTCGGTTGGTAGGTCCAAAGGTTCCAAGTTAACAAAATACTAACCAATACTAATACAATCAAAATCCCTGATTTAATATTTTCGTATCTCATGACCATTCATCCTCTTCAGAACGTTCATACGGGAGTGAAAAGGAGATTTTCGTTCCTTTCCCTTCCTCACTTGTTACCCAGATTGCCCCGCCATGAGCATTAACCATTTCCTTTGCAATCGCCAGACCAAGGCCTGTACCGCCTAATTTTCGAGTTCTCGCTTTATCGACACGATAAAAGCGGTCAAAAATCTTTCCAATATTCTCTTTTGGAATTCCCACCCCTTGGTCTGAAATGCTGACTATAATTTGCTCATCCTTTTCTTTCATTGAAAAAGTGACTTGTCCGCCTTCTGGTGAGTACTTTAGGGCATTGGAAATAATATTGTATAAAACCTGTGTCATTTTATCTTCATCAACTTCAACAAAGATCGCATGCTTAGGGAGCTTTCGTTTAAAGGTAACATTTTGTTCCTTAGACATTTCAAACCTGTCAATGATGCGATCGAAGAAATCAACAAAGTTAACCCACTCAATGGTAAGTCTATAATCAGTACTATCCATCTTGGAAAGTTGGAGGAGGTCATTCACCAGGCGAATCATTCGCTCTGTTTCAGTCCGCGTCACCTCTAAAAAGTTCGGGGCAATCTCCTCATCCCGCCAGGCTCCATCTGCCAAGGCCTCTAAGTAACTCCTCATCGTTGTCAGAGGTGTTCTTAGTTCATGGGATACATTGGCGACAAACTCTCTCCGTTCCGCATCAATTTTTTCTTGGTCGGTTATATCATGTAGAACGGCAATTAATCCATTGACAAAGCCTGTCTCCTTTTGAATAACAGAGAAGTTTGCGCGCAAGAAATACCGCTCTTTATTGGTACTATAATCTAAAATGATGGAATCCTTTTCTTCCAATAAATCCTCAAAGGAATTGGTATCATCTAAATCTAGTAACTCTACGATCGGCTGTGTCAGCACTGTTTCACGTGAAACATTCAGCATTTCTGCCGCTGGTTCATTGATCAAAATCACACGGCCTTTCCGGTCCGTTGCAATTACTCCATCGGTCATATAAGACAAAACAGAGGAAAGTTTTCTACGTTCCCCTTCAGTCATGGCCTGTGCTTCTTGCAGCTTCTTCGTTAAATTGTTAAATGTAATCGCCAGAGTACCAATTTCATCATTGCCATAGACCTTTACTTTTCTTGAAAAATTACCCTTGGTCATCGCTAATGCCTGCTTCTTCATATCAGCAATTGGCCTAGTGATGGTTTGAGCTAACAAAATGCCCAACAAAGCGGTAATAGATAAGGCAATCGCTGTACCCGTGGCAAAAATCCGATTGATCGTTTTCATTTGTTCAAAGACATTCTCAATTTTAGCCACCAAATAAATAGCACCGATGACCTTTTTCCCAGACTTAATCGGTGTAGAGAGGACCCATATCCGATGTCCAGTTTGTTTATCGATATTAATGACACTTTGGTCCTCTTCTAATACCATTGATTGTTTCACCTGAAGTTTCGTGGTCCGTTGGCCAACTACCCCTTGGTTACTCGGATGGGAGGTACCTAGAATTTTAAGGGACCTGTTTTCAATCACCTGAACTTCTGAAATGTCACCTGCATCAAAGTCTCTTAAGATTTTTTTGATATCTTCTTCGAGTGTTGGATCTTCAGGCGTTCTCTCCTTCTCCATTTCCTCAACAATGTTATACGCAAGCAAATCAACCCGTTGTTTTAACGATGTTTGGAAGTTTGTCCGTAATGTTTCTTCCAGTTGTTTGACAAAATAAACACCGATAATTTGCATGGCCACTAATATAAGGAGGACATAGATGATAACAAATTTTACGTGTATAGAGCGAAAGAAACCAACCTTTCTCATTCTTTTTACTCCTGTTCAGGATTGCGCAAATAGTATCCTACCCCGCGCCTTGTAACAATCCATGTTGGATGGCTAGGGCTGTCCTCAATTTTTTCCCGCAATCTTCTAACTGTAACATCCACTGTCCGTACATCGCCGTAGTAATCGTAACCCCAAACCGTTTGTAAGAGGTGTTCCCTCGTCATCACTTGACCGATATGCTTGGCCAAATAGTAAAGTAATTCAAATTCACGGTGCGTCAATTCAATCGTCTCACCGCGTTTGGAAACGATATAGGCATCTGGATGGATCGTCAGTGAGCCAACTTCAATTTCATTCGTTTCATTTTCCGCATCTGGCGGTGTCAGCACTTGTTGGTGACGGCGTAAATTAGCCTTTACGCGGGCAATTAATTCCCTAGTACTAAACGGTTTCGTCACATAATCATCAGCACCCAACTCAAGTCCTAAAACTTTGTCAATTTCAGAATCCTTCGCCGTCAGCATAATAATAGGCATTTCATACTTCTTACGAATTTCACGGCAGACTTCCATTCCGTCACGTAAGGGAAGCATAATATCTAAAAGGATTAGGTCTGGCTGTATTTCCTCAACCAACTCGATTGCTTCGTTCCCGTCATAAGCACAATAGACCACGTATCCTTCTTTCTTTAGGTTAAATTGGAGTATATCAGCAATTGGCTTTTCATCATCGACAACAAGAATTTTCTTTTCCATACCATCGCTCCTTTTCATTTTGTTGTTTCAATCTATTTAATCAAATATTACTAGAAGTCATAACTATACTATTTTACTGTATCATGTTATTCGCATAAATTCACCTATAACCATTTGGTAAGACTGGTATTACAATTTTTTCCTTTCACAAAAATAGGAAAAGTCCCTAGTCATAACTAGAGACTCACCTTTTATCTTAAATAAGAAAGTGGATTTACCAAGCTGCCGTTTTTATACACTTCAAAGTGCAAATGTACGCCTGTAGCATCTCCTGTAGCTCCCATTACTCCTATCGCGGATCCTTTTGATACCGTCTGGCCTGCTCTAACCTTAAGCGATGACATATGGCCATATAGCGTACGGAAACCATTTCGATGGTCAATCACAATTTTATTACCATAACCGCCGCCCCAGCCTGCAGAAACAATCACGCCATTATCAGCTGCCTTGATTGTTCTGTTACTTGGCCCGGCAATATCAATCCCTTTATGCATTTTGCCCCATCTAGGACCTTGCTTACTGGATACATATCCACCAACGGTTGGCCAGGCAAAGGTACCATCACCGCGCGAAGGGATTACCTTTGTTCCTTTAATAATAATCTCATTAACTGGCTGTTCAAGGATCGTTTCATTTACCTCATCCTTGTTTAAGGTTACACCATTTTGTTCAGAGATTTTATAGGTAACTGTGCGTGCTCCAATTTTACCTTCTTGTTTTACCTTTGTTTTTCCTTTTAAAAGGGATTTGTCCTCAACCACTTTCTTTTTAAAAGGAATTTCTTCTTTTTTGTTTACTTCTTTTTCAACAATCACTTCAATAAATGGTTTTGGAACGGTCATATTAATTTTTTGACCAATCTTAATTAGTTTATCCCCGGTTAGTCCAGGATTCATCGCTAAGATGTCCGCCAGCTTCATATGATGATCATGGGCAATGGTTTCGAGCACATCGCCTTTTTGAATGACATATTTCTTTTCCTCTAGCGTCCCTTTTTGTAAGAAAGTAACTGCCTCTTCAGCAGACATAATTTTTCTTGGAGCAGTATCCTCATTTGAAAATGAAACATTTTTAGATAGTCGTAGGTCTAATAAACGAGTCTCATTTTCTTTCAAGGCTGGTAATGTCGAATTACCTGAATCTTTTCTGGCCTTAAGTTCAGCTAATTGATCCTCTGGCACGTATTGATGGATCAACTTCTTCATGACTTCTTCCGCCGATGTTTGATTATCTACATAAGCGACTGATTTCCCGTCAATCATGATAGCTGTTGCCTCCGTTTGGAGCTGGAAGATATTTCTGATGGTACGAACGGTTTCTGTCTCGTCTTCAGCAATTGGAAATACTTGATAAGGAATGTTTTTCACCTGCTGAGCGATAGTAAGATCAGTGTCGCTTACTTTTTCAGCAATTATTTTATTCACTACATCCTTATCCGTAACATTGCCTATATATGTACCTTCAAGGTATACATGATAATCCTCCGCTGATTTGGTTGAATCAGCAAACGCGACAGGACCATAACTCAAGGCAATCAGCGCTGATGCCATGGTGGTCACAATGGTCGTTTTGAGTAATAACTTTTTTGTTTGTGATATCTTATCTAAAAATAACATTTTTCCTCCCTAAACCACGGTAAAACCCTCTTAATCTATGTTTATACTATTAAAGAATTTCCCAGAATTTTAGACCGTATTTACTTTACCATAATTTTTTGAAAATAGATTAATAGTCTCTATAATGTAACAAAAATGTATAATTGCTGATATTTCCCTACTTTTGCTTGAAACATTTTTCTGTTTTCATTTTAAAAACCAGGGGGGAAATCCTATTAAATCAGGGTTTTTTATAGTCCGGAAGGAGGAGCTTAATTATTACAATTTTCGACAGGAATCTATTGTTTTTTGGTAAATTGAGGATTGTTTTTTACAACAAGGTTACAAATGCATAAAAAAAAGAAACCTGCATCTGCAAGCTTCTTTTTTTTATGGCTCAGGACGGAATCGAACCGCCGACACAAGGATTTTCAGTCCTTTGCTCTACCGACTGAGCTACTGAGCCACTTTATATGGCGGTCTGGACGGGACTCGAACCCGCGACCTCCTGCGTGACAGGCAGGCATTCTAACCAACTGAACTACCAGACCAAAATTTAATTGATTGTCAGCAAGGAAACCGTCCTTGCCAGCCTTTTGCTGACAACCAAAAGCCATGACCCCTACGGGATTCGAACCCGTGTTACCTCCGTGAAAGGGAGGTGTCTTAACCACTTGACCAAGGGGCCATATATTGAAAGTTATTTTGCTAAGGCAAAAAACTATGGTGAGCCATGAAGGACTCGAACCTTCGACCCTCTGATTAAAAGTCAGATGCTCTACCAACTGAGCTAATGGCTCGTACAAAAATAATACTCTAACCTATTGCTACGCCGGATGCCCACGCCTCAGAAAGCTAATTCAAGCAGCAACTCGGCGTGTGCCCTGATGCTGTTTCAATGAAGCTTATTCGGTCGTGCTCTACCAACTGAGCTAATGGCTCGTACTTGTTGTCGTATCGTGACGACGCTTTTTATAATATCACGGACTATCAACTAAACGCAATACTTTTTTAAAAAAAGTTTCTAAAAAGTTTGAAGCCCTCAAAAATGAGGGCTTCATTTGCTAAGTTAAGCATTAAATTTGTCTCCATGGGCTGCGGACGACATTTGTTTGATTACGATCTGGTCCCACTGAGAATGTAGTTAATGGAATTCCAGTTAGTTGGGTCACACGTTCCACATAATGACGTGCATTTGCAGGCAATTCGTCTAATGTTTTAACTCCCGTAATATCTTCTGTCCAACCTGGAAGCTCTTCATAAACAGGTTCGCACTGTGCTAATACCTTCAAACTTGCAGGATATTCAGTAATTAGCTCACCGTTGTAACTATAGGCAGTACAGATTCTCAACGTTTCAATCCCTGTTAAGACATCAATCGAATTAAGCGACAGATCGGTTAACCCGCTCACACGGCGAGCATGGCGAACAACAACGCTATCAAACCAACCAACACGACGAGGACGACCTGTTGTGGTGCCATATTCACGGCCAACTTCACGGATACGATTGCCAATTTCATCATTTAATTCTGTCGGGAATGGCCCGTCACCAACACGAGAGGTGTAAGCCTTGCACACTCCAACAACATGGGTAATTTTAGATGGTCCCACCCCGGAACCAATTGTAACGCCACCAGCAACCGGATTAGACGAGGTTACAAATGGGTAGGTACCTTGGTCGATATCAAGCATGACCCCTTGTGCCCCTTCAAAAAGAACCCGTTTGCCTTCATCCAATGCATCATTTAAGACAACGGATGTATCACAAACATATTGTTTAATTTGTTGACCATATTCATAATACTCGTCGAGGATTTCTTCCTTCGTAAATCCAGTTGTTTCATAAATACGCTCAAACAAACGGTTTTTCTCTTCCAAATTACGTTCAAGCTTTTCTTCGAAGACATCGCGTTCAAGCAAGTCAGAAATTCGAATCCCAACGCGAGCTGCTTTATCCATATAAGCTGGACCAATACCTTTTTTGGTTGTCCCAATTTTATTTGCGCCCTTACTTTCTTCTTCGACCGCATCTAGTTTTAAGTGATATGGAAGGATCACATGTGCACGGTTACTAATACGAAGATTATCGGTTGTAATGCCCTTTTCATGTAAATAAGCAAGTTCTGTAACAAGTGCCTTTGGATCAACAACCATTCCATTTCCAATAACACAGATTTTTTCTTTATAAAAAATTCCAGATGGAATTAGGTGCAATTTGTACGTTTCTCCGTTGAACTGTATGGTGTGGCCTGCATTATTTCCTCCCTGATAACGGGCAATTGTCTCGGCATTTTCAGAAAGGAAATCTGTGATTTTCCCCTTACCTTCGTCTCCCCATTGCGTCCCAACAACTACTACTGATGACATATAAGGCACCTCCAAATTAAATACGTTTTTCTTTTTTCCATACACAAGTTTACCAAGTTTTATGGCTAAAAGCAAACTAAACACGAACATTTATATAAATATATAATATTATGTTCGTAAAATATTAATTTATGACTCTATCTTGTAAACTTTGATATTTTTCCATAAAATAGAATTATAGTTTCTTAAAATAATGAATAGGATGTGGAATATGCTCATTAAGCCTCGTTTAGAACCACTGAAAATTATCCTTTTGAGATCTTTAAATGCGCGAATGCATTTGACAGATAAGGACGTCAGTAATTATACAATCCTTAAAAAGGGCTTTGAAGGGGAGCAAAAGAGTGATGTATGGTTAGAAGGGCTATCAGAGGGATGGTTGGTCCTCCATGATTTATTACTGGAGTATAACAATTCTAAATTCCAAATTGATACGTTACTTATATCTCAAGATAAGATTTACCCTCTGGATGTCAAGAATTTTGAAGGCGACTACTATGTTGAAGGTGATAAATGGTATACGAGTGCTAAAAAAGATATGAAGAATCCTGTACACCAGCAGGATCGTTGTGTGATCTTACTTCGTTCATTACTCCGAGAACTTGGCTATCCTTATCCGCTTGAACCGTATCTCATCTTCAATAACCCTGAATTTCACTTATATCTAACCTCAATCAATCCATCACTTGTTTTTCACTCTCAATTGAACCGTTTTTTGAAAAAGCTAAATGCAAGGCCTGTGAATCTAAATAAAAGACACTACAAATTGGCTGAACAATTAGTTGCTATCCATAAAGTAGAGCCACCTTATCCGTACTTACCAGGCTACCATTATGAAGAACAGGAAAAAGGAATTCTATGTCCACGATGTTACTTCTTTTTTTCTGGGATGCAAGGATTGATATTGATGTGTGGCCATTGCGGATGCACAGAAGGAGTGGAGTCAGCTGTTTTGCGCAGTGTAACTGAATTGATGCTTCTATTTCCTGATCAAAAAATTACCACAAAGATCGTTCAGGATTGGTGTAAGATTATTAAGTCAGAGAAAACTATTAGGAGGATCCTTTTAAAGAACTATAAACTAAATAGGAATGGCAGGTCATCTTATTATAGTCAATCCTAAGTCGGTGATTATACTCTATTCGTTACCGATAATTCTATTTTTCGACCATGACGGGCACGATTACACTCTATTCGTTACCGGTGACTCTCTTTTTCGACCATGAACGGGCACGATTACACTCTATTCGTTACCGGCGACTCTCTTTTTCGACCATGAACGGGCACAATTAACTCTATTCGTTACCAGTGACTCTCTTTTTCGACCATGACGGGCACGATTACACTCTATTCGTTACCGGCGACTCTCTTTTTCGACCATGAACGGCACAATTAACTCTATTCGTTACCAGTGACTCTCTTTTTCGACCATGACGGGCACGATTAGCTTCTTCTATTTCATCCTCAACCCACAAAAAAAAGGCCAGCCAATTAATTTTGGCTAACCTAAATAAATCTACGCACCCGGAGCATCATTATACCGGGTCTCGAGGTTGACGAACTTATTGTATTCTTTTACGAAGGCCAACGAAACGGTTCCGGTTGGGCCATTACGCTGCTTAGCAATAATGATTTCGATAATATTCTTATTCTCGGATTCCTTATCATAGTAGTCATCACGATACAAGAAAGCAACAATATCGGCATCCTGCTCGATACTACCTGATTCACGAATATCGGACATCATCGGGCGCTTATCTTGACGCTGCTCCACACCACGGGAAAGCTGAGAAAGGGCAATAACAGGGACTTTCAGTTCACGGGCTAACTGCTTTAGGGAACGAGAAATCTCGGAAACTTCCTGCTGACGGTTCTCACCAGAACGGCCGCTTCCTAAGATTAACTGCAAGTAGTCAATTAAAATCATTCCAAGCCCATGCTCTTGCTGCAACCGACGGCATTTGGAACGGATATCACTGATGCGAACGCCAGGCGTATCGTCGATAAAAATCCCTGAATTAGAGAGACTTCCCATCGCCATGGTCAGCTTGCCCCAGTCTTCGTCGGTAAGAGAACCGGTACGAAGCCGCTGGGCATCGATGTTGCCTTCCGAACAAAGCATACGCATAACCAGCTGTTCAGCACCCATCTCGAGACTGAAAATCGCGACATTTTCACCCGTTTTTGTCGCTACATTGGCAGCGATATTTAAGGCGAAGGCCGTTTTACCCACAGAAGGACGGGCTCCGACAATGATTAAATCATTTCGCTGGAATCCCGCTGTCATGCGGTCTAGTTCAGCAAATCCAGTTGAAATCCCGGTAATGTCCCCGACGCGGTTGTGCATTTCCTCAATATTATCATACGTACGAACCAGCACATCTTTGATATTATGGAAGGCACCAGCATTCTTTCGCTGGGCTACAGCCATAATATTTTTCTCGGCTTCACTTAACAGAGCCTCAACTTCATCTTCACGGGAATACCCGTCGGAGGCAATGCTGGTTGCGGTGCGAATTAATCTTCTAAGTAATGATTTTTCTTCTACTATTCTCGCATAATACTCAATATTTGCGGCCGTCGGAACAGAGGCGGCCAATTCCCCTAAATAACTAACCCCGCCTGTATCCTCGATCAGTTTGGCAGCTGAAAGTTCCTCTGTTACCGTGACGAGGTCAACTGCTTTTCCTTGATCATTCAGATTAAGCATAACGTTAAATATTTTTTGGTGGGAAGCACGATAAAAATCCTCAGGAATTAATATTTCTGAAGCTAATACTAGAGAGGAAGGCTCTAAGAAAATAGCCCCTAAGACAGCCTGCTCAGCCTCAATATTTTGCGGCGGCATGCGATCTGCATATAAGTCATTCATATATCAAAAAACCTCCTATCATGAAGAGGATGAGTTATTATTAAGGCTCTTTTCGTAAACTTTGTTATTTTGGAGCTATATAAGAGTCATTTACTTTAGGCAATTTTCGCATATGTTCTTACGAAAAGATGGCACGATGCATCTAGTTATACGGGTTAATGAACTTATACGAAAAACAACAATCTATGCGAAAATAGCCATATTAAAGTTGTAAACTAGCATATCCAAAAAACAAAAAGAAAAAAGTGACCAGTTAAAACCGATCACATCGTGTTGATTACTTTTCTATTCTATCATGTTCCTGAACAATTCACATTGGAAAAATTTTTATTTTACTTCGGTAACAGAAACAGTTAAGGTTGCAACCACATCGTGATGAAGTTTAACCGGAACCTTCGTGTGGCCAAGCGTGCGAATCGCATCGGCTAATTCCATCTTACGTTTATCGATTTTGATTCCATGTTTCTTTTGTAATTCTTCCGCAATTTGCTTTGTCGTGATGGAGCCAAATAAGCGGCCGCCTTCACCGGCTTTAGCTGTTAATTGAACTGTGACTTGATCCAATACTTCTTTTAATTTTTTTGCTTCCGCTAATTCTTCCGCAGCTGCCTTTTCTTCTTTCTTCTTTTGGGCATCGAGCGTACTAATGTTAGCATTATTTGCTTCCTTCGCTAAACCTTGTTTAAGTAAAAAATTATGGGCATAACCGTCAGCTACATTCTTGACTTCACCCTTTTTTCCTTTACCTTTAACGTCTTTTAAGAAAATTACTTTCATTCCTTTTTCACTCCTTCAAAATAATCATCAATTGCTAGCTTTAATTTGCTTTCCGTTTCTTCCACCGATAAACCCGTAAGTTGTGTGGCTGCGTTCGTCAGGTGCCCGCCGCCTTTGAGGCTTTCCATGATGATTTGGACGTTGATGTTTCCAAGGGACCGTGCACTGATGCCAATCACCCCTTCACTGCGTGCTGAGATGACAAAGGAAGCAATCACACTATCCATCGTTAACAAGGTATCCGCTGCTTGGGCAATAATCACTTGATCGTTAAACTCATTTTCAGTTCCTTTTGCAATGGCAATCCCATCGCGGTAAAAGGTAACAGACTCAATTAACTTGGATCTCTTAATATATGTATTCACATCTTCCTTCAAAAACTTTTGAACGAGGATCGTATCTGCTCCATGCGCTCTTAGATAGGAGGCCGCATCAAACGTCCTTGAGCCTGTTCGTAATGTAAAGCTTTTGGTATCGACGATGATTCCCGCTAAGAGGGCGGTCGCCTCAATCATTTCAATTTTACCCCGTTTTGGCTGATATTCAAGAAACTCTGTCACTAGTTCTGAAGTCGACGAGGCATAAGGCTCCATGTAAACAAGGAGTGGATTGGCAATAAAGTCTTCGCCGCGGCGATGGTGATCAATGACAACCTTATTGTCAATTTTATTGAGAAGCTTTTCTTCGATGACCATGGACGGTTTATGCGTATCAACGACAACGAGCAAGGTTTTTTCAGTAGCGATTTCAAGCGCCTCTTCTGGTCCAATAAAGCGGGAAAACAATTGCTCTTGCTGGCGAATTTCCGTCATTAGCCGTTTAACAGCATTGTCAATTTCCTGTAGGTTAACAACGATATAGGCATCTTTCTGATTCATTTGTGCGACTTTATAGATACCAATGCTCGCACCAATCGAATCCATGTCTGGGTTTTTATGCCCCATGATGATCACTTTATCACTTGCCATAATTAAATCCCTTAAGGCGTGCGAAATCACTCGTGCTCTAACTCTCGTACGCTTTTCGATTGGATTAGTTTTGCCGCCATAAAACTTCACTTTGCCATTTGGCAATTTAATCGCTACTTGGTCGCCTCCTCTGCCTAAGGCTAAGTCCAAGCTCGATTGCGCTAATCCTCCCAATTCTGGCAGAGAAGTCACACCTGTTCCGACACCAATACTTAAGGTAAACGATACATTTTGCTTAGCAGTCATTTCTCTTACTTCATCAAGAATCGTAAATTTACCTTTTTCCAGCTTTTGAAGAATCCCTTCACTGAACACAGCAATAAATCGTTCCGAAGTAATTCTTTTTAAAAATATCCCATTATCCTGCGCCCATTTATTTAGGATAGAGGTCACCAAATTATTGATGCTCCCGCGCATTTGATCATCCATACCCTGGGTAAGGTCATCATAATTATCTAAAAAGATAATCGAAATAACCGTCCGGTCATTTTGGTACATTCTCTCGATTTCTTTTTGTTCGGTGACATCGAAAAAGTATAAAAGCCGTTCCTCGCGTTTATGGATGACACGAAATTTCCGGTCATGAAGGGTAATGATTTCTGTTTCTACTTCCTGTTTAATTAACGGTATCAAGGTATCGGCCACATCATACAGCGATCTCCCCACCAAGGTATCTTCATCAAAACAAGAGGCTAGAAATGGATTTGTCCATTCAATATAATACTCTTCATTAATGAGCATAATCCCGATTGGCATTTCCATCAATGCCTCTTCGCCTACTCGTTTAACGCGGTAGGAGAGGGTCGAGATGTACTCTTCCATTTCCTTTCGTTGGCGGCGATCGACCACAAACATATAGTAAATAGGAAATAGCATTAATAATAGCCCTGCTACACTTAATATCCGGTTATATAGATACAGGACAATGAGCAGTACCACTGTGACAGCAATTAACCCATAAAAAGGGTAACGAATGGACCGCTTTTCTAAAAATGCAGGCAAAATTTTCAGCTCCTAGTCGTGAATCTTACTCTTTCTTTTCAAATTGCTTTCGAAAATTAAAGCCTAAATCCGTAATGCCTAATAACATTATTATATAACGGACCAGCGGAATCATGAAAGTAAGAATTACAACAAACACACCTAGCCCCTTAGCAACGGACTTTTGGTGGAAAAGATAAAATAAAAGCGAGACACCCTGCAGGAGGATAAACGTCTCTAATATCGACCTCGCATTAATTAAAACAGAGTATATGTAGGTACCCTCTTGCGGATGAAATAAGAGCATCGCCCCTAAGGAAATTAAATAATACCATAATAGGCTTTTGGGGAGGGCAAGATTGCGAAAATGGCCCCATGGCTGAACATTGACTCCAAACCTCTTCGCAATAGGAAAACAAAGCCATTGGATAATAAAGGTAAGCATAATAGAAGCCATAATTAAGGCACTTGGCGCAAGCGTCACGATTTGCTTAAGTATGAGGGCATTTCGCTCTTTCAACCGTTCTATTTGGTCTTCTCTGCCCATTGCTTTCAGCATTTCCTCAGAGCTTTTAACTGATTCATTTAAGGCCACTGTTAGTTCATGGATAATATCTATTTTCATAAAAGCGACCACGACTGCATACATAATCACTAGTCCAGCCATAATGGTGAGCGAACTGGCAATCAATATAAAAGTTCGACTCTTGCCTTTTTGGAGCAAATAACCAATAACTACACCGGCGGATCCGTAAATAAGCATGATGCCTAAACCCATTAAAGAGCCGGCAATAAATGAAATAAATATTGCTGCTAAAACGAATGCGGCAATCAGTTTCAGACTATTTTTATAAGAAAAGATAATAAACGGAAGCGGCAATACCAGATTGACAATCGCCCCTACGATGGGTACATATATGGTTATTAATAGCAGTGCAGCAAATGCTGCCAAGAGGATCGCACCCTCCGTTAGCTTGCGTACGTCTTTCACACTTTCACCCCTATACATTTCGACACTATTCTTTATTTTATCGAGATAATCGGTTCTACACAAGTTTATGAGGATAAGAAAAAGGCAGCAGGGAGAACCCTTACTGCCTTTTCCGTCTATTTATTATTCACCTGCAACAAATGGAAGTAATGCCATTTGACGTGAACGTTTGATTGCAACTGTTAATTTACGTTGGTATTTAGCGCTAGTACCAGTTACACGACGTGGTAAAATCTTTCCACGCTCAGAGATAAATTTCTTAAGTAGATCTACATCTTTATAATCGATTTTAGTGATACCATTTGATGTGAAATAGCACACTTTACGACGTTTTGCGCGACCGCCTTTGCGTCCTCCTGCCATGAAAATTCCCTCCTTTTTTCTTATTTTTATGATCGTTCATTTAAGGTTGGTTTAGAATGGAAGGTCGTCATCGGAAATATCAATTTGACCATTACCTGCAAACGGATCTTCATCCATTCTTGTATAACCTTTATTTGAATTTTGATTTGGACGTTGATTCTGATTGCCGCCGCCATATGGAGACCCTTGTGGTTCCCTTGGAGGAGCACCGAATTGATCGTTATCGCCTCTTCCACCGCCACCACCAGATGCGTTTCTAGGTTCTAAGAACTGAACACTTTCTGCTTGAACTTCAGTAACGTATACACGCTTACCATCTTGTCCTTCATAGTTGCGGGTTTGAATGCGGCCATCTACACCTGCAAGGCTTCCCTTTTTTAAGAAGTTTGCCACATTTTCAGCTGGTTTACGCCAAACAACACAATTAATAAAGTCTGCTTCACGATCACCTGACTGACTAGAAAATGGACGGTTAACTGCTAAAGTAAAGGTAGCAACAGGGACCCCATTTGGTGTATAACGCAAATCAGGGTCTTTTGTTAAACGGCCAACAAGTACGACACGATTCATCATCAGAATCAACTCCTTTTCTTCCAGAAAATGTTTCATGTGAAACATAAACACTAGAAAAATTTATAATCTATATTATGCGTCTTCTCTAATTACTAAGTGGCGAATGATATCTTCGCTGATTTTTGCAAGACGAGAAAATTCTTGAACTGCAGCAGCTGAAGTTGTTGTTTTAGTGATTTCGTAGTATCCGTCGCGGAAATCGTTAATTTCATATGCTAAACGACGCTTACCCCAATCCTTTGTTTCAGCAGTTTCCGCTCCGTTTTCAAGAAGAATAGAATTAAAACGCTCAACAAGAGCTTTCTTAGCTTCATCTTCAATATTTGGGCGGATGATGTACATGATTTCGTACTTATTCATCACAGTCACCTCCTTTTGGTCTAAACGGCCCATTTGGGCAAGGAGCAATTATTAATTACTCACAAGTTGAAATTATAGCATAAGAATAAAAGAAATGCAATGTCATTCACAGGAATGAGTTATTTCCATTAATAAAAGCTCTGCAAACTTTGCAGAGCCGATGATTCTAGACGTTAAAACGGAAATGAATGACATCGCCGTCTTTAACTTCATATTCTTTTCCCTCTAATCGAACCTTGCCAGCTTCCTTGGCGGCAGTGTGACTGCCGGCAGCTAGTAAATCATCATAGGAAACTGTTTCCGCACGAATAAAGCCGCGTTCAAAATCAGAGTGAATAATCCCGGCACATTGTGGAGCTTTCATTCCTTTTATGAATGTCCAGGCCCGAACTTCTTGAACACCTGCAGTAAAATAAGTTGCTAATCCCAGCAAATGATAGGCCGCACGGATTAATTGATCAAGGCCTGATTCTTCAATCCCTAACTCAGACAGGAACATTTGCTTTTCTTCGCCTTCAAGTTCAGCAATTTCCTCTTCAATTTTCGCACAAATTACGATTACTTCTGCGTTATCTGCAGCGGCAAATTCGCGCACCTTTTGAACATATTCATTGTCTGATGGATCGGCAATATCATCTTCACTAACGTTAGCTACATAAAGGACAGGCTTTATCGTTAATAGATGCAATCCTTTAACAAGTTTCATTTGCTCTTCTGTAAAATCAACCGTACGAGCAGGTTTTTCAGCTTCAAAAGCATCACGAAGCATCGAGAGGACTTCGAATTCAGCCGCAGCTTCTTTATCTTTTTGCTTAGCTAATTTCTCAACACGGCCAATTCGCTTTTCTACGGATTCCATGTCAGCAAGAATTAACTCCAGGTTGATGACTTCAATATCATCGATTGGATCCACTTTCCCTGATACATGGGTGATGTTTTCATCTGCAAAGCAGCGAACTACCTGGCAAATTGCATCAACTTGGCGGATGTGTGAAAGGAATTTATTCCCCAGACCTTCCCCTTTACTTGCTCCTTTAACAATCCCAGCAATGTCAGTAAATTCAAAAGCAGTTGGGACTACCTTTTTCGGTTGAACAAGTTCAGTTAATTTTTGTAAACGGTGGTCAGGTACTTCAACGATCCCTACGTTCGGGTCAATCGTACAGAATGGGTAATTGGCTGATTCTGCCCCTGCCTGGGTAATTGCGTTAAATAAAGTAGACTTACCAACGTTCGGTAAACCTACGATACCAGCTGTTAATGCCATTAATTTCACTCCTCAAAAAATAAGATCTATATTAAATAAAAATTAGTTCTAGCTAATTAAAAAGACAAGTCTTTCACAATTATAGAGATTTATATAAAAAAAGACAACTGCCGCTTTAAAAGCGGCAGTTAGTTTATTTTTTCGATATTCACGAGACAATCATAAAGCGTACTGCCAAGACCATTATCTGATGCACGGCTTGACGTCAGGTTATTAACGGACCCGCCTAACTGCTTCCAAATTCCTTCATCGATATTAATCGTGTTCGGATGGGCAGAGGGTAAGATGGAAAGATAGCCTGCAACAAAGCCGCGGTCATTCCACACTCTGACAAAATCACCTTTTTGTAAACCAAGATTGTCAGCAATATTTTGGGCCACTTCAACCTTGAGTTGCAAATTTGCACCTAAAAGATGATAGTTCTGCGAGTGGTTGGAGCGCATTGGATGAATCGTCAGCAGACTGTATGGATATTTTTCCGCAAGCTCGGGATTGGTCCACTTTGACTCCTCTGGCACGGCTAGGGTTAACCGTTCTTGACCCAAACGTGCGGTAAATTCATATTTACCGCTTGGGGTTGTAAACTGCCGGTCCTGCCATGGGACAGCTGTGACCGGCAGTTCTAGGGCATGCTTCTCCATTAATGTTTCGAGGGATACACCCTTTTTTTCCAATGCCTGAAAGGCCATCTGCAAAAATTGTTTTCTGGTAAAATCAAAATCAGCCCCAAAACCAAGCCGTTTCGCTAATTCCGTCCAAATCCATAAGTCAGGTTTTGCCTCACCTGGTGCGGAGACCAACTTCGGACCATAATTCACATAATGATGATACATCGACGAATAATAAATATCCTCTTCCTCAAAAGCTGTGGTTGTCGGTAATACATACTCTGCAAGCTTTGCCGAATCGGTCATGAATTGGTCGATTACCACCAATGTTGGTACAGAAGAGAAGGCTTCTTCCACCACTTGGGTGTCAGGCACCTGGGTCAGCGGGTTGCCACATGTGACAACAATCATCTGAATACCCGGATCTTTTGCCTTTAGGACTTCTTCTGCCTGTTTCATAATTAAAAATTGGCGCTGCTTTTGCCTGCGATTTGGCAAGGTTAATTCTTCAAACACAAAGCTTTGCCCCACTTGAAGGTTGGCATAATTGGCACCGCCGCCTGCAATGCCGACATTTCCGCTGCTTGCCGCAAGGGCATCAATCAAGCGAATCGTATTACCGCCATTTTTATAACGTTGTAAGCCAAGTCCCATAAACGTTGAGGTTGGTTTGTCCGCGTACACCTGAGCTAAATGGGTCATCACTTCACAAGGCACTTCGGCCATCTCACTAATTTCCGCTAACGTAAGGGTACCCAGAAGTTGAACAACATCCTCAAATCCCAAGGTTGATTGCTCAATAAACGCACGATCCTCTAGCCCTAAGCGAAGCATCTCTTTGATAATTCCCGCCGCCAATAATCCGTCCATCCCAGGTTTAATCGATATATATTCATCGGCGATTTTAGCCGTGGCATTATAGATCGGATCTATGACAATCAATTTCGCCCCGCGTTTTTTCGCCTCTAGTAGTTTTTCGTAAAAGTGCATGTTGGTGCGAGCGACATTTCGTCCCCAGATGATAATATTTTTGCTATGGTAAAGATCATTGGGGTTATGGCTGTAGGCAGCGCCAAAATCCCACTTTTGTGCTTCAATGCCTGCTCCCCAACAGAGTGAACCGTAAAGTTCAGTTACACCTCCATAGCAGTTGAAAAAACGCTGGTCAAGGTTTTTCAATAACCCATTATTGGCATAGTCATGGCTGTGTAAAACGGCCGTCGACCCGTAGGTTTCTTTTATATCTATGAGCTTTTCAGCAATCTCATGCAGTGCCTGTTCCCAGGATATTTGCTCGAATTGGCCGTTTATTTTTTTTAATGGATGCAACAAACGTTGCGAGGAGTTTGTTCTTGTTTCAAGCATCCGCCCCCGTCCACAAATTTTTCCTTGTGTGATTGGATGGGAGGGGTCTCCTGCTACTTTTGTGACACGATCATTTTCGACTGTTACATGAAATCCGCAGCTATCCCAGCAATTTAACGGACATGCTGCTTGACGGATTTGTGCCTGTGTCAATATTCCCACCCCCTATGCGTAAAACTCTATATCTACTTTTCTAATAAGAATAATATAGTTTGCCACTAAAAAAAAGCATAAGGTTATTCCTCATGCTTCACCAAAATTTTCTTCATTTTCCTTGAAAATTCCCTTCTTGGAATAAGGACACTATGACCGCAGCCCTCACATTTGATCCGAACGTCCATCCCCATGCGGATGACTTTCCATCGATTTGTTCCACAAGGATGCTGTTTCTTCATCTCTACCACATCATTTAGAGCAAATTCTTTTTCTTCCATGCCATATCCTCCCCTTATTTAGGTTGTCCAGAGCCATACATGAACACTTTGGGTTCAGGAGCCTTAATGCCATTTTCATCTAACTGAAGCTTAATATCTCTCCGAATCATTCGAGAAACGCCTGCCTGCTTCATTGGTTGTGTTTCTGCGACAACGCGTAAAACGATTTCTGTTGCACCCATTGTTTGAATTCCTAATAACTCAGGGGGTTTGACTAATTCTTCATATTGAGCTGGCATATACTGAATAGCATCCTCGATCACCTTTTCTGCCCTAGCGATGTCCTCACCATAGGCGATGGCAATATCAACAACCGCAATACTATTATTAATGGAGAAGTTTGTTACTTCGATGATACTGCCATTTGGTAAAATATGCAGTTCTCCGGTCCAGCTTTTAATTTTTGTTGTTCTTAATCCTATTGTTTCGACATTCCCTTCATATTGTCCTATGCGAACATGGTCACCAACAGAAAATTGATCCTCAAAAATGATAAAAAATCCGGATATTACATCCTTCACTAAACTTTGCGCCCCGAAACCAACAGCTAAACCAACCACCCCAGCCCCGGCGATTAGTGCTTTTACATCAATTCCTAATACAGAAAGAATCATCATAAAGGCAATAAAATAAACCACGTATGAAAGAACATTATCAAGTAGCTTCGAAAGTGTCTCTTCACGTCGTTCTGATGTACTAAGCGGAGAGAGATTTCTAATTTTAAAAATATTATGGATCATTAATTTTCCAAGGCGAATCAAGATATTTGTAATGATTATGATCGCAATAATTTTTAAAAGGGCTTCGCCTAGATTCAACCATGTATCTTCATTTTGAAATTTATCAAGTAATTTTTGCATACCCTTTTGTGTAAGAGTCATTTAAACACCATCCTCTCCCTTTTTACCATTTCTATTTTAACAATTATTCTTCGCAGTTAATAGCATTATGAATTTTCCTTTTTCTGCCCGCTCGATGTATAGATTTACTGAATTTTCCGTATAATAGTAAGACTATTTACGGTTAGGGAGTGACTTAATGAATCTGAAGACCGGTTTTTTTGACAGGAGGGCTAAGACACGGATCAGCCATGATGATTTGCATGCTGCTGAAAATCTCGCTGAAGAGTTACTTGCTAGTATTCCTCATGTGACAAGCCGCCCGATTGTCTTTGTTTGTATTGGTACGGACCGCTCCACGGGAGATTCATTAGGGCCACTAGTAGGGACACTACTGGAAGAAAAGGACCTGCGTACGTTCAATGTGTACGGGACATTAGATGATCCGATTCATGCGGTTAATCTTGCTGATAAAATAAAGGAAATCCAGGCAAAACATGATGACCCCTATATTATTGGCATTGATGCTTGCTTGGGAAGAGTGAAAAATGTCGGAGTCATTCAAGTGGGGAATGGCCCTGTCAAACCAGGGGCAGGCGTAAACAAGGAGCTGCCGGCGGTCGGAGACATACATATCACTGGCATCGTCAATGTCAGCGGGTTTATGGAGTTTTTTGTTTTACAAAACACCCGCTTAAATCTGGTGATGAGGATGGCCAAAACCATTGCCAATGGCATCTATCAGGCAAGCCTGCTATATCCTAAGCAAAATTGGACGGAATTAAACTTAAACTGGCTGGAAGAAGAAAAGTCAAATTAAAAAGAGCAAACGAATTTGCTCTTTTTTTCTACGTTTATTGGATATACAAATGATAATTATAAAGAATTGTTACGATTAGTCCAGTGACAACGATACTCGGCAGGAAATTAGCTGCTTTTATTTTTACTATTCCTGTTAAATTTAAGCCAATAGCAAAAATCATGATTCCGCCTGTTGCCGTCATTTCAACAATAAACTGATCCATTAAGGCTTGCGGAACAAACCGGTCAATCTGGGTCGCAAAAAGGGCAATGCCCCCTTCATAAAGGACAACCGGAATCGCTGAAAAAATAACCCCAATCCCCAACGTCGTCGTTAAGATTAATGCGGTAAATCCATCGATTAGCGATTTGGTGTACAACACATCATGATCACCGCGGATGCCGCTATCAAGCGCACCAATAATCGCCATTGCCCCAATGACAAAGATTAATGTAGCAGTGACAAACCCTTCTGAGATACTGCCTTTTCCATTGGTAGAGCCGACTTTCTTCTCCAGCCATAATCCTAAATCATTTAATTTATCCTCTAATTTCAGCGCCTCGCCAGTCACCGCTCCAACGACCAGGCTAATGATAACAATAAGGAAATTTTCACTCTTCAAGCCCATTTGTAATCCTAATACCATTACGGATAGGCCAATGGCATACATGACCGTGACTTTCATTCCTTCTGGAATCCGATTTAACAACTTTCCAAGAAGTGTGCCGACAACAATTAACAGACCATTTACAAGCGTTCCTAATAAAAACATCTTACATCCACCTTTTTTCGACCTTCGAAATATATACCTTTTAAACTATCATATTAGTAAAAAAAAATAAACCATCGATTGATGGCTTATAAGGAGGAATCTTCTTGATGGAGCATCTCCAAAATTCGTTCTAGATCCTCTTTGGAGAAGAACTCAATTTCAATTTTTCCTTTATTCTTGTTCTGCCTAATATTGACCGTCGTCCCAAAGCGTTCACGAAGGAAATGTTCCCGCTCCTTGATAAAGACATCTTTTTTCTTTTCAGGCTTTTTTGTTTCACGTGGAACATTTTCATTTAATTGTTGAATTAATTTTTCTAACTGACGAACATTTAGTGCCTCTTTGGTTACTTTCTCGACTAAACTTGGCAGCTTTTCTTTTTGACGAAGACCTAATAAGGCTCGTCCATGTCCCATCGTTATTTTCCCGCCTGAAATTAATTCCTGAATCTTTTGAGGGAGGGAAAGGAGACGAATGTGGTTGGCGATATGCGGCCGGCTTTTCCCCAGACGTTTCGCTACCTCTTCTTGTGTCAGCTTTAACTTTTCCATTAACATTTGGTAGGCTAGTCCCTCTTCAATCGGGTTTAAATCTTCCCTTTGTAGGTTTTCAAGAACTGCCAACTCCATCATTTGCTGCTCTGATAGTGTACGGACTACAGCGGGAATCGTTTCAAGCTTTGCCTCTTTCGCCGCGCGGAAACGCCGCTCACCCACAACAATTTCATAACCGCGAATACTTTTTCTGACCACGAGCGGCTGTAAGATGCCATGCTCGATGATTGACTCCTTTAATTCATCGATTGTCTCTTGTTGGAAGGTTTTACGAGGCTGGTACGGATTTGGACGCAATTCGTTCAGTTTGATTTCTTGAACTACTTCCTCATTACTAACATCCGCAAAAAATGCATTAAGGCCTTTACCTAAACCTTTAGCCATTCGAGACCACTTCCTTTGCTAAATCTAAATACACCTCAGCCCCACGGGATTTCGCATCATAGGTAATGATTGGCTCCCCATGACTTGGTGCTTCGCTTAGACGTACATTCCTTGGAATAATGGTTTTATATACTTTATCTTGAAAATACTTTTTCACTTCTTCTATCACTTGAATGCCAAGGTTGGTTCGTGCATCAAGCATCGTTAATAAAACGCCTTCAATTTTCAAATCCTGATTTAAATGTTTTTGAACAAGTCTTACTGTACTTAATAATTGACTTAGGCCTTCCAGCGCATAATATTCGCATTGAACAGGGATTATTACGGAATCGGAAGCCGTTAAGGCATTAAGGGTTAATAAGCCTAAGGATGGCGGACAATCAATAATAATATAATCAAATTGATCCCTCACTTCTGCAAGCGCTCGTTTCAAACGAACTTCTCTTGAAATGGTCGGTACCAATTCAATTTCTGCCCCGGCAAGTTGAATGGTGGCCGGAATCGCAAACAAGTTTTCCACCGATGTGGGCTTAATTACACTTTTTGCTTCTACATCATCTACTAAAACATCATATATGCATTGGTCAACTTCTGCCTTTTCAATACCAATCCCGCTGGTTGCGTTTCCCTGTGGGTCCGTGTCTACAAGCAGGACACGTTTTCCAATATATGCTAAGCAGGCACCTAGGTTGACAGAGGTAGTCGTTTTACCGACCCCGCCTTTTTGATTCGCGATTGCAAGAATTTTGCCCACGATGTCACCTACCCTTTTATTCTCTCAAAGTTTTATTCTCGTATTCTATTAAATTTTATAAAAATATTGTTCAAATGGCTAATGTAACCTGAATTTCTGAAAGGAAAATTCCATTCCTTTATTTTATCATGAAAAAGATAGGTTGTTGGAATTTTTCTTAAAATATTCAAGTGTCTAAATCGTGGATATGTCTCTTACTAAGCGAGTAGAGGACATCCTTTATCCAAACATTACCATTTCAAATGAAGCAAACTCAAATAAAAAGAACCAGACATTGGGAGCGTCTGGTTCTTGCATCTATTGGTCTATTTAACTGTTACTTCTTCTTTGGTATTCGGATGGTAAATTGGTAGAATTCGTCAAATTCTTCTTCCTCAGCATCGAGATTAATCCCGCTGTCAGATACCATAGTTAAGGATTGGCGAATTGTATTTACAGCGATTCGCATATCTTTACTGAAAGCCTTCCGTTTCGGTTTAGGCTTTTCATTTTTTTGTTCCAACAGTTTAACGACACGATCCTCTGTTTGCTTAACATTAAAGTTCTTTTCAATAACCTCTGCTAACAGTGCTACTTGTTTTTCCGGATCTTTTAGAGGGATAAGAGCACGCGCATGGCGCTCTGTAATAATTTTTGATAATAATGCCTCTTGAATTGGCTGCGGCAATTTAAGAAGACGTAATTTGTTGGCAACTGTTGACTGCCCTTTCCCCAGGCGTTGTGCTAACGCTTCTTGGGTCAAGTTGTGCAATTCTAACAATTTACCATAAGCCATCGCTTCTTCAATTGGGGACAGCTCTTCCCGTTGTAAATTCTCAATTAGTGCAACGGAGGCCGTTTCGGTATCCGATAAATTTTTTATAATCGCCGGCGCTTCGGTCCATCCGAGCTTTTTCATCGCACGAAAACGGCGTTCCCCGGCAATAATTTCAAATTGTCCAATAGCAAATTCTCTCACAACAATCGGTTGAATAATACCATGTATGTGAATGGTGCGCGCTAATTCTTCGATTTTCTCGTCATCAAAAACCGTCCGAGGCTGAAAGCGGTTCGGAACTATATGATCAATTGGAATTTTATTAATTTCCTCATTTTTTTCCGTAATTAACTCTTTTTCAAGTTCAACCTCTTGTTCTCCCTTATCGCCGAGGCCAAAAAAGCGTGTAAATGATTGTTTCATCCCCAACACCACCTTTACGAAACTCCCTATTACTTATTCTCTACCTAAATAAATTCTTCCTGCCTAGAATAACATGTTTATTGAAAAATTGTTAGTTCCCTCAAAACTGTTTTTCTTACTCAATCGGTGTCTTTCCTGGAGTCCCAGGCTTGCGCGGATATTTCTTTGGTGTATGCTTTTCTTTTTTGATGATGAGAATATTCCGTTCACTTTCTTCCAGTGGCAGCGTGAACGTAAACATTTCCTCAAGTCTGCCGCCAAGAGTGGTAATAGCTTTTTGACCCATTCCTAACTCATCCTTCGCATGGGCAGCTTTCATGGCAATAAAGTGACCGCCTACTTTCACGAGTGGTAAACAAAATTCACTCAACACGGACATTCTTGCTACCGCTCTTGCCGTTACAACATCAAAGTTTTCACGAAACTCCGGATTTACCCCGAAGGTTTCCGCACGATCATGAATAAAATGAACATTTTCCAATTCCAATACATTAGCTAGATGATTTAAAAAAGAAATCCGCTTGTTTAATGAATCAACAATCGTCACCTCAATATGAGGAAAAACAATTTTTAAAGGGATACTTGGGAACCCTGCACCCGCACCGACATCACAAAGATGAAAGGACTTCGTAAAATCAAAATAGAACGAAGCTGTAATCGAATCATAAAAGTGCTTTAAATAAACTTCCGCTTTATCTGTAATCGCGGTAAGGTTCATTTTTTCATTCCACTCAACCAATGTTTCAAAATACTTCTCAAACTGTTCGAGCTGCGCACTTGAAAGGGTAATCCCTTTTTCCCGTAAATTTGCTTCAAATTGTTCGATGATCATTCCGTTATCTTCCTCACATAATTATTCATTCGAAACCCTTGCGATCTTGCCTTGTTCAAGGTAGACAAGCAAGATGGAAATATCAGCTGGATTTACCCCTGATATCCGGGATGCCTGGGCAATGGACAATGGTTTAACTAGTTTTAATTTCTGCCTAGCTTCCGTTGCCAGTCCCGAGATGGCATCATAATCAATATTCTCTGGGATTTTCTTATCTTCCATTTTCTTTAATCGTTCAACCTGCTGCAGGGACTTTGTAATATATCCCTCATATTTTAGTTGAATTTCCACCTGTTCCTTTACTTCTTCATCTAAAGCAGTCTCACTAGGGAAAATGGTTTCAAGCTGATGATAAGACATTTCTGGTCTTTTTAATAAATCAGAGGCACGGATTCCGTCCTTTAATTCACTGCCGCCAATGCTTCTAATCATTTCTTGAACCTCAGCTGTCGGTTTCAGGAAGGTCGACTCTAACCGCAGCTTTTCAGCCTCAATCGCAGCTTTTTTGGTCATGAACTTTTCATAGCGGTCGTCACGAATCAACCCGATTTGATGACCTATTTCAGTTAAGCGTAAATCGGCATTATCATGGCGTAAAAGAAGGCGATACTCTGCTCGTGATGTTAACAAACGATAAGGTTCATTCGTCCCTTTTGTGATTAAATCATCAATTAACACCCCAATATAGGCATCGGAACGACTTAAGACTAACTGGTCACGGCCAAGTGCATTTAAGCCTGCATTGATTCCAGCCATTAAACCTTGACCTGCGGCTTCTTCATAGCCAGAGGTCCCATTAATTTGACCGGCAGTATATAAATTTTTAACAACCTTAGTTTCAAGTGTTGGCCATAATTGTGTAGGAACAATTGCATCATACTCAATCGCATAACCAGAACGCATCATTTGTACATTTTCAAGTCCGGATATAGATTTTAAAATTTGCTGCTGAACATCTTCTGGTAAGCTGGTTGAGAGCCCCTGCACGTATACTTCCTGTGTATACCTGCCTTCAGGCTCAAGGAAAATTTGATGACGCGGCTTGTCATTAAAGCGGACCACTTTATCCTCAATCGATGGACAATAACGCGGACCTGTGCCCTTGATCATTCCTGAAAACATAGGTGAGCGGTGGAGGTTTTGATCAATGATTTGATGCGTTTCTTCGTTTGTATAGGTTAACCAGCATGGCAGTTGGTCGGTAATATATTTTGTTGTTTCATAAGAAAACGCTCTTGGTGTATCATCACCCGGTTGAATTTCGGTTTTACTGTAATCAATCGTATTACTATTCACTCGCGGTGGCGTTCCCGTCTTGAAACGAACGAGGTCAAATCCTAGTGCTTCTAGATGCTCAGATAATTTAATGGATGGCTGTTGATTATTCGGACCGCTGGAATACTTTAAGTCACCAATAATAATTTCACCACGTAAGAATGTACCCGTTGTAATAACGACTGAATTTGAACGATAAACGGCTCCTGTTTTAGTAATGACGCCAGTACAAACCCCATCCTCAACGATTAATTGTTCGACCATCCCTTGGATTAAGGTCATATTTTCTTCTTCTTCAATCGTTTTTTTCATTTCATGTTGATAGGCAAATTTATCGGCCTGCGCGCGTAATGCTCGCACTGCCGGCCCTTTACCAGTGTTCAGCATTCTCATTTGGATATAGGTTTTATCAATATTTCTTCCCATTTCTCCGCCGAGGGCATCAATTTCACGAACGACAATTCCCTTAGCTGGTCCTCCAACCGATGGGTTACATGGCATAAAGGCAACCATATCGAGATTAATGGTAATCATTAATGTCTTTGCGCCAATTCTAGCGGCAGCAAGGCCAGCTTCACAACCGGCATGTCCTGCACCGATGACAATGACGTCATAACTTCCTGCTTCGTATTGCATGTTGTTCCTCCTTTTCCGTATCGTACGGAAACAATGCTTTTTACTTAGATTATTGTCTAGCTTCCGCTTTTCTATTTCCCTAAACAAAATTGGGAGAATAGTTGGTCGATCAGGCTTTCATGAACACTTTCACCAATAATTTCGCCAAGTATTTCCCATGTTCTCGTTAAATCGATTTGAATAATATCGATCGGAGTGCCCATTTCTACTCCCTCAATCGCTTCTTCAATCGAATGTAAGCTTTGGCTTAATAAACCGATATGGCGGCTGTTGGAAACATAGGTCATATCACCGGCATCAATCGAGCCTGCAAAAAATAACGAAGCGATTGCTTCCTCTAACTCATCGACACCACGGTCTTCAAGAAGTGAGGTGGTGACAACTTTATGCTCTTTCGCTAACTTGTTTACTTTGTCAAACTCAATTTTTTGCTCCAAGTCTGTTTTATTAACGATGACGATGACATCCATTCCATTAACCACTTCAAAAAGCTTTTCATCTTCCGCGCTCAATTTTTCCGCATAATTTAAAACCAGCAAAATTAAATCTGCCTCTTGTAAAACCTGACGGGACCGCTCAACCCCGATTCGTTCGACAATATCCTCTGTTTCTCTTATCCCCGCTGTGTCCAAGAGCCGGAGTGGGACACCGCGTACATTCACGTATTCTTCAATGACATCCCTTGTTGTACCAGGAATATCAGTTACAATCGCTTTGTTTTCATGAACAAGGCTGTTTAAGAGCGAAGATTTCCCTACATTTGGGCGGCCAACAATGGCTGTCGACAATCCTTCTCGTAAAATTTTTCCTTGTTCCGACGTTTGTAGCAATTTTTTTAGTTCTTCCCGAACAAAATGGGCTTTTTCTGACAACATTTTATGGGTCATTTCTTCAACATCGTCATATTCGGGATAATCTATATTAACCTCTACATGCGCAAGGATTTCTAAAATTTCCTGCCTTAGTCTCTTAATCAACTTCGATAAGCGCCCTTCCATTTGCCCTAGCGCTACATTCATGGCCCGATCGGTTTTTGCTCTGATTAAGTCCATTACTGCTTCTGCTTGCGATAAATCAATCCGTCCATTTAAAAAAGCTCTTTTTGTAAATTCTCCTGGTTCAGCAAGTCTTGCTCCGTTGGTTAGAACCAGCTGTAGAACTCGATTCACAGAAACAATTCCGCCATGGCAGTTTATTTCAACAACATCCTCTTTTGTAAAAGTTTTCGGACCCTTCATCACGGATACCATAACTTCTTCGACCACTTGTTTCGACTTCGGATCAAGCAAATGTCCATAATGAATCGTATGGGTTGCTGCTTCTGTCAGCTTCTTCCCCCCAATGCTTTTAAAAAGCTTGTCTGCAAGTGGGATCGCCTCATCACCACTCAATCGGACAATCGCAATGGCACCTTCCCCCATCGGAGTCGATATGGCCGCAATCGTATCAAATTCCATTTCCTTCACCTCACACTAAAAACTGTTCATCTATATAAAAAATGATTTTTTTCTCCAAAACATTAGAATACCACATCATTATCTGTTGAAAAAGAAAACCCTCTTACTAACCAATTATCCACAGTTCACTTTTATCCCATTATTATTTTAACTTATCCACATGTGAATAACAATAAAACGAAAAATGAGAAAAGATTCATGTTATCAACAACTTCTTTTTCGACATTTTTTGCGTGGACAAAAAAAGACACCCTATCATTCGATAGGATGTCTTAAACTTCATACGATTTCTAAAATTATCTTTTCGCTGGAGAAATCACGATAAAGCGATGTGGTTCCGATCCATCGGAAAATGTCTTTACACGTCTGTTATCTGATAAAGCAGCATGAATAACTTTACGCTCATAAGAAGGCATCGGTTCTAAGGTTACATCTTTTCCTGACTTCAGTGCCTTCCCGGCAAGTCGATGGGCTAATTGAACAAGCGTTTCATTTCTTCTTTTTCGATAATCTTCAGCGTCCAGAATCACAGTTAAATACTGATTCGAAAAACGATTGAGGACTAATTGAGTCAAATATTGAAGTGAATTTAACGTTTGCCCTCTTTTTCCAATCAATAAGGCAATCTTTTCGCCAGTCATAATAAAATGAACATGTTTCCCCTCACGTTTGATTTCTATTTCGGCTGGGGCCCCCATTTGTTCACTTACTTGAGTGAGAAATTTCTTTGCTTCCTCAATGGGATCAATGACGACTGTTACTTTAACCACAGCCGGACGTGAACCAAAAATACCGAAAATCCCTTTTTTACCTTTATCAATAATGTCAATATCTGTGCGGTCTTTGCTGATTTGTAATTGAGCTAAAGCTGATTTTACTGCTTCTTCGACAGTTTGTCCTGTAGCAGTTACCTGTTTCACTTTTTTGCTCCTCCCGCATTACCGGATGCTTTTGCCGTTTTTAGATCCGGTCCTTTAATAAAGTACGTTTGTACAATCATAAAAATATTTCCGACTACCCAATACAAGGATAGCGCAGCAGGGAAATTAAAGGCAAAAACAACAATCATGATTGGCATCATCCAAAGCATCATCGCCATTTGCGGGTTCTGCTCTTGACCTGCCATCATCAATTTTTGCTGAATAAAGGTAGTGATACCTGCAATAATTGGCAAAATATAGTACGGATCCTTAGCACCTAGGTCAAACCATAGGAAATTATCTGAAGCAATTTCCCTCGTCCGTGAGATTGCATGATAAAAACCAATCAAAATTGGCATTTGTACGATTAATGGAAAACAGCCAGCCATAGGATTGACGCCATGTTTTGAAAAAAGGGCCATTGTTTCCTGTTGCAGCTTTTGCTGAGTTTTTTGATCTTTAGAGCTATATTTTTCACGAAGTGCCTTCATTTCTGGCTGCAAGGCCTGCATCGCTTTCGAACTTCTTGTTTGCTTGATCATCAACGGCAAAATGGCGAGGCGAACCAGAATGGTTACGACAATAATCGATAACCCAAAGCTTCCCCCGAGAATAAATGCCCCTTCTTTGATCAACCAGGATAATGGATAGACAATGTACTCATTCCAAAAGCCTGTGCTCTCCGATGTAATTGGTTGCTTTATTTCACTACATCCCGTCAGCAGGACAAAGACAGAAAGTAAGCCAACTACTAGTAATATTCGTCTTTTCAACCAAAATTTCCTCCTTACAATAAAGATAGTAGAACCACTCTATGTATTATTTTATTTTGTAAGATATCAAAGGTATTTTATCACTTACGCAAAGGAATTGTCTTCAAAAGGATGCAAATTTTCAGGCGAATTCCTTCGCATTTATGTCCTTACCGTCACTTTTTCAAAACTTTCCCGACTTTAAGAACATGGGTCAAACTTTTTTTCACCTCAAAAAAATCCATTTCGGCTGCTGGTTTCCTGGCAATAATGACATAATCATTTCCTTTCGCCAATTGTTCATTCAGCTCAAAAATAGATTGTCTTACATAACGTTTGATCCGATTCCTGGTTACAGCATTTCCTATTTTCTTACTCACAGACAGCCCGATCCGAAAACAGTCTTGTCCCTCTTTTGTTAAGGCATAGACAACAAACTGCCGATTGGCAAAGGATTGACCCTTTTGAAATGCCGCTTGGAATTCTTTATTTTTTTTAATACGTAGCTCTTTTTTCATAAAAAACACCCTCAGTCGGATTAGAAAAAAGACCACTGACTTTTCAGTGGTCTATGCTGATAATACTTTTCTTCCCTTTAGACGACGACGCGCTAAAACCTTACGGCCATTAGCTGAGCTCATACGACTACGGAAACCGTGAACTTTACTATGTTTACGACTATTTGGTTGATATGTTCTTTTCATTATATGACACCTCCCTAAAGGATGCTATCAAGTTAAGTGACAGTCTTACTCATTATAATAACCTCACCATAAAATTGTCAACTGTTCTTCGTATTGTTCTCATTTCCAAATTTTATTGAACATGAATTGGATCATTTCAGAAATTCTATATCTTGTGTGAAAAGATCTGATCAATTAAACGAGAATAATTAATTTTTCCCAATGCTAAGATATTCAACTGCCACACTCAAAAGTCATCATGACCTTGTGGATATTTTTTCGACATTTTTTTCGCTATCCACACAAGATATTGACAGGTTTTGCACAAAATATCTACTTGTGGACAAATACTGCACACATATTGTTACAGTTGTGGATAAACTACGAAAAGGCATTGCGCCGCAGGCAATTATTTGATATTATATTTGTGTTTTCACTCTGAATAACTTTATCCACAGAAATACGTTATCCACAAATTGTGGATATCATGTGGATAGTTTATCCAAGGGTGCTGTAAAAAGTTGTCCACAAGAGGTGGATATTGTCGAAACTCCACTTTACTTCCTTATTATTTATTATCCACATTCACTGATTCGTATATTTATAAATTAATAGGTTGTACTGCAAGTATAAACACCATTTCACAACGGAAAAGGACGCGGTAAGATGCGTTTACTCCGTCATAAACTATTTATTGGAGTTAGACAGTCAATGCCACAAGTGTGCTAGTTTTCATACATTTTTTTATCAAAGCAAAAAAAGGAGGGATATTATTTGGAAAATATTGCGGATCTTTGGCATGCTGCATTGGCCAATATAGAGAAAAAGATTAGCAAACCAAGCTTTGACACCTGGCTAAAGTCTACCAAGGCCCATTCCCTTCAAGGTGATTTGTTGATCATCACGGCTCCCAATGAGTTTGCTCGTGATTGGCTGGAAGAACGTTATTCGCAGTTAATCGCCGGAATTCTATATGAAATTACCGGGGAAGAGCTTTCTGTTAAGTTTATTATTCCGCAAAATCAAAAAGAAGCAGAAAATGATGTGCAATTACCTCCCAAAAAGGTAAAAAAGGACGATGACCATGGGGAATTTCCTCAGGGTATTTTAAATCAAAAATATACCTTCGATACATTTGTAATTGGCTCAGGCAACCGGTTTGCCCATGCTGCCTCGCTCGCTGTAGCCGAAGCACCGGCAAAAGCATACAATCCCCTCTTTATCTATGGAGGAGTGGGATTAGGAAAAACGCACTTAATGCATGCGATTGGCCATTATGTTTTAGATCATAACCCTGCGGCAAAAGTCGTTTATTTATCATCTGAAAAATTTACTAACGAATTTATTAACTCGATTCGTGACAATAAAGCGGAGAATTTCCGCAATAAATATCGAAATGTTGACATTTTACTTATAGATGATATTCAATTCTTAGCTGGAAAAGAATCAACCCAGGAAGAATTTTTTCATACGTTTAATGCACTCCATGAGGAAAGTAAACAAATTATTATCTCAAGCGACCGCCCGCCAAGAGAAATTCCAACGCTAGAGGACAGGCTTCGCTCTCGGTTTGAATGGGGATTAATTACGGATATTACACCGCCCGATTTAGAAACGCGGATTGCCATCCTTAGAAAGAAGGCAAAGGCAGAAGGTCTCGATATTCCGAACGAAGTCATGCTGTATATTGCCAATCAAATTGACTCGAACATTCGTGAACTTGAGGGTGCGCTAATCCGTGTCGTTGCCTATTCATCTTTAATCAATAAAGATATCAATGCCGATCTCGCTGCTGAAGCATTAAAGGATATTATCCCTAGTTCCAAACCTAAAGTGATAACAATCCTGGATATTCAGAAGACGGTTGGAGAACTCTTTAGTATTAAATTAGAGGATTTTAAGGCAAAAAAGCGGACAAAGTCACTTGCATTTCCGCGACAAATTGCCATGTACTTATCACGTGAATTAACGGATTATTCTTTGCCAAAAATAGGAGAAGAGTTTGGCGGGCGTGATCATACGACAGTGATCCATGCTCATGAAAAAATTTCTAAACTTCTTCAATCCGATGCCCAATTGCAAAGACAAGTGAAAGAACTTCATGAACTTTTGAAGGTTTAAATAAGGGTGAATTATGTGCATAACTTCTTCGTATTTACACACAGTCTGTCCACATGTGGATAGGCTGTGTTTCCGTTGAAATTATGAGTTATCCACATACTAACAGGGCCTACTAGTACTTCTATTCTTTTTTTTAAAAAATATATTATGTTTTTAATAACAAAAATATGCTTAAAACGGAGGAATACATGCGATGAAATTTATCATCCAAAGAGATCGATTAGTCCAGAGTGTTCAAGATGTTATGAAGGCTGTTACTTCAAGAACGACAATTCCTATCTTAACCGGGATTAAAATCACTGCTACAACAGAAGGCGTTACCCTTACAGGAAGTGATTCCGATATTTCAATTGAATCCTTTATTCCAAAAGAGGATGCTGGTAACGAAATTATTGAATTGAAACAAGCAGGAGCTATCGTTCTCCAAGCAAAAGTATTTAGTGAAATTGTCAAAAAGCTTCCGACTGATTCGGTTGAAATTGAGGTCTTAGGCTCCCTACAAACGGTCATTCGTTCTGGAAAATCTGAATTTAACTTGATTGGTCTAGATGCTGAAGAGTATCCTCACCTTCCACAGATCGAAGAAAATAATAAATTTCATATAGCAACAGATCTGTTAAAAGCGATGATCCGGCAAACGCATTTTGCAGTGTCCACCTCAGAAACACGCCCCATCTTGACAGGTGTCAACTGGAAAGTTGAAAATGGGGAATTAAACTGTATTGCAACAGATAGTCATCGTCTCGCACTCAGAAAGGCAAAAATCGAAACGCCTACTAACGAAAACTATAATGTGGTCATTCCAGGAAAAAGCTTAAATGAGCTTAGTAAAATTATTGATGACAGTAATGAACTAATTGATATTGTCATTACTGAGAATCAAATCTTGTTTAAAGCGAAGCACTTATTATTCTTCTCAAGATTGTTAGAAGGAAATTATCCAGACACTTCGAGATTAATTCCGAGTGAAAGTAAAACGGATGTAACAGTCAATACCAAGGAATTTTTACATGCCATTGATCGTGCGTCCTTACTAGCAAGAGAAGGAAGAAATAATGTTGTTAAGCTTTCAACTATAGAAGGCGGGCTTATTGAAATTTCCTCCAATACACCTGAGGTTGGGAAAGTAGTCGAAGAGATTCAAAGTGAAGCGATTGAAGGAGAGGAATTAAAGATTTCCTTTAGTGCAAAATATATGATGGATGCCCTTAAAGCACTGGAAGGGTCAGACATTAGGGTAAGTTTTACTGGGGCAATGCGTCCTTTCGTTATCCGGCCGCTTCATGATGAAACCATCCTGCAGTTAATTTTACCAGTTCGAACATACTAAATTTATACAAGTAAAAACTCAATGCCACCAACTAAAGGTGGCTTTCTTTTAGTTTCCTTTGTATCTCTGTCGATTATTTAGTAAAATAAAGTATTGAGACCATTTTAGAAACGAGGGTGAAGATTTGCCTGAAAAAATAATGATTGATACAGAATTTATTACATTGGGTCAATTCTTAAAACTGGCTGACGTAATACAAACTGGCGGCATGGCCAAATGGTTTTTAAGTGAACATGAGATATTTATTAACGGCGAACAAGATCAAAGAAGAGGAAGAAAGCTGCGCTCCGGTGACAAAATCAGAATTCCTGGCTTTGGAGAGTTTGTAATTACCGAATAAATTACAGTGGAATTTACTCGGTAATTACAATGTAATTTACCGAATAGCAAAGCTAAAGGATGCGTTTCCTATGTATATCGAAAAATTAGCGCTCACCAATTATCGAAATTACGAAGAGTTGTTCGTAGAGTTTGAAAATAAAGTAAATGTTATCCTAGGCGAAAACGCCCAAGGAAAAACAAATGTGATGGAATCCATTTATGTTCTAGCAATGGCGAAATCACATCGGACTTCTAATGACAAAGAACTTATTCGCTGGGACGAAGAATATGCTAAAATAGAGGGTAGGGTTCAAAAACAACACAGTTCATTGCCTTTGCAATTAATTATTTCAAAAAAAGGAAAAAAGGCGAAATGCAACCATATTGAGCAGCAAAAGTTAAGTCAATATGTAGGAAATATGAATGTGGTTATGTTTGCCCCTGAGGACCTTAACTTAGTAAAAGGCAGCCCGCAAGTCCGCAGGCGATTTATTGATATGGAAATTGGACAGGTTTCGCCAATTTATTTACATGATATGAGTCAATATCAAAAAATACTTCAGCAGCGCAATCATTATCTAAAAATGCTGCAGATAAAAAAACAGACAGATCAAACGATGCTGGAGATCTTAACGGAACAATTTATCGCTATGGCTGTGAAAATTGTCACAAAACGGTTTGAATTCCTGCGTCTCCTTCAAAATTGGGCCAAACCCATCCATCAAGGAATTTCAAGAGGATTAGAAACACTCGAAATTACCTATAAACCGTCGGTAGAGGTATTAGAAGAGCAAGATTTGTCGAAGATGATAGCATGCTTTGAAGAAAAATTCAGCAAGGTTAGAACAAGGGAAATTGAGCGGGGTACCACGCTTTTTGGCCCCCATCGTGATGATCTCATTTTTACTGTCAACGGCAGAGATGTGCAAACGTATGGTTCACAAGGGCAGCAGCGTACCACCGCATTATCCGTGAAACTTGCTGAAATTGAATTAATTTATGCGGAGATCGGAGAATATCCTATTTTACTATTAGACGATGTGTTATCGGAATTAGACGATTACCGGCAGTCTCACTTACTTAATACGATCCAAGGGAAGGTCCAGACCTTTGTGACAACCACAAGTGTCGAGGGCATTGATCATCAAACATTAAAGGAAGCCTCAACATTTATCGTTGAAGCTGGTGTGATAAAGAAAGTTAATTGAGGTGAACTCATGTATATCCATATCGGGGAAGATATTAATATTAGAGCTAGAGATATTATTTCTATCTTGGATAAGGAGAGTGTAAATAACTCGCCGCTGGTTGAAGAATTCCTCAAGGCACGTAAGGAAAAAGTAATTAATCTATCCAAAAACCCCTTTAAATCAGTCATTGTGACATTTGACAATGTTTACTTATCCCCGATTTCTTCAGGAACTTTAAAGAAACGTTCAAATCAAATGAGTATACATGAATTTTAAAGTTTTACTTATTTTTAATTGATATAGATATATTTTTGTCAGAAGGTGCAGGTGAACAAGCATGACTTTGGAACAAAAAGCAGTCGAAGAAGCATATGGTGCCGAGCAAATACAGGTTCTTGAAGGACTTGAGGCTGTTCGAAAAAGACCCGGTATGTATATTGGTTCAACAAGTGGTAAAGGGCTTCATCATCTTGTTTGGGAAATTGTTGATAACAGTATTGACGAGGCTTTGGCAGGTTTCTGTGATGAAATTAATGTCATTATTGAAGAAGACAACAGCATTACAGTAAAGGATAATGGCCGTGGGATTCCAGTCGGAATTCAGGAAAAAATGGGCAGACCAGCAGTTGAAGTTATTATGACTGTTCTGCACGCCGGTGGAAAATTCGGCGGCGGAGGATATAAGGTATCCGGAGGACTACATGGTGTTGGTGCCTCTGTAGTTAATGCCCTTTCCACGGAACTTGAGGTTTATGTCCACCGTGAAGGTAAAATTCACTCAATCAAATTTGAACGAGGTGTGGTAGTTCAAGAATTAGAGGTCATTGGAACGACTGATATTACTGGAACCATTACGCACTTTAAACCAGATGGTGAGATTTTTACTGAAACATTGGTTTATGAATATGATATTCTAGCTACTCGTCTTCGTGAACTTGCCTTCCTAAACAGGGGAATAAAAATCACGATTGAAGATAAGCGCGTTGAAAATAAACGTAATGAATACTACTACGAAGGCGGAATTAAATCCTATGTGGAACATTTAAACCGCACAAAAGAAGTTATTCATGAAGAACCAATTTACATGGAAGGCGAACGAGACGGCATTAGTGTTGAAGTTGCACTCCAATATAACGAGGGGTATACAGATAACATTTACTCTTTCGCAAATAATATCCACACATATGAAGGCGGTACGCACGAATCCGGCTTCAAAACAGCTTTAACAAGGGTCATCAATGATTACGCGCGTAAAAATGGCTTAATCAAAGAAAATGATACCAATCTTTCTGGTGAGGATGTTCGTGAAGGTATAACAGCTATTGTCTCAATTAAACACCCTGACCCCCAATTTGAAGGGCAAACAAAGACAAAGCTTGGAAACTCTGAAGTCAGAGCGATCACCGATACCGTTTTTGCCAGCACATTTGATAAGTTTCTGTTAGAAAACCCAACCGTCGCTAGAAAAATAGTCGATAAGGGTTTAATGGCCGCAAGAGCAAGGCTGGCTGCTAAAAAAGCAAGGGAATTAACACGCCGCAAAAGTGCGCTAGAGGTTTCTAGCTTACCTGGGAAATTAGCTGACTGTTCATCAAAGGATCCATCAGAAAGCGAAATTTATATCGTTGAGGGTGACTCTGCGGGCGGATCAGCCAAGCAAGGCCGAGACCGTCATTTCCAAGCGATTTTGCCATTAAAAGGAAAAATCCTTAATGTCGAGAAAGCACGTCTTGATAAAATTCTTTCTAACAATGAAGTTAGGGCAATGATCACGGCAATTGGAACTGGAATTGGAGAAGAATTTGATATTTCAAAGGCTCGTTATCATAAAGTCGTTATTATGACGGATGCCGATGTTGATGGTGCACATATTAGGACACTGATTTTAACGTTCTTTTATCGGTATATGAGACAATTATTAGAGGCTGGTTATATCTATATTGCTCAGCCGCCTCTTTATAAAATCCAACAAGGTAAACGAATCGAGTATGCCTATGATGAAAAAGAACTTGAGCGGATATTTGCGGAGCTGCCAAATGCACCGAAGCCTAATATACAGCGTTATAAAGGTTTGGGAGAGATGAATCCTGAACAATTATGGGAAACAACCATGGATCCTGCGAAACGAAGTATGCTTCAGGTTAATCTTGAAGACGCCATTGAAGCGGATGAAACGTTTGACATGTTAATGGGTGAGAAAGTAGAACCACGCCGTAATTTCATTGAGGCAAATGCCCAATACGTGAAGAATTTAGATATATAAATAAAAGGTGAAAGGAGGAAATAAGTATGGCTGACACACCAAATTCTCAAGTAACAGAGATCAATATTAGTAAGGAAATGAAAACTTCCTTTCTTGACTATGCGATGAGTGTTATCGTTTCTCGTGCCCTTCCAGATGTACGAGATGGGTTAAAACCAGTTCATCGACGTATTCTATATGCTATGCATGATCTTGGTATGCATTCAGACAAACCATATAAAAAGTCTGCCCGTATCGTTGGGGATGTAATCGGTAAATATCACCCGCATGGTGACTCTGCCGTTTATGAAACAATGGTTCGAATGGCACAGGACTTCAACTATCGGTATATGCTTGTCGATGGACATGGAAACTTCGGTTCTGTCGATGGTGACTCGGCGGCAGCAATGCGTTATACAGAATCGAGAATGTCTAAAATCTCGATGGAATTATTAAGAGATATCAACAAAGATACGATAGATTATCAAGATAACTACGATGGTGAGGAAAGAGAGCCCGTTGTTCTACCGGCCCGATTCCCTAACCTCTTAGTAAACGGGACAACTGGAATCGCTGTTGGTATGGCAACCAATATCCCGCCACATCAACTTGGTGAAGTGATTGATGGAGTGTTAGCGATTAGTCGCGACCCTGAAATTACGACGCAAGAACTCATGGAAATTATTCCTGGTCCAGATTTTCCAACAGGTGGTATTATCTTAGGCCGGAGTGGTATCCGTAAAGCCTATGAAACAGGCAGAGGATCAATAACTGTTCGTGCCAAAGTAGTAATTGAACAAAAATCAAATGGTAAAGAAGTTATTATTGTTAATGAATTACCATACCAAGTCAATAAAGCGAGATTAGTTGAAAAAATCGCTGAATTAGCGCGGGATAAAAAAATTGAAGGCATTACAGACCTAAGAGATGAATCCGACCGTAAAGGTATGCGGATTGTTATTGAAGTTCGTAAAGATGCGAATGCCAGCGTCCTTTTAAATAATTTATATAAACATACAGCACTACAAACTAGCTTTGGAATTAACACACTGGCCCTTGTTAATGGACATCCAAAGGTGTTGACTCTGAAGCAATGCTTAGTGCATTACTTAGATCATCAAGTAGTAGTCATCCGCAGAAGAACAGAGTTTGAACTACGTAAAGCAGAAGCACGTGCCCATATTTTAGAAGGGTTAAGAATAGCTTTAGACAATTTAGACGCAGTTATTACCCTTATTCGAAACTCACAAACCACAGATATTGCCCGCGAAGGTTTAATGACAGAGTTTAACTTGTCTGAAAAACAAGCTCAGGCTATCCTTGATATGCGCCTGCAGCGTTTAACAGGTTTGGAACGAGAAAAGATTGAGGACGAATATCAAAGTCTTATGAAGCTCATTGCAGAATTAAAAGCAATTTTAGCTGATGAGGAAAAAGTTTTTGAAATTATCCGCGAAGAATTGACTGAGATTAAAGAGCGATTCAATGATAAGCGCCGTACAGAAATCGTAACTGGTGGAATTGAAAATATTGAAGATGAAGATTTAATTCCTCGTGAGAATATCGTTATTTCGTTAACGCATAATGGCTATGTTAAGCGTCTCCCTGTTTCTACCTATCGTGCCCAACGTCGAGGCGGCCGTGGAATTCAAGGAATGGGAACCAATGAGGATGATTTTGTTGAACACTTAATTACCACATCAACACACGATACAATCCTTTTCTTTACAAACAAAGGGAAGGTATACCGTTCTAAGGGTTATGAAATACCTGAATTCAGCAGAACGGCTAAAGGGATCCCAATTATTAATCTCCTTGGTGTCGAAAAAGGAGAATGGGTCAATGCAATCATTCCAATTGAGGAATTTGTGGATGACTGGTTCTTATTCTTTACAACCAAAGAAGGGATTTCTAAGCGATCTCCGTTAACATCGTTTGCCCATATCCGCAATAATGGCTTAATTGCGTTAAGTTTGCGTGAGGGGGATGAACTGATCTCTGTCCGTCTAACCGATGGCACAAAACATATGATTATCGGTACGAAGAAGGGTATGCTTATTCGTTTCCCTGAAACAGATGTGCGATCAATGGGACGAACAGCTACTGGAGTGAAAGGCATAACGCTCGATAGTGACGATGAAGTTGTTGGAATGGAAGTTTTAGAGGAAACCAATGATGTGTTAATTGTAACGAAAAATGGTTACGGTAAACGGACCAAAGCAGAAGAATACCGAGTCCAAGGTAGAGGTGGTAAAGGAATTAAAACCTGCCATGTTACCGAGAAAAATGGCGATCTTGTTTCTATGCGTGCTGTTACAGGCGAAGAGGATCTCATGCTCATTACCACTGGTGGTGTCCTGATCCGGATGGATGTAGGCGGTATTTCTAAGATGGGCCGAAACACACAAGGTGTGAAGCTCATAAGTATGAAGGAAAGCGAAGATGAATTTGTAGCTACAGTAGCTAAGGTTGAAAAAGAAGAGGAAGAAGAAGAAAACCTTGAAAATTCTCCTGATGCTGTGGAAAATGCTGTAGAAGATCATTCTGATGTGTCTTCGACAGAGGATGAAGAATAAATAACAGGGGGAGCACACGAGATGTGTTCCCTTTTTTTTGCACTTCTCTTACTGGTGGAGCCAATGTTATTGGAACAAAATGTTTTTATAATGATTATAGTAAAAAAAGATAGAAATATCGTTGACTTTCATTTTGACAGATGGTATATTAATTAAGTCGCTTACGGGTGACAGAG
>NZ_JBJORY010000027.1:0-48923 GCF_046562815.1 Neobacillus sp. 204
AATGGAGGTTGCCGATTTCAATGTATTTTGAAGAGGTTAAAAAAGAAACGTTGTATATTGCACTCGAAATAATTAACTCGAATCCAGAATATAATATTTTGGAAAATGGCCAAGAGGCCAGATCACTTGCTGACATGGAAGAAGAATTCTTAAATCCTAATTCAATCAGTGCATTTATAAAGCTAGATGATACATACATTGGAATAATTGATTACTTGTTAGAAAATCCGAAGGACCAGTACCCTTGGCTTGGTTTATTACTGCTACATGGCGATTATCAAGGATATGGGTTCGGTGCACAGGGATTTGCAGTATACGAAAATGAGATGCTTAAACGAGGTAAGAAAGTCGTTAGAATTGGTGTATTAAAAGATAACTTACGAGCACAACGCTTTTGGGAAGCATTAGGATTTATCTATTATAGTACAGCAACCCTAAAAAATGGAAGTGGTATTTTTTGTTATGAAAAACAAATCGGACAATAACTTCCAACCTAAAAAGTTATACCTCTAAATACATAAATTGCTCAGCAAAGAGCTGAACTTGATCTTTGTCGATTTGATTCTTTTTCAACAGCGATTCTGCTATGACCACATGTGTCTGAATTGACGCAATTTTTTTTAATTCACGAAGGGACACATCTCCGTTTAATAATTCGATTGCTATTTCTCTAATGTCTTGATTCTTAGATGACTTGTATAATAGGTAGGCAATACATGTTACCTTATCCACAATTACCACTCCTCTATAATCAAAAATAACATTTTTTTACTATTTCGACGAGAAGCAACGTTTTTCCTGCTAATATTCAGAATATTTTCAAAGAAATTCAGAGAGTTTGTATATTGATAAGAATTATCGATAACATGGTCTATTAATCAGAAAATTCAAATAAATTATACAAGGGATTCTTCGCGGGGAGGGGTAGGGAATGTTTGAATTCAAGGAAGAAACACTTTCTGGATTTGAGGTGATTAACTCAATTTCGAAAGATAGTTTTAACATTGTTGATGTTAAATTTGAAAGCCCTTTCAAAGGGGAGGTATCTGCTTATCTCCTCGTACCACATAAAACAGGCCCACTTCCTGGATTAATATTTATGCACCCAAGTCAAGGAAATCGAAAGACATTTTTCCGTGAAGCGGAGTTGCTTGCTACCAAAGGATATGTAACCCTATTAATTGAAGCTCAATACTTAAGAGGATTTGAACAACAGAAATCTGGAAGGAAAAAAGAATTTAAAAAGACGATTGAAGAAATGGCAGATATTCAAAAATACATTCAATCAGTTATTGAAATTAGAAGGGGAGTTACATTGCTAAGTAAGCTACCAAAGGTGAATGAAGCTCGAATCGCTTTTATTGGGCACGGGATAGGGGCAGCATGGGGTGGTATCCTTTCAGGCATTGATAATCGAATAAAATCGTTTATCTTGATATCCGGCTATGGGAAGGTCTCAGAAATGCAACTGACAAGTGAGCATCCGATAGCAAGGTTAATTCGCAGCTTCCTGCCTCCTGAACGATATGAATACTTTATTTCGAGTCTGAAAAAATTGGATGCGATTCATTATGTTAAAAATGCTTCTCCAGCTTCGATCTTTTTTCAGTTTGCTGACAATGACGAATACATCGATCGAGAACAAGCCGTGACTTTTTATTCGTCTGCAAGCTCTCCTAAAAATATCAGTTGGTATGATACCAATCATTTATTTTCCAATTGCGATCAGGCCTTAACCGACCGTCTAGAATGGCTGGATGAGCAATTTACTGGTCAAAATGGCAAGTTTCCAACAGAATTTACCACAAACTAAAATAAATTCACTTTCAAACCGGAAATATTGTTGAAAATTGCTTAATTGATATGGTATTTTATATAATATTGAAGGGATAAAAGAAAAACGATGATAGTAATGTGGAATTTTACCTTTCGTCCCAATCGGGATGGAAGGTTTTTTACTTTTTTACATATGATTTAGGAGGAAAACCAATGAAACAAGCCTTAATCAAGGACCTTTACAGGAATACGGAAAGCTATATTGACCAAAACGTTGAATTATCTGGATGGATTCGCACCATTCGTGATTCGAAAACTTTTGGATTCATTGAATTAAACGATGGCAGCTTTTTTAAAGGGGTGCAAATCGTATTTGATGAGCAGTTACAAAACTTTAAAGAAATTGCCAAACTCCCTATCAGCTCATCGATTAGGGTTAGAGGAGATTTTATTCATACTCCTCAAGCGAAACAGCCTTTTGAAATTAAAGCGATTGACATTGTGATTGAAGGTACGTCAAGTGTCGATTATCCATTACAAAAGAAGAAGCATTCGTTTGAATATTTACGAACAATTGCTCATTTACGACCAAGAACCAATACGTTTTCAGCCGTTTTTCGGGTGAGATCCCTTGCTTCCTATGCCCTTCATAAGTTTTTCCAAGATAAAGGATTTGTGTATGTTCACTCTCCAATCATCACCGGTAGTGATACAGAAGGTGCGGGGGAAATGTTCCGGGTAACTACCTTAGATATGGACAATCTTCCGAAAAATGAAGAAGGCAAAACGGATATTACAAAAGATTTCTTTAACAAAGAAACCAATTTAACCGTTAGCGGACAGTTGTCGGCTGAGGCATTTGCGTTGGCTTTCCGGAATGTCTATACTTTTGGCCCAACGTTTAGAGCAGAAAACTCCAACACAGCAAGACATGCTGCTGAATTTTGGATGGTAGAACCAGAGATTGCCTTTGCTGAATTGCCAGATATCATGGATTTAGCGGAGGAAATGGTCAAATATGTCATCGGGTATGTGTTAGAACAAGCACCTGAAGAAATGAATTTCTTTAACAGCTTTATCGAAAAAGGTTTATTAGACCGTTTAAATAATGCCTATACAGCTGACTTTGGCCGTGTGACATATACGGAAGCGATTAATATTTTAAAGGATTCTGGTGAAACGTTTGCCTATCCAGTAGAATGGGGACTTGACCTGCAAACAGAGCATGAACGTTATTTAAGTGAAAAAGTATTTAAACGCCCTGTATTTGTTACAGATTATCCAAAAGAAATCAAAGCCTTCTATATGAGACTAAATGAAGACAACAAAACAGTAGCAGCAACTGATTTACTTGTACCTGGAATTGGTGAATTGATTGGCGGCAGTCAGCGTGAAGAGCGTGAAGAAATCTTGGCTGGTAAAATTAATGAACTTGGTATGAATGAAGAAGATTACTGGTGGTACCTAGAATTACGAAAATATGGCGGTACGAAGCATTCGGGCTATGGTATTGGTTTTGAACGATTAATTATGTACCTCACTGGAATGACCAATATTAGAGACGTAATCCCGTTCCCAAGAACAACAGGAAATGCCGATTTTTAAGGACAAATAATAAAAGGAGAAGGCTGATTAGATACGCAAAATCAGCTTTCTCCTTTTTTATTAAAGATTTTTCAATTCTTCTTCGAAAAAGAAGGTTTCTGGATGTTCCTTAACGATATAAGAATATCTTTTCATGTTTTTGACATATTGTGATTTTAAAATGGTGACGACTTCACCCGTTTCTATAATGTTTACTGATTGTCCGTTTTTGTATAGATTATTTGAGTTTTTCAAATTTAACACCCCTTTACCTATTCCCTATTTAGTATATCATAAAATCCCTAAACTCATTTCTTACTTATGGGAAATTTGCGCATAGATGGAAAGAGGAAATCGCTCTTCCTTTCAAAAACAAATTTAATGTGTTATGCTTTAATAAAAGTGAGGTGTCATTTTGACAAATTATAAAGCAAAAAAAAGTAACCTCAAGGATTTATTATCTAAAAACGGCATGGACTTGGAAAGTTTGGAAAGGAATACAAATATTCCCCAAACTCAACTGAACGACTACTTGTCAAAGAAAGTAATGAACTTAAATACTGCGATGACAATTTCCAAAGAATTGAATTGTCGTATTGAAGATTTATATGTTTGGTCTTCTGAGAAGAAAAAAGCATAGCACCATTAATTAACAGACTCGATTATGAGTCTGTTTTTTGTTTAAGCTGTAAAAAAATAGCACGCGTTTTGCGTGCTATTTTAAAAAAGATTAATTCTTCAAATCACATTTATCTAAAGGAATAACCTTTGTTTTTTTTGTGAATTTATAACCAAGCCACACAATAAGGAATAATGGCAGGCCGATATATGAAACTAAAACACCATTCCAATCTATTTGGTCACCCGTGAAGGCAGAATAGTTTTGGCCTAGGACAACAATTCCGCAAACTAGAAAGGCGAAAATTGGACCAAATGGGAAGAATTTTGATTTATAGGGCAGTGAGTTCAGATCTTTTCCTTGGGCAATAAATGCTTTACGGAAACGATAATGACAGACAGCAATCCCTAACCATGCGATAAAGCCAGACATTCCTGAAGCATTTAATAACCAGACATAAACCGTTCCATCTCCAAAGAATGAAGCAAGGAAAGCGAGTGTTCCCACTAAGGTTGTTGCAATTAAAGCATTAACTGGAACACCTTTTTTGTTTAATTTACCAAGGAACTTTGGGGCTTTACCTTGACGGGCCAAATCCCAAAGCATTCGAGTGGAGGCGTACATTCCTGAATTCCCTGCCGATAAGACAGCCGTTAAGATAACAGCATTCATGATTGATGCAGCGAAAGCAATTCCTGCCTTTTGTAAAACCAAAGTAAATGGGCTAACAGTAATATCACCATTTGCTAAATTATCGTTTGTATAAGGAATAAGAAGTCCGATGACTAAGATAGCTAATATATAAAATAATAAAATACGCCAGAACACCTGCTTAACTGCACGTGGGATGGCTTTCTTTGGATCTTCTGTTTCACCAGCAGCGACGCCTAAAAGCTCAGTTCCTTGGAAGGAGAAGCCAGCAGCCATAAAGATTCCCAGCATCGACATAAAGCCGCCGTGAAAGGGTGCATCACCAATTGTGAAGTTTTTGAAGCCGGGTGCATCATTACCCATGATCCCGAAAATCATTAACGCACCTGTAATAACAAAAATAATTACTGTTACCACTTTAATTAAGGAAAACCAATATTCTGCTTCTCCAAATCCTTTGACAGAAAGGTAGTTTAAGAGAAACATAATCACTAAAAAGATGCCGCTCCAAATAAATGAGGGCGTATCAGGAAACCAGAATTTCATGATCATGGTTACCGCAGCTAATTCTGCAGCAATGGTTATGGCCCAGTTATACCAATAGTTCCAGCCTAAGGCAAAACCAAGGGAAGGATCGACAAATTTGGTTGCATACGTACTAAAGCTTCCGGCAACGGGCATATAGGCACCCATTTCGGCTAATCCTTGCATCAAAAAGAAAACCATAATCCCAATAACTAGATAGGAAAGGATAGCCCCTCCGGGTCCTGCGCTATGGATCGCGCCGCCACTAGCAAGAAAAAGCCCAGTTCCAATCGTCCCACCAAGGGAAATCATGGTAAGGTGACGAGATTTTAAACCTCTTTTTAATTCTGATGGATCTCTTTGTATAGTTAAATCACTAGTGTTTTCAGCTTCTTTTAATACTCTCGCTGTTTGCATAATCTTAACTCCTCTTTTCTTCTTGTTTTTCGAGAAGGAGTTTGGAATATAAAAATGCCATCGAGGAATAATCGATGGCATTGTAAATACCCCGCATCATACCTTCCGAAAGATAGCTCAACACGATAAGCTGGTAGGACTAATCGTGACAGTTCTGTTCCTATTAGGAGACAGCCCCAGCATGCTTTTTGAAGAGATGAAAGCACACTTCGGCGGATTTTCCTTTCAAACGGAGTCAGGGATGTCTCACACATCTCGTCCGCTTTACTAATAAAAACCGCGACCTCTACCTCATCGGTTTGATGAGGATTTAGTATCATTAAGTTAATATACTAGTATACTATATGGATTCATATAGAAATGTCAATATGTAAAAATCAATTCCGTAATAAACAGATAATTTATTTTTTTAAAATAAATTTTTTATTTTACTTTAAGAGAGAGAATCTGTATTATTTTTAAATAGAATTAATTGCCTGTTTGTATTAGGAGGATTTGTACCATGCAGATTGTTGGAATGATGTTGGGATCTCTAATTATTGTGGTTGCCTTTAACCTTTTTTTAATCCCGCATGAAGTGTTGAGCAGCGGATTAAGCGGAATTTCAATGATATTAGGGATGATCTCACCGGTTAATACAGGGGTAGCAAATTTCCTGCTAAATTTTCCTTTATTAATTATTGGATATAAAATGTTAGGGAAAAAATTTATCGTAAATTCGATTTTTTCAGTGATCATTATCTCAATTGGACTTTATTTAATTCCCGTTTATGCCATTGCAGATGATACCATTCTCTCAGCTATTTTTGGTGGAGCGTTAACCGGTTTAGGTGTTGGAATTGTTTTCCGCTGTTCTGGATCGACCGGAGGATTTGATATTATTGGCATGATTGTAGCAAGAAAAAGAGATTTCCCAATTGGTGTTTTACTTTCAGGCATGAATGCAGTTGTGATTTTGATCAGCGGATTTTTATTTGATTGGGATTCTGCTCTTTATACCTTAGTTTCCATTTTTGTGACAGGTAAAGTTGTCGATGCAATCTATACAGACCATGCTAAATTAACGTTAATGATTATCACAGATAAAGGCGAAGAGATGAGACATCATTTACTGAAAAATTTGTATCGAGGTTTAACCGTTATGGATGGTGTTGGCGGATATTCAAATAACCAGCGGAATGTATTAATAACGGTCATTTCTAGATACGAACTTAATGAAGTTAAAAACTTAATCACGGAAGTCGATTCATGTGCTTTTGTTAATATAACAGAAACAATTGAAGTCATGGGATTGTTTCATCGGCCAAGTCCGTAAACAAAAAGGTTTGCATCTATTAAATAGAGCAAGCCTTTTTGTTTAATTAGGATTTCCCTCGCTTTTTTATCCATTTCATCATCACATGGATCACCTCTTCAAGCTCCTTACCCGCTTGGGTTAAGTCATATTCCACTTTTTTAGGTGATGTGGCAATCACTCTTTTGACAATCAATCCTTCATTTTCTAAATCTCGCAACCGTTCGGTTAACAGTCGATCAGAAATTCCAGGAATCGAGGAAACAATTTCATGGTAGCGCTTCGGTCCATCGAGGAGCGAAAAAATAACAGAACCCATCCAACGTTTACCTATAAATTCAATCGCATTATGAAAATTGGTACATATATGCTTAATTTCCTCAGCGGACTGAGTCATACAATTTTGGTTTTTAGGTTCACTCATATAAAATCCCTCTTTTTTACTTTTCTAGTTCTATCATACCATAGTTTAATTTCTTGACGAAAGGTACTTACTAATAGTAAGATGCTTTTGTACTTACTTTTAGTAAGTTAAATTAATTAGGGGGAATTCTCTCATGCAAACAACCGTTTCGAAAAGTTTATCTGAAGTGATCAAAGAACGTCGCTCTGTTAGAAAATATGATTCAACATATAAAATTTCTCAAGAAGAAATCAATGATATGTTAAAGGAAGCAACACAAGCCCCATCCTCTAGTAATCTACAACCTTGGCGTTTTATTGTCATTCAGGACCAAGAGGTTAAAAAGGAACTTAGAACGGTGGCTAACAATCAAGAGCAGGTGGAAACTGCATCCGCGGTGATTGCTGTCTTAGGTGACAAGGAAATGTATAAAAACGTAGAAAAAGTTTATCGAAGTGCCTATGATGCTGGTTTTATGGATGAGACTAATATGAATCGATTAATCGAAGGGACCAATAAAACTTACCCATTTGCGTCAGAAGAAGTTTTAAAAAATATTGCTTCATTTGATGCAGGCTTAGTGTCGATGCAATTGATGTTAATTGCAAAGAATAGAGGATATGATACCGTTCCCATGGGGGGATTTGACAAAGAAAAATTTGTGAAAATGTTTAATATTGAAGATCGATTATTCCCAATTGTGTTGATTTCCGTAGGGAAGGCTGCTGCGCCAGCTTTCAATACCACACGTTTGCCTTTGGAAGATGTTTTAATAGACTATAAGTAAAAGGGAAGGCGCATGAAAGAATTTCATGCGCCTGCTGATTTTAATTATTAATATACTTTTCAAATACATAGCCGAAGTCTTTTACCATATATTGTTTTTTGCTGTCTTCTAACCATTGAAAGGCAGCTTGATTTAACATTTTAAATTGAACAACCAAATTGCTGTCTGCACTTGTCACGCGGCCTAAAGTAGTGGAGGCGACATCTAGGCTTTGTTTGGCAAACTGAAGGGAAATTTCATTTTCATGTGAGATTTCAGAAATTTTTATAAGGGCTTTATATAAATCCTTAACTTCCTCAATATGTTTCTTATGTACATCGATGGAGAAAGGCTCTGAACCGATTTTAAATTTTATTTCCACATCAAGGTCGACCGTTCCAGCTGTTTCCAGTTTAACCTCGGAAATTCTGTTTGTTGCATAACTATAGCGATGAAGCATTCGCTTTTTGCTGGTTGCACTTGTACCATCTAAATGAATGAGTGCGTTGTTGGTAAAACAATATTCATCCGATTTTGATTTGATGAGGAAATAAATTTTCTCATTATCTTCATGCATGACATAATCGTCTGAGTCCACCTTATCATAGTTTTCTGGCTTAATAACAGAACCTACATCACTTAATCCCAAAATATCTGCAGCTACTTTTCCAAACATGAGTATCAACCTCACTTTTTTATTTTTACTTTTTCTTTTACGAATAGAGGGAAAGAAAGTTTCAACTGTATTCAAAAAACTTTATTCGTTAAAATGAGTTTATATTCACATGAAAAGAAAAAGTTTACATCTTGATGGTTTTCCTGTTTTAATAGAAAATACACTATATACATATTAAAAACAGAAGAATGGAGGGAGAGAAGAATCATGCGGCCGATCATTCTAGGCATCTTTGCGGCTTTCTTTTTTGCATTCACATTTATCCTCAACAGATCAATGGATCAAGCAGGCGGGAGCTGGTTATGGAGTGCCTCATTAAGGTATTTCTTTATGGTACCATTCTTGTTCATGATCGTGATTGGACGAAAAAATCTTAAACCATTGCTTTTAGAAATGAAAAAGCGTCCAGGTGCTTGGCTATTATGGAGTTCGGTTGGCTTTGGCCTGTTTTATGGTCCTATTTGTTTTTCTGCCGCCTATGCGCCCGGCTGGCTCATTGCAGCCACATGGCAGGTAACGATTATCTCAGGTTCGTTGCTAGCTCCCTTTTTTTATGAAAGGGTTATGACTGAAAAAGGTCCCATCCAACAAAAGGGGAAAATCCCTTTTAAGGGCTTAGGAATGTCAGTGATTATTCTCTTAGGGATTATTTTGATGCAATTCGAACAGTCCAATCATATTTCGCTTGGGGCGATTTCCCTAGGAGTACTTCCAGTTATCATTGCTTCATTTGCTTATCCTCTAGGTAACCGAAAAATGATGGATATTTGTGGGGGACGGCTTGATGTTTTTCAACGTGTATTAGGGATGACAATAGCTAGTCTGCCGATTTGGATTGTTTTATCCTTATATGGCCTATTAACGGTCGGTACACCAAGCAAAGGGCAATTAGTCCAATCGGGTCTTGTTGCCATATCATCAGGAGTAATTGCAACGATTTTATTTTTCAAGGCAACCGATCTTGTAAGAGGAAATATGCAAAAACTTGCTGCTGTTGAGGCAACCCAATCGGTGGAAGTTTTATTTGCGGTTATTGGTGAATTGATCCTTCTACACAGCGTATTTCCAACGCAGTTATCCTGGTGGGGGATGATTCTAGTCATGGTTGGAATGATACTACACAGCTTTTTTTCACATAAGAGTAACCAGAAAATCATCCGTACAGAAAATCCATTAAAAATGAATAGCTAGAAATGGTAAATCCTTATCAATTGAAATTGATAAGGATTTTAGTTTCTAATTATGGCTAACCGTTTAAAAAAGGACTTAACATATCAATGGTTTTTTGAACTTTTTCTGCATTTCGCTTGTACATTTCTTTTGATTTTTCACAATTGGTTTCAAGTGAAAAAATCTCCAAATCAGCCTGAACTTTTTTAAGCGTAGCCAGCAGGAGTGGACGTTGAGCGGGTGCTGGCACCTGAATTTTATCGTCATAAAGATCCACCGTGAGTTCCCCGTAAGAATCCACTTGTCCTAAAAATACATTATCTAGTGTTACCTCTAGTTTATCTAACTCTGTGTATAACCAACCTCTGCCTTTTCCCGCACATCTTAATGATTCATCAACAATGTTTCCATCCATAATGACAGTTTGCGGTTCCTTCTCATTCGGCATTTTCATTTGTAAATCTTTTGGTGTAAGGGGTTGGTTTTCCTTTTTTAATAAAACGCTTAAATTTCCTCGCGGTTCCAAAACAGCAAATTCTATATCAGCAAACTTAAAAATATTCTTCTGACGGAGAAGAGCTGATAATTCGTCAAGGGTATATTTTTCTTTTTTCAAGTTTTCTTCTAATATTTTTCCATCCTTAATAACGACGGTACTTTTTCCTTCAGCGAAATCACTAAATTTTTTACTTTTTATTGCTAAGAAATTAACTAAAAAAGTAACAAATCCAAAAACTACAAGTGCCAGTGCACCATGGACCATATTACCTTCTAAACCAGTTACGACTTCACCAGCAATACTTCCAATAGTAATACCTGCAACATACTCAAAGAAAGAGAGTTCCGAGATTTGTTTCTTTCCGAGTACTTTGGTTGTAACAAATAAGAGTACCAAGAAGACTAACGAACGGACGATTATCAAAACCCAACCTGGCATCATTTCTCACCTCAAGATTTATGACCCTTTGTATTGGGGTTCATTTCGTTCAAGTTCTAATACACGGTACTGGAGATCCTTTTTTACTTCTCCAACCGTTAACATGGCTTGATTAAAAATAACTTGTGCTTCACTATCAAGAGAATTTAAAGCGAAAGAAGCCAATTGTGATTCGATTCCTTTTATAGTTGATAGACATTGCTTGACATTTGAAGCGATTGTCACAGAATTAACTTCCTTTCATAAGGGATTCTATATATCAAAAAGGGGTTGGCAGAAATGCCAACCTAAAACTGCTCTATTGATTATATTGAGGTTCTTCCTTAATAATTTCTTGAAGCCGTGGTTCAAGGGTATCTAGAACTGATTGAGTTTGTTGAGCCGCTTGTTGATAAAGCTGCTTTGCATTTTGGTTATCTGTTGCTAATGCGAAGGTTTCAAAACTTGCCTGTGCACTTTTTAGCCCAGCTAATGCTTGTTTTACTTGTGTTCCAACAGTCATAAATTAATCCTTCTTTCGTGTAAATATTGAAATACAAAAATAGTATGTGGATTATCCCATTGGTTATGTATACATAAGCCGAATTAATTTTTCAAACTGCAAGAAAGGTCTTCCTTCTAGTGATTGAAGGAAGACTTTTTAATTATAAAAGTACATGTTCCAAAACAAGGGGATGTAACGCCTTGGTTTGATCAAAATAAATAAAGCTATCGTACCGTTGACTCATGTAGGAAGGGACATAATTACCAAAATGTTCGTATTCCGGTCGATAAACCACACCTATTGCACGATGACCAATTATTGTCGAAAATTCATGACGATTTTGATTAGTAAATAGTAAGTATTTATTAGCAGCACCGGTCTTATGCATGAGCGATTCCCAACTGCCAAATTGAGCTGGAGGCACTTGCATAATTTGAAAATCTTTTCCCCATTCCGTTGACGCTACCACCGTACCACTATAAGTTCCAAACCCAACGATAAATACATGTTCCGCGCCATTTTGTTCTCTAATAATTTGGCCTACATTCACCATTCCATCATCCTTCATGTCTGTTGCTCTGGCATCTCCGACATGAGTATTATGCTCCCAGATGATGACTTTTGCTTTTTCTCCGTAAAAGTTCATTACGGAGTTTAGAGCTTCGACCATGTGTTGATCACGTACATTCCATGATTTAGAGTCACTTTTGACCATTGTCCGGTAATATTCTTCAGCATTAGCCGTGACAAGGGCGTTAACCTCCATATTTAGGCTCATTTCCTGATCATCGTCAATTTTCCATTTGTTTTCCTGGATAGATTCGAGAAGCTCAAGTGCTTCTTTTGTGCAGTTTTCAGAGAGATACCCTGCAGATACAGCATAGGAATCATGATTGCGATTAAAGGGTTCAAAGCACGAAAAAGCTTTTTTAGCTTCCTTAAGGCTGGGGGAATTGGTTCTTTCTAAATAATGTATAATTTCATCCATACTTTCCCAAAGACTATACACATCCAGTCCATAAAAACCAACTGATTGGGAACTGTTATTTTGTTGATTATAATCCTTCAGCCACTCGATTAGATGAATGATCTCATGGTTTGCCCACATCCAAGTTGGCCAACGATTAAAACTTTCAAGGACCTTCCGTACCTCCTTTGTAGTTTGGTTAAAACCCTTAATGTATTGATTGATACTTTGGCAGGAGGGCCAATCACCTTCAACTGCAATAAAGGAAAAGCCTTTTTCTTTAATCAGCCTCTTGGACAACTCTGCTCTGAGAGAATAAAACTCCGAGGTTCCATGAGAAGATTCCCCTAGGAGCACATATTTTGCATCACCAATCGCCTCGATTAATGGATCTAGATTTTCAACTGTGTCAAAAGATTTGGCGTATTTATTAATGGCATTAATCATAAGGGGAAGCATTCCTTTCCAAAATACTTGGTTTTGATATCAATGTACCCTTATCTTCATCCGCTTAAATATCCAATAATTCACATATTTGACACAAGTAGTCCGTAAATTCAAAAAATTACGTGATATAATTTAAGTGTGGAAGATAGAATAAAGATTACCATCTTAGGAGGCTCAACCATACGTGTTCGTTCCGTTTGTGAACGAGTAGTAAGGTTATTCCTATACAATCATTTGGTAGGTGGAGCGATTGTTACACTTTAAGGAAAGGCTAAATCCTAAAACAAAATCCTTTCATAATTGGTATCTCTGTAATCCGTAGGAAACCTTATCAAAGGAAAAAGTTTAAGATTTATCAATAGAAATGTTATTGAACCTTTCCAAAAAGGATGAATTGCCAAGAAGCCAATCATCCAAATGATGGAGAAATGAGTCTCAATCGGTAACAAACCGAAAATTTGTTTCTTTTAGGAATTTGAATTCCATTATTTTCATGTGAATTAATTCCTTCAACGGAACAAACACATATTGGCGGACTGAACAATGTTCCATTTTGTTCGAAACGACTACTTGGAATGAATAATTGGTTCAAGTATCAGCCGATGTCATGGTTGGGTCTCCTGAGATGTTAATAAAAATTAAGGAGTTGCTTCAAACATTGAAGCAGCTCCTTTTTATTTTGATTTGAGTAAATAAAAGAGCATTTCATTATAAATAGAAAGGTTAATTCGTTATAATGGATTTAGGAAATTAATTTTGAAAGGGGCCAGATAATGCCAGGAACACAAGAATTGAATTTAATTGAACAGCAGGAAGCGATTATGGCAAAAATACAACATCGGAGATTATCAAAGAGAAAGATCTTTCAACGTATTTTATTGATAACATTAGGTGCCGCCCTAATGGCTGTAGGGCTAGAGATATTTCTCGTACCTAATAATGTCATTGATGGTGGAATCACTGGAATCTCCATTATGCTTTCGTATGTAACAGGATGGAAATTAGGAATGTTCCTCTTTATTCTTAATATACCTTTTTTCTTTATTGGTTATAAACAAATAGGGAAAACCTTCGCATTATCCACACTTTATGGAATCATAATTCTTTCGATTGGAACAACTTTACTTCATCCCGTGCCAGCTTTTACACAAGATATTCTCCTTGCAACGGTATTTGGGGGCATTGTGCTTGGTATTGGAGTTGGATTGGTGATTCGGTATGGTGGTTCATTGGACGGAACCGAAATTTTAGCGATTCTTTTTAATAAAAAGCTTCCTTTTTCTGTTGGGGAAATCATTATGTTTTTTAACCTCTTTATTCTAGCGTGTGCAGGTTTTGTCTTTACTTGGGACCGCGCAATGTATTCGCTTATTGCCTATTTTGTAGCTTACAAAACGATTGATATTACCATTACAGGGCTTGATGAATCTAAATCGGTGTGGATCATAAGTGACAATGCCCAACAAATCGGAGACGCAATTATGAATCGTCTAGGTCGTGGTGTCACTTATATCAATGGAGAGGGCGCATATTCAGGTGATGATAAAAAAGTCATTTTTTGCGTAATCAATCGTCTTGAAGAAGCAAAATTGAAGGAAATAGTTACTGACTATGATGATAATGCCTTTTTAGCAGTTGCGGATATTGCGGAAGTTCGTGGTGGAAGATTTAAGAAAAAAGACATCCATTAGTAAAGATAGTTCTTATTTACCCCGCGCCTGAATATGATAAAAATGGGTATTTTGTCGTTATGAGGATTAATTTGTAATTAAAAATATAAATAGCTTGTAATTTCTTTTTATTTCATGTCGCTTAATGCAGAATATTACGGAGTTTGGGCGGTGTTTTGTCGTACCATGCGCTTACCTAGGAAATAAAACTGCAAAATATGAATTATTTCCAAAAAAGATGGCAGATCATTCTGCCATCTTTTATAGTTCTATTGATGTGCTCTTTTTCAAATGGCTGTTGTTTTAGAATAAAAGTTCGAAAACTTCATTTAGCTCTTTTGCTCTTTTTTCATCTTGCTCATCTTTTGCATAGTTAATTTCTTTAGGAAGTATTTTATTTAGAAAATTAATTTCTTTTTGGTTTAAATCTCGAACAAAAGACTCTTCAGAAGTATAGTGCCCCTCCGATAGTTTACGGTAAATATGTCCGCCTTCAGAATGATCATCCGTATAGTTTGATAAAGTTTCCCTTAGGTACCCCAAAGTTTTATCCATTATTTCACCATTCCTTTCAACTCATATTTTTCAACGAGATAATAATTATATTCCTCATAAGTAAAGAGAAATATTTGCCCCATTAAATTAAAAAAGCCACTCATCCTTGGAAGGCGAGAGGCTGTTCATCCTACTACAGTTTTGAACATGTGATGATTCGATGACTTAAAATGTTTTGATATTTTAAAATCATATTTCCATGTTCATTTAAAATTTGAAATAACTCAGGTTCAAAATTGTTCGAGAAATTAAATTCCAAGGTATTATTTCCATGACTCATGTTCATACTCTCAGTTTTTATTACTATTTCTTCGAATCCTGCCTGCTCAAATAAATTACGCCAGTCATCTTCCATCAATAAAGAATCCAATGCATAAAATTTCATAATTTCGGATTCTTCCACTTGACTAAGCTTCGAATTTATTGTCATTTCATTTGCAATCAAACGTCCGCCATTTTTTAAGACTCTAAAAAATTCCCTTAATGCTGCGGGTTTGTTAACAAAAGCTAAAACGGATTCCGACAAAACAAAATCAAAGCTATTGTCTTTAAAGGGAAGTTTTTCAACAGATCCTTGGATTAATTTTATCGGGAAATTTAAGGATTGAAATCTTGTTCTTGCCTTTTCAATCATGATTGGATTAATTTCTAAGCCAACTACCTTTGCAAAGTAATGCTGATATAAATATGCTGCTGTTTGGCCAGTGCCACAGCCTGCATCTAAGATACGTGATTTGTTGGTTATATTTTCACTAGCCAGAATGTTTTTTGTTAAAGGGATTCCACCGGGGTGTGCTCCACCCACACCAAATTTGGCTAAGAAGTCAAAATAAGTCAAACCTCCCATAAATAAAGACACCACCTCATTTATCTTGTAGCATTTTATGTAAAATAGTGGTGAGAGGTTCTTTCTATTCAGGTATTCATCTCGATTAGTAAAAATAAAAATATTATGTAAACTATTTCAGGTCCAATATTCCAGTAATAACTAATTTTGTTCGTAATTCTTGTTAATATTCTCTGTTAATCAAGTGCAAATTAATGAAATGGAAGGGAAGAAACCTTTCCATTTCAATTTGAAGGAGTGCTTTTGATGAAAAAAATAATGGCTCAGCCGTTTTTCAAAATGTTTGGAAGAAAACGAAAAAGTAGAGGAGCCATGTGGGCATCTCTAGTAGGCATTGGTTTAAGTGCTGCCGTTTTTGGAGTGACAAAAGGAAAACGTAAGGATCTTGCACTTCCTTTTCAAAATATGATGAAAAACATGGCACCTAAAACAAATCTTAATTTAATGGACAATGCTGCATTAACGGAGTTTTCAGAGGAGCTATTAATGAGTGCTTTAAATAAAAAACGTTAACAAAAAAGTCCGCACATTAGCTGCGGACTTTTAATATGGGAGAAAGGGGACTTTCCGAGGTTTGTAATTTATATTTTCGGAAGAATAAACTTTAATTATTAACAGATGGCCTAATGTCCTTGCTCTAATTAACACAGGCTGGTTATAGTTATTCTTAAACTCAAAATCGGGTCCATACCAACTGACTGTTGCGTCTCGTCCAGGAGGAATATAAGGGACCTTTCTTGAATGAGAAAAACGCTCTACAATCTTGACGCCAGCATTGTCAACAGCATTATAAAGGGTTGAGGATACTTGGCAAATCCCTCCGCCGATGTCTTCTGAGAATTCGCCTCTAACGATGACAGGAGCACGTAAATACCCCTTGGCAGCTGTCCTTTTACCGACCACTTTGTTAAAGGAAAATGTTTCACCAGGAAAAACCACATAATTGTTAATTGCTTTTGTTGCCAATTGAATATTGTTAGCTCTTTTTTTATTTCGTGGATTAAAAGAGGTTACATACCGTCCGATCCTCATGCTGCGAATATCACCAAGCAATTCACTATCCACCTTTGGATAAACCGTAAGGATAGGTAATTCTAACTTTGCCTTTCTAGAACTGAATAAATAAGCATAAAATTGTTCCGTAAAGGCCTGCCGATAGATTTTAGAACCTGTTTGTTCCGGGATAATAACACCATTCTGATCCAAGCTGGCATTTTTCGGATCAAATGAAAATTGGTTATCTAAGTTATCCAAAAATTTACTGTACTTATTCGTATTAATTAATGGCAAGCCGGTTTGGGAAAAGGTAAAATCTTCACGATTAATAATAGCTACTGGATGGCCGTCCTTTGTAATCGTTAAACTATCTGGTGAAGTAGTAATCGGTTGGGTAAACAATAAATACCCCACTAACAATGAAAAAATCATACTTAGCAAACCCCCTCATTTTAATATTGGTAGAAGTTTGCGAATTCATGTAACAAGAAAAACTCATTCAAACATTTTTGAAATGATAAATTTCGATGAACATTTGTGATTCTGCTGAAAAATTTGTAGAAATATTGTATATTTAAAGATGATAACAATAGGATAGAACGGTGCTAGCAGATTGCTAATTATTACATAGGAGTGAAATATCATGTCCGAAAACGAGAGAATTCAATTAAATGTAAGGATTACAAAAGAAACGTCTAAGCTGTTAGATGAAATTGTAGAATATTATCAGCAAGGATTGAAACTGGGTAGAATTTATAAAGGAGATGTACTAACGGATATTATTGAAAAATCGCATGAAGTAATGAACAAACAGAAGAGATCATTTACAAAAAGGTTTTAACTTTAGGGTCAGGAATGGTCTATTTCATCAAGATAGGACTAAAAGACATTTTCTGGCCTCCTCCCCTCAACTTTAAACCACAGACTCACTTAGTAAATCCCCACTCAGTTACTAATTTTAAAGAATATTTCGAAATTTATTTGAATATTTAATATTTACAGGTATAATTAAATTCATAACATACCAACTGGTTAGTATGAGAAAGGGAGTGGAAATGTTGGATTTTTCATATTCTCAAAGAGTAAAAGAGTTGCAGGAAAAATTAACTGCCTTTATGGAAGCAAATGTTTATCCTAATGAGCGAACTTACGAGCAGCAATTAAACGAACAAGAAAGCCGTTGGAGTGCGGTCCCACCAATTATGGAGGAACTGAAGGAAAAGGCAAAAGCTGAAGGTCTGTGGAATTTATTTTTACCAGAAAGTGAATACGGAGCTGGATTAACCAATCAGGAATATGCCCCTCTATGTGAAATCATGGGACGGTCTTTAATCGGACCAGAGGTATTTAACTGTAGTGCTCCTGACACAGGAAATATGGAGGTCATTGTTCGCTATGGGAAAGAAAAGCATAAAGAACAGTGGTTAAAGCCCTTATTAGCAGGCGAAATTCGTTCTTGCTTTTCAATGACAGAGCCAGCTGTTGCTTCGGCGGATGCCACAAATATCGAAGCCAGCATCGAAAGAGATGGTGATGAATACATCATTAATGGCCGGAAGTGGTGGTCCTCAGGTGCAGGCGACCCTCGTTGTAAGATTGCGATTGTCATGGGGAAAACAGATCCTTCAGCAAACCGTCATGAACAACAATCGATGATTCTTGTCCCATTGGATTCTCCAGGTGTGAAAATTGAAAGAATGCTCCCGGTCTTCGGATATGATCATGCCCCACATGGACATGGAGAAATTACCTATGAAAATGTTCGCGTACCTGCGGAAAATATTCTTTGGGGAGAAGGTAAAGGGTTCGCAATTGCCCAAGGTAGACTAGGACCTGGGAGAATTCATCATTGTATGAGATTAATTGGTGCTGCAGAACGAGCCTTAGAAGAAATGTGTAAGCGTGTTCAGAGTAGGATGGCTTTTGGAAAAACATTAGCCAGCCAGGGGGTCATTCAGGAATGGATTGCTGATTCCAGAATTGAAATTGAGCAGGCTAGACTGCTTACCCTAAAAGCTGCTTATATGATGGATACCGTTGGAAATAAGGAAGCGAAAACGGAAATTGCCATGATTAAGGTGGTTGCCCCTTCAATGGCGTTAAGAGTCATTGACCGTGCGATTCAAGCTTTCGGGGCTGCTGGTGTATCTAACGATTTTACACTCGCGGCACAATGGGCCAATGCGCGAACATTAAGATTAGCTGATGGACCTGATGAAGTACATCGTGCCCAGTTAGCTAAACTTGAATTGAGAAAATATCAATAGAACTAAAAGTGATGAAGGGCTGAGGATATATGAAATTAGCAGGAAAAACAGCGATCATTACCGGGGGTGGGGGCGGTATTGGCCGCTCGACCGCTGTCCGATTTGCAAAAGAAGGAGCAAGGGTCGCTGTAGCAGATATTGACGCCGCTATTGGTGAAGAAACCGTTAGTTTAATAAAAAGAGATGGCGGTGAAGCAATTTTTATTAAAACAGATGTAACCGATTCAGACGGTATAAGAGCATTAATCGACACCACGACAAGCACATTTGGTGCTTTACATATTTTGTTCAACAATGCTGGAGTGGGAAACTCTGAAGTAAGAAGTGTTGATTTGGCAGAAGATGAATGGGACCGAGTCATTGATATTAATTTGAAGGGTGTATTCCTTGGAATAAAATATGCCATACCAGAATTAATTAAAGCAGGAGGCGGAGCAATTATTAACACCTCCAGCTTACTTGGCTTAAAAGGGCAGAAATATGTGTCTGCATATAATGCATCAAAAGCAGGGGTTGTCATGCTGACACAAAATGCGGCACTTGAATATGGGAAACACAACATCCGAGTCAATGCGATTGCACCCGGAGTGATTGACACCCCAATTATTGAGCATTGGAAGCAAAATGAGCGGAAATGGCCAATCATTTCAAGGGCCAATGCACTGGGCAGAATTGGGACCCCGGACGAGGTTGCTAATGCGGTGGTATTTTTAGCTTCAGATGAGGCCTCGTTTATTACAGGGGCAACTTTGTCTGTCGATGGTGGCGGCTTAACCTTTTAGTAACTTTGTAATTATTGCTATTACCGGAGTTAATAAAACATTTTGGGAGGTAAATTGATGACTGGCAAGAAAGCCTGGTTAGCCCACTATCCAGATAGCATTGAAACTAATATTACAATTCCAAATATACCATTAAGTCAAATCCTTCAAGAGACGACTGAAAAATACCCGGACAATAATGCCCTATCATTCTATGGTAGGAAATTTACTTATCAGCAATTGAACGCACTCGTCCGTACCTTTACATCTGCTTTACAGCGAAATCAAGTTCAAAAAGGCGACCGAGTAGCAATCATGCTCCCTAACTGTCCGCAATATGTCATTTCCTATTACGGAATTCTTACTGCTGGGGCAATCGTTACCCAAGTGAACCCGATGTCAGTGGAAAGGGAACTTGAATATATCCTAAAGGACTCCGGTGTGGAAACCATTGTTGTCCTCGATGCTCTATATCCAAGGGTGAAAAGTGTTCAAGCACTTTCCCAATTAAAGAACATCATTGTTGTGAGCCTCCAGCCTTCGGAGCATAATTTTGCTCCAGACAGAAGCTTTGAAGGTTTCTTATCAGAAAGCACCGGAAATGTCCTCCCGATTGAAGTGGACCCAGAGCACGATGTTGCTGTTCTTCAATATACGGGTGGAACAACCGGAAGGTCAAAAGGTGCGATGCTGACTCATCGTAATGTATTGGCAAACGTCATACAGTGTTATGAGTTCTTTAAGGAAGAAATGGAAATAGGGGAAGAACGGTATTTAACGGTTATTCCACTTTTCCATGTATTCGGGATGAGTTCTTGTATGAATCTATCAATCTATACAGCCTCTGAGTCGATCATGCTTCCTCGGTTTGAGCTGGAGGAAGTATTAAACACCATTAAGAATGAACAGCCTACGGTTTTTCCTGGTGTGCCAACGATGTATGTTGCCATTACTAGTCATCCTCGTGCTGAAGAATACGGGATTAACAGCATTAAAACGTGCAACAGCGGTAGTGCGCCAATGCCGCTTGAACTGTTGCGCAGCTTTGAAAAGAAAACGGGGTCAAAGATTTTAGAAGGCTATGGATTATCAGAGGCCTCACCAACAACACATTGCAACCCGCCATTTTCAGAACGGAAACCTGGCAGCGTTGGAATCGGTGTTCCGTCTACCGAGTACAAAATTGTAGATGTCGCAACCGGGACTAAGGAGGTGCCAGTTGGTGAACTAGGGGAGGTCATTATTAAAGGACCGCAGATTATGAAGGGTTATTGGAATTTGCCGGAAGAAACGGCCAATACCCTCCGTGACGGTTGGTTATACACAGGCGATATTGCGAAGGTGGATGAAGATGGTTATCTATACATCGTTGACCGGAAAAAGGATTTAATTATTGCGAGCGGCTTCAATGTGTATCCACGAGATATAGAAGAGGTCCTGTACGAACATCCAACTATACAAGAGGCGGTTTGTATTGGTGTTCCCGATCCCTATCGAGGAGAAGATGTGAAGGCTGTTATAGTACTAAAGGCAGATAAAACGGTGAAGGAGGAAGAAATCATCCAATATTGTAAGCAAAACTTGGCAGCTTATAAAGTGCCACGCCAGGTTGAATTCCGTGATTTTCTACCGAAAACTAATGTAGGAAAAATTCTCCGTCGTGCCTTAAGGGATGAAGTGAAAAATAAATAAGTACGTTTCGAATTTGAGAATGATTTCGAAAAACAATTTAGATAGTAGAATTCCTCGTTTGTGCTTAAAGGGTCGTTATAGTATATGATATAATTCTCAATAGACATATTAGAGAATGCGAGGACATAATGTGAAAGAAAAAATTACAACACAAAGCATCCGTCTATTTGAAAAAAAGGGATTTACCGAAACATCCATTCAAGACGTGGTTGATTCTCTTGGTGTGACAAAGGGTACGTTCTACTATTACTTTTCGAGTAAGGAAGAATTACTGATGGATATCCACCTTGGGTATATAGATGGATTACTTTATAACCAAGAGCGAATATTAAATGATGCTTCGAAATCGTTTAAGGAAAAATTATCTGCGAATGTTTATATGCTAATTACGAATATAACCACTCAAGGGGCAGCAGCTAAAATTTTCTTTCGAGAAATGAATAATTTAAGTCCTGAACATTTAGAATTAATTGTACAAAAAAGAGACCAATTCCGTCTAAATATTGAAGGTATGATTCGAGATGGCGTCGAAAAAGGGGAGTTCAGGCCCGAATTAAATGCACCAATCATTACAATGGGTATTCTGGGGATCACAAATTGGAGCTATCATTGGTTTAATCCAAATGGAAGATGTACAGACCAGGAAGTTGCCGAGCTTTTTGTCGAAATGATCTTAAAGGGAATTCAAGATAATTGAAGAAAAAGGTATAGAGGGGGATTCTAGAGTATTGTTATCCCCCCCTTTATTTAATGTAAATACCAACCGGTTAGTATCGTTTTGAATTTTCGAAATTGAAAGGAGGAATCTGATGCCGCATCAAATGAGTAAGGATACCATCCCTGTCCGAAAAGGTGAGGAACTAAACTTGCTTGCCCTTGAACAGTTTTTACAAGAAAACATCGAAAACTTATCTAGTGGACCACTTGAAATTTTACAGTTTTCTGCCGGACATTCCAATTTAACGTATCAAATAAAAAAAGGTAATTGGGAAGCTGTTTTGCGACGCCCTCCTCTTGGTCCAGTGGCTCCGAAAGCGCACGATATGGAGAGGGAATTTAAAATTCTCTCTGCATTGCACCCGATTTTTCCTGTTGCCCCGAAGCCCTATTTGTTTTCTGATAATGAAACAATCGTAGGCAGCCGCTTTTTCTTGATGGAAAGGAAAAATGGAATCGTTATCGATACCTCATTTCCTGACGGAATAGCGATAACGGATGACCTCTGTCGGCATCTCTCGGAAGTAATGGTCGAGCAGCTTGTGGAATTACATGCCATTGACTACAGAGAGACAAGTCTTGCTGAAATTAGCAAGCCGGATGGGTTTATGGAAAGGCAGGTCCAGGGCTGGATCGGGCGTTATGAACGGGCAAAAACGGATGAAATCGAATGTCTCGAGCATTTGAAAAAATGGCTAGTGGAGCATACACCTAAAAAACATGAGTTCACCATTATTCATTATGACTATAAATTCAATAATGCCATGTTCAATGAAAATTTAACGAAGATGGTGGGTTTGTTTGATTGGGAAATGACTACCGTCGGAGACCCGCTTACAGACCTTGGAGTGGCGATGGGGTATTGGAATCAAAGCGACGATTCGGAACTTTTGATTAATGGATTAGGAAAGGCACCAGTCACAGCGGTCCATGATGGGTTTTTGACAAGGAATGAATTTATCGAACTTTATGCGAAAAAAAGCGGGCGGGATGTGACTAATTTCAACTTTTACCTAACGTTTGCTTATTTCAAACTGGCGGTCATTGGTCAACAAATCTACTATCGCTATAAAAAAGGGCAAACAACAGATATTCGTTTTGCCAATTTTAATTATTTCGTAAAAAATTTAATTCAGCATGCAGCTAATGTTGCAGATGAGAGGTTTTAAAAGGGAGCTGGATGTGAATGACGATGATTCACCTTCTCATGAAGAAAGAAGACATCCGTGAAGAGAAGATTGTAGAGGGAAATAAAGTAGTCGTGGTCTTAGATATACTTCTGGCGACCACCACTATCGTATCAGCCCTTAAGGATGGAGCAAAGGATGTTATTCCTGTTTTAGACAGGAATGAAGCCATCGAACTTGCAAAAGAATATCACCAGGATGAATGTATTCTGGCTGGAGAATTAGATGCAAAACCGATCGACGGGTTTGTTTATCCCAGCCCCACCATAATCAAAGAAACAATTAACGGAAAAACGTTAATTTTATCGACGACGAACGGCACCGTTGCGTTAAGAAGATCGTCTTCAGCAAATAAGGTCTATATTGCCTCTTTACTCAATAACCCAGCCATTGCCGGTGCCATTCAGAAAGTAACAATGGATCACACCATTCTCATCATTTGCTCCGGAAATTCAGGAGAAACGAGTTTAGAAGATTTTTATGGGGCAGGCCACTTAATTGAATGCTTGGTAAATCATAGGGAATATGAATTAACAGATGCAGCGAAAGCGGCCTTATATTTTTACCAGGGGAAAGTGGATGCATATGAAATTTTACTAGATTCCTATGTTGGAAAACTACTCGATAAATATGAACAGCGGGCGGACTTAAGGGTAGCCGCTTCTAAAGGCATTACATCGATTGTTCCTATTTTAAAAAAAGGAAAAGTCGTGGTTGAAACAATTTACTCTGTATAAAAGGTGGAGATTTTTGATGAGGTTTGCACAAACGATTGCCTTAGTAACAGGTGCTGGAAGTGGAATAGGCAGGGCAACAGCACTCCGGCTTGCCAATGAGGGTGCGAAGGTAATCTTAGTAGGCAGAACGAAACAAAAGCTTGATGAAACCGCTGAGGAAATTAATAAAAAAAGTAGAATTCCGTTGGCAGAAGTTTTCGCTGCTGATTGTACGGATGAAGAGGATGTTACAGAATTAGCAGAGTATGTTGAGCGCTATTACGGTGATTTACATGTTTTGGTGAATAATGCCGGGGGTTCAAGGAATTCAAGGATATTAGAAATGTCTGTACAAGAGTGGGACGATGTTCAAGATGCTAATTTGAAGAGTGTCTTTTTAGTATCAAAAACCCTTGGGAAAATCATGGTTGAGGGGGCACAACGGCAGACACATAACCGAGCAATCGTCAATATTGCCTCCTTATCTGGACACCAGGCAGGTGCGGAAATACCACATTACAGTGCGGCGAAAGCAGCAGTCATTAATTTGACGAGGTCTCTAGCGTTAGAATTAGCTCCTTATGACATCCGTGTCAATTCTGTCTCCCCAGGATTTGTTGAAACGCCATTAACCGAACGAGGGTTAAAAAATGATAAATTTGTGAGAGCAATTCAAAAAAACACAGCCTTAAGAAGAGTAGGTAACCCTGAAGAAATTGCTAGTGTGATTGCCTTTGCTGCATCACACGAGGCCTCCTATATGACCGGTTCTGATTTACTGGTAGATGGAGGCTGGCTGATTAAATAAGTCTTTATAGAATGGAAGATTGCAAACTTAAACTGGAAGGAAGATGAAGATGAGCCAAGAACATTTATTAATTGAAAAATTAGGTCCGGTATTGTCTTTGACATTAAACCGCCCTGAAAGTCTAAATGCGTTTAGCCCTGAAATGATTTTGGGATTAAAGAATGCGCTTACAAAACCCCAAGATGATGAAGATATTCAAGTGATTGTGTTATCAGGTGCAGGCCGATCCTTTAGTGCAGGTGGGGACGTGAAAACGATGGGGCAGGCAGGTTCTATTCAGGTTTACGAGCATATTGGGAAGTTGAATGAACTCATTTTATTAATGAAGGACACAGAAAAGCCGATTATTGCCGCTGTCCATGGGTTTGCAGCAGGAGCAGGGGTTAATTTGGCCTTGGCGTGTGACTTAATTATTGCTGCGGAGGATAGTAAGTTTGCCCTCAGCTTTTCACAGGTTGGTTTAATCTCTGATGGCGGCGGCTCCTATTTACTACCAAGATTAATTGGCCCACATTTAGCAAAACAATTCTTCTTTACGGCAGAGCCAATCCCAGCAGAACGTCTATATCAACTAGGTGCGATTAATTATTTAGTCCCAGTTGAAAAACTTCAAGAAGAAACAACCAAGTTTGCTTTAAAATTGGCCCATGGTCCTGGCAAAGCATTTGGAAAGCAAAAGAAATTAATTGAACAGTCATATACATCAACGCTTGAGGATATCCTTGAGCAGGAACGGTTGATCCAAACATTAATGGTGCAAACAGCTGATCACAAAGAAGGAATAACCGCCTTTAAGGAAAAGAGAAAACCAGCATTTAAAGGAAAATAGGAGATGACTAATATGAAAGCAGTCCGATTAACAGAATATGGTGGACCTGAAGTATTACATTTAGTTGAAATCGACAAGCCGGTTCCAACCGGTCACGAAGTTTTAATTGAAATCAAAGCGATTGGTGTCAACTATGCAGACACCGCAAGGAGAGAGGGGCAGTATGTAGTCAAAACACCGCTGCCTTTCATTCCTGGTGCTGAAATTGCCGGAGTTGTCGCCGCCGTGGGTGAAAAAGTAACGACGGTTAAGCCAGGGACAAGAATTGTAACCCTAATCGAATCAGGGGGCTATGCAGAATATGCGTTAGCCAATGAAAAGGCACTGATTCCCATTCCTGAACAATTAGATTTTCATACCGCTGTTGCCTTGCCGCTTCAAGGCTTAAGTGCGTACCATATTTTAAAAACTATGGGCAGGTTAGAAAAGGGTGAAAGCGTCCTTGTTCATGCAGCAGCCGGGGGGGTAGGAACCATTGCCGTCCAGTTGGCTAAGTTGTTTGGGGCAGGCAAGGTCATTGCTACAGCTAGTTCAAAAGAAAAATTGGCTTTAGCACAGGAAATGGGGGCAGATGTCCTAATCAATTATACAGAGCCGGACTGGGAACAGCAGGTTCTTGAGGCAACAGGTGGCAAAGGGGTCAATGTTGCACTAGAAATGGTGGGCGGAGTTGTTTTTAATAAAACAGTCAAATGCCTTGCCACGTTTGGACGCCTTGTTGTATTTGGAGCAGCAAGCGGAGAGCAAGGTAGATTCTATCCTTCATCATTGATGGCTAGGAATCAATCCGTGATCGGCTTTTTCCTGCCACAGATTATGAGAAAGCCAGAATTACTGCAGCCAAGCTTGGTTGAGTTACTTACATACCTTGGTGCTGGAAAATTAAAACTCACTATTGGCGGGGTATTTCCATTAGAAGATGCTGCGAAGGTCCATACCCTCCTCCAAGGACGGAAAACACAAGGGAAGTTAATTCTAGAACCGTAGAAGGACGAAAATCAACTCGTGAAAGTGCACCTGGGCAACTTATTTTCTAATTTTAGTAGACACTTTGAAAGGATGAACGAATGATGAAAACAGTTGAAACAGTAACAGGTACGATTCCCGTTGCACAATTAGGGAAAACACTTATTCATGAACATTTTATTTTTGGCTATCCAGGCTATCAAGGCGATGTTACCCTTGGTCCTTTCATTGAGGAAGAAGCACTTGAAGCAGCCATTGATGTAGCCCGACTCATGCAAAGTTATGGAGTACAAACAGTTGTCGACCCTACACCTAATGAATGTGGAAGGAATCCATTATTCTTAAAGAAAATCTCTGAAGCAACAGGACTGCAGATTATTTGTGCGACGGGTTATTACTATGAAGGTGAAGGGGCACCTCCGTACTTCAAGATGAGACAGGGCTTAGGTTCCGCAGAAGAGGAAATCTATGAGATGTTTAAAACAGAGATTACCGAAGGGATTGCTGGAACGGGGATTAAACCAGGAATTATTAAATTAGCTTCCAGTAAGGATGAGATTTCTGAATACGAGAAAATGTTCTTTCGAGCGGCCGCAAGAGTCCAACGAGAAACAGGGATAGTTATTCTGACACATACCCAGGAAGGAACCATGGGACCTGAGCAGGCAAGAATGCTTATCGAACAGGGCGCGGACCCGAGCAAAATCATTATCGGCCATATGTGTGGCAACACCAATTCCGCCTATCATAAAGAGGTATTGGACCAAGGCGTCAGAATTGGTTTTGACCGTTTCGGGATTCAGGTTCTGGTCGGTGCCCCTTTTGACCAGGAAAGAGTAGCGACGCTAATGGCACTAATCAATGAGGGGTATGAAAATCAAATTTTATTAGCCCACGATTCCGTGAATATTTGGCTTGGCCGGCCGCCTGTCATGAACGAACAAGTTACACAAATCATGGAAAACTGGCATCCAGCCCATATTTTTGAAAACATCCTACCAACCTTACGTGAAATTGGTATCACCGAAAAACAAATCGACAAAATGCTCGGCTTAAACGCAGTATCATTATTTGCGGGTGCGTCCGTTAAAGTGAACTAAAGCAAAGGAAGAGGTCTTGAATTTGATTCAAGCCTCTTTTTTTTGAGGAAGACTATGTTAAAACCCATTGTTGATATTGGCAACATGTTGATTGGAGCGGAAATCAACATTCCAGTTGTAGAAATAGCTTTAAATATTAATAAACTATGAACAAACTATTAATTAGTAGGGAAGAATTGTATTTATGGTTGATATGCTTAAAATTTGAGATAAACTTAGGTAAAAGGACACTTTAGGTTTCAGTAGGAGTTGAACAAATTTGAGAATATTAGTTATTGAAGATAATAAAAGTGTTTGCTCAATGATCGAAATGTTTTTTGCCAAAGAGGGCATTGATGGTGAGTTTGTGAATGACGGCCTCGAAGGATATAACCGCATTAAAGAAGGGACATGGGATGCCCTTATTATTGACTGGATGTTACCTGGAATGGACGGTGTAACCATTTGCCGAAAAATTAGGCAAGAAAATTATACGGTTCCCATCATTATGTTAACAGCAAAAGATAGTGAGTCAGACCAAGTGCTCGGGCTTGAAATGGGCGCGGATGACTATGTAACCAAGCCATTTAGCCCTTTAACGTTGATGGCAAGAATTAAGGCAGTTACACGCCGCTTCCAAACTCAAGTGCCTAAGGGCAGTGAAGATTTCCTACAGACAGAGCATTTTAAAATAAGTAAAAATACGCGAGAAGTGATTGTGGACGGTAGTCCAGTTACAAACTTAACACCTAAAGAATTTGACTTACTTTACTATATGGTTGAGCATCCCCGTCAAGTGTTTTCAAGGGAGCAGCTGCTGGAGAGGGTTTGGGGCTATCAGTTTTACGGTGACGAACGAACGGTTGATGTTCATATTAAACGGCTTCGAAAAAAAGTCGAAACAACCGCACAGCCATTCTTCCATACCGTTTGGGGGGTAGGGTATAAGTTTGATGAGTCAATCAAAACGGATGAAGTTTAGATACATTTACCAACAGTTTTTCAGTCATATTAGTATCATTATTGTGGCTTTTTTAGTACTAAGTCTTTTGTTTGCTCATTATGTTGAAAATTTGGTCTATGAGAACAAAGCTAACGAGTTGATCACTTACGGAAAGTCCATCCTGTCAGAGATTGAACAAACACCACAAGCAACGGAGTCAATTATTAATCGCTATAGTTCTGTATTAGAGACAAGAAAAATGAGTTTTAGTATGTTTGACCAGTATGGGAATCTATACGCAGTCGGGAAACAGGGTCCGGCAATTCGAGGCTTGTCCGACAAAGATTGGGAGCGAATTTCTAAAGGTCGAACCCTGGTAGTGAATAGTGATTTTAAAAGGTTTGGCCAAGAGGGTGTTACCTTTGTTGTTTTACCATATATAGAAAACGGGCGCTTTATTGGAGGAATTTTGCTAACCTCACCGATTAGCGGTTCAAGTGCCATGGTTCATCGTGTCAATCAATATATCTTTTACACGATTCTGATTGCACTCGGTGTCTCGTTTTTACTTAGTTGGTTGTTATCGAGGATTCATGTGAACCGGATTAAACGTCTGCGCGAAGCAACGTCCCTCGTCTCAACGGGGAATTACCATGTACATGTTTCTTCCTCTAATTTTGATGAAATTGGTGAGTTAGCGAACGATTTTAATCATATGGTCGATAAAATTAATACCTCGATGGAGGAAATTGAAAGTTTAGAAAATAGGCGAAGACAATTTTTATCAGATGTTTCCCATGAAATGCGGACCCCGCTGACGACAATTAGTGGAGTCATCGAAGGTTTGAAAAATGACATGATTCCAGAAGAAGATAAAGAACGTGGAATAAATCTTGTGAGTCAAGAAGCAAAAAGACTGATTCGTCTTGTCAACGAAAACTTGGATTTTGACAAAATTCGCTCCAATCAAATCCAGCTATACAGAGAAGAGTTTCAGCTCCTCGAATTACTGGAAATTATTCAGGAACAATTAATGCCTCAAGCAGAGGATAAAAATAATCAAATTGTGATTGAGGCGGGACCTGAAGTCATGGTTAATGCTGACTATGATCGTCTGATCCAAATATTAATTAACATCACCAAAAATAGCATCCAGTTTACCTCGGACGGGACAATTTGGCTTCGAGGCAGAACGGAAGGCCAGTCAACCATTATCGAAGTGGAAGACACAGGGATTGGCATTGATCCGAGTGACATTGAAAATATCTGGCGCCGTTTCTACAAGGCTGATATTTCCAGGACTAGTAATCCCTATGGTGAATTTGGGTTAGGTCTTTCGATTGTTAAACAATTGGTTCTCCTTCATAATGGTGAAATAAATGTTTTCAGTGAAGCGGGAAAAGGGACAAAATTCGTCATTAAACTATAGAAATCTGCGAGAAGCTGCGGGCCGGTGCCTGTAGCTTCTTTTTTCTACAAAAACGTTAAAATTTCTTAGTTATTTCTAAAAGCCGTTATAGTTTGTTAATAATTTCTTAAGATTTGTGAGGTAAAGTAAAGACAAGATAAAACATGCATAAAGGAGCTTGAGTATGATGGAATTTAAAAATGAAAATGAGTTCGATAAAAGTCAACCAAATTCATCTGAGGCGATAGAAAATCCTAATATAGAAAAACAATTAAAGGACACGATTCATGTCAACCATACAGAAGAAAATTCGCATGCCGTCGATGCCACCTTTACAGTGGAAGCAAATGCCACTTGGGATCGTGAGGAACGAGAAGATCGGTCCGAATTCGAACCCACAACAGAAGCAATTTTACCGCCAGAAATGGAACAAACACGGACGACCAGTCAAGTAGATCAAAAGCATAAGAAAAAACGGAATGTAAAAGGATTTGCCTCCACACTTGCCGCAGGGGTCATTGGGTCTGTTTTGACATTAGCCGTACTGCCTCATACAGACTACATAAAAAATCATTTCCCGAAAGTGGAAAATCAAGAGGCAATCAGTTCTCAACAAGGAACTTCGGTCAAACCAGTCGTGGCTCAGCCCACAGCTGCATCATCGAACTCGATTGCGGACACGGTTGAAAAGGTTTCGAAAGCCATTGTCGGCATCGTTAATTATCAGCAACAACAGAATAATTTTTATGGAAATCCTAACCCTTCACAAAGTGTGGAAAGCGGTTCTGGATCGGGAGTAATTTTTCAAAAAAATAATGACACGGCTTATATCGTTACCAATAACCACGTAGTCGAAGGGGCAACGAAACTTGAAGTATCATTGTTTGATGGAGAAAAGGCGACAGCGGAAGTGGTTGGCACTGATGCTTTAACCGATCTCGCAGTCTTAAAAATTGATGCCAAATACGTGACTGCAACCGCTGATTTTGGTGATTCGTCCACACTTCGCCCAGGCGACCAAGTCTATGCAATCGGTAACCCACTTGGACTCGATCTTTCGCGGACAGTCACACAAGGGATTGTGAGTGCTACCAACCGAAGCATTGCCATTACCACCTCAGCGGGAAATTGGGATACCAATGTCATTCAAACAGATGCAGCGATCAATCCTGGGAACAGCGGGGGTGCTTTAATTAACCCTCAAGGGCAAGTGATTGGGATTAATAGTTTGAAAATTTCTGAGAGTGGTGTTGAAGGGTTAGGCTTTGCGATTCCAAGTAATGACCTGATTCCCATTGTGAATCAATTAATTAAGAACGGTAAAATTGACCGTCCATATCTTGGGGTAGGACTTGCCGATCTTGATCAAGTAGCACAAATGTACTGGCAAAACCTGCCGAACACGACAAAAGGTGTCATGCTTACGAACATTGAGCCTAATTCTGCCGCTGCAAAGGCTGGACTTCAAGTAAAGGATATTATTATTTCTATGAATGGCACAAAGATTACCAGTTCCACAGATTTAAGAAAATATTTATATACCAAAGTAAGCAAGGGCGATGAAATAAAATTTGGAGTTTACCGCGACGGAAAACAAATCACTGTAAATGTAAAACTTGCTGAATAATTGGAGGAAGTACGTAAAAAAATGTCATTAATAAAGAAAAATAAAGTGATTGTCCTAATTCTATCTATATTAATTATTACAGCAGTAATTTTATTAAGTTTTACTCTAAAGAAGGATGAGACCGTCGCAAAGTTTAATGGTGAGGCCATAAGTAAAGATGATCTTTATAGTGAAATGGTCAAACAGTATGGTTCTGCTACCGTGGACAAAATGATTAGTGAAAAAATTGTCGCTGCGGAAGCTAAAAAACAAAAAATAAAGGTTAAAGATAGTGATCTGGATAATGAAATCGAAAAACTAAAAGCATCATATGGTGGAGATGAAGCATTTAATCAGGCGCTTGAAAGTAACAATACAACCTTGGCATTATTAAAAAAGGATTTAAAAGACTATTTGACGATCAAACAACTGCTGGCGCCACAAATAGAAATTAGCGACGAGGAAATGAAGACCTATTTTGATAAAAATAAAGATTCGTTTGCCGAAGCGGAGCAAATTAAAGCTATTCATATTCTAGTTGCTGATGAGAAGACCGCGAATGAGGTCAAACAAAAGCTAAGCGATGGCGGAGATTTTGCAAAGTTAGCCAAAGAATATTCGACCGATGAAGGGACGAAGGATTCCGGTGGCGACCTTGGTTATTTCGCAAAAGGGACGATGGTGACAGAATTTGATGATGTGGCTTTTGGACTAAAAGTCGGCCAAGTTAGTAAGCCTGTCAAGACTGAGTATGGGTACCATATTATTAAAGTAGAGGCTAAAAAGCAGGCCAAAGAAGCAAATTATAATGACAGTAAGGATAAGATTAAAGCAATATTATTGGATCAGAAAATCGATTCTGAGTATACAACCTGGTTAGAGAAAAAGAAGAAGAGTTATGACATTGAGAACACATTGGAAGAAGTTTAACCCAAGAATCAAGAGGTGAACAAGATGAATCGGGTCGGGAAATATGCAGCAAACGATACAGTAGATGATCTAGAACTGATGAATATGGTCTTTGAACTCCCTGAAAAGGATAAAATGATCATGTGGTCAGAAGGTTATATTGATCTTGTGATTGAGAAATTACCTGAGTATGCCCGAGATGTTTTGGAGAAACGCAAGGAAAAATGGGAAGATACGAAAGCCTATTATGAGAAGAAGATTGAAGAAATTATGAATCAGGATGAGTTTAAATTGAAACGAAAGGGCGAACGGAAGGAGTTCGCCCTTTTCGTCATGGAGCAGTATCCAGAATATCAATCATTACTATTTTCAATCTACGATGGAAATCTAAAGGAGGATGATTTCAGAAAGTTTGTCTACCGAAAAAGGCAAGGTTCTCGTAAAAAGTACCTTCATTAAAACGGATTGGCGGAATGAGATTCCGAAACTTTAGATTTATCAGAAAAAACGGGCTTGCAATCGTTCTCAAAACTATTTACAATAAAAATAATTGGATTGAAACGGAGGTGGAGAAGAGATGAAACGTTCTATATTTGCACGGTTACTTTGGCTGGAAGCTCTAAATATTTATCGTGCAATTTTTCATGGTGTAGTTTTCAAGGGGGGAAGTCTGCCCTTTTTTCAAAATTACAAAATGAATATGGAACGATAACACATCTCTTTACCCACTATAAATAGGTATGAAGAGAGTGCGCCTATCTGCACTCTTTTTTCATGCCTAATTTCAAAAGCCGCGGGTCTTTAAAAGATGCCTGCGGTTTTTTTATCTGGAAGAGAGTGTTCATCTTAATTTATATTAAGGCTCTTTTCGTAAACTTTGTTGCTTTTGGAGTTTAAAAAGGGTCATTTACTAATATTCTAGGCAATTTTCGCAAAGGTTCTTACGAAAAGATGCCACGAAGCATCTAGTTAAGCAGGTTGATGAACTTTTACGAAAAACAATAATCTATGCGAAAATAGCCTTTATTAATAAGGAGAATGAACATGATCATTTGCAGTGTGAATCATATTGCTAAATCATTTGGCGGAAATATTATTTTTAAAGATTTATCCTTAGAAGTACAGGAAGGGAGTAGGATTGGTCTTGTCGGTCGGAACGGGAGTGGTAAGACGACCTTATTGAAGCTACTTGCGAATCAAGAAACGGTTGATGAAGGGGTTATTCATTGGAAAAAAGGTCTGAAAATTGGCTATTTGGCCCAAATTCCAGATTTCAAAGAGCTGACTAGTAAGGAAGTATTAAAAACAGCTTTTGAGCAATTAATAGCAACTGAAACCAAGCTTCAGCAATTAGAATTTGAAATGGGAAAAGACATTGCTCCAGTGGACCTGGAAAGATTAATGGATCAATATGGAAAGCTCCAAGATGAATTTATCTTGAATGGCGGCTATGAAATGGATGCCCAATTAGACCGGATTGCAAATGGGCTGAATATAACGAACCTGCTTGATAAAAGCTTCTCATCCTTAAGCGGAGGGGAGAAAACAAAAGTTGGACTGGGTTTGAGTTTATTGAAAAATCCAGAACTTCTTTTGCTGGATGAACCGACTAACCATTTAGATTTGAAGGCAATCGAATGGCTAGGCGCCTTCCTAAAGGAATATACGGGAACAATTATTCTCATTTCCCACGATCGTTACTTTTTAGATGAAGTGGTCACGAAAGTACTGGAAATGGAAGATGGGGAAATTGATTTGTACCATACGAATTTTAGCAGTTATGTGAAAGAGAAAGAAGAGAGGCTCTTAATAGAATTTCAGGAGTATCAAGAACAGCAGAAGAAAATAAAAAAGATGAAAGAAGCGATTAAGCGCCTCCGTGACTGGGCAAATCGCGCCAATCCACCAAGTGCCGCTCTTCATAAACGCGCAACCAATATGCAGCGGGCACTTGATCGGATTGAAAAACTGGACCGACCGAAGATAGATGTCAAGAAAATGGCGATTGATTTCGAAGCAAATGTTCGTAGCGGGAAAGATGTGATTGTCATGGAAGACGTTGCGAAAAGCTTTGGCAGCAGGACTCTGTTGAACCAAGTAAATATGCTTGTTCACTATAGGGACCGTACAGCTATTGTCGGAGAAAACGGCACGGGTAAATCCACGCTTTTAAAAATGATTTTTAAGGAAATCGAGCCAGATAAAGGCGTTGTCAAGGTTGGAAGCAATGTAAAAGTCGGTTATCTTTCACAGCATGTCTTTACGGATATAGGTGATAAACCTTTGATTGACGTATTTCGGTCTGAGGTAGTCGTCAATGAAGGAGAGGCCCGTCATATTTTAGCCAGGTTTTTATTCTACGGCCCAGCGGTATTCCGGAAGGTGAGTCAACTTAGCGGGGGGGAGAGAATGAGACTTAGACTTGCCCAGCTGATGTACATGGATATCAATCTGCTAATTTTGGATGAACCCACCAATCATCTCGATATCGATTCCTGTGAAGTGTTAGAGGAAGCGCTGGAACAGTTTAATGGCACCATTTTAGCTGTATCACATGACCGCTATTTTCTTAATAAACTTTTTAAGAAAATATACTGGCTCATGGATGGGTCTGTTCACTTCTTCGATGGTAACTATGATTGGGCGAAGGGAAAGCTGGCTGAAACGATGGAGACAAAACCAATGGAAAAGCCGTTGTTGATTAAAACTACCCCGCCAAAAGGAACAAAGGTCGAAATAGATGGAGCAGACGTACTTGAGGAAAAAATTGAGCAAATAGAAGCTGAAATTCAGGTTCTGAAACAAAAGCTTGGTGAAGAAAGTCAGCTTGAATTGCTGCAAAAAATTTATCATGAGATCGAGCAGCGGGAATACAACCGTGATGGTCTCTACCGACAACTCGAGGAAATCATCTAAAAAGTAATGGCTCCCCAAGGCTTTGGGGAGTTATTCGTAAAATCTATGTCACCAACCCACCCTAAGGAATAGGATATAAAGCAATAAAATGGGGGTGACGTGATGGCGGTTGTGAAGGCAAGTTCATCCGATATTGATCTTTTAGCGCGATTACTTAGAGCGGAAGCTGAAGGAGAAGGAGTTCAAGGGATGCTCCTTGTTGGAAACGTGGGAATAAACAGGCTTCGTGCAAATTGCTCTGATTTTAAAGGTCTTCGAACCATTCCACAAATGGTATTTCAACCACATGCTTTTGAAGCAACGACAAAAGGATATTTTTATCAGCGAGCTAGGACAGCAGAAAAACGTTTAGCACAAAGAACGATTAATGGTGAAAGGTTTTGGCCGGCAAAATACAGCCTATGGTATTTCAGGCCACAGGGAGATTGCCCGCAAACTTGGTATAATCAACCCTTTGTGGCGCGGTTTAAATTGCACTGTTTTTACCAGCCAACTGGGGAAGAGTGTCAAAGAGTTTATAATACCTTTGGGTAACAAGGGAGCCGTCTGTTTGCGGCTTCTTTTCTTATAGCTTGCAGTAATTGCTTTTCGGAAGGCTCACTTTTCCTTATAATAAGAGATGTTTCTTACATAAAGGGTGGGTTTGTATGGATAATGGTTTTTCTTTAAGGCAAGTGTTACTGCTTTTGTTGATGACATTAACAGGGGTGGTTTGGTCAGTTAGTTTTCATCATCCGCTTGTGGTTGGATTTTTTCCAGGCTACATCATGCTTGTTTGGTTAGCAAAGAAAAAAGATCTATCGATCAAACAGATTTTACAGATTAGTATTTTAGGTGTTAACAAAACAAGAATCGTCATCTTAATCCTATTTCTAGTAAGTTTTTTACTGCCGTCTTGGTACTTATCAGGTACCATTCAGCAAATGGTGAAAATGGCCCTGCATTTTATTATTCCAGGTCATTTTTTTGTTTTATCCTTTCTCTGTGCAATGGTATTCTCAATGCTTCTTGGAACAACTGTGGGGACTTTAAGCGCGATTGGCTTACCGATTATCGGGACGGCAATCCTTTTGCAGGTTCCCGTTGATATGGTGGCTGGCGCTTTGGTTTCTGGTGCGTTCGTTGGCGATCGGACTTCGCCGTTTTCAAGTGCCCATCAACTTTTAGCCCATACTGTTGAATTACCCGTGAAAAGTCAATGGAAGGCGATGCTGTTTACTACACTTGCGGCTATTATTCTATGCATTTGCTTCTATGGAGCTGCTGACTATCTCGTTTCAGAAAAAGCTGCTTTTCATCAACAATATATAAATTGGAGTGATCTATCAGCTAGTAAATTTATCCCGCCAGTCCTCTTAATCACATGTGTTCTTTTGAGAATCAGTATCGTGTATGCCTTTTTAACTAGTATTCTATCCGCTTCAGTTATTGCACTTTTCAGTGGAACATCCTGGCCAAAACTCTTTTCTTCAATGTGGTATGGCATCGAGGGTCTGGGGGGAGGATTCCTTCATATGTACGAATTACTCCTGTTTTTAGCCTTGGCAGGGGCGTATAATGGACTATTGGAAGAAATGAATGTCATTCAGCCTTATTTAGATAAATGGTTACAAACCTCTCGCTCTCTAACGGGTGATACCCTTAAAACGCTGCTGTCGACGTTTTTGATTACGCTCATAGCGGCCAATCAAACTCTGCCAATTATTCTCACGGGGAGGTCCTTCCTACCTCATTGGTCAAATAAATATGGAAAAGAAGAATTAGCTCGAGTCATGGGGGATACGACCATGTTATTTCCGGGAGTAGTGCCGTGGAGTGTTCTTGCCATCATGTGCAGTACCATCGTCGGTATACCAATCATGGATTATCTACCTTATGCGCTTTTTTTATGGATTTTACCTATGTTAACAGTTTTGGTATCTTTGGTAAAACAAGGTCGAAAATCCAAAGAAAAGCGAACAGAGATTGCTTGAAAATAGAGAACAATTTACCTAAGGAGTGATAGAAATGGCACGTGTTTTATTTATTAATGCTGGTTCAGAAGGACATATCAATCCAACTATTGGAGTCGTGCAAGAGCTTATTTCGCGTGGAGAGGAGGTAGTGTACTTTACGATAGAAGCTTTTCGAGAGCGAATTGAGAGGACGGGGGCTACTGTCCGAACAATTGACGGTGAAAAATTTATTAAAGCTTTTATCTCAGGTGGAAGAAATTATTTGCTAGAAAGAATCAACGGTCTCTTACATACTGCGGATATCGTCATACCTAGCGTTCTTGAACAGATCAAAGGAGAGCATTTTGATTACATCATCCACGATTCTATGTTTGGTTGTGGACGTTTACTAGCCCAAATCCTTAATCTTCCAGCAATCAATTCTTGTACCTCTTTTGCGCAGACAAAAGCATCATTCGATAATATATTGGAATCGCAAATTCCTACAGAAATAGTTAAACCTATTTACGATGAATTTCAAAGTCTGACGGTAAAACTGAAAGAAAAATATGATGTGGAGATCCATTCTCCTTACGAAGTTTTTTGTAATCCTGCACCACTTACAATCGTTTATACAACTAGGGAGTTTCAACCTTTTGGAGAAGCTTTCGACCAAACTTACAAATTTGTAGGTCCATCCATATCTTCACGATTAATGGAGGATGACTTTGACCTTGCTGCTATCAAAGGAAAAAGTCTCATTTACATTTCTCTCGGGACAGTTTTTAACCGTGCTGTTGATTTTTATAAGCTTTGTTTTCAAGCATTTGGAAATACCAATCACACGGTCGTCATGTCTATTGGGAAACAAACTCCACTACTTGATTTAGGAGAAATCCCCCAAAACTTCATTGTTAAAAAATATGTTCCACAAACGGAAGTGCTAAAATACACTAAATTATTTATCACACATGGTGGAATGAATAGTACCAATGAGGGTCTCTTCTACGGGGTTCCGCTAATAGTAATCCCACAAAGCGCGGATCAGCCGATAATTGCCGGACAAGTGGAAAATATTGGAGCTGGTATTAAATTGCAAATGCAAAGCTTGACTGCAAATCAACTATATGAAGCTGCAGATCAAGTGTTAAACCACCCATCTTTCCATAAAGCTGTTGCTAATATTAGGGAATCCTTTCAAAAACCGGGTGGGTATCACCAAGCTGTTGATGAGATTTTCGAATTTAAAAGTCAAGTTGATATCAAAATATAAAAATTTCTCAGCTGCCATTATTGGTGGCTTTTTCTTTTTTAGCTGACGGGACAAAATTATTTAACAAGAAAAATATTTTAATTCTTAAAAAAACGCTCAGAGATTTTTCACTCTGAGTGTTTTTTTTATTTCAATTGTAATGTTATTTAAATTGATAATTCAGTTGCTAATTCAATTCGTGTATAAGTTACAACTTTTCTTATCAACTTAAGAAATATATAAATTAGAAGAAGGTGTATTATGGCGAAAAATGGTTATCGGTCATTCACCATCATTTCTTTAAGCTTGGCATTATTACTAATGTCATCCTGTAGTCAGTTACAAGGAAAAGAGGAATACAATAAGAGTAAAACTCCTCGTGAAGTTTTAGGTTTCTACACAGAACAGGAAGGAACGTTTCCAGGGTCTCAACCAACAGTTAACTCTCATTTCACCAGTTTAAGCATCATTGCACCCTTTTGGTATAAACTTGATGATAAACGTCCAGGCAGTCTTATAGATTCCGTTACAGCAGATCATAAGAGAAAGGTTATTCAGAGTGCTCATAAAAAACACCTGAAGGTATATTTGGTTGTACATAATCTTTTCTATGAAACCGTGGAGAAGGGCAAGCAGGTAGCGAGTAATGTACTCGATAATGATAAAAACCGCAATGTTTTCATTCAGAACTTACGCAATGAAATGAATCAGTTTAAATATGACGGTATTAATATTGACATGGAAAATTTGTATTTAACTGACCGAGATTCCTTTAGTCTCCTGATAAAAACATTGTCTAATGCTCTACATCGTGATGGAAAAGTAGTTACGGTTTCAGTCCCGGCAAACACAGGTGATTCGCGTGCTAATCCCTGGTCACCGTGGTTTGATTACGAAAAGCTTGGTCGATTTTCAGATAGGTTAATGATTATGACATACGATGAACACAACCCAAGAACAACACCCGGGTCGACAGCATCAGTCGATTGGACAGAAGCAACGATTCGTTATGCATTGAAACATGGAGTACCACCATCAAAAATTTTACTCGGTATCTCTGGTTATGGATGGGACTGGGATACAACAGCAGGCAAGGCCTTGTATAGCTCCTATGCACTGTTAATGGATCAGAAAGCAAAATATAAAGCTAAAGTTATATGGGACTCCCGTTCGCAAACACCTCATTTCAGTTACGTAGATAATAAACATCATAGCCACCAGGCTTGGTTTGAGAATAGCTATAGTCTGAGGTTTAAGCTAAACCTTGTCGAAAAATATAACTTACAGGGTATCGGGATTTGGCGGCTCGGCTTAGAAGACCCAATGTACTGGACGACTATACCCGAGAAAATAAAAGTAAAAAAGTGATGGAATGGTCCTCCATTTCCTGAACTTATGGGAAAACTCCATTATCCTTTGAGGCTCCTTTTATGTAAGCTTTGTGAATGAAGTTCCTTGTTCTTTCATATATGTTAATAAAGAATTGGGACAAGGAATGATCATATGCTAAAAAAATTGGCGATAATCGGCTTCGGTAGCACCATGATCGGGATTGGCATTAATGGATTTATTCTTCCTTTGCACATTATTAATGGGGGATTTTTAGGCATCAGCCTGCTCCTAAAATATATTTGGGGTTTAAAAGTAGGGATTACTTTTATCTTTCTGAATATCCCTGTATACTTGTTCGCATTTAAATCGGACCCAGGATATTTTACGGGTGGTGTCATTGGAGCACTCTGCACGGGGATTATGATTGAATTGTTTCGGCCATTAAATGGAGTGTTTCAATTGACTCTTATCAGCACTGTTATTATCGGGGCGGTGATCATTGGAAGTGGAGTTGGGGTCATGCTCCGATATCATATTAGTCCAGGCGGAATGGACCTGCTTGCATTACTCATCGCCAAATGGTCTAGAGTGAATGTTGGGGTGATTATGTTTGTGATGGATGCTGTTATTATTATTACCGGTTTGTTCCTGCTACAAGATGTGAAACTTTTTTATTCGCTCGTCATCGTTGCGATAGTGGGACTAATGGCAAGTCTGATTACCACTATGAATATTGAGCAGAATGTAATAAAGTAAATATTACATATTAGGGGTAAGATGACTAGATATAAAAAGGCTAGTTAATAAGGAGAAATACGATGGAACCTCTCAGAGATCTGATCAACGAAAATTTAAAGGTTTTATTTGTTGGTTTTAATCCAAGCATTCGCTCTAGTGAACTTGGGCATCATTATGCAAGTCCAAACAATCGTTTTTGGAAGATATTGTACGAATCAGGGTTAACGCCACGGAAATATGAAGCAATGGAAGATGCCAAGCTTTTAGATTTAGGATTTGGATCTACTAATATTGTTGAAAGGCCGACAAAGGCAGCGGATGAAATTACGAAAGAAGAGTATACGGAGGGAAGTGAAATCTTAAAGAGGAAGGTCGATCAGTTTAAGCCAAAGGTAGTCTGCTTTGTTGGAAAGGGAGTCTATCAGCAATACAGTGGTTTAAAAGTAATTCCGTGGGGAAGGCAACCCAAGGATCTTGTACCTGGAGTTGTTGATTTCGTTGCCCCATCTTCAAGTGGCTTGGTTCGAATGAAAATGGAAGAAATTATCGACATCTATAAAGGTCTTGTCCCGCTTCTATCAGAATAAAACATCGAAGGGATAAATAGTTTCCCGACGATGTTTTTTTGTTAGGATTCGAATTTTTTCTTATAATGGGATAAAGCAATAAGAGGAAAAATATAGCGATAGCTGTGATAGTGAATATAAAAACCACCTGCCATCCCTTGCCCCTTGGGATAAGCGGAAGTCCAGTCTTCTTTTTCAAGGGATGTTAATAAATAAGTGATTCCCTTTTGAATAGACGAGGTCGGTTCATCTGAACTGGAAATCAAGGCATCAAGTGCCCAGGCTGTATGTGTTAAGGTGCTTGCTTGCAATGGAACATACGCTTTTTCACTGTCACTATGGCAGGACTCTCCCCATCCGCCATCCTCATTTTGAATCCCTTGTAACCATTTCTTGGCCTTTTGAATGGCTGAATGCTCAGAAGGGATCCCGACAGCCATTAAACCTGTAATAGCTCCCCACGTTCCATAAAGATAACAAATCCCCCATCTTCCATACCAAGAACCATCCTTCAATTGCTTTTTCAACAGCCAGTTAACCCCTTTATTAATTGCTTTATGGTCTCTTGATAAATTCGTGTAATTCCCCAAAAATTCTAAGGTCCGCCCAGTAATGTCTGCACATGACGGGTCGGTCAGTAAAAATTCTCCTTTTTCAAGTGGGAGGAATTCGAATAACTTTGTGTCGGTGTTTTTTTCAAATGCCGCCCAGCCGCCGTCGTCATTTTGCATCGTCAATAGCCAATTTAGTCCGCGGTCCCAGGCATGTCTTTCAAGTGGAATAATTCTTGAAATAGACCGAAGTGATGCAGTGGTATCATCGACATCTGGATTCATCGTATTAACATCGGAAAATCCCCAGCCGCCAGGCATAGTCTTTGAATTATGAATAACCCAATCTCCAAATTTATAATGCTGCCGATTTAATAGGTATTGATTAGCCTTCGTTAGCATTGGATCGTCTGTAGCAACCCCAGCGGACTGCAATGCATAACCAATTAACGAAGTATTCCAGACATTTGCTGTTGTGTATTGCATATGCGGATGACCATTGATTTCACATTTCATCGCTAGCAAGCCATTCACGGCCTTTGTAATCACTGGATCTGTTTTCTTATATCCTTGCGAAAGTAAGGCAAAAATCATCAAAAATGTACAGCTGTAATAACTGTAAAAAGTGCCGTCAGGCTCAAGGTGCTCCAGCATATAATTCTTCGCACGCTCGACCGCTAGCTTATGCAACTGTTCAGGTATACCCATTAATCTTTTGACCCCATCCTCGATAAATGAAAACAAGGAGCGATATTCTAAGGAACGAAACCAAGGATTTTTCTGATTCCGATGTATAAACAGATCGGAAAGGTTTGGGCTTTTCTCAGTCTTGATGAAAAACTTTTTGTCGGCCAGAAGAATAATTGGCGTTAGATTGGCTCGGCCAAAGACCGAAAAGGAATAAAAATTAATCGGAAAATAGTGTGGCAAGAGGATAAATTCAATTGGAAGAGGTGAAAAATCTGGCCATCCATATTGGCCGGTTAAAGAAAGCATTACTTTTGTAAAGATACTTACTTCTTCTAAACCTCCTTTTGATAAAATAAATCTTTTCGCTGCTCGCAAACGTTTGTCATCCTTCTTTGCGTACCCCGAATACAACAAAGCGTAATAGGCTTCAACAGTAGCGCTGAGGTTACCATCTCCTTCATCATAATAGAGTTTCCAAGCCCCATTTCTCTCCTGTTTGCTTAAGATTCTCGCAACCAAGCCTTGAATTAATTCTTCATCATTTAATTTCAATGTCCGCAATAAAATGATCATATAGGCATCTGTTGACAGTCCTGTTTCAAAGGGATAGTTCCAAGATCCGTCGGGAGACTGGTCCGTTCGAAGCCTATCGATAAGCCAATTGATGCCCTTACTAGTATTGATCATAAGTAAGTACTCATTCCTCTCCCAGTAAATTATTCTCATTCATACATATTCCATTGGTGGAAGGAGAATTCGTAAAGGAGGTCATGTGCCATATTTTTTACGAGAAATCGCGAGAAACCCCCACTTGAATTGATTAGAGAAGAATTAAAGAAAAAGAGCAAACAACCCGTTTTGCCGCAAAAACTAACGAAAGCAGAAGGGGTGCTTCTAGAACAAATTAGAGTAAAAACGGAGGAGCATAACTTAAATAATGTGACAAGAACCAAGGCCTATTTGGAATTTTACCTTCAACATCCTGAAATCCATTGGGCCTTTCTTGGACACATGGTCTCTCGTAATGGCGGCTGGAACATGACTGACTTAAAAGGAGAATTCCTCACCCGTTTGCTCTCGAAAAAAGAAAGAGAAACGTTTTTTGCCTTTTTAGAGCGAGGGAATTGGCTGATTTTCCAAGATGTATATCCGCAATTTTTGCTGTACAAGGAAAGTTTAAGGCAAAATAAACCGTTGTTTCATTTATGTTCTTGCCTAAATATTTCAACCTTCATGGAAACGATATGGAATCAATTTTGGCTCAAACAAGAATCCTATATCCTTGCCATCGCGCTTGTTATTAATGAACAAAGCTATTTGGAGCAACGAGTGGTTCAAAATCCACTGTATCAAAAAGGAGTGTTAAATAAATTTGAATTTATCCTCCAGGATCTGCTTTCCTTTAACCATATTCTCTTTCCCTATGAAAAAAGAAACCTTGCCGGGCAAACTCTGCATCAATTTGAGTCATTACATGAACGAATTTTACTAGGAAAAAGATTATATTCGGTCCTTTTTAAAAATAAGGAGCGTTTAAAACAGGTGTTGGAATGGGCTATGGCTCATCCACATACTGGATCAAGGAAGGATTACTGGCCGCATATTTTTAATAACGTAAACGAAGGAAATCCTGGCTTTGCTTATCAAACCCGCTTAAAAGCTTGTCAGCTCAGACCACGGGCAAGGAAAATTTATAGTCCAGCCCTTGAAAACGCATGGAAGAATGTCAGTCAAATGGAAGCTGAAAAAGGGGACTGGTTTAAAAATGATCGTGTTGTGGATTATTTAATTGAGAATCATGAAAAAATGGACGGGGAGATAAAAAATGAATACTGTAAAACACTTGAACGACTCGAGCTCGCAGCCATCGCCAAAAAAGCGATTTCGATTTTGGACTAACCCATCCCTTGCTGCAGTGTTTTTAGCTAGTCTGGTCGCTACGTATTTAGATCTATATTTCGTAGGGAAACACCTCTATCGCTTTCCAATGAGGCCAATGCCAACTATATTTTCCATTAATATTGCATTTTTACTAGTGGTGCTGCCAGTGTTGGTTTTTGTTTTTCTTCGGGTCATGGATCATGTGAATAAATGGGGGAAGGTAGGCTTAATTGTTTTTATCAGTCTTTTGATGCCCATTTTTGAAAGGTTATCGGAAGTGATGGGCTGGTTTGAACACGCTGAGAACTGGGAACATATCTATTCGTTTTTTGGGTACTTGCTTTTTTTAACGTTTATTTATTCTTACTACTGCTGGATGGCGAAACGAAAAGGTTAACAAACAAAAAGCCGAGACTTTCATCTCGGCTTTTGCGATGTAACCCTTAGTTACACCTTGCCCCTTCCGTCCGTACAGTGGTTAAGTGTCCCGCAACAAGCGAATGTTCGGAAGGGGTACTATTATATTACCACAAGCCTGGTAGAAATATAACCAATTTAGGGTGCGAAACTTTCTTTTCTTGATTGGAAAGTGTATGATAATAATGATTTTTACATAAAGGAGTGTTTTCTAATGGCTAAAAAAGGATACATAAAAATGGAAAACGGCGAGACAATTAAATTTGATTTATTCCCAAATGAAGCGCCTGGGACAGTAGAAAATTTTGAAAAGTTAGCAAATGAAGGTTTTTACAATGGAGTAGTATTCCATCGTGTTATTCCTGGTTTCGTAAGTCAAGGCGGCGATCCAACTGGAACTGGAATGGGTGGTCCAGGCTACACAATCAATTGTGAAACAGAAGGAAATCCTCACAAGCATGTTCCCGGTTCCCTATCCATGGCACATGCAGGTAGAAACACAGGTGGTAGCCAGTTCTTTATCGTTCATGAGTCACAACCACATTTAAATGGTGTTCATACAGTTTTTGGTCAAGTGACATCAGGACTTGAAACAGCTAAAGCTATGCGTAACGGCGATAAAATGGTCGAAGTTAAAGTATTTGATGAAGAATAGGTAACAGAAGAGGGCTCTAGAAGCTCTCTTTTTTTTGTCTAATTTATGATTCGATAGGGCAAATTAACCTCAAAAATTAATTTGGGGGTCATTTATGAAAAAATTTGCTTTTATGCTTATCCCATTAATGGTATTTACGTTTCAACAACCAACCTCAGCCAAAAAAATTGAAAGTAAAGAACTAAAGGCTGCAATTATCATTGATGATTTCGGCGGTGGGGCGGGTGGTGTGCGTGATTTCCTCGAAGGTGATATACCAATTACCGCAGCTGTCATGCCATTTACAGAAAACTCAACAGAACATGCAAAGTGGGCACATAAATACGGCATCGAAGTGATGATACATCTATCAATGGAACCGAAAAGAGGAAAAAGATCATGGCTAGGGCCTAGGCCAATTACGAATGACCTTTCAGCTGCAGAAGTTAAACAAATTGTTGAGGATGCAATCAAGGATGTTCCGTATGCAGTCGGCATTAATAACCACATGGGCTCCCTTGCTGTTGAAAATGAAGAAATCGTCCGCGCAATCGTTGAGGTGGCGAAAGAAAAAAGATTATTTATTATCGATAGTGCCACGAGTCCAAAGACGAAATTTCCGGAAATAGCCGAAGAGCTAGGTGTACCCATCCTCAAAAGAGATGTATTTCTAGACGACATCTCTTCTTCTTCACATGTTCGAAAACAAATGATTAGACTAGCGAAGGTGGCTGAAATCAAAGGGATGGGAATTGCTATTGGGCACGTCGGAATAACAGGGAAGGTATGTTCGATTGGGGTCGTTCAATCGATGGACGAATTCAAAAGACGACATATTAAAATAGTCCCTGTTTCCAACCTGTTTTCAGGCAAATCAGCAGAAAAGTACTTTATACCATTTAAAAAAGGCAGTTAACCACTGCCTTTTATCTTGTTCATATTACTTTCCCATTTCCTTCTTAACTGATAAAATGTCTCCTATCAAAAAAATATTAATTAGTCAGCAAGGGAGTAGGAATCTTAAAAAATGAAACTAATATCATGGAATGTCAACGGCCTGAGGGCGTGCGTTAAAAAAGGATTTCTGGATTATTTTCAGGAAGTAGATGCAGATATTTTTTGTGTGCAGGAAACAAAACTGCAAGAAGGTCAAATTAATCTGGAGTTGGATGGATATCATCAATTCTGGAATTATGCCATTAAAAAAGGATATTCCGGCACTGCGGTATTTTCCAAAATCAAACCACTTTCTGTTCGGTATGGGGTAGGGGCGGATGAGTCTGAAGATGAAGGACGAATACTTACTATAGAGTTTAACGATTTTTTCTTGGTTAATGTCTATACTCCTAATTCACAAAGAGATTTAGCTAGAATTAACTTTCGTTTGGACTGGGAGGATCGGATCCTTCAACATTTGAAAGAGTTAGATCAATTAAAACCCGTCGTACTTTGTGGGGATTTGAATGTCGCCCATCAAGAAATTGACTTGCGGAATCCCAAATCCAACCTTGGCAATTCCGGGTTTACGGAAGAAGAAAGAGGAAAAATGACTTCTTTACTTGCTGAGGGTTTTATTGACAGCTACCGTCATTTTCATCCGGATCAAGAAGGAGCTTATACGTGGTGGTCTTACATGGCTAAAGTCCGGGAAAGGAATATCGGCTGGCGAATTGACTATTTTATCGTATCGGAAAAATTACGCGAGCGCCTCAAGAATGTGGATATCCATTGCAATGTAATGGGAAGTGACCATTGTCCTATCTTACTCGAAATCAAAAACGATTAGTTTTTCTTATTGAATATCATAAAATTCCTGTCATTTTCTTTATGAAGTAGCTGCTCTATAGTGAATTATATAGAAGTTAACGAAGGGGGAGATGACATGGATATTAAAAATGATGTAAAACAACAGTTTGGAAAAAGTGCAGAATCATATGTAAACAGTGCGATTCACAAAGATGGTGTAGACTTACAAAAACTTGTGCAAATGGCAGCTATCACTGGTAATGAAGAACTTCTCGATGTTGCAACAGGGGGCGGACATACCGCTAATGCCTTTGCTCCCTTTGTGAAGAAAGTGACTGCAATGGATATAACACCTGAAATGTTGAAAGCAGCAGAAAAATTCATTCAGGGAAATGGTCATCAAAATGTCGTGTTTAAAACAGGGGATGCAGAAAATCTACCTTTTTCAGATGGACAATTTGATATTGTCACCTGTCGGATTGCCCCCCACCATTTCCCTCATGTGAATAACTTCGTGGAAGAAGTGCAGCGCGTTCTCAAGCTTTCGGGTCAGTTTTTACTTGATGATAATGTCGTCCCGGAAGAAGATGACTATGACCTATTTTATAATTCTATTGAAAAATGGCGGGATTACAGTCATTTTCGTGCTTGGAAGAAGAGCGAATGGATTCGTATGCTTGAAATGAATGGGTTTGAAATTTATGAAATGCATCGTTTTGAAAAAACATTTCAATTTGAATCATGGTGTAATCGAATGAATTTACCAGAAAGTGAAAAAGGTAAACTTTCCGGATACATCCGAACAGCATCTCAAAACGTACAAGAGAAATTTAAGGTCTCCATTGTTAAGGATCAAGTCATCTCATTCCAAGGTGAAGCAATCATTTTAAAAGCGATTAAAAGGTGAAAAAACCCTTTGCATAAAGAGCAGAATATCTCTTTTTGCAAAGGGTTTTTGCGATTAAACATCGTTTAGTGCTGTTCCGATTACATCAAATTCAGGCAATTTCTCATCCAAAACTGTTTGATTTAATTGCTCTTGTTCCACAGGAGTAACTAATCCTCTTTCATCCTCTTTTTTCTGGAAGTCCATACTCATTTTAGCGTCAGCTCCTTTTTGCTTACACAAATATAAATGTATTTTTTCCTTTAAAAAGGAATCTAAACCCAATTAACTTATCTTTTCTATAGGTATGTAATTATTTAAGATAATTGCAAGTCCAGCAATCCTTGGTTCATCTTTCTTTTAGGCAGAAGGGAAGAATGAAGTGATTACTTTCTTATTGTGAAATGGGAGTTTAATATTGTGTAAATCAATTTCTTAAAAATAGAAAAGAAATGGTTGACGAATGATTGGAAGGATAGTATTATATTCATTGTCGCTGCTACGAAATAACTTAGGTAAAGAGATTTACAAAAATTATTTCAAATGAAGTTGACGTTGAAAAAGTATTATGGTAGAATAATAAATGTCGCTAATCACTTGGTTGGTGAATAAGAATACTAGACTTGTTCTTTGAAAACTAAACAAACAAGATCGTGCAAACAAACAATAAATTTTAGTTTCATTTACGAAACTAAGCCAACGTAACAA
>NZ_JBJORY010000028.1:0-33427 GCF_046562815.1 Neobacillus sp. 204
ACGAAGAAGGACAGCTAAACAAGCTGTTCTTTTTTGTGTCTTCTGTTTAATTTGACTTTATTGCGCCAAAGTTTGAACTTTTTCCAAAAAAAGACCGTAAAAAGAGCACCCCTTAAGGAATGCTCCATCATACATCGATTATTAATTTTTTGCTTCCACAAACTTATTTACTTCATTGGAAAACTCGTAAATAAGCGCTGGCTCCCCTTCAGATAAAATTAGTTTATTCCCCACCAACTGGACTTCAGCTTTTCCTTTTTCAGTAAGAAGAGGTGTAAGCGGTTCTCCTTCACTCTCTGTTCCATCCATAGCAAAAACCCAAATATAGGATTCTGCAGAATTATCGCTTGCAGCAAGGACGACCTCAGGTTGTCCGTCCCCAGTAAAATCATGTTCAATACTGGAAAGGGAGAATCCCTCCTTCAAGATCAAGTTCTCATCAAACGGGCTTTCTTCAGATTCTGTTAGGATGTCTAAAGACCAGGGGTGGTCCGTAGTATCCGTTAATAAGATGCGTTGCTTCCCGTTTTGAACTTGTCCATAAATGTTTTTAGCTGTTTTTCCCTCCAAATCTATGGTGAAAGTATGACCTTCAGTTCCAACGCTGGAAGGTTTGAAGGAATCTAAAGTCGAAATAATTTCAACAGGTGACTGATTCTGATCTTCTTTTATGTTATCCTCAGCCTTTTTAGCTGTTTTTATGACAGGCTCAGGTGCTTTGTCCTTACTGACAAGCATGTTTACCCCGTACCAGGCTCCGCCACCAACACCGACAAACAGTACTAATATCACCAAGAACTTTAATCCATACTGTTTTAAAAATTTGACTAGAGGGGCGGCCGTTTCTGTTTCCACTTCCTTCAGTAAATTTTTAAGGCTGTAGCTTTTAATTAATTTCAGTTCTTTTCTGAGGTCTTTATTTTTCCAAATCGATTCGGGATGGGTAATTAGATATTTTTTCAAGGATGCTCTAAAAAATGGGTACTGGTCAATAAGTCTTGTGTTTCCTCGAATAAACAATAGAATTGTTTTGTTGTCACTGTTTTTAATCAGGTATTCTAGTAATCCCTGATAGTCTATACCGTTATCCTCCGTTTCAAAGGCCATGAATAAAAGCGGAAAATACTCAGGATTAGACTGGCTGCGAAGGATCTGTTTAAGCGTGCTTCTAAGTTTCCCCCGACTTGTTCCGATTAATGCTCCTAAATTATAAGTATCCGCGTGAGTGGGATTGCTGACGACCTCGTAAAGGGCATTGGTAATCAGGTAATTTTCCTTTACCTTTGTATCCTTGAAATCTCTAACATTTAGTCCCTTTGTAAAAATCTGACCATAGGACTGGATTTCTTTTACCGTTAACTCCTCCAGACGAATAGAACGCAGCAAGACGATCATTCCATTTGCGAGCAAATTCATTTTAAAGCGGATAAACTCATGATTTTCCCGATCGATAGAAAAGTTCTTAATGGCCAAGAGATCCTTAAAAGAATTAGAGGAAATCGCAGCAGACAGCTTTTTTATAGCAACAGTTGTAAAAGTTTCATTCGCCAAAAGGTAAGGTGATTCCAACATTTGTTTTAACTTGTAAAGAATCTCCTCCACTTGAACGACCTGCTTAAACTGTGCTATCAGGTAACTTTCAAGGAGTTCATTATAATCTGGATGGTCATTAATATACCGGATAATGGATTGATAGATCAGCGGGTCCTGTTCAATTTCCTTCCATAACTTATCGAAAAGTGGATCCTGCTGATAATACTTCAAAGTCTCAATAATGAAGGATAGGGCATTATCAGATCTTAGGATAGTATTGATCGAAACAACCGCTTGAATGTAGACAAGGGCTTTATTCGGATCCGCTGCCAATTTTTCTTGATAAAGCAGATTCAAAAAGAGTTCAACTAAATCCGGCTTCTCTGCACTGTTTACCTGTAAAAACTTTTGTAAACTATGTAAAATGCCCAGATTATTATTCTCATAAAGGGCCGACTCTTTACCTGATAATGTTAAAAACAGGTCAGTTAGCTGGTAGTAGCTTGATAGTTCCAGCTTTTGCTCTTCGGGTAAGCCGGTTAACGCATGGTCAGCAAACTCAAGGAATGAATCGATTCGTTCTGATTTTGAAAAACTGTCGAGCATATAATCCAAATACTCATGCTTTTGACCTCCAATATCTACACCGGAAATCCTATCAGCGGCAAAGTCGAAAATAAACTGTTTTTCGATGCTGCGGTCGGCTGTATTTAATGTCCCTTGCTCAAAAAAGGTGACATGGAGATAATTTTTGCTTTCCGGTGCACTTGTAAAAGTAATGGCGCCAAGTTTTCTGCGGTGAGCATATGGTAAATAGATCGTAATTAATTCTAAGAGTAAAAGTGCGTAGTTTGTATAGTCTTGTAATGGTACATCGAGTGAAACAAAGACCTTTTTCTTGCCTGCAATAGACGTCATCACAGCAAATAAAAGCTGTTTGAATTGATCCTCGCTAATCGCTAAGCGAACCAACAATTCATCTTTTATAGCGAGAATATTGGTCGCATTATATTCGACTGCCTCGACTTCAGGCAATACCATCCCTGATTCCACATCATAGGAGGTTTGGAATTCGTTCCATTGAAATAATCTCTCCGGCTGTTTGATCCACTCATCCTTCAGTTCCGAGGGAATAACATAGTTATGCATAAAATACGTGCTGCGGCTCCCTGTAAAATCAGCCGGAACAAAGACGGCCTGACCGATGACCAAGTCACCGGTTTCAGGCTGAAAAATCGTCACGGCCTCGGGGTAGAGAGAGGGATCCTTTTCGCCGCGTTCCGTTAAGGTCTGTGGTGCATGATACATACAAAACGGATGAAGGTATTTTTTTACAAAGGCTTTTTCAAGGCTTTCGGAAATAGCAATGGTATCATAACCGTCCGTACCATGAAAAACGCCTCCCCGTTCGCGTGTATACATGTGCTGTGCGATCAACTTCCCAGTCACTACTCATTTCTCCCTTCTATAAACCCTAGCTTATAAAGCAGCCAAATAAATGGTTCGTCGACACGAACTGGACTAATTATCCCACTCACCTGTTGATCGACGGGATTGCTCCCAAGGGCAGACACGGCGAAATAGGAGGTATCCCGGAAGTAAACATCGAGGGCATTCACAAACGGAGTATCCACTTTTGCTAGGAATCTTCTAATCTCCCCGTTAATATTTTCGTACTCATCTAAATTTAAATAGCCTCGGTGAATCACATTTCGGAAGACATTGCTATTCGTCCGGATATAGTCACCGTCATCATGTTTTAAGGAATTTAAGAGGTCGCTCTTTGTCAAAACGACTGCTGTTGGAATATCTGTTTTACTGTTTTCGAGATGCGCGATGAAATCTCCAAATAAGGAAATGACCACCTCGCGCGGCTCATCACCTTGACCAACAATCTTTCCAGGATTTTCACCCATTTGATGGATCAGCTTTTCGCGGATTGCACGGATTTGCATGGGATCCACCAAGAATAATATCCCTGATGAATTTTTGATATGTGCCGCATGGAGCTTGATGTAGTCCTTGTCAGTCATTCCTTCACCAGCGACATCGAAAAATACTAGCGTCAATGGTGCTTGGTCATCATCCTTGAAAACGAATTGAAAAATAAACGGCTCCTGACGGTTCGATTTCTCCGTTGATTGTAAGAGACTTCCATTTTCAAAGAGTGGAATCTCATAGTTTACCCGAAAACGTTTACTAATCTCGTTATCAAGCGGAATACATGCCGCATCGAAATTGTTAGCAGTCACATGCTGGAGGGTATGAATCAATGATGTCATATAGACAGATTTCCCAACCGAGGTTGCGCCTACAATGGAAACGATGTTACTCGGATGTTTGCCCGCGGTGACAGGGAGATCATTGTGACAGGCCGGACAAAGGCGATTTCTTGTCACGACCGAATATTTGTCAGACACGCCCATGAGAACTCGGTCGGAATAAATTTTGTTTTCATCAGGAATCATCGAGGGCTCGATGATCGCCTCAAGTTCATCAATGGGAGCAAGACCAAATTTTTCACGGTACTTGTTTAACAATTCATCTTCTTGAAGGGCTAATGCTTCATCATCCTCCCGGTGATGAGAAGCACGAAAGACAACTTCTTCATGATGATATTTTGAAAAGCAATAAGGACAAACAATATCGTAAAATGGCAGCCGTTCCTTGGCCGGTTGTTTTTTTTCAAACATTCGTTTAAGCAGTGCGAACATGCGGATAGTCTCCCTTATTGTGGAATTAACTCATAACTTTGCGCTGACTTCTTTCCATTGCTGAAAAAGATGCGAATGAATTCATTTTTATCAATTTCAATTTCTGGCGGTACCGTTTTCCCAGACGGGAACTCGCGCACAAATGGATAGACGGTTCCATCGTCAACCGAGACCGGAACTCCCCCACTTTTTTTAACATACACTAACAGCTCTTTTTCAAGCGGCAGTTCGGTCATAATGGACATCCGAACTTTTTTACGTGCCTGAAAGAGCCTATTTTTATAGGAAATGGAAAAATAAATTCTTGCTTTCGAACCTGAAATAAAAATGAGGTTATCATCATTTTCCTGGTTGAATACGACCAATTTTCCATCCCGTTTTTGGCAGGGGAGAATGCGATAAGCCATACGGCCAATTGCATCGATTCTGCTTTGATAACCTTGATTTGCCTTATATTCCTCCCGTGTGTATAGCTTTAAGTCCTTCTCATTGATCTCGTTAAGCATCTTCATATTTTCGGAGCTAGCTTTATAAATGTAGACAAAGTCAATTTCTTTTGACCAAAACCAAGTTAAATGAACCTCTGAATCTCTTATTATCTTTTTTATATCTTTGATTTCATGATCAGGAGAAGAAATGGTTTCCCAATTCACCAACAATCACCCTATTTCTAGTAGAATACTTTCGCAAGGCAGTTTGGAGCTGCTTTGCTTATCATCAAAATCCCTTTTTAAAGGTTTCCCTTTTCGAAGCTGTGCTCCTTGCCGAATAATCTGTCACCCCACCACCGCGATTCGTGCGGCCGGAAAATTTTTCTCGGATGGGAATTAACATAGTACCCAGCCCTGTTAATGCGGTTAAGAGGATATCAGCCGTTACCCGGTATGAAAACCCTCCTAGCATGTTTGCATGTAACCCCAGTTCAAGCACCAATCCCGCAAGGGTTCCGGCAATCAGCCCAGTTAAGCAAAAGCTTTTTGCCAAATAGCGATTATCAAAAATAATTCCCAAAGCGAGCCCAAATAATGCCCCGATGATCGAAATTAAGACCGCGGAGAACAGAAAGATAGGTGCTGTCTTGAAACAATCCATGTCTTTCAGTCACAAGAAGCCGGTCTTGGTTTTCGAGGTAAATCTTTTCAAAGATGTTCGTTAATTCATTCGCATGTTTTACATCATAGAAGGAACCGCCTGTGCTTGAGGCAATCGATTGGAGCAGCTGAGCTCCGCTTTTGTCAATCCTGCTCATCCCAATCGTATTAATGACAATGTCTTTGTTCTGATAAGGTTTGACCACTGCGTCTAGATCCAGCTCGCTGTATCCATCGGAAAAAAGAATGACCATTGGTTTGCGGCCTGCTAGGGAGTGGTCGTCGATCTCTTGAATCGCGGTGTCCAAAGCGTTGCCGATATCGGTGCTGCCAGAGGCCGCTAACAAATTGATTTCCTTGATGGCATCTGCTCGTTCCTTTTTGTCACTAATTTTAAACATCGATTTGGTAACAATGGCTTGTTCGTTAAACGATAGGACAGAGGCACGATGGTTAGGCTTCATATTGGAAATCAGTTTTCCAGCCGCCTTCAAGCTTTCATGATCTGGGTCGGTTTTATTCATGCTGTCCGAGATATCCAGGACCATGACTATATCATCAGGCGGTTTTACGTTTGAAAAACTAAGAGAATACAAAAATTGAAAGAGAACTCCGCCAACAAACAGCATAACGAAGGAAGCTGGGACAAGGACCTTCCATGAAAACCCTGAGTATTCTAAACGCCAGCTGCGTCCGTTAATCATCGGAGTAATCAGTTCAGCGGCTAAGCAGAAGAGTCCGCTGAAGAAGGCCAATTGAGCAAAATAGACCCCCATTAACAGGATATTGGGCCAAACGCCGTAATAGGACTCTAGTAGCCATTCACCAATTACAGCGCCAATCAATCCCGCAATGATACTAAATACAAAAAAGAGGAAGCTGAATTTTCGGACAGGCATGTTCAAAGCTCCTTATGATATAGAGTTGCTGATAACAGGTTCTGAATGAAACTGGAAACCCTCGTTGCAATAGGCGTTGTAGTATTTTTCGCCATTTCGATAGTACATTAAGTCCTTTAAGTGGAATCCTCCCATGAGGGTAAGCTTTTCAATTCCGCTTGCTTTCTTTTCATGGGCACAGCCGACTTTGCATTGCCTTGTTTCATGTTCTTTTTCTAAGGCGAACTCCATGAACTTGCTGTAAAAATCTCCAAAGAAGTATTTTTCCTCATAGCGGTGTTCCTGGGTGTAGTTAAACACTTCAATCTGTATCGGTGATTGATCATCAAGGCGGTTATATAATTGTTTAAATAATTCGCTTTTTGAAAGAACATCTCTGTTTTCATAGTTCGTCATGACATTGGCACGTTCTAACAGCTCATCTTCAAAGCTGCGGTGGAATTCCTCTTGGGTGAGCACCTCACGACTACAAATAAGCAAGACTCTTTCCAGCAGAGCCTTGGTCCCGTCCTCAAGTAAATCAATCAGGTTTCCAAAAAAGCGATGGTCAGAAAAGAAATGAGTGCCGCGTTTCTCTGTTAATTTTGCGGTAATGCGTGTCATGATTTCCGCGTAATATTCAGGGATATTCTTGTCTAAATAATCATCCGCCTCATAAAGGCTTTCCGCTGCTGCCTGTTTCAGATAAGAACCAACTTCGTCGAGATACTTCATTTTGACTCGCAATTTCAAGTTGTTTTCTTCAAGTACCTCTAAGTACTGCTGCAAAATGGCCCGCTTTACATCCAGCTTGATCAGTTCATACTTGGTGCCGTACACCGCTTCAAATAAGTAGTGTAGAAAATTGTGCATGTTTTTCCGATCGGAAAAAGGGAGGTAACTCTTTTTAAAATCACAGCTATCGACCAGTTGCTGGTAGTAATGCTCGAGACGTGAGTGTTTTTCTACTTGCTCATTTTCCATATCTCGGAGCATTTTATGAATTTCATTGATGATGTTAATCTCCGAACCATTCGAATCGGCGGTCCAACTATAGGCACAATATAAACCGTATTGTTCATGTTGAATTACATTTTTTTCAAGGCAGTGCTGGATCTGTGCTTTCAGGTTCAACTGCTGAAGGCGTTCACTGGCAGGATCTTTAAAGTTGGCAGCGAAGAATTGTTCCGATCCACCCTCAAACAAATAATCCTCCGCCTCCCTGACCGACATTCGTTTCACGGTTTGATACGAATTTGTGGTACCGATTAATCCATTCATATCCTCGAGTTTATCAATGGAAGGAAGACATTCATGATAGTATTTTTGAAAAGAAGTCTCTGACAGTCCGAATAGGCTGAGGACTTTTTCGCGCGGCTGGGAAATCGGTGTCTTTAATGCTTCAACCAGCTGACTGTAAAAATGACTTGCCGCATATAGGGCAATTGCCTTATTGGGACGGTTTACTTTGGAAAAACCGGCTGAGGCGTACACTGGTTCCTTCGAATTTCCTCGTATGCCTTTGCGAAAGGCCGCATGATTATAGCTGTCCATCTTTTCGTGGTAATCCGTGATCATCTTGCGATTTTTTAAGAGATTAAGATTGCTGATTATTTCATAGTTTTGCTGCTCGGCTTCACTCGAAATCAAGCCTTCTTCATTTTTATCACTTAGTAAATACACCATGTCAAAGAGTGGGGAAGCAGGGTGACTTACCGGAAGCCGCAGATGATCTTCTGTCAGCTGGAGATTTTGCAGAAAGGTGTATTCATCACTTTGATAGCGATCTAATTCTTTAAAAAAACTAATTCCAAGCGAAGTAGACAGAGCAAAATTGTTTCCGTCCTGTTTTTCCTTAATTAATCCATACAGGTCAACCTCAACCAATCGGAAAGATTCTTGAAGAATACTTTTTAACAGTAAGGTGAATTCTTGAATGAGAGTATTCGCAGGATCATCAATTGCCGTGACTAGGCATAGGTTTACTTTTTGAAGGGAAGAATACACCTTCCCGTACTCCGCTATTTTCGATGAAAGCAAACGATAGGCTTTATTCAGTTCAATCAGTTTGTCTTCATCATGACAAAAAGCTTCATATATATCTTTTCGTTTGGTTTTACGATCGAGTCCCTGGTCTGGAAGTTGAATGGAAAGAAGGTTTGGATGAGTGACCGTCTCTGTTTGATAGGCATGAAAATAGAGCACGCCGGAACTGTTATGCCATTTTTCTTCATTAATTGTCTTAATTGATTTTAGTGCTTCCAAAACGAGGTCACCCATAAATAGAAAGACAATTGGATGGTTCACACTTCGCTGTTCATTTACTTCAAGCGTCATTTTTTCTAGTTGGTTGGAAAAAGTGTTTGCATACGTTTGTAAAAGGTCCCTCAAGTTGTTTTCCCCCTCATCAGAAAAACTTTCCACTACTTGAAAAATGCAAAGATAATTTTGTGGCCACAAGCAATCCTGCATGTGGCCACATCTTTTCTGCATTCTATCAAACTGTGATTATGATTTTAATTGACGTAGCATATCATGAACTTTAATCATCATTTCTTTATAGAAGCTGTACAATTCTTCGCCGTTCACAAAATCCTTGTAGTCATAATCCAGGGCTTCTTTTTCCCTTTGATAAGTGGCAGCCATTTCCTCTAAGGCAGAAATCAGCTCGGTTGCCTGTTCCTGGCTTATCAAGTCATTGCTCCTGTGTTCCGATTTTTTCTCGAGTTGGGCCATTTGTTTAGGATTCAACGATTTAAAAGCTTGATAGATTTCAAAATCTATAAATTTTGTCGTCTTCATCAGGTTCACGAACGGTTCCCAAGCATCTTCCTCAATCTCTTTATCGTAAACGTAAAGAGCGCCTCTTTTCCGAATTGTTTTTGTATAAACAGCCTGGATAAATTGATTTAGAGAAACCTCTTTGTCTTTTTGAGATTCGATCCACTGCTCAATTTCAGCCATTTTTTCTTGAATCAGGCGATATTTTCTTACTTCTACTTTCACCTTCTCTATGAGCTTCGGTGAGCGAATGAAGTTCTCTTTAGCTAATTCCAAATTGGTACTTCCGAAAATATCACTGACACCGTCAGTTTCCATTCCGCCTGAGAACAATTCTTTAAGCTTCCTGAGCACTTGTTTCAGATTTCCGAGACTCGCCTTATCAATCTGCTTCGGATTCACTTCATACTGTGCATATAAATCCGGAAGGTTGATCTCTTTTGTAAAATGGCACTGGAACCGGGCACTTGTATTTTGATCCCCATTTTTTTCTGTAATACAGCCTAATGCAGAAGCCTCATCAAATAGGGTGCGGACACTGGCATTGTATTTCTTGACACGCTCATTTTGATACGTATCTCCCCATGACTTTTCCGGTATCGGTGATGGGAGGTAGGCCCAGTTTTCTTTATCTGTTTGCACAAGATGACGGCCGACGCCTTCTTTTTCTAAGATGGTTTTTTCATAAGAAGTTTCGTAAATGGCTAGTGGAGAATAGGCGAATAACGGAATCCCATTTTTCGTATTCAACCAGAAAATTCTGTTCTTTAACTCACTTTCCTTAATTGTGAATCGTGAATGGCTCAAGGAATGCTTCTCGAAATTTTTTATCCCATTGAAAATATTCGGTGCCTTAACCGGTACAGAAACAAAGCCCCATTGCGGGAAGTGAAGCTGTCCGTTACTATTGGCAAGATGGAACACGGGCAGCGCGTCCCGGTCAAGTCTTGCCGCAATTTTATCTTCGATGATTCTATCAATCGATTGATCTTCGCCGTATTTCATTCGTAAGAAGTCTTCCATCGATTTGGTGATTAATTCACCGAACTGGTCAGTTAAGAATTCAGACACCGTGCCGACGACATCCACATCAGATTCCTTAACCCAAAAGGTCGATTTTTCGAGCAGCATTTCTGACCACTGCTGGACCAATAATTCTCCGTCTTTGGAATCGAACATCCGCTGGATTTCACGGGCGACATCCGGTACACTGACCAAATGCCAATAATAGGTTACGTCATTATCGTGTTTGACTTCCTCGCCATCAACCAGAATATCCGCATTCTTTTCAAAGATTCCCTTTAATGTTTCTAAGATTTCTTTATACACTTCATAGATTTTGTTGTTCTGACTGTTAAGAAGTTGGTATAAGTCCTCATAGAATTCAATCATTTCTTCAATCCGGACCTTTTCAGCGCGGGCATCATATTCATTCAGCTTGGCCTCAATATAGGCATTCTTTTTGCGTTCTTTTGAGATAAAGGCACTTCTGGCATCCTCAAGTTTATTCAAGGCATATTCCTGCTCAGTTTGAATTGCTCTAGGAAGGCGCTCTAAACGGTCGCGAAGGCCTTCTATATAAGCCTGCAAGGTTTTTAACAAGCAGAACCCATCATTTGAATAGATCAAACGTGACGCAAAGATTGGCCCTTTTTTCGGGTGAAGGAACAGACGCTCAATTTGGCGGCGGAATTCTTCCATAATCTCGCCAGGGAGCTGTTTCTTGCATTTACGATACTGTTCTTGTGCCTTTAGTAAAAATTCACGATCTAATTCGTCATCAATATGAATGACAGAAGTTTTGATGACGTTGTTGTAAGAGAAGCGGTCACTATTTTCAAAACCGGATAACGGCTCTGGGACACGTTCATTGAAGCGGTGATGGACAGAATCCGGATCAATCCTTAGTTTTTCTAAAAATTGCTCAACCTCTGTTTGATCGGGACCTGCATCAAACATGCTGTTCATTTTTTCAAACAGCTTATAACCAATATACGTGGTCATTTCTTCGAGCGGGATTTCTGCCATTGAAGCACCGATGATGTTGTATTGATAATTGGCGGCATATGGCTTTGGCATTTGTGCAATATTAGTCCGGATATTGCTAATATAATCATGAATCGCAAACTCTTCGCCCGATTGCTTTTCCTCATTGGCCATGAAGTTGGTAATGTTTTCAGCAGTGACATTCATGCAGTAATCATAGGCGTTCTCGAGCCATTTTCCTTCCAGGTTCGTTCCAGAAATTAAATGACAGAGATTAAACGGCGGCATGGGAGAGTTAACCTCCAATAGGCTGCCGTACCTCTGTTTAAAGCGTTCGTTCCGTTCATCGGCATTCATCCAATAATCTAGCTCTTTTAAGGCGGCGTAGCCATTTTTCTCAATGTATTCAACGGTGTGCGAGCTTAGGCCTCGTTTAGATAAATTTACATCTGGTGTGAAAAGATAACCGAGAATATTGACTTTATCCACACCGGTTGGACCAAATTTACGCTCCATAATCCCGCGGGTGATATAGGAAATATCAAGATAGCAGCCGCTGCCGGTTCCGCCCGAAAGTCCGGTTAGAATGAAGACATATAATCGTTTATTGGTTCCTTCCAGGACGGCTTCAATTTTTCGTTCAATTGTTTGGACCACCTGATTGATTTTGGTGAAAAGAAGCAATCGGCCCGCCTGGCGGACACCAGAGGCGCCGCTGATCCCATCAGTGATGAGGAGTTCAGGAGAGAGCCATTCCTTTATGTAGGGCTCAATCGTGCTCCGATTCTGGAGCAGGCCGCCAATTTCCGGATTGGAAAGGAGGACGAATTCCTTGTTTGGGTCAAGACCGATGCCCTTGTATTTTTTATTACGGTCGTATTCATTTGTTTCAAAGGCTAAAAATTCAATATTATTGGGCTTATCCTTTTTCTTTTTGGATAAAGGGTCCTGCGGCAGTTTGAAACGGCGATTGACTTGATATTTCAATCGTAATAGGGCGTCAATCCCTGTGCCGCCAAGACCGATGACTAGCATCGGGTTATCTATAGTATCAACACGGATTTTCTCTGAAATAATCCCTCCGCCTAAGGAAACATCTAACTGCTGTATATGCTCTCTCACACTTGCTCTCATGCAAAAATTCCTCCCTAGATGGAAAATACAAACTCTCTCACATATATGACGAAAAATAACAGGATATGGATTCAAATTTAGGGTGTCAGGCACCACAATTGGTGCCTGACACTCTAAAACCGTTTTAACCTATATACTCCATATATACTGATTTATTAACCTTTTTTAGAACGATGCGGAGACGATCATTTTTCTTTATTTCGAAACCCCTTTTAGCATCAATTGCCCGTCCGCCTTTTTCAATGCTACTGTCGGAGTTATTAATGAGCAGAAGTTTATCACCAGCAGCTGGTTTGAAAATGATTTGCTCGGTTTCGGCGAACTCAGGTGCTAGGGACAGAAGCTGATGCATGCGAAACCTTCCTTTAAAGCCCTTTAACTTTTTGTATTGCGGGTTGGTTCGTTCACCCGTATCTTCGTCCTTAATCTCCACAACAATTTGTCCGCTAAAGCCGCGATTGGCTTGCTTCATTTTTGCTAAAAGAATAGAAACAAGGGCTGCAAGCAGGAGGGCACCAACAACGGCAGACACCACATACAGCCACGGAAAAGGTTTTTCGTCTTCTGTATTTGCAGGTTTAACTGCCCCAGAAGAATTGGCTGTCTTTTGAACGGTTATCTTTTGTGGAGCGGTCTCCCGGAAAAAGCTATTGTCTTCTGCTCTGACAACCAGTTCATAACTAGAGGCATTCCCAACCTTAAATTCTCCTTTAAATCCCTGATTATCTGAGTTTAAAGCAACTTCCTTAATTTTTCCTTTATCAAGGTCTTTTATAAAAAGTGTGGCTTTCATTGATTGATAGATATCTTTATCCGAAATGGCGGTGCCATTATCTTCAAAAAAGGCACCAATCTTGACGGTTTCCCCCGCTTTGTAGCTTTGTTTGTCAAGAGACTTCAGCTTGAGCTGTAAATCATAGTTAAAGACAAGATTAATATCAATTTTATCTTTATCTACCCCTTTAACCCTCAGCGTCCAATCCCCTTGTTCAGGCTTCAGCAGCTTAACCATCGAGTAGGTCTTTGACTTTGAAAAGAGGACTTGGCCTGAAGGGATGGCAAGCTCCTGACCAGAAGGATTAACGAGCTTTACCTCTACAGCTTTACTAGAAATTAACGAAATATTGGCTTCTAACACATTTTCATTCGGAACATGAATCTTAATATCCTGGAATTGACCGTTCCCGACAATTTGATCCAAGGAAACAATCTTTAACTTTAGGTGGTTGGCAAAGATTTCACTAAGAATACCAGGCAGCTGATCAGCTGAACTTGCTTCGAAGAATTTACCGTTTGTACGATTCGCCACATCGGTAAGAACGTCTTTGTTCAGCTTGCCATTGGCGTTCAAACCAATCGTATAGATCGGATATCCTTTTGCCTTTGCAGCAGTGATGGCATTTTCTAAATCGCTATTTGCTTCTTTAAGAGTTCTAGACTTTTTGGGATTCAATTCATTATTTCCATCGGCAAGTAGAACAATCAGCGGGTAGTAATTCTGTTCATGGCTGGTATTCAGCACTTTTACTGCCTCTTTCACACCGGTAGATAAATCTGTATACGTATATTTCTCAAGTGAATCGATGAAATCCTTAAGATCCTTTTTATCCTGATTGGATTGAATTTTAACCAATGCTTTTTCGCGCATTACCGCATCTGCATACGCGATGGCGCCAATTTTATCTCCATTAATAGAGGCTATATCAATAAACATCTTCATCGCTTCATTGCTAATATTCTTCGGATCGCTGCTTTTCATTGAATTACTAACATCCACGACCAGCATCCCTTCGATTCGGGAAGTGGAATTTAATGGACTGGCAGCACGTACACTATAATAGCTCATGCTGCAGAAAAGACACGCGATTACTATAAAACTACTTATCCATTTTTTAAACATCTGTGTACAACCTCCAACAGCAGTTTCCTTTTTCGAGCAATACTTACAATTTTTCGCATTATACTCTCATTTTACCACCGTTCCCATAATATTCCCAAACATATCCTATCTTTAAATATTAAAATATTAACCTTATAATAACCTTAATGTATTATTTGGAAATTATCGTTTCACATAAAACTGACAAAGAAGGGAAGAAAGAATGTATAGCATTGTATTTACGAGTATACTAGTTTTGATCCTTGGCTGGAAAATCTATAAATTAGTTAAAAACAAACGGAACAGTGGGAATTTCGATGATATCGACGATGAGTTGGTGATCATGTTGAATGAAGGTGAATCCAATGGCTAAACAAGCCATCCAGCTATCCAAGAAAAAAAGGACGAAATATCGCTTCCAAAAGCTGAAAATGTGTAAAAAATGCAATCGGTATTCTGTTTTACAGGATGAACATTGCCCAAAGTGCGGGTCGACCTTTGTCGAAATTGAGGGCCTCGTCAACTCGATTGTTAAAAACCGTTTATTTACCGAGGCCATTCGGATATTGATCTTGGTGTGTATCGGAATTGTAGCTGCGCCAACGGTAAAAACGCTCTATCTCTCGTTAATCACAGGGGTGATCTTTGTGATTAGTTATATCATTCTTACGTTTGTCTTTATAAAAAGTGAGCATTTTATCCAACTGAAAAAGTTGCTCCGCGTTGACTTGCGTAAAATTCAAGCCGGCATCCAGTTTGACAGTGACCTTGCCAAAGAGGATGTCAAAGCGGAAAAGCTGGCCCAGGCCTATGAAAAACTGCGTGAGATTGGAGATTTTATTTATAGCAATCAGGTGAAAATACGCCGTGTCATGGTCTTAAATGAGATCCTTCTAAGAAAAGATATGGAGCTTGAACTTGAACCTCTTATTCCTTCATCCTATGATAAGGATTTTGTGAAATATGCCCTGGAGGTTTTAAAAATCAATCGGACCTTGATTACCAAAAAGTGTATTTCCTTTTTTATTATTTATCGGGATGAGATTGTCAGGGATTTCGGGATGGATTCGCTTATTGCGGTCGCTGGTACAGCGTTACGAATGAAACTGTACATCTTGGAATTTTCTGCGTTTATTGAGGAATTCCTTGAATATTTTCCAAAGGACCGGTTTCTGCGGCTGTGCAATATCCTTTATTCAAACCCTGATGCAAATTGGGGCAGTCTTGAGGAAAAAGCGATGCGTTTAGTTGAAATGAAGTATCATTATGACCCTGATTTTAAGCGGTTTGTTTCGTAGAAAGGATTGCAAAATCATGTTTAAACTTACCGTCTATAAAAAAGTAAATTGGTCCCGGAATGTTTCCTTACTTATCCTAATTGTATTGCTTGTCGCTGTAAGCGGAAAAATGATTATGGCGCATGAAAAAATTCAGACCTATAAGGAAGCCGTAAAACTATATGAGTCGGGGAAATTTGTGGCTGCAGAAGAAAAATTCCGTGCTGCCAAACTGAATGTGTTTGTTACAGACCATAATAAAGATATCCATTTAATTCTGTCCATTCTGACCCCGATTCGTGAAGTCATGGAAGAAATCGATGAACAAGCAGCCGATTATAATGATGAAAACGATCTCGACAAGCTTGTTTCGATGTATGACCGCTGGCAGGAAAGTCAGAAAAAATGGGTGTCAGGCACCAGCGTTCAAAAGGATATGTACGGGGAAATGTTGGCCTTAACGCATTTGGATAAGGATATGAAGGGGTATTTTACTGCGATTAAGAAGACGAATCTTGATAAATTAGTGAAGGATACTGTGACTGGAATTTCTGATGAGGAAAGAATCTACAACCTCCTCAACAAGATTCCAGCTGAATATTTCGGTCGAGGATCGTCAGCAAAATCAAAATCAATTGAAACAGCGTTCGAAAAGTATTACTCCACAAAGATTAATAAAATAATTGAAAATGGTCCGGTTTCAGCGATTGTTGATGAAGGGATCCGACAATTTACTGCACTTACGGAATTATCTCTGGATTCTAGCTGGCTTGAGAAAACTCTTGATTCGAACTTATTAGAGATTGTCAGGGGTGCCATCAATAAAAAGGATTACGCTGCATATGCCGAATCCGCTACTACAATTAAAAATCTAGAAGGAAGTATGAATGGTGCCGAGGTATTCGCTTATATTGAAACCTCAACAGCGGATGTCCTCGAACGAGCGGAGCAGCTGATGGCTGCCCATAAGTATGAGGATGCAATCAAAATCTATGAAGCTCTAAAGCCATTAGAAGATACGACGAAATCAATAACCAGTGCCAATCTTTTATGGGATAAATATGAACCGGTTCGTGTCCTGCAGCGTTTGTATCCAGGAAAAGAGTTTCCGGATTCTGTGACAGCAAGAAACAAATGGGGGGCAGACAGTATTGTTGCTGCTATCTCCAGCGACGGTGGCATTTATTTTGGCACGCTAACGGGAGAAGAAGCAATGACAGTAATAGAGGGGAACTTGGATGGAGCGACGGGTATTACCAAGCTTTCCTTCCAAAGCAGTTTAAGTACTGGAGGCAATCCTGTCATTTATATTGATGCGAAATCCTCCGAGCGGAACTATCATTATTTGGCCTATGAAATACGCGCTGGTTCAATGGTGAAGATCCTCGATGTGGAAGCCGATCAGTTAACGGTTGACTCAAATCATGTTTTAGTCGTCGATAACCCGGTTGGGGAAGGCGAGGGAGAGATTGCTTATTTCGAACCCGATGATAATGGTCAATATCAGTTTACTGACATTAAAGTAGATTATACTGATATTGAAGTTGCAGATATAGGAAACTATTATGGCAAGAAGGTTCGCTTCACCGCTTTCGCTGATCAATTGCAAAATGGCGGAGCCTTGGTAACCTTATCGGAAACCTATAATGATAGTACTGGACTATGGGAGAAAACGTATGTGTTATTAAAGGGAGATACCGATTTCATCATCTATCAGAATTATACAGTGATTGGTATTTTCAACAGCTACGAAGATATTACCGACGAAAATGGAGAAACCGTGAGCGTACCAGTTTTCCAGGTGGAAAAAGTTGAATAATAGAAAGAAGACCAAACGAGGCATAGGCTGAGGTTTGGTCCTTTTTTTTATAAAAAAATCCAGTCCCTAAAAGAGACTAGTCTTGGTTTATTCCGATTTTTTGATAGTAATAAACTTATTAAAGATCCCCACCGACGTAACATTTCCTAAACCTACTTCAGAAAAGTCGGTTTTGTAAATTGAGAAAATAAAATAATCCTTTTGCGTGGTTCCTGCATCGAAAATAGATTTCCCTGCTAGAGATAACACACCTTTTTCGATTATGTTCGAAGATTTATCCATCGTTTTGTGGTTGATCCATTCAATATATGCTGTACGCCCGGGATTTGTTGTTGATAATACATAAAGAACGGCGATTAAAACTATGATAGGAACAAGACGTTTCATATTGCAAGACTCCTAACTTTTAAATGATTGAAATGAAAAAAACAAACACTTTGGAAATATGATTGCTTGTACTATCATTCATATGTAATCATAACCTGAAAAATCACAAAAATTTACTTATCATTTGGAAAAAGAATAAGGATGATTATTAACTATTAATATGTTAGATTATTACTAATATATTCTTGGGAAAAACGAGGGGATAATGTCGTGACGAGAAAATGGAAGTGGACGATTGCATGTTTCTTTTTCCTGCTTTTTCTTAATGTATTCGGGATCATTGCAGTAAAGATATTAGGCAGGTAAGGGGAAACATGATTTCTCCACCAAATTTACCAGGCAGGGAAGGATAACGATGACAACGAATTTAACAAAATCGATTTCAAAACCGCTGCTTTTTGGGATGCTCATAGTAAGTATTGGCGCGGAAGTTCTTCTCTACCTATCTCGATATAGTTCTATGGCGAGCACATTATATGATGCCGTCATGGTGTCCTCGTTTTTTATCGGATGGAAGCTCTACCTGAGACTTCGGAGTCAGCATGATCATTCAAAAAGTCCGCGCCAGCTTTTGCTGCAATTTACTGGTGCTTTTCTCCTGTTCTTCATCGGAAGCACAGTGATTAATGTGTATTCTAGTCTTACTTTTGTGGATTTTAACAAGGATTATGATCAATATGTTCAAGACTATACCGAGTCACAATCCGTTGAAGTAGACGGCGGTGGTGACGCTTCTCTGCCCGAGGAACCAAGCTGGTCCTTTTTTGAAAAAATAGATACGATTGGCTATGATTTATATAATGATACACTGGCTGGTTTAGAAGAGGTTTGGCGGCTGTCGTATATGATTCTATTGCTCGTGCTTTTAAAAAAGGTCTTTCCGCGCAGTTGGGAGAGTGGTTCACGTGACATCTTCTTGATGGCTGCGCTGTTTATTACCTCGATTCTGTTTGGAATCGACCATACACTCGATACGGAACAGCCTTGGGCGATTCGATTAGGGGCTATTGTAACTTTTGCGAATATGGGTTTTTTATTCGGTATCATCCTATTATGGACCAGGAACCTCTGGCTGACGGTTATTGTCCACGCATTATATGATATTACGGCCACACTATCTTGGTATTATATCGACTATGCGGTGGAATATTTCACGTTGGGGATCCTAATCGTTCACGTCTGCCTGTTTATTTTAGAAAAAATAAACCAACAACGTTCCATCCAACAGCTGGAAACAGTTCAGGAAGGCTATGTGGAAGAGTTGACGCAAAAAATTGAATGATATAAATAGAGGCTGCCGTGCCGGCAGCCTCTTTTTTTTGAAACTTATGATGTTGAAAACTAGTAATTTCCTGCTACAAAAATTGACAATGAATCTATCTATCCATATGTCTAACCTAATAGAAAACAGTTAGAGCAAGATAATTGGAGGTATTTCCCGAGAAATGGCGTTATTTGTTTAGCGGTGTCAGGCACCATGGAAAAAATAAATAGTTTTGCCTATTTCAATAGTGTGAAAATAATGTAAAATATTGCCGAAATATATCTGGAGTTAATCTTATCTATTAAAACATCAATTATGGTATTGTAGTAATAAATGGAAATCACAGGGGGTACTACTAGTGTTAAAACGTTTTCTTATTGGATTTATTATCTTATGCTTAGGATTTTCGCTTTTTCCTACAACCACAAAGGTTGAAGCTAGCACAATATCAAAGAAACAACTGCTCATTATTAACAAAAAGGTAAATAAACTAGCATTTTATGAGAATGGTAAGTTGGTAAAAACTTACAATGTTGCAACAGGAAGAACGTCAAAACTTACCCCGGAAGGGACTTTTTACATAAGAGAAAAAATTGTTAACAGACCTTGGTACAAAGGACATATTCCTGGCGGTGATCCTCGCAATCCACTGGGAAAACGCTGGCTGGGTTTAAGTAAACAAGAAAATGGCGGCTATCCATACGGAATTCATGGGAACAATAATGAAAGTTCGATTGGTAAATATGTCTCTGGCGGATGCATTCGGATGCATAACAAAGAGATTATCCAATTATTTAGCAAGGTAAAAACGGGAACAAAAGTGGTTATTACTAATTCGAAAAAAAGCTTTAATCAATTAGCAGCACCATATTACAAAAACATCGACATCAAGGCTCCAACGTTTCCTTCAGTAACAACTGTATCAGACAAATCAACAGCAGTGTCTGGTAAAACAGAAAAAGGAGCAACCGTTACTGTTAAAATTGGTTCTAAAAAATACGCGAAAAAAGCTAGCTCGACTGGAAAATTTAAGGTAACCATCCCGAAACAAAAGGCTGGAAAAAAGATATATTTATCAGCCAAGGATAAAGCAGGAAACATCAGTAAAACGAAAACTGTTGTTGTAAAAGACAAAACAGCTCCAGTTGTTAGCGGAGTCAGCAATAACGCTAAATACAACAGGGATGTTACGATTTCGTTTAAAGAAGGTAAAGCTACATTAAATAAAAAAATAATTAAAACAAAAACAGTTGTTAAAGCACAGGGAAAACACACAGTAGTGTTAACTGATGCAGCCGGAAACAAGACGACAGTCGTGTTTACGATTGATAAAACAGCACCAGTTGTTAGCGGAGTCAGCAATAATGCTCTTTATAACAAGGATGTTACTATCTCCTTTAATGAAGGTACAGCAACATTAGATGGAAAAGCAGTAAAAACCAAAACAGTTGTTAAAGCACAGGGAAAACACACATTGGTGGTAAAAGATGCAGTTGGTAATAAGCAAACTGTCGTGTTTACGATTGATAAAACAGCACCAGTGGTCAGCGGGGTAAGCAATGGAAAATATACCAATCCTGTTACGATCTCCTTTAAAGAAGGAAAAGCTACATTAGATGGAAAAGCATTTTTACCTAATGTAGTATCCGTAGAGGGTGAACACACATTAGTAGTAACTGATGCTGCAGGCAACAAGACAACTATAGTGTTTACGATTGACCTGCCAGATCCAATATTGCCTTAAGTTTTAATCGTATATAATAACAATAAAAGTCCCAAGTGAATCAACTCACTTGGGACTTCATTTTATTTATTTTAATATTTGTACTTTAACTGTTTTTCTTCCCCATTGAATGGCTTTCGTATGAGAAGGAACGAAGATATCGATCTTTTTCCCTTTAATAGCACCACCGGTGTCACCGGCAATGGCATAGCCATAACCTTCAACATAAACCTTTGTGCCAAGCTTAATGACTTTTGGGTCAACAGAGATTACTTTAAGTTTTGGATTTTTCTTTAGGTTTAAACCTAAAGCAGTAATACCAGAACATCTTTTACAATTTGCTGTATAGGCAGTAGCGCTAACTGTTAATGTCTTTACAACTTTTTGCTTCTTTGTATTACTAGTAGTTGTTATGGCCTTCTTAACCGCCGGTTTACTAGAAGTTACGTTAGTAATTTTTAACGTTTGATTTGGATGAATCGTATTTGATTTAAGGTTATTCCATTTTTTTAATGTATTTACGGAGATTTTATATGTTTTTGCAATACGATAGAGTGAATCGCCACTTTTAACTTTATATGTATTGGATGCTGCAAATGCGCCAGTACTACTTCCAAATAACACCATACCCGCCAAACTAAACATAACTAGGAATTTCTTCATTTACTTAAAACCCCTTTCATCTGTTATATAAAAGTTACCACAATAATATTACATAAATATTTCAATAGCTTACTAGTTTCGTGACAAAACCTTTATAATAAGGTGTCAGGCACCACTCGTGGACAAAATGACCTATTTTGTCCGTGTGGAATGTACAGTTACAAAGAATGGAATTATTTTACAAAACCAAAAATATAGTTTTTCTATTTTTTTGTTAATTGACAACAAATATTATTTCTTCCAATCCCTCCCTAATTTATCGGCAAAATGATAGAATGATAACTAAATAGAATGACATTTTATATGAAACAAACGTAATGGGGGATAACTAGTGAAATATATTTGGTCGCTGAGTTTAATGGTACTCAGCTTACTATTTATGTCTTTGGACGCCAAGGCTGATGGAATGAACGCCCATCCCAAAAAAATCGATCCAGATGTCTTATTTAAGGAAAAGGCGGAATATGTTGCCGAGGAACTGATTGTCAAATTTGCACCAAATACCTCATCAACGGAACGTGAGGATCTCCTTAAACAAGTAAATGTAATAGAAGAAACTCAATTAGAGGATCACGACTTTTCTGTGGTTAAAGTCACGCAGGGCGTAAATTTAGCGGATATTGCAAAAAGGTTATTAATGAATAAACAAGTGCTTCTAGTCGAACCAAATTACAAGTATAAAAAAACGTATCTACCAAAAGAACCAAGCTATAGCCGGCAATGGTACCTTCCCAAGCTGCAACTGCCAAAAGCATGGGACAAAACAAAGGGATCATCGAAAATTACCGTTGCGGTAATTGATGGTGGGGTTCAGAAGGATCACCCTGACCTAAGAGGAAAAATCGTCAGCCCCTATAATGCAGTGACTGGTTCTTCCAGTTATTATTCTGATGAACATGCTACACATGTGGCTGGAATTATTGCGGCAAGCTTTAATAAGTCTGGAATGGCTGGGATTGCTCCAAATGTTAAGATCATGCCTATTAACGTTTTCCAAGGAAATGAGGCAAGTGCTGAAACAGTCATACAGGCCATTTATTATGCAGTGGCCCACCACGCCGATATCATTAATATGAGCCTCGGTGATGATAGTTATAGTTATCTTTTAGAATCTGCAACTAAATATGCTAAATCAAAAGGTGTTGTAATCGTGGCTGCCGCCGGCAACTCTAGTACCTATTTGCCAATGTACCCTGCTGCATCCGAGGGTGTAATTGGTGTAAGTGCAACCGATCGAAATGATAGAATTGCCAGCTTTTCAAACTATGGAAAATACATTGACCTAGCCGCTCCAGGTGTGGATATCTATTCATCCGTAGCCGGAAGCACGTATGCTACTTATGACGGGACATCGATGGCTGCACCGATGGTTTCAGGAATTGCTGCACTCGTCCGGTCAAAAAACCCATTTTTAAGTCCCAGCCAGGTAGAAACGATTCTTAAAAAATCAACCGTCGACCGCGGCAGCAAGGGATGGGATGAAGATTACGGGTATGGAAGAATTGATGCATATAAGGCGGTTTCCAATACAGCCGCGCCAATTTCAACGATTACTGCTCCGAAAACATATACGATGACAGGGAAAAATAAAGCAGCTTTTTCTTTTAAAACAACGAGTAAGACCAAGGTTTCATTATCAGTAAAAGATTCACATGGAAAAACAATCAGGAAAATACTATCTAATAAAACCTCCTCAGGTACGAAAATTTCCGCTACTTGGGATGGAAAAACAGCAAGCAAAAAGTTTGTTTCGACGGGTACCTATAAAATAGAAGTGAAAATCACAAAGGGATCGGACAGCTTTTATAAAAGCACATCAATTAAGGTTGTCAATCATACCAAGCCTGCCATTTTGGTGTCAGGCACCTATACCTACTCGCCTCATGTAAGCGGGAAGATTACGATCCCATATGAATTAACACAAAAAGTGAAAGTAACTGCTGTTGTGACGGATAAGGCGGGGAAAACTGTAAAGAAAATTCTTTCGAGGAAGTCCATCTCAGCTGGTAAGCATTCGTTAGTATGGAATGGGAAAACAACAAAAGGTCATCGTGTAAAGGATGGAACATACCAGATTGTCCTGTCATTTACGGATAGCCATAATAAACAAGGGAAACAAAAAAAGGTTCAACTGAAAGTGGATAGCGTCCGGCCGACAGGCGAAATTATCCTATCATCCACTCTACTTAAAATGGATAATAAAACCACGAACACATTACGAGTGAAACTGAAGGAAACCTCAAATATGGTTGTCCATGTCGTCAATGAAAAAGGGACAATCATTAAGAAATTAATTAATAAACAAGCTAACGCTGGTACTATCATCGCCAGTTGGAATGGGAAAAATGACAAGAATCAATTGGTCCCAGAAGGAACCTACCGATATTTCATTCAGCTAAAGGATAGGGCTGGGAATATTACCAAGATGAACAGCACTTCTATTAGCCTTCAGGATTGGCGTGTCCCTGCTATCTCCTCGGGAAAAGATTATTATTTAAAAACAAAAGGGACAATGACCATCGGATACACTTTAAATAAACCTGGAAAAGTTACGATTGGAATCTATCAAAGCGGGAAAGTCGTATCCACCATTAAAACAGATGCTGCAGAGTTAGCAGGATCGCACTCTTTTACATGGGATGGGACGGATCAGGCCAAAAAGCAGCTTAACGATGGTGATTATCAATTTAAAATTAAAGTGGTAGATAAGTATAATCTAACCCAAATCTATTCGGGAAATGTTCATGTGGAGATCAATAAAATTGAAATTAGTTATCCTGCAGTGGTCATGTTTTATCCAGGTGAAGGCAGTGAGGTCCATTACAAACTTTCCCGGGCGGCAAATGTGACGATTGAAATCTTTAATGAATCAAATCTCAAGGTGAAAACCATTAAACAAAATGTACCTGTAAAAGAAGGAAGCCAATATTTTAGTTGGGATGCTACTAATGATCGAGGCGGGGATGAACATGCTGAAACTTATTCCTATGTCATCACAGCTAAGAATGCCTACGGGCAAAAGTCCGTTAAGGGGAAAATGACGTCTACAGGCGACCCCGCGTGGTTGGTTTCACATAGTTTTGGCTTCCATGTCGCATCAGATCAGATTTATAACGATCAATTACTGTTGAAAATTAACACAAGGCAACAGGTTACAGCGACCATTCATGTCTATAAATATGAAGGAAGTTCGCAAATTGCTGAAAAGCAATATACGGTAAAGTCGGGTTCTAATACGATTGTTTATACTAAGCCTTCAAAATATTCCTGGTACTACTATTTAATCGAATATCGTGATTCATTAGGAAATGAATATTGGTATCAATTTAATGAATGAAATGACTAAATACAAAAAACCTCTGCCGAATCTCTAAGCGGCAGAGGTTTTTAATGTTAGGTGGTTTCCAACTGTGTCTTCAATTCTGTCTGAATCCGTTGTTTTTCGTCATCTGGAACAATGAAGTAATAGATTCCGTTAATTTTTGTCCCATTCCCTTTAATGGTCATTTGATCGATATTACTTCCGACAGTTTTGTAGTTCTTTTGAATAGAGACCATTTGATCAAAGGTAAGATTTGTTTTGACATTTTTACCGAGTGCTGAAAAAATATCACTATAATTTGCTAGGGAAGATAAACTTGCACCCTCTTTTATGACACCTTGGATAATTTGACGCTGGCGTATTTGCCTGCCAAAATCACCGCGAGGATCTTCTTTCCTCATCCGAGTATAAGCAAGAGCCTTTTTGCCATTCAAAGTAACTTCACCTTTTGGGAAATGATAGCCTCCATAAGAAAAGTCCAAATCATTATTAACAGTTATTCCGCCAACGGCATCAACAACATCCTTAAAACCTTCCATGTTGACTTTGACAAAGTAATCAATCGGAATATCTAAAAAGTTTTCAACGGTGTTCATGGCCATTTCTTCGCTTCCAAAAGCGTAGGCATGATTGATTTTATCCTCAGTCCCTTTACCGACAATTTCCGTTCGTGTATCCCGAGGAATACTGAGCATTTTTACCGAATTGAGTTTCGGATTAACGGATAAAACGATCATTGTATCTGAACGGCCTTTATCCCCTTTACGCTGATCAACACCTAAGAGTAAAACGGAAAATGGCTGTTTATTTTGCAAAGATACTTCCTCAGTCCGCTTTTCTGATACACGATCAACAGGGTGATGCATTGTTTCAACGGCAGTTTGTAATGAATTATATACTGAATAGGCGTAAACCCCAATTCCAATCAAGAGTACAAATAAAACAATTCCAGTTACTCGGAGCCACTTTCTCTTTTTCTTTTTATTCTTGTCAGCTCTCATCTAGTTTTCCTCCAAAACGATATTTTGAACCATATTTTAGAATAGCAGAATTTATAGAATTTTAATACATTTATTTGAAAAACTTACATATTTTTTAATTGGATTAAATGGAAAAATTTTCCTAAGCTTTTTTATAAAAAGATAAAAAGAATTATGAAAAGACGATGCTTAATGGTTCAATGTAAGTAAAGCTTTAAAAAATATCTGTAAAAAAATAAGTTGAAGTGAAAAAATTCCTGAGAAATTTTCAGGGATTTTTTCTTTTAAATATAAAAAACTATTAAACGATTCGTTCCACCAGCCAGATCGCTCCTAAAATAAATATGATTAGTGAACCAATTTGAACAATCCTGCGAGAAAGCTTCAATTTATACAAATAAGCAAGTAATGGCACCAGCAATAGGACGATGCCGAGCTGCACCGTTTCGATCCCAAGGTTGAAATTAATCAAGGCAACGGCCAGATGACTCTTAGCGATCTCCATTTCCTTTAAGATACTTGCGAACCCAAGCCCATGGATTAGACCAAATAGAAACGTGATACTCCACCGGTGTTTAATCTCCTTGCGGAAAATATTCTCCATAGCAACATAACAAATACTAAAGGCAATGGCTGCTTCCACAAAACGAGACGGTAACGTGATCCATCCTAACACCGCCAGGGTAAGGGTTATGCTGTGGGCAAGTGTAAAGGACGTGACAATAGATATGTACTGTTTAATAGTTTGTTTTCTTAACAATAAGGCAAATAGAAATAATAAGTGATCATAGCCAGTAATAATATGAAGCATCCCTAGTTTAAAAAATGAAAACCATGAGGATGTGGATGATTTCTGAACTGGATTTACTGTCTCGGGCTGTTTCTCAACTGTATCTGGTTGAGTTGTTTGATCTTGACCTTGCTCTTGCTGCACCTCGGTTAACAGAATAGTCCAAGTCCGTTCTGTCCCTTGTAATACTGCCTCACTCGTCTGGCCCATAATTGAAGCGGATATCAGATCAACATAATTTGTCCCAGTATCATTAAAATAAAAGCCATCATTATAAACTATTGTATCCCCAGGTGAAAAGGCTGGAAAAAGAATCGTCGTTGACAGGAATTCTTTATTCTCCTTTTTAATCAGCTTCATATTCTCCACTTTAGGGGTTTGTTCTTTGTTGTCCTTGTCCAGCGTTAAACCTTCAGTAATTAATTCCTCGATATGATGCTTTTCTTTTTTGATTTCTGATTTTTCTAGTACCCAGTTTTTATTAAGATCTATATCGGGTAATAGTTCAATAACGGAAAGAGTATCAAGGGAAAAGACTAACTCTGTTTTCTCTTGATCCATCGTTATTTTTGTATAACTAGCACTATATGCATGTGCATCAGCAAGCGTAGGAAAAGCAATAAATGCAATAAGCATTAGGGAGAGAATGCAGCCAAAAAGGCGATCCTTTTCGAAAAAGTGATGAGATTGTCGAATTTTGTTGAAGGATGAAAACACAATGAACCTCCTAAATAGTATTCCGGAAAAATTAGAATTATTACCAATAGACTTGTAGTTGTGAAACCTCCTTAATATAATCACATTTTCACTTCATTTGTATACATCTAGTTAGATCTTTTAGCCCGGTATTCTGGTAATAAATAAGTAAACACTATATCCATAGGGTTAGAAATTTTGTAGAATAATAGTGTAATTGATAACATTCGAAAGAAATAGATTTGTAAGCGTTTCTACGTGTGTTTGAAGTTGAAATTACTACAAAGGGTGGTAGATGAATGAAAGCGAGAAATCAGAAGTTTAAGCGCTGGACAAGCACGTTCATGGCAGCACTTCTATTGATCAGTACCTTTTTGCCAAGTGGTCTAAGTATAAGAGCACATGCAGAAATGGCTGATCATATTGTTATCTCTCAAGTTTTTGGTGGAGGAGGTAATAGTGGTGCTCCATATAACAAGGACTTTATTGAATTATACAATCCTACTAATCAAGATGTTAACCTTGAAGGATGGTCTGTTCAATATGCTTCAAGTACTGGATCAACGTGGGGAGTTACAGCTTTAGCAGGAACAATTAAATCCCATGGTTATTACTTAATAGCTCAAGCAGGTGGTACAAATGGTGTTGATATTCCAACCCCAGATGCTACAGGTGGAAGTAGTATGGCAGCTGGATCTGGAAAAGTAGCATTGTTTAATACAACTACAGCTGGTACTGGTACAAAACCGGAAAATTCAATAGATTTGGTTGGGTATGGAACTGGAACAGTCGGGTTTGAAGGCACCACTTTTACAGGAACTCTTTCAGCTACAAAAAGCGCTCAGCGTAGACCATATGCAAACACAGACCCAGCTCCTGGTAAAGGGAATGCATGGGATACTGATGAAAATGCAGCAGACTTTTATGTAGGTGCAGTAGCTAAGCCAAGGAACACTTCGAGTCCATCAGAAACCCCAATGGTTCCTGTAACTAGTTTGCAGCCAAAAGGAATTAACATTCAAGTTACCCAACAAGGTACTGACGTAACAGTAAAAGGTGATAAGGATGCAGTTGCGGCAAACTCTGAAATTAAAGTATATGAAAGTTCTACCAAAGGAACTGCGTTAGCTGCTGGTACAGCAGCAGAAGATGGAACCTTTACAATAAACTTCACGACAGATAAAACATTCACATCATTATATATTGCAGCAACACAAACTGATATGGATGAAAGTGCTGCAATCCAAGTGAATGTAGCAAAATCAAGTATATCGATTGCCCAGGCGAAATTAAATTACGCAGTTATTAGCGGTCAAGGAAATTTAACCGGTAATACAGGGGCCGCTGTAGCGAACTCAACGATTCGTATCTATCCAAATGATACTGCGAATCCATCAGAAATGTTAAAAGAACTTAAATCAGGCACGTCAGGAGATTTTTCAACGACAATTGCTAACGCACCTGATACAGTTTATGTAACACAAATTACAAGCTCCGCTAAAGGAATTATGTTAGAAAGTACTCCTGTAGGAGTTACAAAAGCTGATTTATCAGTGGTGACAAAGCTTGCAGATGTTCGTGCATCTGATTCGAATGGAAAAACAATCAACCTTAATAAATACTTTACAGTTGAGGGTGTTGCAACTGTAGACAATCAGATTCTTGGAACACAAAAGCAAAACTTCTTTATCCAAGATGACACTGCTGGGATTAACGTTTTTAATTCTTCCTTAGTTACACCTTACAATGTCTTAAAAGGTGATAAATTAAGAATGACTGGTAAAGTCATCGTGTATAATGGCTTAGCTGAATTTGAACCAGTCTCCATTGAAAAAATTAGTGAAGGGAATCCAATTCCGAACCCTACACAATTAACCATCCTTGATTTAAATACGTATGCAAAGGCTGAGCAGCTTGAAGGAACGCTAGTTACTGTTACTGGTAAAGTTTCTGCAGTAGCTGCTTCAGGTGCAAACTACAATGTAACTTTCGTAGATCCAAACAATAAAAGTACAACTATAAGGGTTATGAGTCCAACAGGAATCGTTCCTGATAAAGACCTTGTCATTGGTAAAAGCTTTACAGTTACAGGTGTATTAGGTCAATTTTCTTCAAATGCAAACCCAACAAGTGGATACCAAGTTTTTCCGCGAGATCTTAGTGACATCGCGCCAATTCTTGGGATTACGCACACAGCATTAACATCCGTTTACAAAGGTGTAAGTGTTGAATTCGCGGCCAATGGGGATGGTGCAGAATCTGTAATAACTTACTACAGGGCTACTGGTACGACTGATTACACTGCGTTACCAATGGTTAAAGGCAGCGAAGGCCGTTACACAGTAACATTGGAAGCAGCAAACGTACCTCAAGATGGTTTCGAATATTACATCGAAGCTAAAGCGGGTATTCAGGTGCAATCAGCTGGAACAAAAGAAACTCCGATTGCAGTAACATTAAAAGAAGATACTGATGCGCCAACAATCAGTGGTGAAAAACCACAAAATGAAACTAGAGTCGAAAGTCCACATCCTGAAATTACTGCTTTGATTAACGATCCAAGCGGAATTGAAGAAGGCTCTGTGCATATGTGGTTGGATGGCAACGAGCTAACCGCTCCTGCTGCAACAATCAGCAAAACACAGGTGAAATACACACCTGAAGAAGAACTTGCTCTTGGCGTTCACACAGTGAAAGTGATTGCAAAAGACGTAAAAGGTAACGAAGCTGTAAAAGAATGGACATTTGAAGTTGTTCCTCGTTTCTCAGGTGGTAACCATTACCGCGGAACAACACACAACCATACAAACATCTCTCACGATGGTGCTGGTTCGCCAGAGGCTGCCCTAGTAGCTGGTAAAGCGCATCATTACGATTGGTTTGCCTTCTCAGACCACTCACATGATATCGACCCTGAAAAACTGGGAACGGATACGGTAGTACGGAAAACTGACGATGGAAAAGACATGCCAGAACGTACTGGTGGAGACCAGTGGCAATTAACGAAAAACTTAGCATCTCAATATACTAAAAATGGTGAATATGTAGTATTCCCTGCATTTGAAATGACATCTACAACGTGGGGGCACTCTAATATTTTTGGAACACAGAATTTTATCGACAGAAACATCAATGGTAAGCAATATCAAGACTTAAATCAGTATTATGCATGGGTAATGACTTACGATGATATCGTTGGCCAATTTAACCATCCTGATATGTCTGCAAATGCCTTTAACAACTTTAAACCGTACAATGCTGAAGTAGACAAATTATTTACGATGCTAGAGGTGGGTAACGGTTCTGGACACTATGGCTATGCAAATGCTGAAACCAAATTCTACTCAGCACTAGATTTGGGCTGGCATGTTGCCCCTACTTATGGGGAAGACAACCATGAAGGAACGTGGGGAGAAGTAAACGCACGGACCGTTATTGTTGCGGATGATCTTTCGGAAGCATCACTTCTTCATTCTATGCGTAATATGCGCGTATACATGGAAGAAGATCCAAACTTTACTTTGGATGTTTCTGCAAATGGCTACTATATGGGTTCAACCGTAGATAGCAAAAAATTAAACTTTGAAATATCCGGTAGTGACTTAGTGGCGGAAGCAAAGAATAGCACAGACTATAGCTACCTTCCAACAACCTATAAGTCAGATGATAGAATTGCTAAAGTTGAATTAATTACGAGTGGTGGAAAAGTAGTTGATTCCATTACACCGATGGAAAAAGACTTCACATGGACACCATCGTACACAGTAACAGGCGGCCAGCAATGGTTCGTTGTGAAGGTTACGCAAATGGATGGTGAAAGAATTTACTCCTCACCAATCTGGTCAAAGGAAGAATCCGTTGATGTAAAAGTAAACGGAATCGATATTGATGGGGACGTGATTGTTGGCGGTAACCCGGCAACATTGAAAGCAACTGTTGCTAACAATGGAACAGAGGTTGTGAAAAACTTAAAGGTAGACTTCTATTATGATGATGTGAAGCCTGAGAATTTCATTGGAACAAATAACATTTCTTCTATTTTAACGAAGAACTCTGCAACAGCGACAGCAACATGGGCAAGCCCGATCAAAGGTGACCATCAGTTAATTGTTGTTGTAACTTCAAATGAAGGTCTAGACCTTGGGGATGTAAAATATTCATTACCAGTAAAAATTAAAGAGCCACTCGGCATTAAGGTATTAATCGATGCCAACCATGGTAACGAAAATACAAGTAGTGACAGTGGAACATACAAAAATAACTTAACGGCATTCACGGTTATGCTTCAAAAGGAAGGCTACACAGTAACTGAAAATAAAGTTGCTCTTACAGACGAAGTTTTGGCTAATATTAAAGTATTAGTACTAACAAATGCAAGAATTGCCTTAACTGCTGAAGAAAATGCAGCTGTTGCGAAATTCGTGAAAAATGGCGGCTCATTATTAATGGCAGGAAAGAGCAATAACAGTGCAGACCCAACCATTAATAACGCATTACTAGGTGATATCGGTTCAAGCATCCGCATGGGTAACGATGGAGTATTTGACTTAAGTAAGAGCGGTAACTTCTGGAGCGATCCAACGGTTAGTCCTTATGCAGTCAGAGTTCATCCAGGACTAGTAACAAATCATATTACTGACCGAGTTTCTTTCATCGATTACTATAGCGGTGGAAGTTTATCAGGAGTAAATAATGAAAAACTTACTGAATCTGGTAAAGTCGTTATCTTGGCAAAAGGTAATGAAACAACGTATCAAGGAAATATTCAAGGTGGTTTCACTTATGATGCGGTTTCTGACACATCTGGCGGTTCAGAAATTCCTTTAATTGCCTCAGAGGAAATTGGCGAAAATGGCCGTATCATTGTTTCAGGTATGAACATTTTTAACAACAAACAGATGGATGAATCGTATGAACCAAAAGGTAACGATGAATTTACATTTAACGCAGTAAACTGGTTAGCCCATCGTGAAATGAAAGTGGCAAATATTGCCGATGTTAGACAATTAGCTGATGAAACAGAAGTAGTCGTAGAAGGAACTGTTACTACTCCAGCTGGCAATTTCTTTGATGCTTTCTATGTTCAAGATGCAACTGGCGGAATTATGGCGTTTTTAGAAGTTCCAGATGGTTCATTGAAACTTGGCGACAAGGTTCGTGTATATGGCCATATTAAAACGTTTGAAAATAACAAAGAGTTAGAGTTTACTAGCTTTGCTAAGGATGTTATTAAACTTGGATCGGGTGAAACTGTCCAACCGAAACTAGTTCCAACCGGGGAAGCAACATCTGCTGCCAACCAAGGTTCCCTTGTTAAGGTAAAAGGTAAGGTAGTATCTAAGTTTGACGAAAATTCTTATATCATCAATGATCGCTCTGGGGATGTATTAGTCTTCACAGACGGATATATAGTGAATCAAAGCGGTCCAGTACCTGTTCTCAAAAAGGGTGATACATTAGAAGCAGTCGGTTTATCTGGTTCATTTGCACAGGGTGAGCGTATCCGTGTAAGAAATACAACCGAATTAACTGGAACAGATACTGCAAGTCCTGTCGTAACAGGTGTGGAGAACAACGGCAGCTACCATCAAGATGTAACGATTACTTTTGATGAAGGAACGGCAACGTTAAATGATAAAGAAATTCCTAATGGAACTGTAGTGACTGAGGAAGGAAGCTACGCATTAGTGGTAACAGATGCAGCAGGAAACAAAACCACGATTGCATTTACAATTGATAAAACAGCTCCAGTTGTAAGTGGAGTTGAAGATGGAATTTACAATCAAGATGTAACAATCACGTTTAATGATGGTACTGCAACATTAAATGGTAATGAGTTTACAAGCGGAACTAAGGTATCTGCTGAAGGAACTTATACATTTGTCGTAACAGATGCTGCAGGAAATCAAGTAGTTGTGAATTTCACAATTGATAAAACGGCCCCAGCAATCACTGGTGTATCTGAAAATGGCATCTACAATCATGATGTAATAATCACCTTTGATAATGGAACAGCCGCATTAAATGGTAATGAATTCACAAGTGGAACGGTTGTAAAAGCAGAAGGAACCTACACATTAGTAGTAACCGATCAAGCAGGCAACAAAGCAACCATTCATTTTATGATTGATAAAACAGCCCCAGTTGTAACTGGCGTAAAAGACAATGGCATCTATAAAAAGGCTGTTATCTTAAAATTTAATGAGTTAGGTGCATTGTTAAATGGCAAGCCAATAGCATCAGGCACTGTTGTTCCTAAAGAAGGAGTATACACTTTAGTAGTGTCAGATGAGGCAGGTAACGTAACATCTATTGTATTCACTATCGATAGAACACCACCAGTCGTAACTGGTGGAAAGAACCATTAAGAGGTTACGATTTACTTTAACGAAGGTTCAGTGGAGTAAAATGGACAAAAAGCGGCAGGAAGATATCAACGCAGTGTAACAGGATCCAAGCGCGACGAAGAAAGTAATAGATTATTTAGTATACCCCCGAGCTCTTCGAGGG
>NZ_JBJORY010000029.1:0-30232 GCF_046562815.1 Neobacillus sp. 204
AGGAAGGGCCAAAAAGCAAGGTCATGTCCGAAGTCGAACTAACTTCGGACAAGGAAGTGCCAAAAAAGCAAGGTTATGTCCGAAGTCGAACTAACTTCGGACAAGGAAGGGCCAAAAAAGCAAGGTCATGTCCGAAGTCGTGCTAATTTCGGACAAGGAAGTGCCAAAAAGCAAGGTCATGTCCGAAGTCGCGGTAACTTCGAACAAGGAAGGGCCAAAAAAGCAAGGTCATGTCCGAAGTCGAACTAACTTCGGACAAGGAAGGGCCAAAAAAGCAAGGTCATGTCCGAAGTCGTGCTAATTTCGGAAAAGAAAAGGCCAAAAAAGCAAGGTCATGTCCGAAGTCGAGCCAACTTTGAACAGAGTAAAGATAAAAAAGTGTAATTATGTCGGAAAAAATACCAATCTTCCATAAGAACAAAAGTTATGTATAATAGGAATCACTTGTTTTTCCAAAGGTTGTAAAGTTTTTCTTTAATACCCTGCAAAATGTCCTTTTTGTTAAATCGACGTTGCACCACTCATAAATGTTTGTAGTAGTTATCTTTCGTTCAGGAAAAAGCAACTGAAATTCCTTCACATTCCGTAGAATGGCATCTTCCACCGTTTCATGACCTCCACACTTTCCACAAACAAAGAGATGGTTTTGTAAAGAAACCAAAAAGGAACTACAAAATTTACAATAAATGTCCTTTTTCAGCTGCTCATATTGATAGTTTGGCACCTGAGTAAAGGGGTTTTTAGTTTGATGTAATGAAATTAATTGTTGGGCGAATTTTTTGTGACCAGCATTCAACTTTGATGATGTATCATTTATACTTTTTAAAAACCGGTTCACCTGATTGGGAAGAATAATGGGGTGGTTCACTTGTGCGTTGTATAAAGTGAATTCAGGGTTAATAAAAATAATGGTGGCTTCAACGAGGTATTTAAGCTTGAGGTCTTGGAGCAGCTGGCGGAATTGTGATGCACATTTGTTTAATTGATCGATTGGATTTTTATATTCGCGACCGGTTTTGACGAGGAAAAATCTGTCCTTTTCCAGGCAAAAGTCTCCTTCAAAATTTTTCACATCCAACAGACGAATGACTTCTTGCGAAACAAGCGTTGTATCAATCTGAAAATAGGAATTATTTACCCTTAACAGCAAGTCATTGATGGTATATCTTTCTTCTTGAAGATTTTCTGCCATTCTGTCAAATTTCACCTCACCCTCATAACCTTTTTCCAGGTTGAAATAATGAAACTTTTCTTCTTGTGTTAACTCCATCCGTGTGTTTAAAGATCGCATTTTCAATAATTCATCTGATTCTTTTCTTCTTTTAAGTATCATAGTCCACTTCCTTTCTAAGCCTATTTTATATAAAAACCGGACAGATAAGTGTGAATTTTCCGTTAAATATTGACAGGTATTTTTGAATGAATTTTTTACAAAAAACTGCCGGATAAACAGATACGGTGAACCTTACCATAAGTAAATGAGGTGGTTTTTTACAGTTAATTTGATGTGAAAATCTAGTTTCACCGCAACTGAAAAAGACCAAGGCGGAATAAGAGATATTGTTCTTCAACATAGTGACAGATTTGATGTATTAATAATGCAATTTAGATTGGAATTAATTTGTTCGTAATCTTTACTTGTATTTATTAGAAATCTCAAACTTCAAACAAACAGTATTTCACGGGAACTTTCCTGACCTGCTATAAAGTCTAACAGTCGGGTTCCCTCTTCCGTTAATGCGTTATGCTCTTCATCAGGGAGCTTATTAAACAACTCAATAATGAGCTTTACAGTCCCTTTTTCTTTCTGAACTTTCCAAAGTCCAGAGACGAAGCCATCAATGAGAATGGTTGGCCTGATGATTCCGTTTTTAGTGAATACTATGTTACGGTAGGACTCATCAATAATTCGTTTCCGATCGGCATAGGATAGCAAAATGTTGTCAAAGCCTCCAAGGAATCTTGGGGGAGATGGAACGTTCTGATCAGGTCTTGGAGCACTAGGAATGTCTAGAAGTTCATTTCCTTGGTCGTTGTGGAAAATGATGAGCTGTGGTAGAAGTTGTCTTATTTTTTCTTTGAGGCGAGTAAGGCCAGACCAAACCTGTATGTCCTGAATGGTAGCGGGACCAAATGCAGATAGATAACGCAGTATTATATCTTCAGTTGTCAATTTTGAGAATGGTAGCCTGCCTATCCATGCTTCAGCTGAAGTATGGATAGCCTGCCCACTCTTACCCCATATTCCGCGGGGCGGCATTTGTACAAGCGGAACCAAAGTCCGAACGACAGCTGCGAGAGCAGCCGATTCAACATTCGGCCACTGTTTACCTAATAGTTTACCAAGTTCGCTAAATGTAAGTGGCTTTGTTTCAACTAATGCACGACCAGCTTCGGCAACGGCCTGTGTATCCAAACCATTTAGGTGCTTACCAAAAGAATTTTTTAAGACGGTTTCTTGGACAGACTGAATTAAGGGGCGCAAACTCATGCCATCCTTGGATGATACTAAGTGGATGGTGGACCGCATCAAAGCGAGGCGCATGACCTTTTTGTTTTGAATGAGATTGGATAGATCATCTGGACGAAATTCTTCAAGCCGCGTCCAAAGACCAAAATAAGGGGCATTTGGGTCTTGAGCCTGTATCCCAACAAGACGCTCAATAGCATCTAATACCGGCAGATTTACTCGAGTTAGCAACATTTGCCTTGCGAGTAAAGCACGATTTAAGGCCCGAGTGCTAAGGACTGGAGGCGTTCCTCGGAAATTATCTTTGCTTTGAGCTGTAGTATTTATCTTCAAATGTTAGCCTCCTAATCATTCCTACATCCTTCATTTTTTAAAAATAAAGATCTAGAAAGTCCAATCAATCATAGCAGTTTATTTTTTTGCCTTAGTATTTTCTCTTTTATATAGATAGAGTCCATAATCTTGCATTACCGATGAATATCCCATTTGTCTTAGCATTGTGGCAATATTCCCACGGTGGTAATTTCCATGAGTAACAATGTGGAGGACTGATTCAGAAATAGACGTTTCCAATAATCCAGCATAAGGATTATTAACGACAATGGCCTGATCCATATTTTCTTGATTGACCAGAAATGATTTGTTTTTGAGGGACAAGTCATCATAGAGGGTTTCCATTTCTTCAATCTCTTTTGATTGTATCTGTTTTTGTAATTGACTTGCCAATGCCATGGCTTCATTCATAGTTTGACCGGCGATAATATCAAACCATGATTGCTCAACGAGATAAATATGGGTTAACACTTGTGAAACGGAAGAAAAACCACTTTGTATGTCATGATGGTAAATGTCCTTCGGAAGTTCTTTTAAGCGATTAATAATTTCCTTATTTGCCCAAACATTGTAATCATACATATCTTGTGTGGGATTCTTTTTCAATTAATTATCCTCCTTGTTCCCTAACGGTTAATAGTTAATACCTGGTATATTATACCAGCTGTTGAAGTGCATGTATATCGTTTATCATGGGGACTGCTTATTGGGAAAATTTATAATTTTAATAATTCTTAACATTCGATCAACATTAATGTGGTATTTTAGTGATGAATACACAAAAGGGAGTGAAAAGAATGAATCGTCAAAGAGTTCCAGTTTTTTCATTTTTACTTTTGCTTTTGTTGTCAACTTTCTTTTCTATGACAGCGTGTGTTTCAGCTGAAAATGCACTCGATCCTGCACCGCAGCTGCAGCCAGTCGGGACTGCGAATGGCAAGAAGGTTATATTTGATAATACTCATGGGCAAACAGCAGGAGCAGCAGACTGGGTTTTGGATGGGGGATTCTCTGATTTTGCCAATGCCTTAGCCAACAAGGGCTATTATGCAAAGGAGCTGCGAAAAAATACGCCTATTACCTATCAAGATATACAAGGGTACGACGTGTTTGTTATTGGTGAAGCGAATATCCCTTATAAAACTTCTGAGCAGGCAGCCATGATTCAATATGTACAAAACGGTGGGAGTATCTTTTTTATTGGCGATCATTATAACGCTGACCGCAACAAAAACCGCTGGGATGCATCCGAGGTTTTTAACGGTTACCGCCGGGGAGCTTATTCTAATCCAACTAAAGGAATGGGAACTGAGGAAGCTTCCTCTCCAGCCATGCAGGGTGTAACGGGATCGGACTGGCTGTCAACTAACTTCGGTATTCGATTCCGCTACAATGCGATTGGAGATGTTACAGCCAATGATATTGTGGCTCCGAGTCAGGCCTTTGGAATTACCTCAGGCATCTCTACTGTTGCCATGCATGCTGGATCAACATTAGCGATTACCGATCCTAATAAAGCTAAGGGAATAGTCTATCTTCCTCCAACATCAACATCCTGGGGTAACGCTGTCGACCAAGGTGTATATAATGGCGGAGGGAGAGCAGAGGGCCCATATGTAGCGGTCTCCAAACTAGGATTAGGAAAGGCGGCGTTTATTGGTGATTCCTCGCCAGTAGAAGATGCGACCCCTAAATATTTACGAGAGGAAACGGGCACAAAGAAAACAACGTACGATGGATTTAAAGAACAGAATGATGGTACTTTGCTTCGGAATATCGTAGATTGGCTATCAAAGCAGGAAAGCTATACTGCATTATCCCAGGTTAGCGGATTGCAGCTTGATCAGCCAACAGCCTTGCTATCGATGGAAAACCCGCAAACCTCCACTGAACCGGTAGCAGAACCGTGGGATGCACCTGCTACAGGATATAAATGGTATGATTCATCCACTTTTAAATCCGGATCATATGGTAATGGATCCAGTGGATCTGGTGGAACGACCACATTAAATGAAAAGTTTGAGTCCGGCACCAAAACAGCCTATACTTCAGGCAATGTTACGCTTGCCAGTGGTTCCTGGTATTTTGATAATGCCCTCATCGGTAATTTATCAACGGACAAGAAAACAGGCTTACAGTCAGCACGTGTCCGATCATCCGGAGCTATTACGATGAACTTCGATGTAAGCGGGGCAAAAAGCATTCTAATTTCCCATGCGAATTTCGGTACTGACAGCGGGGCTAATTGGCAGCTTCAAATGTCCACGAATGGCGGCTCGACATGGACAAACGTTGGAAGTACGAATACAAGCACATCCACTTTAACAGCTAAAACCTTTACCCTAACCCAAACGGCACCAGTCAGGTTTCGAATTGTCGTTTCGGGGACAACGGGGATGAGGATCAATTTTGATGATATTGTGATTAGTAATTAATTAAGGTTATTTTCGCATAGATTGTTGTTTTTCTTATAATTTCATCAACCCGTATACCTATATGCTTCGTGGCATCTTTTCGTTAAGAACCTGTGCGAAAATTGCCTAGAAACTTAGTAAATGACCCTTATAAATGTCCAATTGCAACAAAGTTTACGAAAAGAGCCTTAATTAAGGAGCCAGTCATTCTCCTTATTATGTTGATACCTCTCGAAAAAATTTGGGTAGTGGCAGGTACTAATTCCTAGAAAAATGGGTGATCCAAGAAAGCTTGGTAACACCCATTTTTTTATTAAGTCTAGTTAACGGTCCGAATCGGATGCATTACTGATAAAAGATAATATTTAATCTGTTAATAAAACAATAATATTTGCGTGAATAGGGGATCTTTTTATTTACCCTCAGATATAGTACAATTTTCATATATCCAATAAATAACAATACAGAGATTAGAGTAATCATGTAGGTCAGGAGCAATCCAATGGAAGCGGTCGAAAAGAAACTAATTGTGAATTCGGACAAGGGAAATCTACTAAGAGAATTAGTTAAATCAATGAATGAGTGTGAGCGGTTTTATTTTAGTGTAGCTTTTATTAATTTTAGTGGTCTGCAGCTTCTCCTTGATCCATTGAAGGAAGCAGCGAATAAAGGAATTAAGGGTAAGATTATCACTTCCACTTATCTAAATTTTACAGATGCAAAAGCATTGGAGAAAATTAGAGAGTTTAATAATATCGAGTTAAAGGTTTTTGTTACAGATAAAGAGATTGGTTTCCATACGAAAGCATACATATTTGAGTACAAAGATAGCTATAAGGTGATAATTGGATCATCGAATATCACCCAAAGTGCGCTAAAAAGCAATATTGAGTGGAATGTTGAAATTATCACGAAGGAGAATGGCCGGTTTATCCAAGATGTTTTAAAGGAATACGATTATCTTTGGAATATGAGCGAGGATGCTGATCCTGACTTTATAAGTAGATACGAAGAATTTCTAAAGAGCTTCAAGAGTACCCAAGTGACCCATCAAATGATCTACGAAAATAAACAATACATAGTTCAAAATAGAATGCAAAAGCGTGCGACCGAGAATTTGGAACGTTTGAGAAGTTTTGGGGAGAAGAAGGCGCTTGTAATTGCTGCCACCGGAACAGGTAAAACGTATATGTCTGCGTTTGATGTGAAGAACTTGAAACCGAAGAAACTCCTTTTTATCGTACATAGGGAAGAGATTTTGAAGAAGGCCAAGGATACGTTTGAGATGCTCTTACCAAACGAGGATCGTTCTTTCGGGCTACTCACAGGTAATCATAAGCAAAAACATGTGGATTATGTTTTTGCCACAATCCAAACTATTTCTAAATGCTTTCATGAATTTGAGAAAAATGAATTTGATTATCTAATCATTGATGAAGCCCATCATGCAACAAGCCCCACCTACCAAACTGTTTTAGATTATTTCGAGCCTAAGTTTACTTTAGGGATGACGGCTACTCCAGAACGTAGTGACGGTTATAATGTTTTTGACCTTTTTGATAATAATGTGGCATTAGAAGTACGATTACATGAGGCGTTGGAGGATGAGCTGGTTATTCCTTTTCATTACTTTGGGATAACTGATATTGAAGGCATTGATTTAAGTGATGTGAATATTGACGATATTGGTGAAATTACAAAGCGATTAAAGGTTAATGAACGGGTTGATTTTATTATTGAAAAAATGGACTTTTATGGTCATGATGGTGAGAAAAGAAAAGGCCTTGGCTTCTGCGTTAGTATCGAACATGCTCAATATATGGCTAGTGAATTTAATAAGAGGGGCTATAAAAGTGTTTGTATATACGGTGCTGATTCACCGGAAACAAGGGAGCAATTTATTAATCGATTGGAAAGTGATCATGACGAGTTAGAATTTATATTTACCGTTGATATTTTTAATGAAGGTGTTGATATTCCTTCTGTTAATACTGTTCTTATGTTGAGACCAACCAACTCTCCGATTGTTTTTATTCAGCAGCTTGGAAGGGGATTGAGGAAGCATACGGATAAGAGCTTCTTAACCGTCCTTGATTTTATTGGAAACCATAATAAAACCTTTCTAATTGCACTGGCACTAAACGGAAGTCGTTACTACGATAAAGAAAGCTTGAAGGTAGCTATAGCAACTGGATTTGCTAATATTCCCGGCTGTACTCATATCCAAATGGATAAGATCTCGCAGGAAAGAATTTTGGCTCAGATTGATAATGAAAACTTCAATTCTATGAAGTATTTGAAGGAAGAGTATTTTGAATTTAAAAAGCTCAATCAGGGGCGGATTCCTTATTTATTATTGGATTATCTGAAATATGATGGGGCTCCAGATCCAGTCAAATTCATCGATCGAGAAAAAACGTATGTATCCTTCGTGGCTAAAGTAGAGAAAGATGATTATTTAAAGGGTCTTTTACAGAATGAGACATTCGAGGGGACTTTGAAAGAATTATCAAGTAAGCTTCCTCTCAAGAGGATTTATGAATTTGTTATTATTAGGTATTTGTTAGAGCACGAGGAAATAAATCTAGAATTAGCAAAGCATCAAATCTTAAAAATGATTACGGAAGTTGATGATGATAGCGTTTTGCATGCTTTTGAGTGCTTGAATCAAAACTACTATGATAGTGGCCAGCTAAAGAATAAGCCGAAATTAGTTCAATATAGCAGTGGAAAGCTGGTTAAAACAAAACTTTTCAAAGAGATAATAGAAAATCAAGACTATCGAAAGTATATTGAGGATATCATCACCTATGGAATTTTCCGTTACGAAAAGGAATATAAGGCTGAATACTACGGTGTTCCACACTTTAAACTTTATGAACAATACCAAATGATGGACGCTGCGTTGCTTTCTAACTATAGAAAAATCCATAGCTCCTTTAGGGGCTCAGGGTTGCTTGCAAATGGGAAGGAATATTTCCTTTTTATTGATTTGCATAAAGAAGAGGATGTTAAGGAAAGTATTAACTACAAAGATAAATTTATAAATGAGCGATACTTCCAGTGGCAATCACAAAATAGTACTGCCCAACATTCTGAACGAGGACAGAATATTATTCATAATCAGCAACGGGGAGTTAATCTTCATTTATTTGTGAGGAAGTATAGGGAAATAGATGGGAAGAACGAGCCTTTCATCTATATTGGTAAAGGAGATACGGTCCAATACGAAGGTGAAAAACCTATAACGGTTAAAATCAAGCTTCAACATGAAATACCCGCAACTCTATACACAGAGTTTACAAAAAAAGTGTAGTCTTCTCAATTTGAGAAGACTATTTTTCATTTATTAATTGCTCCACTGCTGGAATGTCAGCAGGAGCCCACTTTAGTGAATCTAGATTTTCTGCTTTTAGCCAAATTAACTTGGAATGTTCACTTGGTGTTGGCGTTCCATCTATAACTTTACATTTAATCGATTTTAAATTAATGATAAACGTATCGTATTCATGGGTATTATCGTTAAAAACTTCATCTAATGTCTCAATTTTACAGCCCAATTCTTCATCAATTTCCCTTATGAGGGCTGAGTGGATATCCTCATTTGCTTCCACTTTTCCTCCTGGAAACTCCCACATATTTGGAATAGACATTTCTGGGGACCTAAGAGCACATAGGACTTCGTTTTGGTCATTTTCAATAATTGCTGCGACTACTTTTACGAGCTTTTTCAATGTGATCCTCCTTGATGATTGAGTTACTAGTCATAATATATCATTTTTGATGGGAATTTTCTTTATGGGGGTACTTCTGTTTATTGTAAAAGTTTTATTGGAAAATTAACCCTTATACTCTATCATTAAGATAAATGTGGAATTAAAGAGGAAAATGGGTTCTTCTAAATATCAAGGATGAATACCGAATCCTTGAACAAATCGCACGTGGTAAATATCGTTTATTAACAAAAATCCTAGTTGAAAAACTAATCAAACGTTTGATTAGCTTAATATAAAAAGAAAAAAATCCAATGAACTGCCGAAACAGAACATTGGATTTTTTAAATAGCAATTTTATTTTTTCAAAATGGGAATCCATATTTCACTTTTTACAGCTGGTGAATTTAAATCTTTGCTTTTGATTGACAAAATTTCGGGTCCTTCTTTCAGTTGATTGCTTGAGGATGGAAGCCACTCAGCGTAAATACGTCCCCATGTTTCCTGTAGTGTATGAGGAAATGGACCCTCTGATTCGAACACAGCCCATGTAGAGGCAGGAACTTCAAGTTTAGAAAAGTTTTCTGGACACTCATGAGTTGTCGCCACACCTATATAATGATCGAGACCACCTTTTTCCTCCATCCGTCCTTCGGAAAAGTTTGTGGATGCTTGAATTAGCCCTGTTGGTTCTATATTAGATAGATCTTTCAGTTTATTGATCGTCTCCATATTCAATGATTTCCACATAGCGGTGATATCTGGGTTTTCACCTTGGAAAACAATAGGGACTCTTTTCTTGAACCCAACAATGTGAAAGGCCTCTTTTTCTTCAATACGGTAATTCATTTCATTTCCTCCATTAATTGATAACTGGAAGGTCATTCGTGGATAGGCCTTTAATGCTTGACCGTGATTTCTGGCTTCTGACGGTGTGACGCCATGCAAACTTTGAAAGGCTCTGGTAAAAGAATCTGCTGAACTGTATCCGTATTTAATAGCAACATCAATAATTCTTAAGTTACTATTACTTAATTCAAATGCGGCAAGAGAAAGGCGTCTCCGTCGAATATATTCGGATAACGTAATACCTGCAAGAAAAGAAAACATCCTTTTAAAATGATATTCTGAACAGAATGCCAACCTTGCTACCTCTTTAAAGTCAATCTCATCGGTAAGGTTTTCCTCGATATACTGTAATGCACGATTCATGTTCATAAGCGAATCCATTGTATGACCTCCTTAATCAAAAGAATATCAAGAGTTGAATGAATACATCCGACATTTCGTGCACAAATATGTAGGGTCTTTTTATATAATATTATATTAAATTAAAAAGGGATTCTTTAAGTATTTTCAAGAGAACCTCAATTTACTTGGATTAGCCGAGATTAAACCCGTAAGGCACTGTTTTTTCAACAAAATAACTACCTAAAGGTGCAAGTTAGGTGAACAAGTTATAAATTGAATAGTTTAAAGTTATAGAGCATTTCCCTGTAATGGGGAATGTTTTTTTATCTTGTCTAAAATCAAAAGAATAATCCTATAACAATAGAAATATATTAAAAATAAATAATTTTTTATTGCAAAACGATAAATAGTGTTTTAAAATCAAGTTGAAAATTATTAAGTGAGGTGCTTTTTATGAAACGAGGGTCAACACTCTTTTTAAAGACGGCTGTTTTTCTTATGGGAATTCCTGTTCTTGCTTTGTGTATATTTGGGTTGCCTTGGTTAGCTAATAATCCAGTAAATCCAGATTATGCCCATATACTATATCCCATTGTAATTGGTATGTATCAGTAATACTAATCTTTCTATATTAAAAAATGGAAAGGCAAAAGCAATTAGGCTTTCAACTTTAGAAGCAATTTGTAAGGCTTTAGAATGTCAGCCTGGAGATATTTTAGAATATCGATGTAATGAAGACACCCAAGATTAATAAAGTAAGAGAATTTAAAATGAAATTAAAAGAAAGATTTCTTTTTCTAAATATTTAACAAAAGGGGAGTTACTAATGAATTTAACCATTCCAAAATTGAGGCACAAATCATGATAGCACTAAAACAACTCGTTCGTTTTGGTTGGGAGCAGGCTTTATCATGTTTGTTTCCTGTTGTGATTTTTGCCTCTTTAGCTATTACAAAAATCATTCCACTTCCCTTCCTGCCACGGTATGACTGGCTGCTCATTATCTCCCTTCTGATGCAGTGGTGGATGGTGCGTTCTGGGCTTGAAACAAGGGATGAACTAAAAGTAATCACACTGTTTCACCTTATTGGACTTGCTCTTGAACTTTTCAAGACACATATGGGCTCCTGGTCTTATCCAGAGGAAGGGTATTTCAAAATTTTTGGAGTTCCTTTGTATAGTGGATTCATGTATGCAAGTGTGGCGAGTTATCTTTGTCAGGCGTGGAGGAGGCTTGAGGTTGAACTGATTAAGTGGCCGCCGTTTTTGGTCGTTGTACCACTTGCTTCGGCGATTTATTTGAATTTTTTCACCCACCATTATTGGATTGACGTTCGTTGGTGGTTAACTGGGCTTGTCCTTATCGTCTTTTGGAAATCATGGGTCACATATGAGGTTAATGGAACTCGTTACCGTATGCCACTTGCACTCTCTTTTGTACTGATCGGATTTTTTATATGGATTGCCGAAAATATCGCAACGTTTTTTGGAGCATGGAAATATCCAAACCAAACCGATGCATGGAGTCTCGTTCATCTAGGAAAGGTGAGTTCATGGGTCTTATTAGTGATTGTTAGCTTTCTTATAGTAGCGACGTTAAAGCAGGTTAAGGGGGAAAATTCCACTAAGGTAAGTACCATTCAATTTTTATAAATGGAATTTGACCTACTTTTGCATCTACAATCCTAATAGTATCAATTTTGAAAGTGGGAGTATATTAAAGCCGAAATATGCAAGTTTATTCATTTCTTGCTTATTTTCGGCTTTTTTACAATAAAAAAACATACAGTTCGTGTTTCGTAGTAACCAACTAGGGTTAATGTTTTATCAAAGAAGATTACTACTCGCGACTAGATGAAGAGATTCACGAAAATGGAAGTCGACATTTAATTTAGGGTGAAAGTCTTTCATTTGCTATTGTGCTAAAGTATTATTGTGTTAAAATTCTGAAAAATCAATTGACAGATAAGGTTTTGTTACATAGAATAATTATCATAGCAATAGGATTATAGAATATGAATAAAAGGATGATTACCCATGAGGCTGCGTAAAAAAATAGTTCAATATTCAAAAATGGTTATAAAAGAGGCTGGACTCCAATTCTAATAAGAATCGGAATCCAGCCTCTTTCTTTATTATACTAAAGTGGTAGAGGAGTGGCATTGATGATCACATTAACAGGTCAAAATTTAACATTAAAAGAAATGAAGGAAATTTTATACGAAAATCAGAAGGTAAGCGCTTCTGAAAAGAGTATAGAGGCTGCTAGAAAGAGTCGGGAAGCAGTAGAAAGGATTGTTTCAGAATCAAAAGTAGTCTATGGGATAACAACAGGGTTTGGAAAATTTAGTGACGTCCTTATTAATAAAGATCATGTTAAAGATCTTCAGCTTAATTTAATTCGTTCACATGCATGCGGCGTAGGTGATCCATTCCCAGAGGTTGTCGCAAAAGCAATGGTTCTTCTTCGCGCTAACGCACTTTTAAAGGGATATTCTGGAATTAGGCCACTTGTTATTGAAAGGTTATTAGATTTAGTAAACAAGGATATTATCCCTGTGATTCCGCAGCAAGGTTCCCTTGGAGCAAGCGGAGATTTGGCACCGCTTTCACACTTAGCATTAGTGCTAATTGGGGAAGGAGAAGTATTTTATAAAGGAAATCGATTGGATTCACTTGAAGCCTTTCAGCAAGAAGGAATTTTCCCAGTAACACTTGAGGCAAAAGAAGGACTTGCTCTTATCAATGGAACCCAAGCAATGACTGCAATGGGAGTTGTCGGCTATCTAGAAGCAGAACAACTCGCATACCAAAGTGAGTTAATTTCCTCTATGACCATTGAAGGATTAAATGGGATTATTGATGCCTTTGCTGAAGAGGTTCATATCGCACGGGGTTATCAACAGCAAATTGATACCGCAGCACGAATCCGAGGTTACCTAAGTGATAGTTTATTAACAACGACACAGGGAGAATTGAGAGTGCAGGATGCTTATTCCCTCCGCTGTATCCCGCAAGTTCATGGTGCCACGTGGCAAGCACTCGATTATGTAAAAGAAAAATTAGAAATTGAGATGAATGCTGCGACGGATAATCCATTAATTTTTGATGATGGTGAAAAAGTAATTTCCGGTGGCAACTTCCATGGACAGCCAATTGCTTTTGCAATGGATTTTATGAAAATTGCTGTTGCGGAAATGGCAAATATATCTGAAAGACGAATTGAGAGATTAATCAATCCACAGTTAAATGATTTACCGCCATTTTTAAGCCCTGAACCGGGATTACAATCTGGTGCTATGATCATGCAATATGTTGCTGCATCTCTTGTATCAGAAAACAAAACGCTGGCACATCCAGCAAGTGTAGATTCTATTCCTTCTTCGGCGAATCAAGAGGATCATGTAAGCATGGGAACGATCGGTTCAAGGCATGCTCATCAAATTATTCAGAATACAAGAAGAGTCCTCGCAATTGAGCTTATTTGTGCGATGCAGGCGGTTGAATACCGTGGAGTTGAAAAAATGGCAAGCCAAACAAAACGGCTTTATGAGAAAGGAAGAGAAATGGTTCCTTCAATTAAAAAAGACCGTATATTCTCAAAAGATATTGAAAAATCTACTGAAGGTCTGAAAACAATGAATCTGTCAAAATTACTTCAGCAATTGGAAAAAGTAAATTAAATTTTACCAGCAAAACAAAATAGAAGTAAAGAATACCTACTAACGAACGTAAAAAATGAATTATTAATGCTATTAACAAATGCTGTATTAAGTTTTTACTATCTATCTTTCATAAGGAGGTGAGGATTATCATTTTTACCCAGCTAAGAATTTTTTTCAAAAACAAGGTTTATATAAGCTATCGTCCAATTTCCTAGATTACATCTCTGAAATAAATTATTACGTAAAAGTACTTATCTACAAAAAGTATTAAATGTAACAATTTTACTAGTATTAAATTATAAAAAAGAGGTGTTATATGCAAAATACTGCCCTTAAAGTCCAAGAACCAGTACACGAACACGAATATGGAGAACATTTAGAAAGAAAGCTTAAAACACGGCATCTTTCCATGATTGCTATCGGAGGAACAATTGGAACTGGATTATTTTTAGCCAGTGGAACCACGATTCATGATGCTGGTCCTGGTGGAGCTTTAGCTGCCTATATAATTGCAGGAATAATGGTATATTTTATCATGGGCAGCTTAGGAGAAATGGCATCTTTTATTCCGATTTCAGGTTCATTTAGTACGTATACCTCAAGGTTTGTCGACCCTGCACTGGGTTTTGCTGTTGGGTGGAACTATTGGTACAATAATGCGATAATTTTTGCTTTGGAATTATCAGCATCAGCATTGATCATGAAATATTGGTTTCCCGGTGTCCCAGGTATTATTTGGAGCGCAAGTTTCCTTATCCTTATTTTTGGACTAAACTTTTTATCCGTTAAGGGTTACGGTGAATCAGAATTTTGGTTTTCAATGATTAAAGTTGCAACAATTTTAATATTTATTGTTGTTGGATTATTAATGATCTTTGGAATAATGAAGGGTCATGCTGGCGGTTTTGAAAATTTCACAAAAGGAGAAGCACCATTTAAAGGCGGCTTGTTATCCATATTTAGTGTATTTATGGTAGTAGGATTTGCTTTTCAAGGCACGGAGCTTGTCGGAATTACAGCCGGTGAAAGTGAAAATCCTGAGAAAAATTTACCTAAGGCAGTGAAACAGATCTTCTGGAGAATTTTATTGTTTTATGTTTTAGCGATTTTTATTATTGGATGTATAATTAGCTATAACGACCCAAAATTATTAAGCGCAGATTTAGAGAATATTGCAGTGAGCCCGTTTACTCTAGTATTTGAAAATGCAGGTCTTGCCTTTGCGGCGGCTGCCATGAATGCAGTAATTCTTACTTCAGTTCTGTCAGCAGGAAATTCCACTTTATATGCCGCTTCACGCGTCCTTTGGGTATTGGCGGAGGAAGGAAAAGCTCCGTCATTTTTGAAAAAATTAAATAAAGGTGGAGTTCCGATTTACGCATTATACATGTCAACCCTTGTTGGTATGTTGTGCTTCCTTACCTCCCTTTTTGGTGATGGAACTGTTTATTCTTGGCTATTAAATGCTGCTGGCTTAGCTGGTTATATCTCTTGGTTAAGTATTTCGGTTACACATTATCGATTCCGTAAAGCTTATGCTGCACAAGGAAAAGATTTCAATGACCTGCCCTATAAAGCAAAGTGGTTCCCATTAGGTCCAATTTTGGCGACAGTATTATGTTTAATCGCAATGCTTGGAACAAATTATGGGGCATTTATCGGCTCTAAGGTTGACTGGTATGGGATATTGGTTTCTTATATTGGACTACCTCTATTCTTAATGGGTTATTTATGCTATAAAATTGTTAACAAAACAAAAATGGTTCCATTAAAAGAGGCGGATTTCCGCAGAGATTAAGTATTTATTATTCATCTCACTTATGACCACGAGATTGGAGGACATCCAATCTCTTTTTTTATGGAGTTTACTATTTTGCTCATCGTTTCACATGGAACATTTTAATTAATTTGAGGGGGAGTTTGAATTGGAACAAAGAGAATTAAAGAGGAATTAAGAAAATCGCCATGTTCAGCTAATTGCAATTGGCGGCACCATTGGTACCGAATTATTCCTGGGGTCCGGTAAAGCAAATTTGATGGTGGGCATAGCATGGTTATAAACAATAGGGTGCAAGTCTTGAACTGTGAAGACAAAAGTAACAATAGCGTAACGCAAGAGTGTGCACGATGACATGGAATCTGAAGAAAGCGAGCGGCAAACCTCAGGGCAAAGGAACATGAACTTCTACAAGGCTAGGTACTCATTCAAAAAAAAATCGTACTCTATAAAGTTAGTATTATACCAAAACAACACAAATTCCCCCAAATTCCATTTTGGTAAAAATCCAAATGAAACAAAGTGAAAAGGTAGAGTATTCTAAACTAATTATCGTAAAATACCAAAATTCACCATCATTATACACGAAATTCCCCCAATTTACTGTCCACATCCCCCCAGGTATAATTCAGGTAAAAGTGTCGAAATATTTTAAAGATTGTATTATTTTGCAATAAGAGAGGAAGTGAATTGGGGAAATAAAATATTTGCTCTATATATTTAATATGAAAGGATATGACTTATGTATGAGGCATCGTAAAAAGAAGAGGATGATCATGTCAATGTTGCTTGCAGCTTATATGCTGTTAAGCAATACGGTTTCGACGTTTGCCATGACAGGCGGAACAGCTACAAACACTGGTCAGTCTGCCGAAGCTGTAAACACTGGCCATTCTACCGAAATAGGCAGTAATAGCGCCTTAGACCTGAATCAAGCACAACAATTGGAGAACTTATATTTGCAAAAGCTTCAGTTTGACCCGAAGTTACTAGAGTCGTCAAAACAACTAGATTTAATTATTCAATTTGATGTAGATCCGGCAGCAATCCAAATGCTGAATCAAAAAGCATCAGCTGGTGTTAACACGCTCTCTGTTAACCAACAAAGCACATCGGCTGTCACACTTGAAAGCGCTAAGGATGCTGTTAATCAAACTCACAGCAACTTTAAGAGTTTCGTAACCAGTAAGTCTAGAGCTTTGAAAGCTGCTGGTGTAACTGACTCTATTAAAATAGGAAAAGAGTATACTCAAGTATTTAACGGCCTGTCTGTTAAAATGCCTAGTAGAGCCCTTAATGATATGTTGGCACTGCCATACGTAAAGAGCGTTTATCTCAACGTTAAGTATGCACCAATTCCTGCTTCACAGTCGATCGACGTTCCTGCGAGCGTTACAGGTGACGGCAAGGTTTCCGTACAACAAAAGAGCCCAAATTTGTTGTCCGTTACACGTACGAATCGTAGTAACGTACAATCAACTAGCGGTACTTCTGATAGCCCTGCTATTTCAGGAAATTCATTTCAGCCGCAAACTATTCCTGTTCCAGCTCCAGGTCCAGAAGGCCCAAAATCTGGTGAAACAGCAGTTCTCGATTGGTTGAAAATCCACGATCTTCAAAATGAAAACATTACAGGTAAGGGTGTAAAAGTCGGCGTTATTGATACAGGAATCGACTATAACCACCCAGACCTCGCTGGTGAATATCAAGGTGGTAAAGATTTTGTAGACTATGACAACGACCCGATGGAAACGGTTTATTCTGACTGGTTGGCTGCGAAGAATGAGAATGATGCACTTCCGCCTGAACAGAGAGATCCAAACTTCCCAACAGATTACCATAATTATATTACTTCCCACGGAACTCACGTTGCAGGGACAATTGCAGGTCAATCACGTAACAACTCGCCATATGCTGTTAGAGGTGTTGCGCCTGAAGTGCAGTTATATGCTTATCGTGTTTTAGGTCCTTACGGTGGTAGTGATGAGTCAGTTATAGCTGGAATCGAACAATCCTACATGGATGGGTGTCAAGTGATTAACCTATCACTTGGTGCGAATTATAACGATTCGTTAGCTCCTTCTTCTATTGCAATCAATAACATTACTGACCTTGGCGTAACGGCTGCTATCGCTGCGGGCAACGCGGGTCCAGGCGTTGGCACATTGGGAAACCCGGGTGGTGCTGCTAAGGCGATTACGGTCGGAGCTATTACTTATCCGAAACAAGTTCCAACATTTGATATTCATCCCTTTGGTGCAACGGGGCAAGAATCATATTCCATTTTTAATACTCGTTTGATTGGAACGGATTTTACGGAATCAAATACTAAGCTCAGCGGTTCCACTCAGTACGACATTGTCGATGCTGGAAATGGACTTCCTGCTTCTTATGATGATCTTCGAACTAAAAATATCAATGTTGAAGATAAAGTTGTACTTGTAAAGCGTGGTGCTGGGCCAGTAAACCAGCTTATGATGTATGCAGCTGGACAACATGCTAAAGCCATGATTTTGTGGAATCCGACTGACAATCCTGATCTTATATTTGATGATCAAGGCTATTATCCGTTTTATCTTGGCGCATTCGGCGGTGCAGTCTATACTTTGCAAATAGGCAAGAATGAGGGTACAGACTTTTATAATGCTTTTAAAAACGGTACTATTAAGACAATCTCTGTCTCAAATGCTAGCAACTACCTGATGGGCGGAAATACGCTTGCACCATTTAGCTCGACAGGTCCAGTAACAAGTACGTTGGCAATCAAGCCTGACGTTGTTGCACCAGGTGTCGATGTATTCTCGACCGCGCCTTATGATATTTGGGAACCAACTAACAAAGACTATTCGAATGCTTACCAAACGATGTCGGGTACATCAATGGCAACTCCTCATGTTGCCGGAATGGCTGCATTGATTTTGGCGGCACATCCGAACTATAAGCCTGAGGATGTCAAAGCAGCATTGATGCAGACTTCAGACCCTATTAACAAGCAGCAAAGTCTATTTCAAATCGGTTCTGGTAAAACGGATCCTTATCAAGCTGTGCATACAGATATGCTATTTAAGGTAAAAGACTTTATTCAATCACGCTCGTCAACCGATGCGTCATCCAGTTCCAATATTATTACCGTAGCAAATACAACATCTTCATTTTCGTTTGGCTATACTGCGCGCGAAGAAGACGGCTCGGTTAAGAAAACAGGCGACTTGTATATCACCAATAACGGTGCTGCAGATAAAACTTTCGACACAAATAGCGTTTTCTTTAAGGATACGTTTATGAAAGATGGACAAGATGGCGCAAAGGAAGGCGCTAAAATTAGTTTTAGTGATGCCGCGTCGCCTGCAACAGAATTAACTTCGATCACTGTTCCAGCAGGTGGCACAGTTCATCTTCTAGCAAAATACACTATGCCTGCTACGGCTGCAAGTGGATACTACGAGGCGTATATTAATTTTGTTAATCCAGCTAAATCTTCTGAAACCTATCGTATTCCTCTTGCTATTAACGTTCAAAGTAGAGGTATAGATTTCAAGGTTGAAAGAAAAGCATTTACACTTAGCGGCGGTTTTAAAAACTTTAATCCTTATAGGTTTGGCGTTCTACCGGCAGCCTATGCAGGAGTTAGAGTGAAAAGTCCGATTGACCCTACCTTTGGCCTTAGACTTTATGTTATGGATATAACAAGTAGTAATTATATAGGTTTTATCGGTTCTTATAGCTCTTATAGCTTTGTTCTAGGGGATTTAAAGCATTTACCTTTTATGCTTAACGGACTTTACAACCCTTATCCGGCTCCTATTTCCAAGGATGATCCGAATCTGACTATGAAGCTGACCCAACAATCGTCACAGCAAATAGTAACGGATGAAGGCGGATACGTCATTCAGGCTCGTGCCATAGACGCTTCTAATGGCAAGCTTTATGAATTAAACAGCTCAGTTTACGTTGATAACAAGGCTCCGACAGTGCAAATGGATGAAGGCAGTAAGCCGGGTATTTATGAGATTGACCCTAACAGTCCTGTGACAGACGGCGGGTTAAAATGGTTCTCAGGAAAAGTGTACGACTCGAACGTGGATTATATGAAGAATGTTGGGAAGGAAACATCAGTTCCTAAACCACCGGTCTATGACACGGATACGAACGTGAGCCAATCTTTAGGTCAAATTGACGGGATGCTAGGCGACTCCAACGATAACCCATATGTCAATTACTTATTGAACATAGATGCAGATGGAAAATTTAAATTTGGTATATCTAAAGACGATATCGAGAATACGGATAAGGACCCTGAAAAAGAAACCTGGGGGACATGGTTCAGATTTTACCCTGAAGATTATTCCTATGCAGGAAATCAAGATACGCAAGGACAAGATTATTACTTTGTTAAAGAGGGCAACGAGTATGTCATAAACAGATTTAAACGTTTGGAAACACCAGGATCGACAACGTTAAATGGAATTGACCCTGCTTTCCTTTCGGACAAAACATTAGTCTCCAAAGGTGATAACTTTCAATCCACATTGTCCATTAAATATCCTAAAAATGTGGTAGGTGCAAAGTTCTATGTCAATAAGCTTGACTATGCGGATATGAAGACTTTTGACTTTAGTCCACAATACAAAGCATTTTTAGCATCGAAAGGCATTACAGCTGATAAAAGTTGGATTCATCTAGACCTAGACATCAATGGGGGTTACATGTTCAGTTACAATCTCCCTACAGATGTTCAAGCCAAAGGTGTATTGAATTCAGCTGATACAATGAGCGGCGGCGTTGCACAGGAAATGCCGATCTTTGACGTTACTTACAAAGTGGTGTGGGATGCCGGAGTAAATACATTATGGCCTCAATTTTCGAGTAATATCCCGGAAATCACTACTTACAATGGTGGAGTGACAGGAATGGATCGTGTCCCGACTTTCCTTGATAAAAAGATTTACATTAAAGGCGGGGCATCTATCAGCGGCAGTATTCAACCGGAAGGATTCCAAAGCTATCCGACATCTAATGTATACGGTAGAACAACACCGTTAAACACTGATGGGTCAGGAGTCGAGATAAAATTTGAAGATCCAAATACAGGAGGTATCACATCTGTATTGCCAATCGCAGAAGACCCTACTGGTGCTTCTTCAAGTAATAACCCAGGCATCAACAATGTTGGCTTATTTACATCAGAACTTCCTATGCCGGCTGGCACTAAGCCGTACAATTTTACAATGAAAATGCCGGGGCATTTAACGTACTATGGAACTTTAGCCATGAACGCATCGGGTCAATTTGGCTATGCAGCAGGAGGAAACTATAAAATTCCTTATGGTTTTATGCTTGCGGGTGATGTGAACGGCGATGATGTCATCGATATGAAAGACATCGAGGCGGAAAGTACTGCATACAATGCCTATGTTGCGACACCGTCAACTTACACAAGAGCAGCCGATTTAAATTATGACAGCGTCATTGATTATAATGATTTTGCTTACATTGTTAAAAACTTCGGCAAATACAATACAACTGCTCCTAATGCAGCAGCTTTAGCAGGAACTATTCGTTCAACTACGAGTGCAGAAATTCAGTTAACCGGATTTAATACGATACCAAGCGGTTCGGATTTAACTGCGTTTAACACTGTCGTAAAACCAGTACCATATATTAAAACAAGCGATGCAAATGCTTTCGTCAATTACGGCAAAGTAAATCCGTTTCAAATGTTTTCAGTCGTTTACAAAACTCCAGACCCAGCATCGGGCGCTTCTACTGTTACGCAAATAGAAGATGCCGCTTGGAGAGCTGCTGTAGACGGTTCCGGTGGACAAATCTTGATTGATGGGGTCGACGGTAAAACGGCCACGAATGTGTATAATGGCGTGACCGGCCCTTCGATTGTGGAAAAAGTAGTGTCCAGTAAAGGACAATACGAATTCGATCCATCGTTGTTTAAAACGTCTGGCGTTCACACGATTAAGTTTAAAGCTCCGGGCTATATGGATCGCACGTTGACATTTAAAATGATTGACGGGATCGGTAATAGTTTTAACTTACTTGCGCCGAATAATGTTGCAACAATTGGAAAGGCATTAACATTTAGTCGTCCAGATGGCACAGGCTCCACAGCTGCGCACTATCGCGATATTTGGCAGCCGAATATTACGTCAATAACTGTAACAGATCCAGACAATAATGTTGTTGCAACCTATAAGGGAACTGAACTTGCAGCGCTCTTTAACCAGGTGACACCTGCAAACGCAACAACATTTAACTTTACAATTCCGGCAGGGGTTTTCTCGACACCTTCGAAACAGGTCGGACCATATATTTATGATTGGAATATTAAAATAGAAGCGAACAATTACTCATCGTATACATTTGCACAAAGAATTAATGCTGTCGCGGCTCCAACGTTGACTGCTGAATCGAATCGATACTTTAATGATAGCAACGCAAACCCGATTTCTATTGGGGTTGTAGGTGTAAACGATACACAAGAGTGGAGAGATGCGATTACAAGCGTTAAAGTGGGTACGACGACGATTGCAAAAGCAGATTTTGCTACAAAAGGCATCACTGTAGGGGCGCCTACTACGCCTATAACGATTGATAAATCGTTAATTACAGCGCCAGGAAGCATACCAATCAGTATCATCGCAACCAATTACCAAAATGCAACAGTTAATCAGCTTTTCTACAAGCAAGGTATCGTAATGACAAAACCGGCAGGCACCATCTATGCCGGACAAGATTTAGTCATGACCTTCCCTGCTGGAACAGCAGCATCTGATTGGATATCTGCAGTGAAGACAACTGGCAATATTAAATTTAACGGAAATACAATCAAAACTAGAGTTGTCATTGATGAAACAGCAGGAACATTAACGATTCCATATGATTTGGTAAGAACAGATGGTGGTGGTGCAGTTTCAAGGAGTTTAACTGTTACAGCTTCGGGTTATGCTGACACTACTGTAACTGCAACTGTTACACCGCAAACTGCGCCTGCAATTACGCTTTCAACGCCTGCAGGAACACCGCAGTTTGGCGACACCATTACTTACACAATTAACGGTGCCGATAATCCGTTGTGGAGAAGTTCAATTTTACTTGCGTCAACGTCAGATGTAACGAGTGACAATGGCGATGTTACAATTCAGTTTACATCAGCTACATCGGTAAAACCTTTTGTAACAACATCTGTAACAAATGATACAGGGGCAGTAACGATTGACGGGTATGCAACACAGTCGAATACTGCTGCAGGTAATAAGAGCATTAAGTTCAAATCGCCTTACTTTACAGCTATTACAATTGCTCAACCATTTGCTCAAAGAACAGCACCAACGCCTACTTTGACACCAAGTGGTGTTGGAAAGTCAGTAACTATTACTGTACCGAACAATGCTGAAAACTTGAGATGGGCAACTGCTGCAAAGGCAGTTTCAGGTGATATTTTGGTAGGAGGCGTATCGGTTAAAGCGGATACAACTTTATCGTCAGATGCAAGTAATATCACGCTTACACTCCCAGGTGCGGCATTTCCAGCGACAGGAAATATTGAGATTAAGTTTAAAGCGTATTGCTATCCTGATACGACCGTAACTCAAGTAGTTAAGAGCAACGCACCAGTGTTTGCTTCTAAAATTGCATATATTCAAGAATCGAAGCCAATTACTATTAGCTACGAACAGGATTCTGCATGGCTTGCAGCAGCGCCAGTTGTTTCGCTGAATGGCAAAGTAGTAGATTCTAGCAAATACACGCTTTCAGCTACGGAGTTGACATTTGTTGACAGATCATTATTCAATGCACTAGGTGAGTATAAGTTTACAATTTCCGCACCTGGTTATATCGATACCACCTTTGATATTATCGTAAGTGACCAGTTGATACATTTGATCACGGCAACAGCTGACAGCAACGGGTCGATTAACCCGAGCGGCAGCGTTCCTATGCTTCACGGAACAGATCAAACGTTCACAATTACACCGAATACTGGTTATGAGATTGCTACGTTGAAAGTTGACGGTGTGGATGCAACGGCAACAAACAACACCTACACGTTAACTAACGTAAAGAGCGATCAAACGATCGATGTAACATTTAAGCCAATCGTTTACACGATCACGGCAACTGCGGGCGATGACGGTACAATTAGCCCAAGCGGCAGCGTTTCTGTGAAGCACGGAACAGTTCAAACGTTTACGATCACACCGAATAGCGGTTTCGAGATTGCTACGTTTAAGGTTGACGGTTTGAATGCAGAGTTAACAAACAATGCGTACACGTTTACTAACGTAACGAAGAATCATACGATCAATGTAACATTCAAGCAAATCGTTCACACAATTACGGTAACTGCGGGTGATCACGGTGCAATTAGCCCGAGCGGCAGCGTTTCGGTGAATCATGGAACAGATAAAAAGTTCACAATCACACCGAATAGCGGTTATGAGATTGCTACGTTGAAGGTTGACGGTGTGGATACAACGGCAACAAACAACACCTTCACGTTAACTAACGTAACGAGCGATCATACGATCGATGTAACATTTAAGCCAATCGTTTACACGATTACGGCAACTGCGGGTAATCACGGTACAATTAGCCCGAGCGGCGGCGTTTCTGTGAAGCACGGATCAGATCAAACGTTCAAATTCACACCAAATATCGGTTATAAGATTGATACGTTGATGGTTGACGGTGTGAAAGTGAAGCTAAAAAACAATGACTACACATTTACATTTACTAACGTAACGAGGGTTCATACGATCAGTGTAACGTTCAAAAAATAATAGGTGCTGAAAAAAATGTAACAGTAGTTGTTTGGAATGAGGAATTAACGAAGTACTTAACATCTGATAACATCATCCTTCAAGTTTCTTCTGATGTTAAGGAAATCGTGTTTCCATCCAACGTGGCTGATTGGCTAGGTCAACTTCAACTGTCGATTATATCGGATAAACTGACGATGAACATACAATCAGGTCTATTCAAGTAGTGAAACGTTTATTATAATAATCAAGTTATAAAAATGGGACTCTCCTTGAGTCACGCTAGACTGTCGAGACTTTCTCGACAGTCTAATTTTTGCGCAGGATATTTTGGCCGAAGCAGGTATTGTGTAAATAAGCTATATTGTTAATCCCAAAACAGAACGCAAGGTAAAGGCATCACAGTTAATGGTAGATTGGACTATTTTATTTAATTATCCTTTTTAATAACATTGAAGGAATTTGCTAAGCTGATAGTGAACTATTTTGATATCAGAAAGAAAATATTTGGGGTTAATGAAAAGGAGATCGGGCCAATGTTAGTTAGAGAAGTCACAGAAAAAGAATACTTAGAATCCATAAGACTGTCAATGTATGCGTTTCAATATAAGATTCCTGAATCTGACGTACCAGCAAGAAAAGAAGCAATGAGAAATCATAAAGTTCTAGGAATATGGGATGAGAACATTCTGGCTGCCAAACTACATATTATCCCACTAACGATTTTTATGAAGGATGCGGAATGGAAAATGGGTGGAATCGCAGGAGTTGCTACTTACCCGGAATATAGACGAAACGGTTATGTCAAATCACTCATGACTGATTCTTTAAAACACATGCGAAGTAATGATCAGATTGTATCGCTTTTACACCCGTTTGATATTTCTTTTTATCGAAAATACGGATGGGAAATATTAAGTGAAAAGAAAAAAATCACGATTGAAAAAATGGACCTTAAGTTCCTCGAACAGCAGAAAGGTTTTATAAGAAGATTTTCAAAAGAGACTCATAATGAAGAAATAGAAAAGATTTATCAACAATACTGCACTCAATATACAGGCATGCTAAAACGTGAGACAAATTGGTGGAAACAGAACGTTTATGATAAAGATTCACAGATTGCTGTCTATTATAATACCGATAAAGAGGCTTTGGGCTATATGCTTTACCATGTGAAGGAAAGAAAAATGGAGGTGCAGGAGCTAGTTGCACTTGACCATGAAGCGAGAATCGGGCTTTGGAATTTCATTTGCCAGCATGATTCCATGGTCGAAACAGTGACGATTCATCTTGCCGGTCAGGATCCTTTTCCTTATTTTCTGCCGCAGCCCAAGGTGAAAATGGAGTTAAGCCCATATTTCATGGCAAGAGTTGTAGATGCAGAGGAATGTTTGCGGAAATTTCGGTTCTTACATGAAAATGAGCCCCTATTCCTGCATCTTGAAGATTTACATGCCCCTTGGAATAATGGGAGCTATTTACTTGGTAAGGGAGAAATAAAGGTGTTTAAAGAAAAAACTGGAGGTCACTGTGTTTATCCTCCTAAAAAAGGGATTCGCTTAAATATCAATTCCCTTTCTGCGATTCTATTTGGTAATAAAAGACCGATGGAGCTTTATGAAATGGATTACTTGAATGGTTCTAAGACTGAGATAGAACTTTTTGAAAAAAAGGTCCCAGCAATGAAATCATCGTTTTTTGACTTCTTTTAAATCTATCTCCCTCTAGTAAAAGGGAATGTAGTAGTGTTATTTAATTACAGTACATTTTAAAAAGATTTGGAGGGACTTGAAATGGGTTTTTGGGTTAATAATGGATTTTCCATTTCTACAAATAAAGAGTATTTAGATTTACCATTAATACATAATTTTTTGAGTCAAGAAGCCTACTGGTCAAAGGGTATACCAAAGGAAACCGTTGAAAAGGCGATTGAAAATTCTCCGCTATGTTTTGGGGTTTATAAAGGTGAGGGTGGTAAAGACGTTAATGAACAAGTTGGTTTTGCAAGGGTAATTTCTGATTTAGCCACATTTGCGTATCTCTCTGATGTGTTTATATTACCAGATTATCGGAAATTAGGATTATCAAAATGGTTGATGGGAATTATCACCAACCATTCCGAATTACAGGGAGTTCGTAGGTTTATGTTAGCTACGAATGATGCACATTCATTATATAAACAATACGGTTTTGAACAGATTGATCATCCAGAATTATTTATGCAAAAAGTCCATAAAAATCCATATCAGCAATAAACTTATTAAATCCATGCATCCCTCATAGCAACCAATCTCTATGAAATTAGGTCTTTTTTTAACATCAAATTAATATAAATGACCAAGCTAGCTTTTTCCAGAGGTGAATATTTTGGAGATTTTTGGTTTGTCATTTGCGGTTCTCTTGAAAGTTATTTTAATCAATATTGTATTAAGTGGGGATAACGCAGTTGTTATCGCAATGGCATCACGTAATGTTCCAAAGAAACAACAAAAGAAAGCGATCTTTTGGGGAACATTTGGAGCCATTATTTTACGATTAGTATTTGCGGTAGCAATTGTTTACCTACTAGACCTGCCTTTTGTAACTTTTATTGGTGGCCTTCTTCTAGTGTATATTGCCATTAAACTACTAATTGGTGATGAAGAGGAAAGTCATAGAGATGGAGGTTCAAGTTTAATCTCCGCTGTGAAAACAATTATTATTGCTGATGCCGTAATGTCCCTTGATAATGTCCTAGCCATTGCTGGTGCAGTTGAAGGAAATTTAATCGGTATTATGATTGGAGTTATTGTTAGTATTCCTATCGTTGTTTTTGGAAGCCAGTTAATATTAAAAGCGATGGAAAAGTACCCGATGATCTCATATGCAGGTGCTGGAATCTTATCCTGGACTGCAGGTGAAATGATCGTCGGAGAACCAAAATTTGAGCTTATTCTTGCTAGCGATTTACACTTAATGGTTCCTGCTGCTATTACCGTTCTTGTTATTGGTTTTGGTTATTTGTTTTCTAAGAAAAAATTGCTATAGTTAATCTTTAACTTAACAAACAATTTAGAGTTAATTAATACTTCCTTTACATTAGACCAGTATTCTGAAATAGAGCAAAGCTAGATTAAATTATTTTATAAAAAATCTAAAATGATCTATAAGGAGTGGTCAATATGTTCTCGAAGATTATTAATTGGTTTAAAAATAGTTGGTTTGATAATAGAGAAAATGATGAAGATTATTTTAGAGAAGATATAGAGCTTGAAGCATTTTAAATAAATTAGATAACGAATGAACCATAGACGGAATGAACACGGGGCGTATGCTCCGTGTTCATTTTTATTAACTTTTTTGGAGATGATCTGAAAGCAGGCTATAGGCAACTACTTTCTTCTTGTACTGTTTGACTACATCAATGCGATCGTTGTACCTGAAAACAAATAACCGAACATCATTTTTGCCTTTTTTCGTATCAAGAACTAATGGAGTCTTACTGTTCTTTGGATGTAAAAATAATTCCTCGGTCCCTGGATAAATATAATGCTGCTTTAAATATGTAGCTTCGTTAAAGTCATGAATAACTTGAATTTTGTCATCACCTTCTAATTGTTTTCCGTCAATTGTTACGGTGACATTCGGTTCACTCAGTTTTGAATGAATTTCAAATTTCTTGATAAGCCATTCCACCGGACCCGTTGGAAGACAAGTCATTAATATTTTAACGATACTTATGAGAACGATCGAAATCATAGCCCATGTCATTGTCATCATCTCCGTTAAAGCTTTCATTTTGTTAGTATGGCTTTTCTAACATAGCCAATAAATAAATAATATCTCAACAAGTTCAATTATTGACCATCCAATTTACATATAAATTTACCATCCACTTTCAGAACTGCTTTAACTTTTCTCATTACTAAAAAGAAAAAGCCGCCATTCTGGCAGCTGTGTTAGCGAAAGACACTTACTAATCTAAGACACGCTTAAGTGATAGGTTTTGTTCGGCATTTTTTTTCCTTAACCAAGGTTTGGAAACCCAGCGTTTTAAGGCAAAAAATCCTCGGATACATTCATCTATTCCTTGGGCCAGCCAAATTCCTAATAGTCCTAAACCAAGTGTAATTCCGAAAAAGTAACTAAATACTACGGCAATTCCCCACATAGAGATCACACCAATGATAACAGGGAATCGGACATCACCTACTGATTTCAAAGAACCCATAAGAACGATATTCATGGCACGGCCGGGTTCAATAAACACAATCGCCCATAATACTGGAAGAGCTATAGCAATAATGTCAGCATCGTTCGTAAATATAGTTAAGATTGGCTCACCAATTAAAGCAACAGCAAGAGAAACAGCAGCAGAAACAATCACCGCAATTTTTAATGTCTTTAGACCCCTCTTTAGGGCTCTGTCATATTGCTTAGCTCCGATATAACGAGCAATTAACAATTGTGTTCCTTGGGCAATGGCGACTGTAAACAGGAAGCAAAGCATTGATATATTTAAAATATACACCCGTGCTGCTAAGGCTGCATCTCCGGTAAGTGCTACAAAGCTTGTAATAACCACTTGTGAAAATTGATAAGAAAGATTTTCTCCAGCAGATGGAACCCCGATGGAAAGAAGCCCCTTAACATCCGTTTTATTGATTTTAAAAATATCTTTTATATAAAACTTTAAATCTAGTCTTTTATAAACAAAGTAGAAAAGCGCTACAATGATAAAAATGCGGGCAATAAACATGGCATAGGCAACTCCAGCAACACCTGTTACGGGAACACCAAACCATCCTTTAATGGCAATAAAAGAACCGATTATACTAATCACATTCATGATGACAGTAACGACCATGGTTTCTTTTGTATGTCCGTAGCTCCGTAAAACAGCACTTAAAGCTAATGAAATGGCTTCAAGGAAAAGGGATAGACCTATGATGGTAAGAAAAGTGTAAGCAAAATCGTACACTTCACCGCTAAGACCGTAAAATTTTAAAAACAAACCTCCACAAGTGACCACAACGATGGTCATCAAAACTCCAAACCAGAAATTCACTCCAAAGGCAGACCTTGCAAGGCGTCGTGCCCGATCTAATCGGTTCGCTCCTAAATTTTGACCGATAAGGATGGTCGCTCCGATTGCTGTGACGTTAAATACTAAAATAAAAATATTAAGAATCTGATTGGCTACCCCGACTCCTGCAACAGCGTTGTCTGAATATCCACTTAAAATTAATGTAGCGACAATCCCCATACTCATATGAAGCGTAATTTCGATAAAAAGAGGCCACGTAATACTAAACAGTGATTGGTCTTGATACTTATTGTTCTCTACAGTCAAGTTATTCTCCTTCTTTTCCTAGTACTGCCTAGGCAATGCTAAATGGTCAATTGGAATCAGTGCTTCACACTTAAAGGGGAAGTTCCTTACATGAATTATCTTATTTTTACCAATGCAGAAAAATTCGTTCTGTTGGTAATTTGATTTCAACCACAGTATTCTCTTTTTCGTCCTAAAAGTATTTCCCCTTGTTAATAATACCTGATTCATCCCTATAATGGCATGTTTTAAGCAGTTTGGAAGAATGGAGTCGCACTAGGCATTTTCCCGTTAATTTCGATATCCTTGCCATTTATAAGTTATGGATTAATGCCAACGCTGCTAAATGCCATTTTAATTGGTATTGTCTTAAGCGTGTATCGCCGTAAGGATCTAATTAGAAAACTAATTTGAGCAGGATTTACAAGGCCAAGTATTGGTATTTCGTCTGCAAAATTTTAAAGTAAAATAAGCTCCCTAATTTTCTTTAAGCATAGTATGTAAAAGAAAGTAGGTGAAAACATGACATTAGATTCTCAACGTATGATGGGTGGTTTCCCTGGCATGGGTATGGGTGGTTTCCC
>NZ_JBJORY010000003.1:0-447362 GCF_046562815.1 Neobacillus sp. 204
ATAATTGAAACTAAAATTTATTGTTTGTTTGCACGATTTTGTTTGTTTAGTTTTCAAAGAACAATTTCAATGCCACTCGTAAGCGACTTTATTAATATAACATATGACATTCATTAATGTCAATAACTTTTTTTAAACCGTCACTTACGAAAACAATTTTGTGTTTGTCTCGTAGCGACGGTTATTAATATACCAAGTATTTTTGAAAAGGTCAATACGTTTTATTGTTTTTTACGATAATTTTTTATTAAGACAATAACCCCTATGATAAACGCCTTGACCTTTCGTTTCAATATTAACTACATCTATTAAATGTTTTTCAATTAAATATTCGAGCAAAACGGCTAGGTCGACTGAGTATGGGATTAATTCTTGTTCACTCATAATTTCATTGAATAACCAAATATCCTTACTACTAAGTACCTCTAAAAAATGAGCCGTACCCATTTTCGTTCTCGAATGGATCATAAACTCACTTGCCAGGAAAAGCAGCTCTAGTCTTTTTTCAAGCGTTTCTTCACTATACACAAGTTCTTCATATAATTTATAAATTTCAGGCTCAATCTGTTTAACTTGATTCCACACAGTTAGCTCTGGATGGAGTCCATTTTCTAATACGGCTAACCTGGCAAGATGATGCAAGGAATGGACAACATGATTGTAAGCATCTAAAAACTGATGACCCTCAAATAAAGCTTTGCCATCTACATAGCGTCGAATCAATTTTGCAAATTCTAAACCCATTTTAATTTTGCGGCCATTAAAAGGAAAATCACGCAATTCCGTTTTTAAATTAGCCACATATTCGTTCCGATCGAAAATGATTTTGGCCTCATGAAGCCATTCAAATATTTTTCGATTCGATCCTAATAATAACCACTCATCCAACTTCGCTTCTGTAATGATATGCATTGCAGCCTTTTTATCATTGTAGGTATAGTGCTTAATAAATAGTGGCTGGTCCGCTTCTTTGACCAGTACTAACAGGATTACATCAAATGAATCAGTTATATGACTTAACTTTTGTTTTTTCTGCACCATCAATACTCCAAGGGTATTTAATTGGCTCGCCCTTTCTTGATAAATAGGCCGAAGGATGTCTTCCATCTTTCATTCCTCCATTTTTTTCAGGTAGCAATATAACTTCGACAATGAAAACAAATCTCCTTCTTTATCCGCAGACAAATTTCGACATTCTTCAACCTTGCTTTTTCCTTCTTATCATAATTATGGTATAGTTTGTCTAGGAGGGAGTTACATGGCAAGATATTCGAGTAAAATAAATAAAATCCGTACCTTTGCATTATCTTTAATTTTTATAGGTTTCATTGTTATGTATGTTGGTATCTTTTTTCGAACTTCACCACTTATTATGACCATTTTTATGATTTTGGGCCTTCTTTTTATTATAGCTAGTACGATTGTTTATTTTTGGATTGGAATGCTATCAACAAAAACAATCCAAGTAAAATGTCCTAACTGTGGCAAGCATACAAAAATGCTTGGCCGAGTAGATATGTGCATGTATTGTCGTGAACCATTGACCCTTGACCCTAATCTAGTAGGCAAGGAATTCGATGAGTCCTTTAATAAGAATTCAGAAAAATAAAAAGAGGAAGACGTAAACCATGCTATAAAGCTGCAGTGGATTACGTCTTCCTTTTTTATTTTAGCTTACTTCTCGGTTAATGAACCTCTTTACTTGCACATTCCGGACATGATCCATAGATTTCCATGCGGTGGTTCTCGACTTTGAAGCCTGTTACATGCGAAGCAAGGTGTTCCACTTCGTCTAAGCCTGGATAAAGAAAGTCAACTATTTTCCCACACTTTTCACAGATGACGTGATAATGATGGGTTGTAATGAAATCAAAACGGCTTGATGCATCACCAAAAGTCAATTCCTTCACAAGACCTACTTCACGAAATACTCGTAAATTATTGTAAACTGTGGCCACACTCATATTCGGAAATTTCCCTTCAAGGGCTTTATAAATATCATCCGCAGTAGGATGTGACATTGAGTTTATTAAATATTCAAGTATCGCATGACGTTGCGGAGTAATTCGTACCCCAGTTTCTTTTAAGGTATCCAATGCTTCTTTTAATTGATTCATCGCCATGCACCTTCTTTCTAAAAGATATTCTTACTTTATAATTGTTATAATTAATTTTACTAAGTTATTTGTACTTTTGTCAATATTGTTATCTCATTAATAGCAATGTTATTACCCTTTTCCATGTAATGTCTGTTCATTTGCACCCAATTGATCATTTACATAGCGTGCAGTCACAAACAATAGATCGGATAGTCGATTTAAATAGGCTAATACAAGTGGATTTACGTCTTCACCTAATGCAACCGCACATCTTTCCGCCCTCCTTGCTGTTGTTCGAGCTACATGGAAAGCAGCTCCTGCTGGATGTCCTCCCGGCAAGATAAAATTTGTTAACTCTGGAAGTGCCTCATTCCATTCATCAATCTGGGTTTCCATTTCCTCTACATCCGACGAAGCAAGTGCCCACTTTACATCCTTTCCTTTTGGTGTAGCCAACTCTGCTCCGACATGAAAAAGATTTGTTTGTATTTTATGATAAATGTTATCAATTATTTCTTTCCCTTGAAAATTTTCCTTATTTAAATAGCTTAGTGCAAGCCCAATCATTGAATTTGTTTCATCACACGTCCCGTAAGCCTCAACGCGCAAGTCGTTCTTCGCTACTCTTTTTCCATAAATAAGTGAAGTTGTTCCTTTATCACCAGTCTTTGTATAAATTTTCATTTTATTTATCCCCCTGTAAGAATGTTTGTAATCTCAACTTCAACTTTACCTTATTATGCAAGTATGTATTTTCTTCATCATAACACCTGTAATTATATTTAGAAAACTCAAAATATATAAATCCCTTTTTACACCATAAAAAAAGGGCCCGCTATGGACCCAAAATTTATCTGAGGAGGTATGCCCTAATAAAATGATATTCATTCTGACGTTTCTTGCATTGGACAAATGCCTTTCCTTAACAAAATAGGCTTCAGAAAGATATCAGCTCTGGCTCTCCCTTATGTAGGATAAAGCCTCATCAACATGTCCTTTTACTTTAACATTTCTCCATTCTTTAACGAGCTTGCCTTCCTTATCAATAATAAAGGTTGATCTTTCAATCCCCATATATTCTTTACCAAAGTTTTTCTTTAATTTCCATACTCCAAAAGCTTCTGCTAACTGATGTTCTGTATCTGCAAGTAGAAGGAAAGGTAAACCATATTTCTCTACAAATTTCTGATGACGGTCAACTGGGTCTGGACTTACACCCAAAATAACGGCATCCACCTCTGTAAATTGTTGAATTTGATCGCGAAAATCGCTTGCCTCTGTAGTACATCCTGGGGTCATATCTTTTGGATAAAAATATAAAACGACATTCGTGCCATGGAATTTTGATAGATTTACGGTCTCGCCATTATTAGCCTTCAACTCAAAATTTGGTACTTGCATTCCAATCTCAACGGTCATCTTTTACCACTCCCACTGTAATGATTCTTCGATGTAAGCGTATCAAAGTTCACCATGATAAAACAACTTTCCTGCATCACTAACCTACTTTTCCCAATCAAACATAACCCGGGCCACAAATGCTGCTGGTAATGTATAACCAATCAAGGCCTCTGTAACGGTGATGATCCTTCCTATACCGTGTGGAATAACATCACCATTTCCAACTGAAAATAAGGTCATCGCACTAAAATAAAAACTTGTTTCAAAAATATTCTTGTTATGATTATTTACCTCTATCAGCAACGACATGCCAATTAACTCAAAAAGTAAAAATATTAGGCCAAAACCAATGATGACAGTCAAATACACAGAGCCTAAATATAAAAAATTATCAATAGATACCAACTTACCTTTAACTGTATTTGGAATAAAAAGCGTCCTTAAACTCATGAAGATGCAAAAAATGACGACTGGAAGCAAGAAAAAAAACATGACAAACCACCTCTAAATTTAGCTTTTGGTAGTTTATTTCTATGCTCGCTTGGACAATAAAATATCAAAATCTATTTAATTGCCAGCACCTCTATATTTCTTTACACCTTGATTCCAAACCAAAACGGAAATCACGAAGAAACTAATTCCAATCACTGGCGTTAAAAATGAGTACCAAAACCATTCTTTTTTCCCAAGAAAGAAGGAAGCAGGATAGACACCAACAAAGGCAAATGGTAATACCCATGTTAATATAAAGCGAATTAGTTTATTGTAGATATTAACTGGATACCTGCCATAATTGCTAATATTGTACATCATCGGCATTAAAGACGTACGCGCATCTGCCCAAAAGCTGATGCAGGCAATCATAATGAATACTCCTCCATAAACAAGGGCCCCGCCGATGACAAACAGAATAAATAGAAACGGATCAAACCAATGTACTGTGAGACCTAGTCGGTTTCCAGCATAAAACATGACAACAAGTCCAGTAACTGCCCCTAATAATGACTCCAGTTCAATCCTCTCAAGGATGATTTGAAAGAGACTGTGAATCGGTCTAGTTAAGATACGATCCAACTCCCCCTTTACAATATAGCGCTCATTAAAATCCCATATATTAAAAAAGGCAGAAAAGACAGCAGATGGGACGAGAAAAAATCCATAGATAAATATGATTTCGTCCCTTGTCCAGCCATTGAGTAAATTGGTATGGCCAAAGACAACTAATATAAAAATAAAATTTATGGCTTGCGATAATAGATCAGAAAAAAATTCAACAAAAATATCAGCTCGGTATTGAAGTCTCGTTTTTAAATATTGTGATAGGTATTGAAAAAACATAGAAAAATAAAACAACTCTTACCCTCCCTGAATAATTAGTTGTTTTTTTGCCAATGACCAAAGTACTTGGATTGGAAAGAATAAAAGGATTACCCAAACAAATTGTTGAGTAATTGCATCGATTGCTTGTGGATGAGAAAAACCTTTAGTAACAATCATACTCGGAAAATAACTGATTCCTTGAAAAGGAAGAAACTTCATTACATCTTGAGCCCAGCCTGGAAAAAAGCTAATCGGTAACAACAAGCCTGAAAATAAATCAATGACGACACGTTTTGCTCGAATAAGCCCTGCATTATTATATAAGAAGAAAGTAGTAATCCCTGTTAATAAATTCAACTCCGTATTAATAAAAAAGCTCAGCAAAATGGAGAGGCCAAACAAGCCCCAAACACTAAGATCCCATGTAAATTCAACTGGGAAGACAAAATAAACAATAATCAACCCAGGAGCCGAAAAAAAGAATAGCCTGAAAATCCCTTCCCCAAGCCCTTGCATAACTTTCATCCCTAGATAATTGTAGGGCCTGATTAATTCAACCGCCACTTTCCCCTCCATAATTTCCAAGGCCATTTCGCGGTCAAGATTGTTAAAGTAAAATGCACGCGCCATCCAGGAGACAGCAACATATGTAGTCATTTGTGTAACTGAAAGACCAACGATTTCTTCCTTTGAACCGTAAATCGCTGACCAGAGAAAATAATATGCACCGATGTTAATACTGTAGATTAGAATTCCTGTGTAATAATTGGTCCGGTATGCCAGCATCATTAAAAAGCGGATTCTAATCATCTCAAGGTATTTATCCACTTATACCGCACCCTTTTCATAAATATTTCGAATGATTTCTTCCGTTGAAGTTTCATTTATTTTGATATCTTTAATTTTAAATTCAGCTACCACTTTAGCAATAATCTGAGAAATAAGTTCATCATTATCTTCAAGTGTAGCTGTAAAGATTTGCTCCTTTTTGTTCAAATCCCATTTAACAGGTATTCCACTGGTGAGATTTTGCACAGCAGTCATTTCAACAGGTTCAAGAAACTGGAACTGGAGCTCTTTCCCTTCTCCCCATTTCTCTTGAAGACTCTTTAGCGCCCCATCATATATGACTTTTCCTTCATCTAACATGATTACTCGCTCGCACAATGCCTCAATATCAGTTAAATCGTGTGTAGTTAACAGGATGGTAGTCTGATATTTCTCGTTAATTTCTTTTAAAAAATCACGAATTTTCAACTTAACGAGTACATCTAATCCAATGGTTGGTTCATCCAAAAACAATAATGGCGGATTGTGAATAAGTGCAGCAGCAAGTTCGCATCTCATTCTTTGTCCCAGCGACAATTTTCGTACTGGCTTATCTAGAAGTGGTTCAATATCTAATGTGTAGATCACATGATTCATGTGGCTGTTATAATCCGCATCTGATACCTTGTACACCTTTTTCAAAAGACGGAAAGATTCCTGAACGGCGATATCCCACCACAATTGGGAACGCTGTCCGAAAACAACACCAATGGTTTGGACAAATTTCTCCCGTTCTTTATGTGGATTCATTCCGTTTACGGAAATTTCTCCGGATGTCGGTGTTAATATTCCCGTCAGCATTTTTATAGTGGTTGACTTCCCTGCACCATTTTCACCGATATACCCAACCATTTCGCCTTTTTTTACGGAGAAATTTATATCATTGACTGCAGGAACAACTTTATAATTTCTTGTTAATAAATCCCTAAATGCTCCTTTTAAACCTGTTCGACTGGAATATGCCTTAAATTCTTTTCGTAAATTATTGACTTCAATTACATTTTTCATTTTCTCCCCCCGAAACAATGACCTAAAGAATTAGTTTAGCTAAATAAGGGTGATAAAACAATAACCACGTACTTCTCCAAAATATCCGAATTGTGAAAACAGACATAAGTTATCTAAAAAAGTGCTAAAATGGGATAGAACTGATTGAAGGAGGGAAAAATGTGAAATTTATTAATTCAGAGAGATTACATAATGAAGCACTTGAACATATCGTTGGAGGAGTAAACAGCCCCTCACGTTCTTATAAAGCCGTAGGCGGAGGAGCACCGGTTGTCATGGAACGGGCTCAAGGGGCATACTTTTGGGATGTCGATGGAAATCAGTATATTGACTATCTCGCTGCCTATGGACCGATAATCACAGGACATGCTCACCCACACATTACCGAGGCCATAAAACGCGCAGCAGAAAGTGGTGTCCTTTATGGTACTCCCACACCACATGAAGTTAAGTTTGCTAAAATGTTAAAAGAAGCAATTCCTTCAATGGAAAAAGTCCGTTTTGTAAACTCTGGAACAGAAGCGGTCATGACAACGATACGCGTAGCTCGTGCCTATACTGGCAGAGATAAAATCATTAAATTTGCGGGCTGCTATCACGGTCACTCGGACCTCGTCCTTGTCGCCGCAGGCTCCGGACCATCTACATTGGGGACCCCAGATTCTGCAGGTGTACCAAAAAGTATTGCACAAGAAGTAATTACGGTCCCTTTTAATGATATAGAACCATTTAAAGAAGCATTAGCTAAATGGGGAGACCAGATCGCAGCTGTTTTAGTGGAACCTATTGTCGGAAACTTCGGGATCGTCGAACCAAACCCTGGTTTTCTTCAGCAAGTTAATGACTTAACTCATGAATCAGGGGCGCTCGTGATTTATGACGAGGTTATTACTGCATTTCGCTTTATGTACGGCGGTGCCCAAAATTTATTAGGGATTGAACCTGATTTAACAGTCCTTGGAAAAATAATCGGAGGAGGCCTGCCAATCGGTGCCTACGGTGGCCGGAAAGAAATTATGGAAACTGTTGCCCCACTTGGACCTGCCTATCAAGCGGGAACAATGGCAGGAAATCCTGCTTCCATTCTTTCAGGAATTGCCTGCCTCGAAGTACTAAAACAAGATGGAATATATGATTACTTAGACCGCTTAGGTGCAGTTCTTGAAGAGGGTATTTTAGAAGCGGCTAAAGAAAATAATATCGAAATAACAATAAATCGGTTAAAGGGCGCTTTAACTGTTTATTTTACAAATGAAAAAGTTGAAAACTATGTTCAAGCAGAAAATACAGACGGAGAGACATTTGCAAAGTTCTTTAAGCATATGCTCCATCAAGGTATAAATCTGGCTCCATCCAAATATGAAGCATGGTTTTTAACGATCGCACATACCGCTGAGGATGTTGAGGCAACATTACACGCAGTAAGAAATGCATTTTCCTTACTCGCGAGCGAATAAATATACAGTTTTTATGCACAAAAGGAAGTGGAGATCACTTCCTTTTACCTTTATAATTTCTTTGGAAACGCTTACAATGACATATCCCCCTCGTGTATCCATCACTTATTAACCACTATTTTCTTATCCAAAATAATGTATATTTATTTGATTTCTGAAAATTCTTATGATACTATTAAATTATTATTTTCATATTATCCTTTAACAATATACCTCGTTAAAGTGACAAAACAACGAATTCCAACTACAAAGATGATATACACAAACTTTAAGTTTCATAGGAGGTGAAATGGCCTTAGCGGACCCCTGCTAAAGCCTAATATGATGACACAAAATTGGACCCCTTCCCTTTTCAAAGATTTCCACAAACAAGAACATGATGCCTGCGGAATAGTCGCATGTCTTGAAAAATCTAAGCGCCCAACTAGAAAAAATATTTTTGATTGTATAGACGCCCTTGTAACAATGAATCATCGCGCTGGTTTTATTAATGGCGAAGGCGACGGTGTCGGCATTCATACCGATATCCCAGTGGCGCTTTGGAAAGAAAAATTGCTCCAGGCAGGCCAAGAACCCACTCTTGCTGAAAAAGAAGAGTTTGCTGTTGGTCATGTTTTTATTAGTCAAAAGGTAAACTGGCAAACGACTAAACAAGAATTACTTAAAAAGTTAGAAACCTATGACTTTGATTTAGTTTTTGAAACAGATCAGGTAACAGATGTTTCAGCACTTGGCCCAATCGCCATCCAAGAAAACCCTGTTTTCTGGCAATTCGCTTGTCTTTCTTCAAAAACTGGCCAAGAATTAACTAAGAGCCTGTTTGAAGTATTAGTTGATTTTGAAACAAACGATCAAGTCCATGTAGCTTCATTAAGTCAGAACCATGTAGTTTACAAAGTAATGGGAGCTGGAGATATTCTTCCTCGTTACTATCATGACCTTGCAAATCCACTTGTTGCTTCAACCATGACACTTGGACATAATCGTTATTCTACAAATACATTATCAAGCTTTTTCAGGGTACAGCCATTTAGTGTTCTCGGACACAATGGAGAAATTAATACCATTGCAAAACTTAGAGATGAAGCAAAAATGATTGGTGTTCCACTTGTCAAAGATGGCAGTGACTCTCAGGATTTAAGCCGGACGATGGAAACATTAATTTGCCGTGAAGGTTTTTCATTATTTGAAGCAATGGATGTTTTATTCCCGCCAATCATCAATGAAATAAAGGCATATCCTGAAAATCTTCAAGATTTATATACCTACCTTAGAGAAGCTTGGGGACATTTTGCTCAAGGTCCTGCTGGTATTATCTCAAGATATGGAGATGAAGCAGTATTTAGTGTGGATGCACTTGGTCTTCGCCCGCTATGGATGCTTGAGACAGATAGTTCTTATTTGTTTTCCTCTGAACCAGGGATCATTTCTTCGAGCGAATATGTTAATGATCCAAAGCCTTTGGCACCAGGTGAAAAGGTTGGCTTTAAATGGAATGGTGAAACATTAGAAGTTTATGAGCAAAATCGTTTTCAGACTGAAGTGTATTCCCGTTTTTCTGAAAAGTTAAATATCAGTGAGGTTAGTGCACGATTGCTTCCTCCATCATTAGGGAAAACAGTTACGATGAATTACCCTGACAAAATCCATAATGGACAATATAAAGCATTTGGCTGGGAACGAGATCATATCCAATTAATCGAGCAGATGGCGGAAAAAGGTGTGGAACCGATTCGTTCTCTTGGTCATGATGCACCACTTGCTGCACTTAACCCAGAACGAAAAAATATTGCCGATTATTTTAAAGAAAGTGTTGCGGTGGTGACGAATCCTGCGATTGACAGGGATCGTGAAACTGAACATTTTTCTACACGTGTAATAATTGGAAAGCGGCCGACTTTATTCAATAAGGAAAACAGTGAAACGGTCATTGAGTTAACTACCCCTCTATTATTGGAAGGGAAAGCAGGCTATAGTTTATCTGAGAGTTTAGGTCAGCCAAGTTTTGATCAAGTTGTCTCCCATTTTCAGGAGCAGAAGCTTGTAACCTTTATCTCTACTACATTCAAAAAAGAAGAAAAGTACGAGCAAGCCCTAGAAAGGCTTGCAAATGAAGCAGTTCAGGCTGTTCAAGCAGGAAAAACATTACTTGTTCTTGATGATGCAAAAGCACATCATGAACATTCCTATTGGATTGATCCGCACCTAGCAACTTCGGTAATTGATCAAGCACTTGTTAAGGCAGAAATAAGAAGAGACTGTTCTTTAGTTTTACGTTCTGCTGCGATTCGTTCACTTCATGACATTATTACTGTATTTGGTTTAGGAGCAGATTTAGTCAGCCCTTACTATATGTTCTTAACAGTTCTTGACGAAACCTCAAAACCTTTAACAAATCTTTATAGTGCTCTTACTAAAGGATTAGAAAAAGTAATCTCAACAATCGGTATCCATGAACTGCGTGGATACGGACGTCTGTTTTCAAGCATTGGCTTACATGAGGAAATTGCCAATCTATTAAACATTGTTAACTTTTTTGGTTCGAAGGAACTTGAGACAGATTTTGAAGCAATGAAACTTGATGCTTTATCAAGAGCAGAAGATTACCATAACGAAAAGGAAAGAGTCGGAAAGACTTTCCATCTCTTCCCACGAATTTGGAAGGCAATTGGTGAAGTGGCTGCTACTGGTGACTACAATGTTTATCGTGATAAGATCACTGAACAAGAAACGGAGAATCCAACAACGATTCGCCATTTAGTTCAGCTTAAACCTAGCAATAAACAGTTATCACCTGCTGACGTCAATCTTCGGGTCGGTGATCATGATTTACCGTTCCTTATTTCTTCCATGTCCTTTGGTTCTCAGAATGAAACAGCCTTTAGAGCCTATGCCGAAGGAGCAGACCGTTTAAACATGATCAGCTTAAATGGTGAAGGCGGAGAAATTAAAGATATGCTCGGTAAATATCCAAAAACAAGAGGACAGCAAATTGCCTCCGGAAGGTTTGGTGTCAATGCTGAACTCCTAAACTCTTCTAATCTATTAGAAATTAAAATTGGTCAGGGTGCAAAGCCTGGTGAGGGCGGCCATCTACCTGGTTCAAAGGTAACTGCAAAGGTTGCAGAAGCACGTAATGCAACACTTGGTTCTGATTTGATCTCACCATCAAACAACCACGATATCTACTCCATAGAAGATTTAGCGCAGATGATTTTAGAATTGAAAACAGCTAATGATCAAGCAAAGATCGCTGTTAAGGTTCCTGTTGTGCCGAATATTGGAACGATTGCTGTTGGTATCGCAAAAGCAGGAGCAGATATTATCACATTAAGCGGTTTCGATGGCGGTACAGGTGCTGCAAGAATTCACGCACTCCAGCATGTTGGATTACCGGTTGAAATTGGCGTAAAAGCCGCCCATAACGCTCTGCTTGAGAGTGGTCTCCGCCACAAAGTAGAAATCTGGGCTGACGGTGGCATGAAAAGTGCCATGGACGTTATGAAGATTATGCTTCTCGGTGCTAACCGTGTTGGCTTCGGGACATTATCGATGCTAGCAATCGGCTGTACGACCTGCCGTGGCTGTCATTTAGATACTTGTCACGTTGGTATTGCCACTCAAATTGAATCAGAAGCACAGGCTAAAGAACACGGTCTAAGACGTTTTGTTCCACGCCAATTAGACTTAGCTGTACAAGGAATAATGAATCTCTTCACTGCATTTGCAACGGAGTTAAAAGAACTTTCTGCTTCAATTGGCGTTCGCAATCTGCAAGATGCGGTTGGTCGTTCTGATTTATTAGAGCAAATGAAAGGCCAAGGTCAACTAAGCCTATCCTATTTGTTAAAACCATTAGAAATCAGCCAATTTGCTAAAACTGAAGCTTCGAAATCAATTGAAGAAGTTCAAATGCAAGTTGCCGTAGGGGCTGAGTATCTTGATGGCAGTGTAGATCAATTACACTCTTCTCGTGAATTCACTAGTGTCACATCTGAACAACGTGTACTAGGAAGCCGAGTATCCTGTCACCGTGTCCGCGGCAGACTAGATGGTTCTTACAAGCAGCTACCATCAGTCCAGCTAAAATATAAAGAGGGTTCCATTCCTGGAAATGGCTTAGGCGCCTATAACAGTGAAGGAATTGAGATCACCGTTAATGGTGGTGGTCAAGACGGTGTCGGAAAAACATCCTTTGGTGGAAATATCCAGATATTAAAATCTAAAGGTAAGAATGGTCAATATTATAATGGTTCTGTAGGTAAAGGGTTTGGATATGGAGCTCAAAAGGGACTTCTTATCGCCCAAGGAAATGCAGATGCAAGAGCAGGTATACGTCTTTCTGGGGCTGATTTAATCATTGGTGGTGCAGTTAAAAACCCACTTCCGGAAAAAGAAGCTGGTAACATCGGCTCAAATGCGAATATCAAGGGGTTTGCCTTTGAATATATGACAAATGGCCGTGGCCTTGTACTCGGAGATCCAGGTCCATGGATCTGTGCGGGAATGACTGGCGGGGTTGTCTATATTCGCCAACAACCCGAGATGAGATTAACCAAAGAAGCAATTCAGAGAAGGATTGCTAAAGGTGCTAAGGTTTCAGTTGTTGATTTAAATGAGAAAGGCATTCAGGATATTAACGAGTTATTAAATAAATATACTGACTTGCTTGAACAGAACGGTCAGGCTGAAGAGGCTGGGCAACTTCGTGCACTACTAACAAATGTCGAAGAACACTTTGTGCAAGTTATCCCTGTCAAAGAACAAGCTGACCCATCTGTATCTACAGAATGATTGATAAAAATATATTTAACGTCCGCTGCACAAGCGGACGTTTTTTTATTCCAAATTTTTCTTAACAAATAGTAAATAAATTCATATTATATCTCTTGATTCTCTGGATTAATCCATGTATAGTAAAAATTTGCTTACTAGAAAAACTTCTGCTTCATTTTTTTAGAGGTAAACAATGACCATCTTGAAGGAACAAATTATTTATTTTTGAAAGGAAACCATTCAAAATGAAGTTAGGTGCCCGCATTTTAAAAACGGGAATTGCTATTGTACTCTCGCTTTACTTGGGTCAGTTATTACACTCTCCCTCTCCGGTATTCGCTGGCATTGCTGCCATATTTGCGATTCAACCAACCATTTATCGTTCCTATTTAACGATCATTGAGCAAATTCAAGGAAATCTTATTGGGGCGTTACTCGCAGTTGTTTTTGTACTTCTCTTAGGAAATCATATTATTGTCATTGGTATAGCAGCAATTATTGTAATCGGCATAAATTTAAAACTTAAACTCGAAAATACGATTGGACTATCACTCGTCACATTAATTTCGATTATGGAAACCCCTGGTGGGAACTTCATTCCATTTGCCGGCATCCGCTTCTCTACCATCATGATTGGGGTATTTTCCGCTTTTCTAGTCAATCTTGTGTTTATGCCGCCAAGATATGAAAATAAACTTTACTTCAAAATGACAAGCACGACAGAAGAAATCATTAGGTGGATTAGGTTAAGCACGCGGCATGACTTTGATCATAATCTTCTTAAAACAGATATTGTTAAATTAAAAGAAAATATTATTCAAATGGGTCTGTTTTACACGATGTATAAAGAAGAACGCAGCTATTTTAAGAAAAATAGCTTAGAAAAATCACGTAAGCTGGTTATTTATAGGCAAATGCATTCAGCAGCCAAAAAGGCATTAGATACCTTAAAACGACTTCATCGTTTTGAGAATGAACTATTGCATCTTCCAGAAACATTTCAGCAAGCCATTCAGGAACAATTGGATTGTCTTATTTACCATCATGAACAACTTATGCTTAGATTCATTGGTAAAATTCCAAACCATCCCACTGTTTCGGAAAATAGCGTATGCTTAAATAAAAAGCAATTATTTGATTTATTTTTACTTCACCAACAAGAAGCTTTCGAGCATGACCATCCACATCAATATCATACAATGCAAATTGTAGCATCGATTATCGATTATGGTGAACAGGTTGAACACTTAGATACATTGATTACAAGTTTTCATTCATATCATCATAATGAAGTATCAATTGAAGAAGACATTTTATAATAAGGCTATGTTAAAGCTTATTATTGATTTTGAAACCCTGTTGATTGGAGCGGAAATCACAGGCAAGTTTTAAAGAGCCTATAAAAAAAACCGAAGCAAATTATTCTGCTTCGGTTTCTTTTTGTTCCAATTGCTGAACTTGAAAAAGTTTATAATAATTCCCTTGTTTCGTCATTAACTCGTCATGTGTCCCTACTTCTACAATTTGACCATGTTCAATCAAGACTATGCGATTCGCATGTGTAATGGTTGATAATCGGTGGGCAACAATAAAGGTGGTCCTGTCCTTAGCAAGCTCTTCAAGAGATTCTTGGATAGCATGCTCACTCTCTAAATCCAGAGCGGATGTTGCCTCATCAAGAATTAAGATCGGTGGATTTTTTAAAAAGACACGAGCAATCGCAACTCGTTGTTTCTGCCCCCCTGACAGCTTAACTCCTCGTTCGCCAACCTTGGTATCGTATCCTTCTGACAGGTTTAAGATAAACTCATCGGCATTGGCGGCTTTTGCAGCCATATATACCTCTTCAGCTGATGCACCTGGTTTCCCTAATAAAATATTATCCATTACCGATTCACTAAATAAGATATTATCCTGAAAAACCACGCCAATTTTGTCACGTAAAGATTGAACCTTAAATTTTCGAATATCTACCCCATCTAATGTGATTCTACCCTTTGTCACGTCATAAAATCGGGGAATCAAACTAACAAGCGTGGATTTCCCGCCGCCACTCATCCCTACTAGAGCAATTGTTTCTCCTTTTTTTACATGTAAGGTAATTTCTTTCAAGACCATCTCTTCTTCTGCTTCGTAGCTAAATGAAACATTTTCAAATGAAATGTCACCATGGACTTGATTACACACATGTGCATCTGGGGCGTCAACGATATCATATTTCTCATCTAAAAATTCAAACACCCGATCCATGGATGCAAAGGATTGAGTGATAGTTGTAGAGGAATTAACCAATCTTCGCAGTGGATTGTATAGCTTATCAATGTAGGCAAAAAACGCAACCATTGTTCCAAGGGAAAGTTGATCCTGAATGACGAGGTAAGCAGAATACCCAATAACGATTAATGGAGCAACATCCGTAATAGTATTAACTGCTGAAAAGGCTTTGGCATTCCAACTAGTATGCTGTAAGGCCTTTTCTAAAAAGTTTTTATTTTGTTTATCAAATTGGCCTTGTTCATATTCCTCAATAGCAAAGCTTTTGATTATCGGCATCCCCTGGACACGCTCATGTAAATAGCTTTGGACCTCAGCAAGGGCTTGAGAGCGGGCACGTGTCAGCTTACGTAAATTCCCAAAGAAATATCTAATCGAAAAGGCGTAAAGCGGAAACAACAATATCGATACAAACGTCAGCTTAACACTCATAGAAAACATAAGAATAATGGCAATGATGATTGTGGCAATATCGAGCCAAAGGTTCATTAAACCTGAAATGACAAAGGTTTTAGTTTGCTCAACATCATTAATGACTCGTGAAATAATTTCCCCTGCTCGGTTATTCGAAAAATATTTAAAGCTTAACTTTTGTATATGTGTATACATTGTATCGCGAATATCATAAAGAATTTTACTTGAGGTCCACTGGGCAAAATATTGACGGTAATATTCAATCGGAGGACGCAAGATGACAAATACCACAATCATTACGCCCATAATAAACATTAGTTTATTAATTTTCTCACCGTGATTCATGGTGGGACTCCCGACAATGTCATCGACAACATATTTAATTAACATCGGAATCATAAGGGGAATAGAAAATTTAATTACTCCGATAATGATGGTCCAAACAACCTGAAGACGGTATGGTTTTACAAACTGCAGGTACCTGCGAATACTGCTCAAAGTAGCCCCCCTTTCTAGTTATTTACCAGCATATTAAAAACCTGTTGATTACATCAACAGGCGCTTTAATCCTGGTTTCCATCTAACGTCTGTAAGTTAAATAACGTTCATACCAGATATCAATAAAATCTGGTGCAAAAGGGCCATTCCGCTGCCGAATCCATTGAATTAACTTTTCAACGTTTCGTTTTAGAATTTGATCGATGGGGTCCGGATAATTCATTTCACGACGATGACGTTCATACTCATCCTCGTCTAATAAATTAAAGGTCATATCAGGAAACACCTTAATATCAAGATCATAATCAATATACTTTAGTGCTTCGCCATCAAAAATAAATGGTGAACTGATATTACAATAATAATAAATACCATCCTCACGAATCATTCCGATTACATTAAACCAGTATTGTGAATGGAAATAACAAATGGCCGGTTCTCTTGTTATCCACGTTCTGCCATCTGACTCTGTCACTAGTGTTCGGTCATTGCCTCCAATCACCAAATTCTGTGTCCCTTTTAAAACAGTTGTTTCTTCCCAGACGCGATGGATGTGCCCATTGTGCTTATAGCTATGTATTTGCATTGGTTCACCTTCGATGGGTACGCCCATGTTTCTCCCCTACCTTCATTCCTGAACGCTTTGTGACCCTATTCTAAACCGTTAGATAAATAAATAATGACAAAAGGTAACAAAGTTCAATTCCTATTTACTATTATTATAACGGTTGAGAACAGATTTTAAAACAAAAGAGCCATATTTCGATGGCTCTTTGTAAAATTTTGCGATTTTTTTTGGTTTTTTTTTGTTTTTCTACCTAAAAGGAAGGTGTTAAATTCATTTCCCGATAGGAATTGATTACCTCTTCTGTCTGCTTTTCAAAAATAGACTGGATCTCTTTCAGCTCTTGTTTCATCAGTTTAATTTCTGATTGAATACTTTCAAGATCAGTTGCTTTCTGTAATGTCTGCAGCTCTGCTTCGATTTGTTGACAACGTTCAAGTTCTCCCTGAAGGTATAATAATTTATCCATCGTCACCAATTGTTCGGAAACTAATCTGTTAAAATGATCCATTTCCCTCACCGCCTTCTTTTTCGTTCCTCTATGTATTCTCGAACAAGTCTTATTCTCCTTTGAAAACAAATGTAGACTAAACAGAACTTTTGTCGAAAATTAGAAAAGCGGAAGGGCCTTGCTTCGGAAAAACTTTTTCCTAAGGGCTGGAGCTAAACAGTTATAAAAAAGGAAGAAGACACTCTATACGAAACTAGAGTGCCTTCAGGATACTATTATTAGCTTTGACCAAATTGGCCATTGCCTTGGTTTTTACGGGCTTGAGATTGCTGGTTTTGTTTTCTTACTTCTGCAGCATTTGTTTCGCTCGCAAATTCAGTTCCGAATGAACCAGCTGCACCTGCTGAGCTTGCTGCACCAGCAGCACCTGAAGCAGATTGAGCATTTTGAGCTCTTACTTCAGCAGCATTTGTCTCGCTTGCAAATTCAGTTCCAAACTGTCCTGAAGAACCAGAAGCAGATTGAGATTGAGCATTTTGTTGTCTTACTTCCTGGATGTTAGTACCAGCTGAAGTTTTGTTTGGCTGTTGATTGAATTTTGCCATGTTAATCACCTCCACGAATATAATGTAACCATGCTTCGAGGAGATTATCCGCAAAAAATATTATTTAAAAATAATTAAACAAGTAATGAAATTCCGCCATCAATAATGATAGTCTGACCCCTAATCATGCTCGATTCCTCTGATAAAAGGAACATTACACAATTTACCATGTCCTCAATTTCAACCATTCGTCCTGCAGGCGTTTTTTCTTTGGCCTCTTGTAGAAGTTCTTCACGGTTTGGAAAATGCTTTAGTGCTTCCGTATCGACAGCACCTCCTGAGACCGCATTAACGACGATATTTTTAGGAGCTAACTCAACCGCTAAATATCTGGTCAGAGCCTCTAAAGCTGCCTTAGATACGCCTACGACAGTATAATTTTCTAAATAGCGGATGGATCCAAGTGAACTAATGCTGACAATTTTCCCGCCGCCATTACGTTCCATTAATTTCGCTGCTTCCTGAGCACAAAATAACAAAGCTTTACTATTAATATTTAAAGTCCAATCCCAGTGGTTTTCTTCAAGTTCCATAACTGGCCGCTGTACTCCAGAGGCAGCATTATTTACAAACACATCCAGACGGCCGAATTCTGCATCTATTTGGGCGAACATATCCTTAATCTTAGCAACATCGCCAACATTGGCTTTTACTACAAGTACTTTTCTTCCTAATGCTTCTATTTGTTCAGCTGTTTCAAGGGCAGACTTCTTGCTTCTTGCATAATTTATCACAATATCGTATCCAGCCTCTGCTAAACGAAGTGCTGTTGCCTTGCCAATTCCGCGGCTGCTTCCGGTAATGAGTGCTACTTTTTGAGTCATCAAATAATTATTCCCTTCTATGGTAAAGTATTAGTATATTTCTTATAAAATTGATTGGTGTCTAGCTTCAGCGCCCAACGATTAATGGACGGGCGCCTGCACTTTTCTATTTATTTTAGCTTTTCCAGGAATAGAAGACAATTATTATTAAACACTAAGGAGTAAATTCTAGTTGAGAGGATGAAGCAAACATGTATGTTGGACGTGATATGACTGAACTTTCGATGATGGCAAAATCTGATTGGAAAAGTAGTGAGCTTGCTTTTTTTCATCACTCTCTTCAACAAATTGCTCCCTATCTAAATAGCGAGGGGCAAACCATCCACCGCGAGATTATTGAAGAAATTGAAAATCGTGGCGGCATCAAACGTCAAGAAGCAGATTATACACATGGGACGAAAACAGTTTACGATTGAAAAAAACGCCGCTAATCTGCTGCGTCAGATTGTCGAGAAAGGATATTTTTCTCGGCAATTTATTATTTTGTCAGAATCTAAATACTAAATTTATTGATTGTCCCTGCAAATGGGCCTGTTGATTTCCGCTCCGGGCACTCGCTTTCCGCGGGGAGGTCCTGAAGCCTCCTCGGCGCTATGGCGCCTGCGGGGTCTCCAGTGACCTCTCTATCCCGCAGGAGTCGAGTGCCCTACGCTCCAATCAACAGGGAGGCAAATCAACCTAAAGTATTGCAACACAATTTTTCTACTCTTTCTAAGGGTGTCACAATCTTTTTTGATTTTGGCAAGCTGCAGTAAGAAGAGCCTGATCGCTACCATTCTTCAATCCCCGTAACTGGCAGTAGCGAAGCCCGTGCAGCTCTTTTAAGTCTGCGAAGCTTCGCTCAATTTTTTCCTTTCTAAATTTATAAAGGATTTTCCCCGATTTAGATAAGCAACGCGTAGAATGAGGCCATCTGAAACTAATTTATCAATAGATACAAATTCATATTCACTTTGGCTAGAATCTTTGGGCTTAAACATTGATTTCACAACTTATTTTTATTATTTATTAGTTGAGTTGAAGGTCTTTATTGAAAACACTCTGTTGATTGGTGCGGAAGGCACGAAGACTCCTGCGGGAGTACGGGTCAGGGGAGACCCCGCAGAAGCGAAGCGCCGAGGAGGCTACCCGGCACGCCCGCGGAAAGCGAAGTGCCTGGAGCGCCAATCAACAGACCTGTTTAAAGTCTATTTACCCATATATATTATAATAAATTAACGCAGTGAATCAATGAAGTTATTGAATAAAATAAAAGGCAGCCGAGGGTTTTTCGACTGCCTAACCCCGCTAATCTGCGGCGTTCATTCTTTTTGATATTCAAGATATAATTTAAGCATTTTTTTGTATGATACAGGAAAAGCAAACTCACTAAGATCTTCAAATGAAACAAACTTCCACTCGTCACTTTCCTGAAAATCCGAAAGGAAGGTACCTGTATACACATTGATATTCCAAACCAAATGTGAAAATACATGCTCAAGCTGACCAATAATTTTTTCAAGTTTTACCTTTACATTAAGGGAGAGCTCGAAAAGTTCAACAACCTGTTCCCGATCATTTTGTAAGGGATGATGAATTTCAACATTTGGAAATTCCCATAAATTCGCAAGCAGACCTGTTGCCGGCCGCTTGTGAATTAATACCTTCCCATTAACATCCAAAAGGATGGCAGCCGCAAGTTGAACATCTCGTGTTTTGGTTTTTTTGGTCTTAATCGGTAATTCATTTTGAACTCCCTCCTCGAAAGCTTGACAATGCTCTCGAACAGGACATAACAAACATGAAGGAGATGTTGGTGTACAGATTAACGCACCCAATTCCATTAAAGCTTGATTAAATGAGGATGGATCTTCATGCGATATTAATTCTCGAACTGCTATTTCAAATACTTTTCGGGAGGATGACTTTGCAATATCTTCCCAAATCGAAAGAACTCTTGATAAAACCCTCATCACATTTCCATCCACAGCGGGTTCAGGAATCCCGTAAGCGATACTTAATATAGCCCCTGCCGTATATGGTCCGACCCCTTTTAGCCCCGATATCTCATCTGGAGTGTTTGGAACTACCCCATTATATTTCTCCTTTACTTCCTTTACTGCTGATTGTAAATTGCGAACCCTAGAATAATACCCAAGCCCTTCCCAAGCCTTCAATACTTTCTCTTCCTCTGCCTCTGCAAGGTCTTCAATGGTAGGAAACCACTCAATAAAACGATTAAAATAAGGAATGACCGTATCCACTCTTGTTTGCTGTAGCATAATTTCTGAAACCCATACTTTATATGGGTCCTGATCCTTCCGCCATGGAAGATCACGTTGTTCCTGTTTAAACCAGGAAAGTAAATCCGTTTGAAAAGCAGATATGTTGATTTCTTCTATATTCTTTAGTTCAATAATCATAACTTTTGTTCCTCCGGGTGTAGTTAAACTGCCTAAAAAAAGGCATGATAATAAGAAATGTATTCGTTTTACAATAAGTCAATTTATCCGGTTTGACAAGAAATATATTTGAAGGAGGACTTACTTTTGGATACAGGAACTCATGTTGTCATGGGTATTGCTCTAGGTGGTTTAGCAACACTTGACCCTGTTGTAGCAAGCAGCCATGCTACCACGACCAGTGTCTTAATAGCTACGATTGCCGGGTCACAAATACCTGATATTGATACGGTTTTGAAGTTAAAAAATAATGCCATTTACATTCGAAATCATCGCGGAGTTACTCATTCCATTCCGGCTGTCATATTGTGGCCGCTTGTCCTATTAGCTGTTATTTATCCATTTTTCCCTGCTGCCAATCTACTTCATTTATGGGCTTGGACATTTGCAGCGGTTTTTATTCACGTCTTTGTTGATATATTTAATGCCTACGGAACTCAGGCTCTACGACCATTCTCTTCAAAATGGGTAGCCCTTGGCGTTATCAATACCTTTGACCCGATTATCTTTGGAATTCATACCCTTGGCATCATTATTTGGGTATTAGGTGCAAATCCCGGATATACCTTCTTAATCATGTATGCCGTCATTATCGGATACTATATTTTACGCTTTAGGGCAAAACATCGTGTAATGGCAGAGATAAGAAAGAAAATACCTGATGCAACAGAAATAATTATTGCACCAACAATGAGGTTTCATCAATGGAGAATTGCTGCCATGAACAAGAAACAATTTTTTGTAGGCAAGGCTGTAGATAATGAAGTCGAAATCCTAGATTATTTTAATCGTATTCCTGTCCCTAATACTCCAATAATTGAGGCAGCCAAGAAAGATAAAAACCTATCGGCATTTTTATCCTTTTCGCCAGTCTATCGCTGGGAAGTGGATGAATTTATTGATTTTTATGAAGTTCGCTTTATTGATTTACGCTACCGAAGCAATGGCCACTATCCGTTCGTTGCCGTTGTTCAATTAGATTGTGACCTGAAACCAATTAGTTCTTATACTGGTTGGGTTTTTAGTGAAAAGAAATTACGGAAAAAATTGAGTATTATTCCAAGTTAAAAAAGCGGTGACATCAGTCACTCGCTTTTTTAGTTTAAGTTATTTTTGTCTTGCTTTAAAAAGTCTTTGTATTTAGGGTTGGTTGCCACAAATTCATGCAGCTTTTCCCCATAGTTTTCAATCCATTGCTTGACAATTCTCTCAGTCATTTCACTGCCCTTATATTCCCAGCCTGCTTTTGCGTAGGTAGTTTCAAAATCTTCCCAAAGAAGCTCAACCCATGTTCTTGCTTGATTATAGCTAAGTTGGTCATTTTTACTTAGCAGCAGTTTTGCTAATTCATCATGATAACTGTTCATGTTAACACCTCATTGCCAATTTCTTATAACATAACCTAAATTAATAACGCAGATACTAATCTTACGTGGTAAGCATTGAGAGAATGCTTTGCTTTTCACGTGTGTCTGATTCCCTTCTGGAGGTAAATCATGCGAAATAAAGCAACGAATTTCCCAAATCAAAATAATAACAAGCTTGAGGGAGAACCAAGAGCTAAAGCAGAATATGCTTCAACAAGAGCAGATGGTACGATTAATACCCATCCACAAGAACGGATGCGTGCATCAGGGGAGCGCGACGATGACTCGCCGCAAGTTTATAAATAGACTTTTTCTACTGTAAGAACAGAATAAGCCAGAGAGGTATTCTCTCTGGTTTATTCAATGATTATTTTAGCTTTTTTAAAAGAGAGATTGGCAAGGCCTCTTCATGGCCATCCCCCTTAAGTCGATAACCCCAAGCAAACACACCATTTAAATAGTCAATTTTAAAATATTGTCCCGGGTTTCCTTCAATTTCATAAAGTTCACCAGGTTTATACTCGTCCGGGTCAATTAGGTATGCTTTTGCCATTTGAACTTTTCTTTCAAGCACGGCAAACTCATTCACCATCCCCATTTGTTCAGCTTTTCTAGCTTGCTCTTGAAGGTTGCCAATTTCCTGTCTCAGTTCATGTTCCGTCATAGTACTATAGCGTTTCTCCTGGTGCATAGTTCATCCACTCCCCTTATCCCTTTATCTTAGTATAGTAATTTTTATATAATTAATAAAGAATGAAATGAATGAAGGAGATTTTATATGAAAACAATCATCATTACAGGGGCTGGTTCGGGTTTAGGAAAAGAATTAGCACACCTTTTTTCACAGAAAGGTTATCACCTTCTGCTTACCGGAAGGACGATTGAAAAGTTAACAACAGCTAGGGATGAAATTATAGCACATGGAGGAAGAGCAGCTATCCTTCCCTTAGATATTCAAAACGCGGATGATGTATCGAAAAAAGTGGAAGAAATCAGCCATTCTTATACGATTTGCGGATTAGTCAATAATGCAGGTGTTGGACATTTCGGTCCTTTTGTTGAAATAGATGAACAGCACATGGTGGAAATGATAAATACAAATGTTCTAGGAACTCTATTGATGACAAAAGCAATTTTACCACATTTATTAAAGATTCCTGATGGGAGAATAATGAATATTATATCAACAGCGGGTTTACGCGGGAAAGTGAATGAAGCAGTTTATGCGGCCAGTAAATTTGCTGTAAGGGGCTTTACCGAAAGTTTGCAAAAGGAATATGAGGATCACAGTATAAAAATAAATGCCGTTTATATGGGCGGAATGGATACCTCCTTTTGGGCTCATAGCGACCACATCAAAGACCTCTCACGCTTCCGCACACCAAGAGAAGTGGCTGAAATTATTATGGAACAAATCGATCAGGACTCCATTATTATTGAAAGTAAAAAATCATGACGGTTTAGTCATGATTTTTCCAATTCTGCTAAGTATGTTTCAATGAGTTCCATTGGGAAACCTTTTCGATATAAGGCATGCTTCATCTTTTGTTGAAATTCAAAGCCACTGTATTTACTATATTTTCGGGTAGCCTTCTCACCTTGGAATCGGATTGCATCCATATCCTCATCAGCCTCATTATTTACTGAAGCTTCATTAACAGCAATATTTATGACATCATAGGAATAACCTTTTCTAAGCAGCAGGTTCTCAAGTTTCTGCTTTTGAATTTTTAGTGATTCCTTAGTGTTCTTTTCGTAAAACTTTCCGCTTATTTTGGTGGCTTTTTCAATCTGCTGCTCTAAGGGATATTCCCCTAATGCAAGCATGAGTGTGGCCTCATCAATTCCTTTTTCCTTTAGTTCCATTTTAATGACAGTTGGACCTTTATCAGTAGTGTTGGCTTGAGTTCGTACATAAGCCAACGCATACTCCTCATCATTTATGTATTTCTGAGTGGATAATTTATGGATAATTTCATTGATGACAGGTTCCTCTATCTCCTTTGAAATAAGGTAATCCTTTATTTCTTTTTCCGACCTCATCCTTCTAGATAAGTAATGAATGGCTTTATTGTAGGCTTTACGAATGTCGTCTTGATACTGAATTTCGATGAAGGAAAAATCATCAACTTCCATTCCCTTTTTTAATTGAAATTTAATGAGAACATTACTGTCGACACTGAAGGCATATTCTTCACCCTTCCCCTTGCCGTAATCCATAAAAATATTAAAGCGATCTTGATTTTTCTGCTGTGTGGTGATCTTTGTAATAATGGCCATGTTATTCACCTCAACAATACTTTACCATATTCCTAATAAAATATTGTAAGATAAAACATAATAAGGGGGCGGAAAAATTGAAAATTACCATTGCGGGTGGAACTGGCTTTGTGGGGAAAGCTCTAATCAAGCATTTGTTGAAAAAAAATCATGAAGTAATCATTTTAACCCGAAAAATAAAAGAAACGAATGGCAGCGAACGGATTCGGTACGTTCAATGGCTAAGTGAAAATTCAAACCCTTTACAAGAAATTGAAGGAACTGATATTTTTATTAACCTTGCTGGTGAATCGATTAATGGCGGTCGTTGGACACAACAAAGAAAAGAAAAAATCTTAACCAGTCGTTTAGAATCTGTTAATGCATTGATAGGCATCATATCTACATTAAACACAAAACCAAAGGCACTTATTAATGCTAGTGCAATTGGCATTTATGGAACATCTTTTGAGAAGATTTTTACGGAAAAAGAAAACCATGGCTTCGGGAATGATTTTTTATCCAAAACAGTGCAGCAATGGGAAAACGAGGCAGGTAAAGCTTCCCAATTAGGAGTACGCACCGTTTTTTGTAGGTTTGGCATTATCCTTGATAAACAAGAAGGGGCCCTTCCTAAAATAGCTTTTCCTTATAAATCATTTTTTGGCGGGCCAATTGGGAAGGGACGTCAATGGATGTCATGGATTCACATTGAGGATGTCGTAAAAGCCATTTCCTTTATTATCGAAAATGAGCAAATGGAGGGTCCGATTAATTTTACCGCTCCAAACCCTGTAACGATGTCTGAATTTGGTAAAACATTATCCAATGTATTGCACCGTCCCCACTGGCTGCCTGTCCCTAGCTTTGCCCTTCAAATGCTTCTTGGTGAAATGAGTACCTTGGTTGTTGATGGTCAAAAGGTGTTACCGAAAAAGCTTTTAGAAAATGGCTATCAATTTCAGTACTCGGATGTCAAATTGGCATTAAAAAATATATTTTCTTAAAAACAGTATCATTCCTTTCCTAAAAGGTAAAAATGGAAATAAGTACATATAGTGCTTCTATTTTTTACCACATAGCTTGATGACGATTAACTTAAAAACTGTTGAAAGGAATGAGCAAAATGGCGGAAAAAAAGAAAAAAGATAAGGACCGAGGCAAATACCCATTAACAAGCATGCAGGAAGTTTCTTATCAAAGAGAATTTAAAATGGCAGACCGTGCAGGCGGGTATCACGATAAGAAAACTAGACTTTAGGTTAAACCATTGCTTCAAAAAAGCGCAGGATTGGACTGATCTGCTGAAGTATTTTCCATTCATGGTTCCCTTTCGTTTTGTAAATGATATTAAAGGGAGCAACTTACTTAGCTCCTTGGATGTTAATAATGAAAGGGGTTTTTAGAAATGGGTCGTATGCATAACAGTGGAAAAAGTAATAGCAACAAAAGTTCACTTCCACAAACACCTAAGAACCTAAAAATAACAGATGGAAATGACGTTGAATATTCTGCAGAATTTGCAGACCATGCCGACCTTGAAGCACAAGCACGTGCTAACGCAGCAAATCAACGTGTAAATACGAGAAGAAATAAATAAATTAAAAGAAGCGGTAACAAAAAAGAAGCAGGGCATCCTGCTTCTTTTTATATGATAAGCGAAAAGCGAACAACTGCTCAATCCTCAAATCGCGACATTTTTTGAGACTAGCGATTTGAAATCTTCTGTATAGGTGATTAATTCTCCCCATTCCATAAGATCCTTATCAGCAATCTTCCATGTATGTTTTTCGGTATCATGTCTGATGACTGCGAAATGAAAACGTTCAGTTGAATAAACATTAAAGCCCTTCTCTTTACATTGATCAATGAAAAAGTAATCCTCCGCTCGATTTACTTTTTCAAATTGAACATGTTGGAACACATCTTTTCTAAACATTAATGTTGCTCCAGCAACAGTGTCTGTGATTGAATTCTCACTCCCTGATACATGGATCAGTGCTTTTTTATTTTTAAAATAGATATATAAAGAGCTTTTTCCGATAATAGAAATATCTTTATTTTTAAAAGCATCCATCGAACTTTTAATGTAGTCAGGCCCGTAATAATCATCGTCATCAAATTTTGCAATAATATCATGATTTGCTTTCATAATCCCAAAATTTAAGCAGTCACCTAATGTTGCTTTTTCGTGTAGTTGATAAATCTGGACATTACGATATTTCTTTGCCTTTTTGATCCATCTATCAATATTCATTGAATCCTTATTTAAGATAATGATCAGTTCTTTATCCTTCCAGGATTGCAGTTTATAATTTTTGAAAACATTTTTGATATTTTCTTCTCTCATTGTACATGTAATAATGGAAACCACACTTTCACTCCTTTAGCTTGAGAAATTTTTTAAGAGTTCAGAATCTTTTCTAAAAGGGAAGTTAAATTTGTAAACTTTTTTAGACCTTTGATTGAATTAATATCTTCTTGAAGTTCTTTTCTGTCGTCAGTGCCAAAGCCTGCTGCTCCTAAGATATTTATGTGACGAATGTCGATTTGAAGTATAAGGAGGATTGTTTCAAGGATGCGAATGAACTTTTCTTGAAATTTCAGAAAAAGCTCTGGATAGGATTGAATGAGTAACTTATATTCGCTTAATACCTTATTCATCGTTAATAAATCTGCTAGACCTGATATCTCTAATCCAAGAATTAGAACATCGATGTCATGATGCTTTTTCATAAACAGTCCCAGATTGTTAATTGCCTCTTTCCACTTACTTACTCCAACAGGATGTTCTTGATGGTACGTTATCAAATCGTTTCTAACAATATATTTGGCGCCCATTTTATATAGACGATAACCTATTTCCCAATCTTCGTAACCGTACTTGACAAAGTCTTCATCAAACAATCCTGCCTCAATAATAAACTTTTTACGAATAGAAACATTCCCAGTAAGAAAAGCCATCCATGGAAACGCAAACCCCTCTAAGTCAGCAGGAAAATGGCGGGTTATCAGTTGGAACCACGGGTATACTTCAACACCTAAATTTTTAAATACTTTCTTTTCAATATCTTTTTTTTCTAACAACGGATACGGTTCTTTACATGGATATCTAAAGTCATTAATCCTCGAATAAATCTCCTTGTTATTTTTTGATATAGTTGAGATTTTGTTTATATTCTTTTTGGTGAATTCAGGAAAGATACATGAGTGTATGACTCTTGAATGCATTGCACCCGATATAATCAGCTTACTTTTTGATTGGTGGAGCTTATGATGTCTTTCAACAAAATCAGGTTCTGTTATCATTTCTGCATCTAGAAAAATAAGAATGCTGCCTCTTGCTGAACGAATGCCTAAATTTCGAACCTTTGCTCTTCCAAGATTCTTTTTATTACGTATATATTTAAAATGATATGGCGGCTTATAGCCCTTTACCTTTTCTTCCGTTTGGTCTGTTGAAGCATCATCTATAAAGATAACTTCCATTTTTGAAGGATTGAATGTTTGGTATTCAAGTGAGAAGAGTGTCAGGAGATTTAGTGGATATTTATTTAGGGAAGGAATAATAATACTGACTTCAATATCTCCGTTCTCATTTACTTGTAATTTTTCATTTTGTTTCCCTTTAGAGGAGCTTAAGTCCTTATTAATCCTGGAGTTTTGTTTTTTCCTATTTTTCCTCTGTGGTTTTTGCTTATTTACTGGGGTGGTTGGCCAAACACCATATAGACCTGCTTCGTTTCCAGTAAGCTTTTTATTCAAATTATCCTGAAGATTTTGTTCTGTCCGGCAGAGATTCCAAAGCCTAATCTCGTTGATATCTCCATTAAAGAAAAGACCAGGTTGCCCTCCAATCATTCCCGATGGGTAGACATACGTTATCGGGCTTCGTTCACCTTTTTTTACAAACTTCCCATTAATGAATAGCTGCGGCTCTCTGTCTTCATAGGCAATAGCAATATGAATAAGATCATTAATTATGGCTTCATAGACTAACACCGCATATATATTTTTCTTGGTATGTTCATAAACCGTTATTCCATTTTGTCCAACGGAAACACTAACCCCGGCATCATTATCGGACACCCCCTGTGCAGGTCCAATGATGTAATTCTTTCCACCTACTTCAGCTGGCTTTTCCCGAGATTGTTGATCAATAGTATGATCGCTTTCAGGCATAACCCAAAACTCAAAGGTAAATGTATTTTTCAGATTCGTTAATAATCGTCCATTCAAGCTATTCCCTAACATGACGCACCTCTTCAATTTTCATTTAAAAATGACTAGTCCATTTTGGTTAAGCTTTTACACAATATGAATAGCTTTTGATTTTGACTAAACTTATCCCCAGTTATTATTGAGAGCGCGTAAATTTCATAAAAAAAAGAGCACTTACATGCTCTTTTTGGAATAATGGCTATAATTTTTTTTATTACAGGACAGCAAGAGTAACTTCTTTATTGTTGCCCAACTTCTCATATTCACCTAATATTTGGAAGCAACTTGTTACCTTCTGCTGATTAATTAACTTTTCTCTTTCCTCCCTAGTTGTCTGGATAACGGCTGTATCATCAGTAGATTGAGCAATCCAAGTTATTAGAGGGTTTTTATAATCCTTTGAAAGACCTTGAATGAACCATAATTCGTCTCCATTTCCCTCTTTATCTCCATAATTAACTGAAATCGTTTTTTTATAATTCTTATTTGTCGACTGATTTTGACAGACATAGACTAGATCTTCGATCACTGCACTTGCAGTTGGAAACATTCCAGCACCTGGACCTTGTAAAGTAATACTTCCTACAATATCTGAATTAACATTTACTGCATTTTCTACGCCTTCAATAGAATAAAAAGGATGAGACTTTCCAACAAGGGCTGGTCTAACTGTTGCGTTAATTTGACCACCTTCCATACAAATACTTGCAATATGTTTAAACCTTAAACCATGTTTTTCAGCTGACTCGATTAATTCACTTGTAATCGAGGTAATCCCTTCCCGTCCAACCTCTTCCCAATTTGGTTCCTCTCCAAAAGCAATTCTGCTAAGAATCATTGTTTTATAAAACGCATCATAACCTTCTACATCGTTGGTTGGATCCGCTTCGGCAAAACCCTTTGCTTGCGCTAAACTCAGAGCGGCTGAAAAGGAATGCTTTTTCTCACGCATTTCCGTTAGGATGAAATTCGATGTCCCATTTAGAATTCCTTGGATGTGACGAACACGATTAACATTTAATAACTGTCTTAAAGTTTGAATAACAGGTATACCGCCTGCAACTGTCGCTTCGTAACCCACTGAAACATTATGCTTCTCTGCTAACCGGAGCAGCTCATTCCCGTGGTGTGCAAACATTTCTTTATTTGCTGTAATGACGTGGCAGCCTTTTTGAATTGCTTGTTTTAGAAATGTAAAGGGCGGTTCTTTGTCGACGATTGCTTCAACAATCACATCAAGTTGAGGAAGGTCTAAAATTTCATCGAAATCTGAGGTGATTAAAACATCTTCATCAATATTTCTCTTTTTCTGCTTATTTCTAATGAGTACAGCTGCAACCTCGACCTTTCTCCCTAACACTCCCTCAAGCTCTTCTGTATGAGATTGAATTGTTTTATAAACACCTTCCCCAACTGTTCCAAAACCTAGAATTGCCACTTTAATTACAGACATGTTTATCCACCCTTCAATTAATATTAGATATGACCAAATGTAGTTTTACAAACATATAAATACGAAAAACCCTCTTCATAAGAAGAGGGTTAGTTTCCTCCTCTTATCTGCCAGGTTAAATAACCTGCAGGAATTAGCACCTTTTCAAGTATTACCTTGATGGTTGCCGGGCTTCATCGGGCCTAGTCCCTCCGCCGCTCTGGATAAGAGTTTTATGTATTTGTTTCATTCAATTTCCAAGTTATAAAAAGAATTCTAGTGGAATCCTTTGTAGTTGTCAATATTATTTGAAATTTCTTTTTATTACGAGTGAATAAATCTCAAAATTTAAGCCCGCCAAATGGCGAGCCTGAAAAAATTCATATTTATCGCTGCAGTTTTCCCTCAGCTAGCTTGATTTGCTTCTCAACTTGCTCTGGAGCCGTTCCCCCAAAGCTATTTCTAACACTAACCACATGCTCGGGAGCCAATACCACATAAATATCTTCCTCAAATAATGGGTTAAAGCTTTGATATTCTTCGAAACTCAAATCCAGCAAAAATTTGTTAGACTGGATTGCATATAACACGATTTTTCCGATAACTTCATGTGCATCACGGAAGGGCAGTCCTTTTCTCACCAAGTAATCGGCAATATCCGTAGCATTTGAAAAGTCATTGTTAATTGCCTTACGCATCACATCTTTATTAACAGTCATTGTTTCGATCATCGGCGCTAATAACATTAAAGAACCTTCAAGGGTTTCAACCGTATCAAACATACCTTCTTTATCTTCTTGTAAATCCTTGTTGTAGGCGAGTGGCAAACCCTTGAGAACGGTCAATAAGCCGATTAAATTGCCATAAGTCCTGCCTGTTTTTCCACGTAACAGCTCAGGAACATCTGGATTTTTCTTTTGCGGCATAATACTTGAACCTGTGCAAAATGAATCGTCTAACTCCACGAATTGAAACTCCTGGCTTGACCAAATCACAAGTTCTTCCGATAATCTGGATATATGGGTCATGATAATGGAACCTATTGATAAAAATTCAAGAATAAAGTCGCGATCACTAACAGCGTCCATACTGTTAGGATAAACCGTTTCAAACCCCAACAATTCAGCCACACGTTCACGGTTAATTGGAAAAGTTGTTCCTGCCAATGCCCCTGAACCAAGCGGAAGCCAATTGATGCGCTTCAAACTATCAATCAATCTCTCTTTATCACGTTCAAACATCCAAAAATAGGCCATTAAATGATGGGCAAAGGACACAGGCTGAGCCCGCTGCAAGTGTGTATATCCAGGAATTAATGTTTGGACATTCTCTTTCGCCTGCTCGACTAATGCTTGTTGGACATCCTCTAATAATTTAATAAGCTCGGTCGTTTTTGTTCTTAAATACAGATGCATGTCGGTGGCAACCTGGTCATTACGGCTTCGCCCAGTATGAAGCTTTCCACCGACTGGACCGATTTTTTCAATTAATAGCTTTTCAATATTCATATGAATATCTTCATCTTCTACTAAAAATTCAACTTCATTGGTATCCACCAGCTTTTTAATAGAGAGAAGGCCATCCTTAATTTTCCCGGCATCCTCCATTGGAATGATGCCGCACTCACCCAGCATTTGCACATGGGCGAGGCTTCCAGCGATATCTTCCTTAGCAAGCTTTTGGTCAAAAGAAATTGAGGCTGTGAATTCCTCAACTAGCTTATTGGTTTCTTTTGTAAAACGGCCGCCCCATAACTTCGACATATCGTGCTCCTCCTTAACCCTAACAAGAGAGCCCTCGAAAAGGACTCGAGGGCAATCCGCATTATTTTAAAATAGATTCCTTTTTATTCACTTCTGAATTGACCTTTGTTGGCAAACCCCAAATCTTAATAAATCCTACAGCAGCATTATGATCAAACGCATCACCTTTAGAATAAGTTGCTAGTTCCTCATTGTATAGGCTGTATGGAGACTTTCTTCCAACAACAGTATGGTTACCTTTATGAAGTTTAACGCGAATGGTACCAGTAACCGTCTTTTGAGTTTCATTAATAAATGCATCTAGGGCAGGTTTGATAGGTGAATACCAAAGTCCTTCGTAAATGATCTTAGCCATTTGCTGTTCAACCTGTGTCTTGAATTGTGAAACCTCTCGAGTTAAGGTTAAAAACTCTAATTCTTTATGGGCATTGATTAAAATTAAGGCAGCAGGATTTTCGTAGACTTCACGAGATTTAATCCCTACTAATCTATTTTCGATGTGGTCGATACGGCCAACACCGTGCTTGCCGCCAAGCGCATTGAGCGTTTCAATTAATTGTACAAGCGGTAGTTTTTCACCGTTTAGAGCAACTGGTACACCCTGTTCAAATTCGATTTCAACATATTCAGCCGTATCTGGAGTCAACTCAATCGGATTCGTCCAATCGAAGGCTGCTTCTGGTGCCTCAGCCCATGGATTTTCCAGAACTCCAGCCTCACAAGCACGACCCCAGATGTTGGCATCAATTGAAAATGGATTATCTAAATCGACCGGAATTGGAATCCCATTTTCCTCTGCATATTCAATTTCTTCGTCACGTGTCATTCCCCATTCACGAACGGGAGCAACAACTTTCAAGCTTGGATTTAATGCTTGGATGGAAACTTCAAAACGAACCTGATCATTTCCTTTACCTGTACAGCCATGGGCTACAGCAGCAGCCCCCTCTTTTTCAGCTACTTCCACTAATAATTTGGAAATAAGCGGACGAGATAACGCAGAAGATAATGGATATTTCCCTTCATATAAGCAATTAGCTTTTAAGGCAGGTAAAATATATTCTTTTGCTAATAATTCTTTTGCATCGATCATGTAGGCCTTAATGGCTCCAACGTTCAGTGCTTTGTTTTTGATAGCTTCTAAGTCTTTTCCTTCGCCGACATCTAGACCTAAAGCAATTACGTCATATCCGTATTTTTCTTGAATCCATTTTACTGAAACTGATGTATCTAAACCGCCTGAGTAGGCTAAAACGATTTTTTCTTTTGTCATGTTCTTTATTCTCCTCTTACTAATTCTGTATTTTTATCCAACCGATAGAATTATTATACAACAAGTTCCATAGAAAATGAAACTATTATTCTAGTAAAAGTTTTAAAATTGCTTTTTGAGCATGGAGACGGTTCTCAGCTTCATCAAAAACGACTGAATGTGGACCATCAATTACTTCTGCTGTTACTTCTTCACCACGGTGGGCTGGTAAACAATGCAAAAAGATAAAATCATCCTTTGCTAATTTGCATAGTTCTTCATTTACTTGGAAACCTTGGAATGCTTTCAATCTCTTTTCCGTTTCTTCTTCCTGCCCCATACTGGTCCAAACATCTGTTACAATAACATCTGCGCCTTTCACTGCTTCTTCGGGATCATTTGTAATGAGTAGTGAACTTCCAGTTTGTTTTCCAATTTTAATGGCATTTTCAGTTATTTTACCATTAGGCAAATAGCCTGGTGGACTGGCAATGCTAATATCCATTCCCACTTTCATAGCGCCCTCCATTAGCGAATGGGTCATATTGTTATTCCCATCACCAATATAGCAAAGCTTTAAGCCAGCCAATTTTCCTTTATGCTCTAGTATTGTTAACAGATCTGCCAACACTTGAGTTGGATGCTGAAGGTCGGTTAAGCCATTAATAACTGGTACTGTTGCATGTTCAGCTAACTCCTCGACGGAATAATGTGAAAAAGTTCGAATCATTAAGCCATCTACATACCGTGACAACACTTTTGCGGTATCTGAAATACTTTCTCCTCTTCCTAATTGGATATCTTTTGTACTTAGGAATATCGCATGGCCACCGAGCTGCAACATCCCTACTTCAAATGATACCCTTGTACGGGTAGAGGATTTTTCAAAAATCATTCCTAAAACCTTTCCCGCTAAATACGGATGAGGTTTTCCTTGTTTTTGGAGTTTCTTCATCTCTATCGCCTCGTTGAGAAGATAGAGGATTTGATCTGTACTGAAATCGGAAAGCTGTAAAAAATCTTTCCCTTTCAGTTCCAGCACGGTTTTATTACTGATTTCGAATAAATTAATAGCCTCACCCATGAACGGCACCTCTTTCTTCCAACTTGTAATATTCATTCACTGAACGTACCCCAAAATCGGATTGCGTCCCTTTTTCAAGGTCGATTATCGCTTCAATTGTATCTAAGTGTGTAAATACTGGCACTTTGTATCGAACGGCATGTTCACGAATCTGGAACCCAAATTTAATTTTATTACGACCTTGGTTCGGTATATTAATTACAGCCTTCATAGACTGGTTGCGGAAAAGTGTAATGACCTCATTATCATCTTTAATCACTTTTTCAACTTGAATCCCATGGTGTTGAAAATAGGCAGCTGTCCCCTCTGTAGCAACAATCTTGTATTGTTTTTTTACCAGTTCTAGCATGATTGGGAGTGATGCTTGCTTATCGCGATCGGCAATGGAACAAAATAGATAATTTTCATCTGATTGTCCGCCAAAAGATGGAATCGACTTTTCAAGTGCTTCTTGATAGGTTACACCCATCCCAAGTGCTTCACCAGTTGATTTCATTTCAGGTCCTAGCACATGGTCGACACCTTTAAGTTTACTAGATGAAAACACCGGTGATTTTACTGAAAAATAATCAGGTTCATCCATTAGTCCCGTTGTTGAACCTAAATCGATTAGCGTTTCTCCTAATTGTACTCGAGTCGCCCATTCAATCATCGGTATTCCAGTAACCTTACTCATAATTGGCACCGTTCTAGACGAACGTGGATTGACTTCAAGTACATTAACCTGATCTTGATAGATAACAAATTGAATGTTCATGATTCCGATCACTGGTGCTGAGTTAGCAATTTTTCCAGCATAATCAATTAATGTCTTTTTAACTTTATCTGACAGTGAAAGCGGCGGGAATACCGAAATACTATCTCCAGAATGAACTCCAGCTTTTTCTATATGTTCAAAAATTCCCGGCACGACGATATTTTCCCCATCACAAATGGCATCAATCTCGCATTCAAGTCCAGGTAAATATTTGTCTACTAATAAAGGCCACATTGTAGCTTGCGAATTTTTCTCGAGTTGAGCTATATATTGATTTAATTCCGCTTCTGAAAAAATCGTAAACATTGATTGACCGCCAATGACATAGGATGGTCTCACTAAAACTGGATAGCCTAACGTAGCAGCTGCTTTTTTCAGTTCTTCGGGGTGCGTCACTGTTTGCCCTTCAATATGTGGAATATTTAAATCCTCTAACAGTTGATAGAATTCTTTCCGATCTTCTAAGCGATCGACATTTTCCACGGATGTGCCTAAGATTTTCACACCCTCTTCTTCTAATGCATGGGCGATATTAATCGCCGTTTGTCCGCCAAACTGAATCAATACACCATCGACCTTTTCTTTTTCGATGACATGAAGCACATCCTCAGCAGCAAGTGGTTCAAAATAGAGGCGGTCCGCAACAGAGTAATCGGTACTAACTGTCTCGGGGTTATTATTAATAACTACTGCCTCGTAGCCCTTTTTCTTAATCGCTTTTGCTGCATGTACTGAACAGTAATCAAATTCAATTCCCTGCCCGATACGAATCGGACCTGAACCAATAACGAGGATCTTTTTCTTATTGGTAACTTCAACCTCGTCAAACCCATGCCAGGTAGAATAATAGTATGGGGTGACGGCGTCAAATTCTGCCGAACAAGTATCAACCATCTTATAGCCAGGTTTCCAGTTGAGTTCTTTCCACTTGCTTCTTACCTGTTTTTCAGGAATTGCATAGATTTGCGCTAGCAACTTATCGGCGATATTATTCCTTTTTGCCTCTTTAAGCAAGGAAACTGGAACATCGCTCCATTTATAGGTCGCTAATTTCGTTTCTAACGTAACGATTGAGCTAATTTTGTGCAAAAACCATGGATCAATCTCAGTTAATTGTTGAACTTTATCAAGGCCGATTCCTCTTCTAAATGATTCTGCAATGATGAACAGCCGTTGGTCATTCGCCTGTTTAAGAAGTTCATGCAAGGTCTTCTCTTCCACAAATTTATTTCCCTGGAGGCAGAGCCCATACACATTCATTTCCATTGAGCGAATGGCTTTATTTAAAGCCCCTTCAAAGGTCCGATCGATCGCCATTACTTCCCCAGTAGCCTTCATTTGCGTTCCTAAGGTGCGATCTGCTTCAGGAAATTTGTCAAAAGGAAAGCGAGGTAGTTTCACCACAATATAATCAATCGCTGGCTCAAATGATGCAAAAGTATTACCTGTTATCGGATTCACAATCTCATCCAAATGATATCCTACCGCACACTTTGCTGCCATCCTCGCAATCGGATAACCAGTTGCTTTAGATGCAAGTGCCGAAGAACGGCTTACCCTTGGATTGACTTCGATAATGTAATACTGATTGGATGCCGGATGAAGTGCAAACTGGATGTTACAGCCACCGATAATCTTTAATTCTTTAATTACTTTTATCGAAGAATCACGAAGCATTTGATATTGGACATCTGTTAATGTTTGCGATGGGGCGACGACAATCGAATCTCCCGTATGAACACCAACTGGGTCCATATTTTCCATATTACAAACAATGATGCACGTATCATTAGCGTCTCTCATAACCTCATATTCTATTTCTTTCCAGCCTTTAATACTTCTTTCAACTAACACTTGATGAATCGGACTGGCTGCTAAGCCTTTTTTTAGAACCGTTTCAAATTCTTCTTCATTATAGGCAAAGCCGCCTCCATCCCCTCCAAGGGTATACGCAGGTCGAATAATAACAGGAAATCCAATTTCTTTAACAAAGGATACCCCTTCTTCGAAGCTGTGAATAATGGCAGACTCAGGAATGGGCTCCCCAATTTTAAGCATCAAACTGCGGAACCTTTCTCTATCCTCACCATTTTTGATGGATTCGACAGATGTTCCTAATAACTCCACGTTATATTTTTCTAAAATATTCTGTTCGTAAAGGTCCACCGTTAAATTCAAGCCGGTTTGACCGCCTAGTGTGCCAATAATCCCATCTGGTTTTTCTTTTTGGATGATTTTTTCAATGGTTTCAACAGTAAGCGGTTCAATATATACCTTATCGGCAACTGCTTCATCAGTCATGATGGTTGCCGGGTTATTATTAATTAAAACAACTTCAATTCCTTCTTCTTTCAAGGCTATACATGCCTGTGTACCTGCATAATCAAATTCTGCCGCCTGCCCAATAACAATGGGACCTGATCCAATCACTAATACTTTTTTTAAGCTGTTATTTAATGGCATATACTGTCTCTCCCATTGATGCGATCTGACTTACAAATTCTTTTAAGATATATTCTGTATCGCTTGGCCCTGGATGGGCTTCCGGATGAAATTGCACGGTTTGAATTGGAAAGTTCTTATGCTTTAACCCTTCAATAGAACGATCATTTACATTACGGTAAGTGACAGCAAATACTTTGGTGTCAATACTTTCATCAACCACAACATAGCCATGGTTTTGTGCAGTAATTTTGACTTTTCCAGTCAATAGTTCCTTAACCGGATGGTTACCACCGCGATGTCCGTAGGCTAGTTTTGTTGTTTTTGCCCCATATGCAAGGGCGATTAACTGATGTCCTAAACAAATCCCTAGCGAAGGATAGTTTTGGGTTATCTTTTTTATTTCTGGAAACCATTTTTTCAATTCCATCGGATCCCCAGGGCCGTTGCTGAACAGGACACCATCTGGATTCAAGGCTTTGATTTTTTCATAAGGTGTATTGTAAGGAACAATGGTAACCGCACAATCCTCATCCAGCAGAGCATTGAGAATCGACTTTTTATATCCAAAATCCATTAGGACCACATGTGGGCCGTTATTTTTGAAAGATTGAATTTTTTTGGTTGATACCTTTTCTACCCAAAATGAAGCTTTTTCGGATGCTGAAATTTCGCAGTTCTTGGATTGGCTTAAATACCCTTTTACCGTCCCGCGACTGCGAATGGTCTTTACTAAAAGTCGTGTATCAATTCCTGCAATTCCCGGAACTCCAGCGTCTTTAAGTTTTTCTGAAAATTTATTGATTGATTGATAATGGCTCGGTGTTTCACATAAATCACCGATGATGACCCCTGATAAAGCTGGTGTGATACTCTCATTATCGATCGCATTTATCCCATAACTTCCGATGATTGGATAACAGAACGTAATAATTTGTCCTGCGTATGAGGGGTCGGTGATAATCTCTTGATACCCAGTCATGCTAGTATTAAAAACTACTTCCCCGAGAGACTCTTTTTCGGCACCAATTAGGACTCCTTCAAAGACTTCTCCCGTTTCCAAAGTAAGGTATCCATTCTGCAAAATATTCACTCGCCTTTCTCTATACTTTGGAAAGTTTTTTCCAATGCTTTAATAAATTCATTTATTTCTTCTATTGTTACCGTTAACGGCGGTAAAATCCTTACTACATTTGGTCCGGCCGTTAAAATAAGAAGTTGGTTGGTGATCGCTTTTTGAACAATTTCTAAGGCATTTGTTTCAACAACAATTCCCTTTAGCAGACCTAGTCCGCGGATATCTTTTATAAATGAGTACTTTTCCTTTAAGAAATGCAGTTTTTTATCTAAGTACGATGCCATTTCATTTGCTTGTTTTAATATGTTCGTATCTTTTATATGTGTAACCGTTGCGACTCCTGCAGCGGTGGCTAATGGGTTTCCTCCAAAGGTACTGCCGTGGCTGCCTGGGTCAAAGCCTTTGGCCGCTTCTTCTTTTGCAATTATCGCTCCGATTGGAAAACCTGAGCCAAGACCTTTGGCAATGCTAATGACATCGGGCTCAATCGAGTACTGTTCATATGCAAAGAGTGTCCCTGTTCTTCCGATTCCTGTTTGGATTTCGTCAACCATCAAGAGGATTTCTCTTTCTTTACAAATTTTTGCAAGTTTATTTACCCATTCTTGATTTGCAGGAATGACTCCCCCTTCGCCTTGGACAAGTTCAAGGAGAACGGCTGCAGGTTCAATGGTATAAAGCAATTCAAGCGCTTCTTCATCATTAAATGGCAGATAGGTAAACCCTGTTACTAACGGATAAAATCCTTGCTGAATTTTTTCTTGTCCTGTGGCCGATAAGGTTGCTAGTGTTCTCCCATGAAAGGATTGCTGGAAGGTTACAATTTCCGGTGCTTCTATTCCTTTCACTTTGTTGGCATATCTTCTTGCTAATTTAATTGCTGCTTCATTCGCTTCCGCTCCACTATTACAAAAGAAAACCTGATCCCCGCAACTATTGGCTGTAAGAAGTGCTGCCAGCTTCTGCTGATTTGGGATGTTATAGAGATTTGAACAGTGCCATAAATTCTGTAATTGATCTTCAAGTTTTTCTTTTACGACATCCGGAACATGCCCTAGGTTACAAGTCGCTATTCCGGAAGTGAAATCTAGATATTGTTTTCCCTGATCATCCCACACATAGCTTCCTTTTCCTTTAACGACTGTGACAGGGAAGCGAGTATATGTTGCCATTACAGGCGATGTTAGTGTTATGGAATTATTGATTGACATTACGCGATCCCCTCTTCTAAGACAATTTTAGTTCCAGTCAATTTACCATTCGTATAATCTATTAAGCTACTATTTTCAAATCCGTTTATGATACTAACTTCGGGTATTTTATGGACAAGACCGTCAATGGCGGCTTTTACTTTAGGAATCATCCCACCATAAATAGTCTTGTTTTTTATTAGTTCCTCGATTGTTGCCTTTGAGACTTTATCAAGTTTTGTCTTAGTACCATTCTTTTCAACTAAGATTCCAGGAATATCACTGATAAAGCAAAGATTTGCCCCCAATGCTTTAGCAATCGCCGAGGCAGCAATATCACCATTTATGTTATACCTTTGTCCACCTGCATCGATGCCGACTGGAGAAATTACTGGAATATTTCCTTGGGCAATGATTCCTTCAATTACTTCGTGATTGACCTCGACAACTTCACCAACAAAGCCTAATGTGTCAGCATTTTTGATTGGCATAGCTTTTAATAGACAACCATCTACACCACTAACGCCAAGGGCCTTTCCTCCAACTTCGATAATGTTACGGACAACTTGTTTGTTGACGGAACCGCTCAATACCATTTCAACTATATCTAATACTTCGTGATTGGTAACTCTCAGACCATTCACAAACGTGGTTTCAACGTTTAAATTTTTTAATAAGGATGTGATGAGTGGACCGCCGCCATGAACGATGATTGGTGTCCATTCGCTTGATTCATGAAGAGAAACGATATCTTCATAAAAGGATCTTGGAAGATTATCTAACACACTTCCTCCGCACTTAATGACTATATATTTCATTCTCTCGTCCTCCCTTACGTGCGGTAGGATGCGTTGATTTTCACATAATCATAAGTTAAGTCGCATCCCCAGGCTGTAGCGGTATATTCACCTTGGTTTAATTCAACAGTCAATTTCACATTTTCCGATTCCAAGTATTCCTTTACTTGTTCCTCTACAAAGTTACTTGGCAGTCCATTTTCAAATACCGTGAAAGGTCCGATTGCCACCTTAATCGCGTTAGGTTCAACAGGTACACCGCTATATCCGATAGCCGTAACAATTCTCCCCCAGTTTGGATCCGTCCCATAAATAGCAGTTTTTACAAGATTGGAAGAAATAATTGCTTTACCAACTGCACTTGCTGCATTTTGGCTGTAGGCTCCATTAACTTGAACTTCTACCAGTTTTGTAGCACCCTCACCATCTCTTGCAATTTTTTTAGCGAGGGACTCACTTACGATTTTTAACCCTTGTTTGAAAATATTCCATTCTGGGTGGTCTTTAGTTAGTTGATTATTCTCTGCTAACCCATTTGCCATAACTAAGACCATATCGTTTGTACTTGTATCACCATCAACTGTTATCATATTAAATGTTTGGTTAGTGACTTCTCTAAGTGCTGTAAGCAGGTCTTCTTGGGCAATGTTTGCATCTGTTGTTACAAATCCGAGCATGGTCGCCATGTTTGGGTGAATCATTCCCGATCCTTTTGATGCTCCACCGATGGAAACAGTCTTTCCATCGATCGTCATTTGCACTGCTGTATGTTTGACACAAGTGTCGGTTGTTAGGATAGCTTTTTTAAAGTTATTTTCATCTTGGTTCTCTTTATTTAGGATTTGTTTTATCCCCGATAGCACTTTATCCATTGGTAAAAGCTCTCCGATGACTCCGGTTGAAGTAACAGCAACGAGATGTTCTTCTATGCCCAATTCATTTGCAAAACTCTTTTGCATAGCGAATGCATCAAGTAAACCCTGTTCACCTGTACATGCATTAGCATTTCCTGAGTTCACAATAATTGCTTGAACTTTATTCTCCTTTGCGATACTTTCTTGGGTAACTAACAACGGAGCTGCTTGAAAGATGTTGGTTGTATACACTCCTGCTGTTGTTGCAGGTACTTCTGAAACGATATATCCTAAATCAAGTCGTTTTCTTTTTATTCCACAGTGCATTCCGCCTGCTTTGTACCCCTTCGGTAAGGTAACACTACCTTCTTCTATTACAACGATCTCATTCGTAGATGTAGCTTGTGTCAATTTAATTTCCCCCTTCGTTCATCTAAAAATCAAGGTAGTTTTTATTATTTATGGATACATAGGAATGTCCGTGAGCCCCATTCGCTCATCCCAGCCATTCATCAAATTAAAGTTTTGAATGGCCTGCCCAGCAGCCCCTTTAACCAAATTATCAATAACTGAAATGATAGTTAACCGGTTTGTTCTTTCGTCAACATGCAGCCCAATATCACAATAATTACTTCCAGAGACCTCTTTTGTTGAAGGAATATTTCCTTCAGGCCGTACTCTTATAAAACGAGATTCTTTATAAAATTGTTTATATAACTCGATAACTTTTTGTGTTGAAATTTCTTCTTTAAGGTTCACATACATCGAGCACATAATTCCCCTTGTCATAGGTACAAGATGGGTAGTAAAAGTAACGGTCACTGGACTTCCACTCTCATCTGTAAGGACTTGCTCAATTTCCGGTATATGTTGATGTTTTCCTAATTTATAAGCTTTAAAGTTTTCATTGATTTCGGAGTAATGTGCCGTTAATGACAGCCCTCTTCCTGCTCCAGAAACACCAGATTTTGCATCAATGATTATCGACTTTTCATCTGCTAAGTTTGTATTTAATACCGGAATAAGACCCAGCGTTGTGGCGGTTGGATAACAGCCAGGATTAGCTATTAAGTTAGCATTCTTTATTTCTTTTGCATAAATTTCACTTAATCCGTAGGTTGCTTGTTGCAAATATTTATCTTCTGCTGGTGAATGCTTATACCATGTTTCATATATATCACCGGACCTTAGCCGGAAATCTCCAGATAAATCAATACATTTTATTCCCCTATCAACTAGTTGTGGCAAAAGTTTGCTGCTCACACCTGAAGGGGTTGCAAAAAATACAATATCGTTCTTTTCAGACAATTCATCAACATCTAATTTTTCAAGTGGTTGATCAGCAATGCCTGAAAGGTGAGGATAAATTTCGCTAAAGCTAGACCCTGATTGTGAGTTAGATACAACTGAGCCAACCTCCAAATAAGGGTGTTTATTGATTAACCTTACTAATTCAATCGATCCATACCCGGTTCCACCGATAATTGCAGCCTTCAATTTACCCATCTCCTAAGTTGCTTTCATAATGAATTATTATACATAGTTTTATATAATTATTCAATGAAAAAATAGCTTAATTTTCTGTTTTTAATGAAAATAATCCCCCTTGTTCGTGAAAACGCTTTCATTTTTAAATGTAAGATTATACAATTTTTATGCATAGTGATGTATATAAAAAAACCATTTATTAGGCGACCCTTCACTCATAAATAAAAATAAAAAAGCACCCAGTGAGTGCTTTTCAAATGTTTATAAACTTGCATGTAACAGGTTTAATACGTTTCTTAATTCATTAACTGCCACCTGTCCTGGCGCAGAGGCTTTTTTTGCTGCTCCAAAGGTAAGAGCTGAGCCAAATAATTCTCCGGACAATCGACTAATGACTCCTTTACCTGCCATAGACATGGTAATGAAAGGTCGATCAGCATACTGCTCGTTCATTGTATTAGTTGCGTCTAAGAGAGTAAGCACATCCGCCGTATTAGTTGGCATCACGGCAATTTTCGGTAGATCTCCACCCAATTCCTGTGCTTTTCGTAATCTCGAGATAATTTCTTCCTTTCCAGGTGTCTTATGAAAATCATGGTTAGAAATAATTACATAGACATTTTTGGCATGTGCAACTTCAATTAAGCCTTTGACCTCATTTTCATCATTGAATAATTCAACATCAATGATATCGATCATGCCCATTTCTACTATCGTCTTGTTTAATTCAAAATAGAACGAAGTGGAAATTTCCTTATTTCCGCCTTCTTTATGACTTCGAAAAGTAAAGATAAGTGGTGTTTTAGGCAGAATCGTTCGAATTTCAACTAGAGCCTTTTTCACTTGCTCAATATTTTCCACTTGATCAAAAAAGTCGACCCGCCACTCGACCACATCTAAGTCGATATTTTTAAGAAATACCGCCTCTTCCTTTAATTCTGCTATGGATTCCCCCACTAAAGGCACACAGATTTTTGGGATTTCCTCCCCAATTGTGAGGCCTCTAACAGTAACCGTTTTAGACATTTTCCCCACTCCTCGTTTATCTTTTTAAAATTTTCAAGAGCAGTCTTGGTTTATTCCGAATAAGAAATTAATTCTTTTACAATTTGGTCAGCAATTTCTTCCGTATTTTTGTGATCGGTAGAAATCTTCAAATGATGGTTCCGATAAATATCTTGTCTTTTATAAAAAAGCTCTTCCATTTCTTCCATAGACTTTCCTTGTAAAACAGGGCGACTGTCAATAATTAACCCTAATCGATCCTTCCAGGCTTCCAATGATAGTTCGAGGAAAATAACCATACAAGATGCCAAACAGGTCTCCCTAATCTCCCTTTGAAGGAAAGCTCCTCCACCAACAGAAATAACCTTTTGCTTTTGTTCTGCTAGACTTTGAATTAAACTTTTTTCTCTATCTCTAAACTCTTTCTCACCAAATTCAGTAAAAATTTGCGACACAGGCATGTTATATTCTTTTTCAATTCTTTCATCAATATCAATAAATTCTCGATTGAGTTTAGTAGCAACTTTCTTGCCAATAGTAGTTTTTCCAACACCCATAAACCCAATAAATACAATACTCTTGTCTCTTCTCTCCAAAATACCCCAGACCTCCAATTGGATAAATCAAATTATTAAGCATAATTATAATGCTATTTTGAGATTTTAGACAATTATAAGAATAATTTATTGGTGCCTGACACCAAAAGAAAGAGACCCACACAGGAGTCTCTACGTCTATTGTTTCATTTTCGGATCAAGAATGTCCCTCAGCCCATCGCCCATTAAGTTAAACCCGAGCACGGTTAGCATAATAGCTACCCCCGGGAAGAATAATGTCCATGGTGCCTGCGTGATATAGTTTTTAGAATCAGCAAGCATTTTCCCCCACTCCGGTGTTGGTGCCTGTGCCCCCATTCCTAAAAAGCCAAGGGCAGCCGCCTCAATAATTGCCGTAGCAATCGCTAGTGTAGCTTGGACGATTACTGGCGATATGCTATTCGGTAAAATGTGGCGAAGGAGTATTCGTGTATCCTTCATTCCGACAGCACGTGCAGCCATAATATATTCTTCCTGTTTTACGCTTAATACCTTAGAGCGAACTAGTCGTCCAAAGTTCGGGATGTTTATCACAGCAATTGCAATTAACGCGTTTTGCAATGAAGGTCCTAAGATAGATACAACAGCAATTGCCAATAGAATACTTGGAAAGGCAAGCATAATATCAAAGATTCGTGAGATAATCGCATCTACCCAGCGTCCATAGTATCCAGCTACAATTCCAAGGAAGGTCCCTGCCACAACAGACCCTAAGACTGAGAAAAAGCCCACCCACAAAGATATTCTAGCCCCGTAAACAATTCGAGAAAAAATATCGCGTCCAAAATCATCTGTCCCAAACCAATGATCACTTGAAGGCGGGAGCATTCGATCGGTTAAGACTTGTTCTTTATAGCTATATGGTGCAATCACTGGAGCGATCACAGCAATAATAATAAAAAAGACGACGATTCCTAAACCAATTACCGCTAACCGATTTTTATAGAAAGAAAGACAAGCTTCCTTCCATAGAGGTGTCAGCTTTTCTTCAACAATTACCGCCGTTAAATTTGTCGGATTTTTTGCAAGTTCCGCCACTTTAAGTTCCCTCCTCTATTTCGTATATTTAATTCGTGGGTCCACAATTACATACAATAAGTCCACAATTAAATTAATAAGAACAAAAATTGCCGCAATAATTAAGATCCCTGACTGAATGACCGGATAATCACGGTAGCCGATCGCATCATAGAGATATCTTCCAATGCCTGGCCAGCCAAAGATTGTTTCTGTTAAAATAGCTCCTCCAAGTAATAGACCTGTTTGCAATCCAATAATAGTCAGAACAGGAATAACAGCATTTTTTAAGGAATGTTTATACACTACCCAGAACATGCTTAATCCTTTTGCTCTTGCAGTACGTACATAATCCGACTTCATCACCTCGAGCATCGTAGCCCGGGTCATTCTAGCAATAATCGCCATTGGAATCGTAGCAAGTGCTACGCTTGGCAGTATCAAATGTTTTAAGACCGTTATAAATTGTTCAAATCTCCCTTGTAATAGGGTATCTATTAAATAAAAATTGGTAATCGCTGCAACAGGATCTCTCACATTCTCTCGTCCTGTCGTCGGTAACCATCCTAATTCAATTGAAAATACCCATTGTCCCATTAAACCAAGCCAAAAGATCGGTAGTGATACCCCAATAAGGGCAAGGACCATTGCAGCATAATCAAACCATGATTTGGAGAACCAAGCACTGACGATCCCAGCATTAACTCCAACAATGATGGCGATAAGCATGGCTACGACCGTCAGTTCTGCCGTCGCAGCTAAGTAAGTCCATATTTCTTCATTAATAGGACCCCTTGTCCGAAGGGAGACTCCTAAATCCCCATGAATTAAGGAATTGATATAATCTAGGTATTGTATGTACCAGGGCCTATCCAACCCTAATTCCTTTGTTAACGTGGCAATTGATTCTGCCGTTGCTCTCTGTCCAAGAATGACCTGAGCGGGATTTCCTGGAATAGCATGGATAATAGCAAATACAACAAGTGTCATCCCAATTAAAACAGGTATTAATGAAAACACACGGCGGACTGTATAAGTTAACAATATATTCACCTCATCGAATAGCGTAAGCGCCTTACTAGACGCTACAGCTAGACATTTTTTTCACAAAAAAAAAGAATGGATTTTAGTTAACAAAAGGGGAGGCAAAGCTTCCTCCCCTTTCTGCCAATATTATTTAAATTCAACTTTTGTCAGCGCTTCTGATCCAGTTGGGTGTGGTAAGTAATTTGCAACGTCTTTACCTGCTGCTAACAGCGGTGTAGAGTGAACAAGTGGAACCCATGGAGCATCATCGTGGATGATGACTTGTGCTTCTTCGTAAAGTGCATTACGCTTCGCTTGATCAACTTCTGTTTGTGCTTTAATTAGGACGTCATGTAATTTGTCATTGCTATACTGGGAGTAGTTATTACTTCCAATGCTGTCTTTATCCAGCAATGTGTATAAGAAGTTATCAGCGTCACCGTTGTCACCTGTCCAGCCAAGCATGAACATATCAAATTCACCTTTTGCTGCTTTATCTAAGTAAGTAGCCCAGTCCACAGATTGGATTTTGGCTTTGACATTGATTTTGCTTAAGCTCTCTTGAATCACTTCAGCTACTTTTTGTGCTTCTGGCATATAAGGGCGAGCTACAGGCATTGCCCATAAATCGATTGTAAATCCTTTTTCGTACCCAGCTTCTTTTAACAATGCTTTAGCTTTTTCTAAATCATATGGATACGGCTCAACTGCTTTATTGTAGCCTTCGATGGAAGGAGGCATTGGATTGACAGCAGCAAGGGCTTTCCCACCATAAAACGCATCAATGATTGATTTCTTATCGACAGCGTAGTTAATCGCTTGACGAACGAGTTTATTATCAAATGGTTTACGAGTAGTAGTTAAACCAATATAACCAACATTCATTGATGGACGTTCAATCACTTGAAGATTGGCATTTGCTTTAACAGTAGCTTCATCTGAATTGTTTAGTCCATCCATCACGTCGATTTCGCCATTAGCAAGAGCATTAAGACGTGCAGTATTTTCAGGGATTACACGGAAAATAACTTTGTTTAACTTAGGTAAGCCTTTTTGCCAATAATCAGGGTTCTTCTCAAGTGTAATTGTATCGTTTTCTTTCCACTCAACGAATTTAAATGGACCGGTTCCAACTGGATTTTGTCTAAACTTGTCACCGTATTTTTCAACAGCCGTAGGGCTAGCAATTCCAAACGGAGACATGGCCAGGTTCTTTAAAAATGGAGCTTGTGGACGTTTTAGCACAAATTGAACGGTATTGGCATCAATTGCTTTGACTTCTTTAATTACGTGGCCTTCATCCTTTTTATATCCGCCAAACATTGTGTAGTAAGGGAATTTGTCGGAATCTCCGTTCATCCAGCGGTCAAAGTTGAAAACAACCGCATCTGCATTAAAATCAGTACCGTCATGGAACTTAACTCCTTGACGAAGCTTGAATGTGTAAGTTAAGCCGTCAGGTGTAACTTCCCACGATTCAGCAAGCCCTGGATTAATAGTGGTATCTTGATCACCATATTGGATCAAAGTTTCATAGATGTTTTCTGTTACTTTGAATGCTTCACCTTCAGTTGTAGTGATCGGATCTAGTGATGTAGAATCTCCTCCACGACCATAAACTAGTGTATCCTTTTTAGATTCACTTCCACCTGCAGGATCCTTTTTGCCTCCTGTTGCTTCATTCGTTTTGCCGCTACAGCCAACTAAAAACATGCTGATGGCTAATAGAGAAATCAACAGCAGTTTAAAAGACCTTTTCTTCATAAGATTTTTACCCCCTTATATTTTTGTTTTTTATCATAAATGCCGCAAATCACTTGTTATATAAGTGACATGCGACAAAATGACCGTTAAGATTTTGTTCCGCTGGTCTAGTATTTTTACAAATATCCATCACCTGTGAGCATCGTGTGTGGAAGGCACAGCCAGAAGGAGGATTAGCTGGACTAGGAAGTTCTCCTTCGATTAAAATTGTTTCCCTCTTAATATCTGGGTCTGGTATTGGTACAGAAGAAAGAAGTGCCTTTGTGTAAGGATGCTTTGGATTTTCATAAAGTTCCACACTATCAGCTAACTCTATTAATCTTCCTAAATACATCACACCCACGCGATCGCTAATATGTCGTACAACCCCTAAATCATGCGCGATAAATATGTAAGTAAGCTGGAATTCCTTTTGGATATCCTTCATCAGGTTAAGAACCTGGGCTTGAATCGATACGTCGAGCGCTGAGACAGGCTCATCCGCAATAATTAGTTTGGGCTTAGTCATTAACGCTTTTGCAATCCCAATCCGCTGACGCTGACCACCACTAAATTGGTGTGGATATCTTTTGGCATGGTAACTGCTTAAGCCCACCACCTCAAGCATATCTCTCACTTGCTTTTGGCGTTCCTCTTTGGTACCAATTCCATGAACGACCAGCGGTTCCTCAAGAATCTGTTCGATTGAGTGTCTTGGATTAAGCGACGCATAGGGATCTTGAAAAACCATCTGGATATCCCGGCGAGTTTTTCTTAATTCAGACTTTGACATGCTGGTAATCTCTTTATCTTCAAAAACAATCTTTCCGTCACTCGCTTCAATCAAACGCATGAGCAGACGGCCGGTAGTAGATTTGCCGCAGCCGCTTTCACCAACGATGCCCAAAGTCTCCCCTTTTCTAACATAAAAAGATACATCGTCAACCGCTTTGACTTCTCCTTGTTTCTTGCCAAATAGCCCGCCTGTAATCGGAAAGTACTTTTTTAAACCATTAACTTCAAGAAGTAACTCCGACATGGATGTCTCTCCCCTCCTTCAATTTATGTAGGAAACAGCGTACTTCATGTCCGTCTTTTTCCGTTTTAAATAAATCTGGTGTGTTTTCCTGGCATTGAGCGAATGCCTCCCCACATCTAGCCGCAAACCGGCATCCCTTTTGGATCGTGCCAGGAGTAGGGACTGTGCCTGGAATACTATAAAGCCGTTCCTTTTTCCCTCTTAAATCTGGGACGGATTTTAAAAGTCCCTTTGTATACGGATGTTGAGGATTTTTAAGAATGGTTCTAACATCACCCTGCTCTACGATTTGCCCAGCATACATGACAATTACCCGTTCACAAATTTCTGCCACAACACCTAAATCATGGGTAATGAGAATGACGGTTGTATTTGTCTTTTTATTTAAATCCTTCATTAATGCGAGGATCTGTGCTTGAATGGTTACATCAAGTGCTGTTGTGGGCTCGTCCGCAATCAACACCCTAGGATTGCAGGCCATTGCCATCGCAATCATAACCCGTTGCCTCATTCCGCCCGAAAGCTGGTGAGGATGCTCTTTAAGAATTCCGTCTGCCCTTGGAATTCCAACCAGTTTTAATAATTCAACACTGCGTACTATTGCTTCTCTCTTTGAAAGATCTGTATGTAATCGAATAGCCTCTATTAATTGATTGCCAATTGTAAACAGCGGATTTAGTGATGTCATTGGCTCTTGGAATATCATTGAAATTTGATTACCGCGGATTTTCCGCCACTCTTTTTCGGATAAATTCTTCAGGTCTTTTCCTTCAAAAATGATTTCACCATTCTCGATTTTTCCTGGAGGAGACGGAATCAGCCCCATCGCTGCTAGTGAAGTGACACTTTTACCACTCCCCGATTCACCGACGATCCCTAAAATTTCACCATCCTTTAAATCAAAACTGATACCATCAACAGCTGGAACGAATTTTTTCCCTGATTGAAAAGACACCTTTAAGTCTTTTATTCGAAGAATAGGATCCTTTTCCACATTTACACCTACCTGTACATTCGTTTGTTTTTATGAATTCCCACTAATCAGAAATATAATAATATAATAAATTTTAAAATAATTATGACATATATTACTTTATTCGTAATTGCGAATTTTGTCAATTATGTGAAAAAAGTACATAAATCACCTATAATACGTAGTCGCGTTAAAGTGATAATGTATCTTCTTTGCGTTATGTACGAAATTTTTTTATTTAAATATTAAAATACTAAAATTCATAAAAAATAATGAAAAAACCCTGTAAGACTATAGCTGTCTTACAGGGTTTTCTTCGGGAATCATAATTACTGGATCGTTTTTTTGATGGTACATATGCTTATTGCTTTTTTTATACTCTAATATTGTTCCCATAGACTAGTCTCCTGTTTCTTGTGTAAATAATTATTTTTTCATACCGGTATAAATATGAATGGCATCCCTTAAAAATTCTGCCGTACCTGGCTGTTCTTTATCATAATAAGCAGTAAATCGTTCATCATCTACGTACATTTGAGCAAGACCTGCATGGGCTTCCTTACTATATTCATTCCAATAGTAACATAACCATTGTTTATGGAGCTCAGCGGCTTTTTGAGCTAATTCCCCTGCAGGATCTCTAGTTTTAAAAGCTTCGGCTAGAGTTTCGGCAACAAGTTCCGCTAATTTAGTAACCTCATCATATTGCGCTTGTGTCATATTCTGTAGTTTGGCATTTGACTTATTTACGGCTTCATCACCGTACTTTTCACGAATTTCATTCCCGTACTTTTTCTCGTTTTCATCAATCATTTTTTTCTTAAAGCCCTCGAATTTTTCTTTATTTGACATTTTCATTCTCCCTTCTGTTACCGCAATCGTCTTTTCCACATTTGCGATCAACATTTCTAATTGTTCTTTTTTCTCAAGAAGTTTTTTACGATGTTCTTTCAGTGCTGCTGAACCATCAAACGAAGGTGCCGTTACGATTTCTTTTATGCTCTCTAAACTGATTCCTAACTCCCTGTAGAATAAAATTTGCTGTAAGCAATCCACTTCTGTTTGACCATAGATTCGATATCCTGACGAATTAATCCTTGCCGGCTTAAGAATTCCAATTTCATCATAATACCTAAGTGTTCTTGTGCTCACACCTGCTAGACTGCCAAGCTTCTGCACCGTATATTCCATTCTTTCACCTCCTTATGAACTAACGATACACCTTTACGCAACGTCAATGTCAATAACTATTATGCCTAAATCTAAAGCGGAAGTTTCCGTTTAAAGACGTATGAAAAAAGGTGCCTGACACCACTCATGGACATTTGTCCATCGGTGGTGTCAGGCACCCAATTAGTTTGTATATACTTGGTAGTTACCTCTTCCATTTTTCTTGGCTTGATATAAGGCGATGTCTGCTTGTTTTAGGAGCAATTTTTCATCTTGCTGATAGGGAGGTGTATAGAAGGATATTCCTATACTTGAGGCAATCTTTAGGTGATGATCCTCAATTATCCAATGGTCTTGAAAGGAGGATAACATCCGTTCAGCAATTTCTAATGCCTTACCCCTATCGTACAAATTAGTAATGAGGATGCCAAACTCATCTCCACCTATTCTAGCGAGTAAATCTTCCTCGCGAATACATGATTTTACACGTTTTGAAAATTCCTTAAGTAATTCATCACCAATATCGTGGCCTAGTGTATCATTAATTTCTTTAAATTTATCGATATCTAGATAAAACACAGCAAGTGTTCGATTAGACCTTTCTGAACGAACCATCTCTTCTTTTAAACTTTTTGAAAAGAAATTTCGATTAGGCATCCCAGTTAAATAATCATGAAGGGCATGGTGTTTTAATTGTTCTTCATACTTTTTTCTTTCAGAAATATCTTTATATACCACCACAGCTCCATCCCAAATTCCGTTCCGATCGTAAATAGGAGAATAAGACGCTAATACATCAATTACGTTCCCTTCTTTTGTAACCCGCTGAACTTCATGAGAAGGAACCACTTCACCCTGTTTAACCCTTTCTATTATTTCTTTTAAGTCTTCTTTACTGTCCATAGGAATAATACTGATCGTCCTATTGGTAATTATTTCTTCCTCCGTCCAGCCTAATAAATTTTCAAATGATTTATTAACAGATACAAAGTTTTCGTGCCGATCAAAGGTATACATTGCATCTGCGACACTATTCCAAACTAATTCAAAACGGTCATTTATCCTTTTTAATTCATTTTCTCGCTCTTTTCTTTCGGTTATATCGCGAACGACTGCCAACAAATGGGTACATTCGTCATTTTGATTACACGGAGTAATGGTAGATTCCCAATAAACTAACTGACAAGGAGCATACTTATTTTTGGGGCTTTTTGAGTACGATGAAGGCACAACAATCTTATCTTCATAAGTAATTGGCTCCTTCACAGCGATTGCTAGCTTGTATTTAACCTCGATGATTTTAAATACTTCCTCAGGTAAAACCTCTTCTAATGGCTTATCAAAGGAATTAGCCGTTAGTCCAGAAAAAAACTGAGCAGGCTCATTCGCGAGAAGGTAGCTAAACCGCCCATTGTTTTCCACCTTTGTAAGATAGACCAAATCAGACATGTTGTTAAATAATTTAAAAAACAGGTCGATTTTATTTAGTACTTCAAGATTATATTTATCTGCATTCATAATTCGCCTTCCATTAATGGGGGTTTTCTATAACCACATGTGTATTTTCGATAAGAATAGTTTCTCCTTTATATTCAGAGATAGTCATTTTTGAGTAATATTGCTTGGTCTTCTTCATCTTTCTTATGTTCATTATGTACTAGTGAGGTCCTTATCGGTAATTAGTACTTTACTAGGATTTACCGCCTTTTATTATATTAAAAGAAAAAATCATTCTAATCAGAAATTATTTACTATTCCAAAAAAACTTTCTTTTCCCCTTCAAACTATCTGAAATTCAGTATTATCAATGTTTTTCACCTTTGATAACTTATTTCCCAAAAAATGTTTTTGACAATTCAAAACTTAAGAAAGTATTATAATATAATAAAAGGGAGGTAATAACATGTCAAAAATGAATAGACAGAAAATTGTGGATAGTGTGCCTCAAACAGGATTTTTCGGACATCCTAAAGGACTATCTACTCTTTTCTTTACTGAGTTTTGGGAGCGCTTTTCTTACTATGGAATGAGGGCCATCCTCGTTTTCTATATGTATTATGAAGTTTCTAAAGGCGGACTGGGGATTGATCAAAATCTTGCGCTTTCTATCATGTCCATTTATGGATCACTTGTTTATATGTCCGGAATCATTGGCGGCTGGTTAGCTGACCGGATCTTCGGTTCTTCAAAAGCCGTGTTTTACGGTGGAATCTTAATTATGTTTGGACATATTGCCCTGGCTATTCCAGGCAGTGTTTCGATGTTCTTTGTATCTATGGTATTAATTGTCCTAGGTACTGGGATGCTTAAACCAAATGTTTCTTCTGCAGTAGGTGAATTGTACAGCGAAAAGGACGAACGTCGTGATGCTGGTTTCACTATTTACTATATGAGTATTAACTTGGGAGCATTCTTATCTCCTTTAATCGTTGGATCTGTAGGCAACTTCCATGTAGGTTTTGGTATTGCTGCGGTAGGTATGTTCTTAGGTTTAGTAGTATTTAGTCTTACAAAGAAAAAAAATCTTGGCCTTGCAGGGACAATGGTTGCAAACCCAATGGCACCAGCAGAAAAGAAAAAGGTCTTCACCATTATTGGTTTAGGTGTTATTATTATTGCTGTTTTATGTGCAGTTTTAATTCCAAACGGTCTTTTAACTTTTGCTAGCTTTATTAATATTGTCACATTCCTTGGTATTTTAATTCCGACGATTTATTTTGTTGTTATGTATCGCAGTCCAAAAACAACTGCTGTAGAACGTTCAAGGATTATTGCTTATATCCCGTTATTTATTGCAGCCGTTATGTTCTGGGCAATTCAAGAGCAAGGCTCAACCATCCTTGCTAGCTATGCAGACACACGTACACAATTACATTTTGCAGGTATCGAAATTAAGCCTGCGTGGTTCCAATCTTTAAACCCGTTATTTATTATTATATTTGCACCTGTATTTGCTTGGTTGTGGATTAAATTAGGAAAGCGTCAGCCAACAGTACCACAAAAATTCTCATTATCATTATTATTTGCTGGTTTATCATTCCTAGTTATTCTTATCCCAGCATATCTTGGCGGTACGGATTCATTGGTAAGCCCAATGTGGCTTGTTCTTAGTTATTTAATTGTTGTATTTGGTGAGTTATGTTTATCACCTGTTGGATTATCAGCGACTACTAAATTAGCGCCTGCAGCCTTCTCAGCACAAACGATGAGCTTATGGTTCCTAGCAAGTGCTGCTGCGCAAGCACTAAATGCGCAAGTTGTTAAATTCTACACACCTGAAACTGAAATGACCTACTTTGGTGTTATCGGTGGAGCATCCATCGCATTAGGTATTATCCTATTAATGTTAGCACCAAAGATTCAGGGCTTCATGAAAGGGATAAAATAAAAGCGTAAGCGTCCGTTTAGCGGCGTATGGACTGGAGCCCTTTGACTGAGATAAAGGAAACACGGAGAGCGTTAGCGATTCGATGTTGACTTATCGTAGGGAAAAGGGCGAAGTACACTAGCCGCTGGACGCTGGAGCTGGACAGTTATCTAAGTTCAGAATCCTTCATCGCTTTAAAGAAAAGGTGCCTAGCTTCTCATCCATTTATAACAGATGAAGAGGCTGGGCACCTTTTTAATTTATGATAAGATATACATAGTGATTGGAGGTATTCCTATGAATTTAAAAGAAAAAGTGAAAAGTCTTCCCTCTTCCCCTGGTGTATATCTAATGAAGGACTCCAATGCACAAATTATTTATGTAGGTAAAGCGAAAAATCTTAAGAATCGTGTGCGGTCATACTTCCAAAATTCAAAATCACATACTCAAAAGATTATTAAGCTTAAAGCTAGCCTAAAGGATTTTGACTTTATACTTACAGATACGGAATTTGAAGCTTTTATGCTTGAATGTAAATTAATCAAGGAAATGAAGCCTATTTTTAATCGAATGATGAAGAGTCCTCAATCCTATATCTACATCAGGATTTACTTGGATAGAGGCTATCAAAGAATGGAAATTTGTAAGAACCCTGATAAACAAGATAGTCTTTATTTTGGCCCATATACAAGCAAGCATACGGTTGAAAAAGCACTTCAAGGAATGAAAGATTTCTATAAAATAAACTGCAATACCCCTTCAAACAAGAATACCCCCTGTTTAAACTATTCCTTAGGTTTGTGTCTTGGAATGTGTAAGGGTGGGGCAGCATTCGATCAGTACAATGAGAGGTTGAACAAAATTCTTGCCTTGCTGCAAGGATTGGATACAAGTCTCCTTAGCGATTTAGAGCAAAGAATGACAGAGGCCTCTGAAAAATTCGATTTCGAAGCGGCATTGAAATATAGAGACACATTGGAGGCAATCCACTCCCTTCTTAATAAAGAAAAAGTAATTGAATTTACCGAATGTAATAAAAATATTGCCGTCATTGAACGCTTAACGGACTGTACCTCTAAACTATTCCTAATTAAAAACAACAAAATAATCTTCAGTGAAAAATTCAGCTGTTCTGAGGTTGAATCGGTTCATAAAACAGTCAAGGCCAAAATTGTAACCATTTTTAGATCGAGTGAAGATCAATCATTAAAAAAAATTAGCAGAGATGAAATTGATACCGCTCAGATTATCTATAGCTATTTAAAAGGGAACAACTGCAGCTATATTATTATTTCAGAACAATTGCTTGAAACTACAAACAATGCTCTTTTAGACGATGAAATATACAGATTAATACAAACCTACACGTTTAATTGATAGATTAAAAATCGTTCATTTGGGTTGCGTTCATGTAAGTATGGCAGAATAATTTCTTTTTTCAATTCAAAAGTGGTGTTATTTTCTAAATAATAAATATAATCTTCTGATGGATAATATAAAATGATTTCAACATCTCGCTCCGCTGTTTCAACCGATAATAAGATATTATTAATGATTTTCATAAAAATTTGAATGGAAAAAGGATTAAAAAAGTAAAATCGATTGTCTACTGTCTCTACCTTATACTCTTCGGCTAGGCAGCAATGAAAATAAATAAGATCATTAATCGGGTGGGTCATCTTTAAATAATTTTTTCGATTTTCAATTGCATCATGGTAATAATCCTCATTCATTTCAATCCCAACAACCGATGCCCGAAAATGGTAATGAATATAAAAGTTTAATCGTCCTTTGCCACAACCAAAGTCAACAATTCGATCATTGCTTGTAATTTTATAGTTGTTAAATAATTCTTCGAGTGCACTATATGGCGTAGGCTCATAACGATGGTAGTGGAAAGACTTATTAAATCCGTTTTGGTCCCCTCCTGTTTTTATCCCCATCAATTTATCATAATAATATTCTTTCATGATTTCACCTATTTTTCGAGTTCATCCCTCACTTTTACGTGAGGGATTTTTTTTATGCGACCTTAATTGCTTTACCAAATGGTACCCTTGGCAAAATAGCGCCAGGTACAAGCCAAATCATTTCATAACTAACATTTTCTATGTCTTCAGAAATAAAGCCAGTTACATCTGTAATATAAAACAGTGTATCGATATTCTCTTCTTTTGCCCACTCAAGAACCAAAGTATATGAAGATTTCCCATGTGTATGGTATTTAATTGTATCACTCTTAACAGGGGACGTACTTCTAATTTTAAAATCTGCTTGTACTAATATTGTATCTGGTTTAATTTGTTCAAACAGTTTTACTATGTTATTGATTAAAATGCTTGGGGCTTCATTCGTGGAAGTGTCAACAGCTAAGGCAACCTTTTTATCTTGACGCTGTTGAATCATTGAAAGTATCGTTTTGTGCCATTTCAACACAACCAACTCCTTTGGAATGAATAAGTGAACCATCTTATTTTGGTTTATTTAGAAGGTGGTTATGATTGGATAATAGCGGTAATCCATGCATCCTTAACTATAAATAAAGGCTCATCTTGGTCCAGCTTAGATGAGCACTTACTTGTATTACTTCTTGTTATCATTCAGTTCATCAATTAATTGCTTTGTTCGTTTCGCATTCCCTTCTGCAAAGTTTTCGAGACGTTCCTTTAGCTCATCATTATCATGAATCCGCTCTGCTGTAATAAGATATGTCCGCATTAAATTTTCTTCTGTTTCAATTGCATCTTCAAGAACGTCTTTTAGTACTTCCTTTTCTTCTTCGTTTTTACCATTAAACAAATTGAGACCCATCCAGAAAACCTCCTTTTCACTTTTATCGTTCTCTTTTCCATTTCCAGATATCCAGCTAACCAACAATATCTTCAAACTTGCCATTGGTAATTAAATCGCATAAGATTGAATTGTAGACGATTTATTTTTTAAAGAAACCATGTTCCATAAAATAAGGGGGAATTTACTTTGACAACAATTTATGACTTTAGTGTAAAAATGACTAATGGTATGGAAAAATCCTTAATGGATTACGAGGGCAAGCTATTGCTTATTGTAAATACCGCCAGTAAATGTGGTTTAACACCCCAATTCAAGGGACTTCAGGAGCTATATGAAAAATACAATGAGGATGGCCTGGAGATTTTAGGCTTCCCATGTGATCAATTCAACAATCAAGAATTCGCTAATATTGAAGAAACCACTCAATTTTGCCAAGTAAACTACGGTGTAACCTTTCCAATATTTTCAAAAATTGATGTGAATGGCACTAATGCAGACCCTCTATTTACTTATTTAAAAAACCAAAAACCAGGGGCACTTACCAAGAATATCAAATGGAATTTCACAAAATTCCTTGTCGATCCTACTGGTCAGGTGATTGAACGCTATGCTCCCACGACTGAACCAAGCCGGATGGAGAAAGATATAAAAAGATTATTGTCCTAATTATTTAAAGTAAGGTGATCATCATGGAAGACTTCATGTTATTAAAGAATCAACTTTGCTTTGCCGTATACGAAACAGCAAGTGAATTCAATAAGTTATATACTGGTGCACTTCAACCATACGGCTTAACCTATCCACAATATTTGGTACTATTAGCCTTATGGGAAAAAGCTGGTGTTACAGTAAAAGACTTAGGAGAAAAATTGAGTTTAGGTACTGGAACATTGACCCCTATGCTAACTAGAATGGAAGCAAACGGATGGATTAGAAAAGAACGTTCTAAGGCAGATGAACGCAGAGTCTATATCCATTTAGAAAAGAAGGCACTCGAAGAAAAGCAAGCGATTATCAAAACGATCAGTGAAAAAATTCAATCCTGTAGTATTGAACTCGTGGAATATAAACTGCTAATGGACGGATTGCATCAATTGAATATTAAGTTGAAAGAACGGGAACATTACCATTACAACAATGACAGTAGATAACTTCAGTTACAAAAAACAACACTTCGCTTCTAAAGTGGAGGAAGAGGGAACCATTATGTCCCCTCTTCCAAAAAATCTATTATTTTGAAACTCTATAAATTTACTATTAGTGGACTTTATTTTAGGCCAAAACAATTTTTGACTTGTTTTTAGCAATTTCTGCTGCCACTTCGACGATCATATCCTCTTGTCCGCCAACTACTTTTCGTTTTCCTAATTCAATGAGAATATCACGTGAGTCAACACCAAATTTTGTCGCAGCACGTTTTGCATGGAGTGCGAAGCTTGAGTATACACCGGCATATCCAAGTGTTAAGCTATCTTTTGTGATTTCTTGTGGTGTTTGTAAAATAGGTGCCACGATATCTTCAGCCAAGTCCATCATTTTATATAAGTCTACTCCGGTTTTAATTCCCATCCGTTCACAAACTGCAACTAGTACTTCTGTTTGTGTGTTACCTGCTCCAGCACCTAGGCAGCGAACACTACCATCAATACGAGTAGCTCCCTCTTCAATGGCCGCAAGAGTGTTAGCCATTGCAAGTGATAAATTATTATGGCCGTGGAAACCAACATTCACACCAATGGATTGCTTAAGAGCACGAATCCGTTCGCGGACTTGATCAGGAAGTAAGTAACCAGCAGAATCAACAACATATACTGTGTCCGCTCCATAGCTTTCCATTAGTTTTGCCTGTTCTACTAATTTAGCAACAGGTGCCATATGATTCATCATTAAGAATCCTACTGTTTCCATTCCTAATTCTTTTGCATAGGCAATGTGTTGTGGAGCGACATCAGCTTCTGTAACATGCGTGGCAATACGTGCCATTTTTGCCCCTAAATTAGCCGCTTCTTTTAATTCATGTAATGTACCGATCCCTGGTAAAAGAAGAACAGCAATTTTGGATTTATCTGTAACAGATACTGCTGCTTCAATTAATTCCATTTCATTTGTACGTGAGAGCCCATATTGTAATGATGATCCAGCTAAACCGTCTCCATGAGAAACTTCTATAAAAGGAACATTTGCATCATTTAATGCTTTGGCAATTTTAAGTACTTGATCCACTGTATATTGATGATTGATGGCATGGCTTCCATCACGTAAGGCTACCTCTGTGATAAGAATATCTTGTTTATTTGTCATTATTATTTACCCCTTTCTACAGCTTAAACTGTTTCTTTCGTTAATAGTTTATTAGCAAACGCTTCGGCAATTTTAACACCAGCAGATGTCATGATATCTAGGTTTCCTGCATATTTAGGTAAGTAATCACCAGCACCCTCTACCTCAAGGAAGATGGTTACTTTATTTCCTTCAAAAATAGGCTCCGTGCGGAGTCGATAGCCAGGAACATAAGCTTGAACCACTTTTTCCATTTCAGCAATCGATTTCCTAATTGCTTCATCGTCCATTTTTCCTTCTTCAACAAGTGTATAAACGGTATCCCGCATCATAATCGGCGGTTCCGCTGGGTTCAAGATCATAATCGCTTTTCCTTTTTTCGCACCACCAACCTCTGCAATCGCACGTGAAGTTGTTTCCGTAAATTCATCGATATTAGCACGTGTTCCTGGTCCTGCACTCAAACTTGCAATTGTAGCTACAATTTCTGCGTATTCTACTGGTACTACACGGTTTACTGCATGGACCATTGGAATTGTCGCCTGACCACCACAGGTAATCAAATTGATATTATCTTTATCTAAATGTTCATCAATATTAACAGCCGCACATACATATGGGCCAACAGCTGCAGGTGTCATATCAATTACTTTTATGCCTGCCTCTTTTAACACTTTTGCATTATAAAGATGTGCTTTGGCTGAGGTTGCATCAAAAACGATGTCAGCCTTTAATGCTGGGTCTGCAAGAAATCCATCAATCCCCGTATCCACACCTGCATAACCTAATTCTCTTGCACGGCGTAACCCGTCTGATTGTGGGTCAATCCCAATTACAGCAGTTAATTCTAATAGTTCTGATCGTCCAAGTTTGATCATTAAATCTGTACCTATGTTCCCCGAGCCAAGAACGGCAACTTTTATTTTTGACAAAATAATTCTCCTCCTAGAATTTATGGTTTTATTTTTTTCTCTAGTTTTTCTATAAGATGTTTTTACCTCGATACCCTAAATCACTTGAAATCTCTGCTGCAGCTCTTTTTATTCCTGCAATTACTTGAGGAAGCCGATTTTCATCAAGCCTCATTTTAGGTGCAGCACAGCTGATTGAAGCGATTACATTTCCTTGATGATTAAAAATCGGAGCAGCTATACATTTAAGTCCTAACTCAATTTCTTCATCATCGACCGCATAGCCTTGCTCTCGGATGGAATGAAGCTGTTCTTTAATCTCCTCAATATTTGTCATCGTGTATTTTGTGAAAGACTCCAAATTGATTGATGATAAGATTCTATTTGCCTCATTTTCATTTAAGTGAGCAAGGATCGCCTTTCCAACACCTGTACTATGGAAGGGAGCTCTTTTTCCAATATGAGAATAAATGGTAAGGGCACTATGTCCTTCTACCTTTTCAATGTAAATAATTTCATCCCGTTGTAACGAAACTAAGTGAACGGTTTCATTTAGTTCATCAACTAAGTCTCTAATAATAGGTCTTGCAATTTTTCCAATATCGAGATGTTTTCCAACAAAATTGCCAAGTTCAAAAAGCTTAATTCCTGGTTTATATTTCAAATCCTCAGGATTTTGTTGAAGGTAACCTCTATGTTCCAGGGTTTTGATAATACCGTGGACTGTACTTTTTGATAAGTTTAGATTCTCACTAATCTCTTTGATACTTAGTTCTGGTTTAGTAACCAAAAATAATTCAAGGATATCAGCGGCTCTTTCAACAGACTGAATTAAACGTTCTGACACAACCACCCTCCTTACGTTCGACATTATCGAATGGCATTCGCATTTATTAAGAACAATCTAATCGTAACTCTCGTTCATTATTCTGTCAATATTCCAAATAGTTTAACTATTTGTTTTTTATTTCATAATCAAAAAAAATAAGCCTGATTTCCAATAGAAATCAGACTCTTTTTAAAACACTAACTCATCCCCAGTATTGATTGAGTCAAGCACATTCACAACTATATTTGGATGAACAAAAATAATACTTCCCGTAGGCTAGCATTATCTTGTCCTTCTAGTAAACCATCCCTAATGCTATTTCATGTACCACAATAAGTTTTGTAGGGCTGGGCTGATTGCTCAGGAAGTGTACAGTAATCGGCCTGTTCTGGAGAGTGAGCGAATGGGTTTGAAAGGATATCAAGGAGCTGTCCCATTACACTGTAGTCTTCTTGATTCACAGCAGCATCTAGTGCAGCCTCCACCCGGTGATTCCGAGGAATGACCGCAGGATTGCTGCTACGCATTAACTGAAGTGAACTAGCCTTAGATTCCTGCTGCCTGCCTAGTCGCGCCTGCCATTTCTCAGACCAAGCTTTAAATTCTGGAGTCTCCATTAAGACCGTATCCTCAGGCTTTTCAAACGTTAAGGCACGGAAAGTATTAGTATAGTCCGCCTGATACTTCTCCATCATACCGAGGAGGTCTTCAGCAATGGTTACGTCCTGATCCTCTTCATTAAATATCCCCAGTTTTGCTCTCATACCTGAAAGCCAATTTCTTTGATACAACTCCATAAATCTTGATATCTCATCCTGTGCCAGTTTGACAGCTTCTTCCTGATTATCATGAATAAGCGGCAGAAGAGTTTCAGCAAATCTCGCTAGATTCCAACCAGCGATATACGGCTGATTGCCATAAGCATAGCGGCCTTGGGTATCAATTGAACTAAATACAGTTGCTGGGTCATATGTATCCATAAAGGCACATGGACCATAATCGATGGTTTCACCACTTATCGTCATGTTATCGGTATTCATTACACCATGGATAAAGCCTACTAGTTGCCATTTGGCAACGAGCGCTGCCTGACGTTTAATCACTTCCTGGAGTAGCGCAAGATAGCGATTCTCATCCGTTTCGATATCTGGATAATGGCGATTGAGTGTGTAGTCAGCCAGAATCCGGAGTTCTTCGATTGTTCCCCATTTTGCAGTATATTGAAAGGTACCGACGCGCAAATGGCTGGCCGCTACACGGGTTAAAATCGCACCAGGCAAGGTCCTTTCACGGAATACAGGCTCTCCCGTTGTCACAACTGCTAGACTGCGGGTAGTAGGGATCCCTAGCGCATCCATTGCTTCACTTATGATGTATTCGCGCAGCATCGGTCCAAGCGATGCTCGGCCATCGCCTCCGCGAGAGTACGGGGTTCTACCTGGACCCTTGAGTTGAATATCAAATCGTTCGCCTTTTGGGCTGATTTGTTCCCCCAGCAAGATCGCTCGGCCATCCCCCAATTTTGTGAAATGCCCAAATTGATGCCCTGCATATGCTTGGGCAAGCGGCATGGCCCCTTCAGGTATCCGGTTTCCAGCAAAAACTGCTGTACCATTTTCACTATCGAGTTCCTGACCATTTAAACCTAAGTCTGCTGCCAATGAATGATTAAGTATAATCAGACTGGGTGTTTGTACCGGAGTTGGGTCGGTTCTAGTAAAAAATAAGTCAGGCAGACGGGCATAACTGTTATCAAAGTTCCAGCCTATTTCTTTTCTTTCTGTAGCCATCGTATCCCCTATTCTTGTTTTGTCTTTTTTACTTTACACGATTATTATAGGTGATTTTCTTTAGATTATAAAAAATTCCTGTTACGAAATTTTTATTGAACGGGTTCTATAGTTAAGAAATCATCTCCAAACCAAGGAAAAGAGCAACCATTTGGGTTGCTCTGTTTGTTTTTTGTTCATTTAAGATTCCCTATATTTTAGTGCTAATCCTTTTAAGAAATTCCTAGCGAATTTATCCCCGCACTCTTTATAATTCTTATGCCCTTCTTTTCTTAATAAAGCGCCAAGTTCTCCTTTTGTTACGGTTATTCCTGCATTTTCGAATATTTCCAGCATATCCTCAGTAGTTAATGCCAGCGCTATTTTTACTTTCTTCAACAAGAGATTATTAACGTTTGCACTTTTCTTTAATAACGGTTCCGGTGTATCCGACTGTACTGGTTTGGGCTCCTGTTTCCCTCTTTTAAAAATTATAAGGCCATTTAAAAATGAATCGAACATACTGTTATTACATTTTATTTGATCGTCATATTCGGCTTCATCATCTGATTTTGTGAGAATTTTTATCACCTCGGGAACTGTTACTTCCACGCCGCCAAGGTTAAATATTTCTGCCATTTCTTTATTTTTTATTTCTAGTGCATATCTCAATCGAATTAGTATATCATTATTATCCATCTATAAGTCTCCTTTATATTTATGTTCCATCTTATACTGTCATTTTCCAACTTGATAAAGCTAGCCAGTCCTCTCGCTCCTCATAATCGGGTAGTATTTTACCTACAAGGCGCCAAAAGGAACGATCATGATTCAGATGGACCAGATGGCACATTTCGTGAACGACAACATAATCGATTACCTTCTGAGGGGCCATCGCCAGCTTCCAATTGAAGGTTAACTGCTGCCTTGAATCGCAAGTTCCCCAGTTGCTGTTATTATCCGAGATGCGGATAGACCGTGGTTTAACTTTAAAATGTTTTTGATAGGAACGAACACTCCTCTCTACCAACATTTTACATTGCTGATAATAAAACCGTTTTAAGGCTTGCCTTATTTTTTCATCCTCAAGTTGTTTCACATATATATTTAACTTATCCCCTTCAAAGACTACATAGTCTTGCTGGATTGTTATATCATGTGAGACCTGAATAGGATATTCGTTACCTAAATAAAGAAAGAACTCACCATGATCATAGACCTTTATCTTTTTCCCAAGCAATCTATCCTTCATTTCCTTGGATTTCAGCTGGACCCAGTCCCATTTTTCCTCAATGAATTGAAGCACAAGTTCATCGGATGTCCCTTTTGAAACCAGAACTTCGACATTGCCATAAATATCTATAGTAATGCCCATCGATGTACGCTTTTTATAAACAATCTCAAAACTAACAGTCTGGCCTAAATAATTATGTATCATTTAATCACCTGTAAATATGACAATTGAAAAAATTAAATACAATAAAAATATACTTATTTCTTTCTTTATCATTAAATATTAATTGTTCTGCAAGAGCAAGAGATTTGTCACTGAAAAGCACTATAAAGGACAAATCTCGCCGAATGCATAAGAGATTTGTCCTTTATAAACGTTATAAAATACAACAATAAAAGAATGTAATATAAAGAAAGACAGATCATCTGCCTTTCTTCACTTTTTATTCACGTCATTCATCCGTACCAGTGATTTCATGTTTTTATTTATCTAACATCGATTCTATTTTGCATTCACATCAGGTTGGTGAATTCCGAATACATTGCCTTCGGTATCTGTATAGTATCCTTGCCAGGCCATTCCTGGCAGGGCATATTTAGGCATTGCGACCTGGCCGCCATTCTCAATAATTTTAGCTTCCGTTACATCATAACTTTCCACACCCATTGTACAAGCAAATGCATTTAAAGCTTGGTTTGTTTCCGGCGGAGCACTTTGACGCTGCATTAAAGCACCATTGATCCCAAGTTCATTTTCATCGCCAGTTACTGCTCCAAAGTAAGGCATTCCTGCATATTCACTCCAATCTTGAAATGACCATCCGAATACCTCTCCATAAAATTTCTTTGCCCTTTCCATATCATCCACATGAATTTCGAAATGAACTACTCTTCCCATAATTTAATAGCCTCCAATATTTGATAAAACCTTTTCTTTAAATGAATTCGGTTGTTCTCTTCCAATTCCCTCCCTATTATCGTTAAGAATATGGAATAATATTCAATCTGAATAAGTTTATATATAACAATCCAAAGGGCTAGTCCTGCTTAAAAGTCACCCCAAGATTATGCTAAAATAAATGTATTAACCATTTTTACAATGATGAGGGAAGAATTTTACCAGAACAAAAAACACGATTCACTGTTGAGGAATCGTGCCAGTTTCGAGATAAAAACAAAACGTATTAATTTGATAGACAAAAATATATATAATCCGTAGGTACTCCCCGTTCACCCTGTTGACGTAGCATCGCTGTCACGTTCCCGCGATGATAGGTTCCATGATTCACTACATGGTGAACGAGATCAGCAAGTATAAACTCAATACGACCATATTTAGGGTGTTCAGTGATAATGCTACATTCTAGATCTTTCTGCTCTTCAAAAAAGCTGTAAAATTCCATAGAAAGCGCATCATAGAACGTTTCAAGATCATCTATCGATGCTCCCAATGCTTTTGACTTTCGATGCTCAACTTCCCTAACAGTATCTTGGAAGCTACTTCCTTTCATCGTCTCCAACCAAGTAATGTCTGTTGCATAAAGATGAATCATAACATCTGAGATTGAAGAGAAAACACTTTTTACATTCTCGTTATAAACCTTATCAGGTAGTTGCTTCAAGTGCCTAATCACTTGTTGGTTAGCCCAAACGTGGTAATCGTACATTTTCTTAGCTCGGTTATTTCCCATTAACTCAGCCCTCTCTTTTTTTACTTCGAAAAAGACTTTAGAACGTAAAGGTATAATTAAATTGGTTTGCTTTATGAACAATTTGCTTCTAAAAATCGATAATGCTGCTTCGGTATTTTACCTATTGTCATATGAAAATCTAGTATTTAACATACAAAAATAAATGACTAAACTCTAACAGTATCTACTTTCCAGCTCTTTTGCAGTTTTCGAATATAGATGATTTGTCCAATGTGATATGCGTTATGAGTGGAGACATTTCCTAGTATCTCCCACCACTTCACATTCACAGGGAAACCCTTTACTTCACTTTCGACTTTTTCCTCAGTTAATAAGTCTTGCCATTGCAACAATACCTCTAATAGTCGTTCTTTTAATTCATTAAAATTTTTATCCTCCGGAATTATAAAGCTCTTATTATTATTACCAATAGAAGGCACAGCATCGACATGAGATTTTTGGTACCTGGTTTGCCACGTTTCATTCCAATAAAATAGATGCTGCACAATTTCAGCGATACTATTACAATCATTATCAGGCTTCCAAAACGCATCTTTCTCTGACAAATTTTCAACCGAGTCAGAAAATGGAAGGTACCAGCTAGGATCATTAGCGTTTGCTAATAATTGATCGGATAAAACGTCTTTTGCATGAAACATGCTCACCACACTCCTAATAAATTGTTTCTGAATTAATCGCATTGAAAACCAATTGAGAGTATAACTACGGCTTCAAATGTCATAAATAGCCCACCTAATTTTATATATTCTCTTTTATAAAGTTAATCCCTTTATTATTCTTGCATAAGTAGAGGACAGCCCGTCTTATCCCAATATATTTCTTCTGCCTTGAACCAGATATTAGAGGCCTGCCTTACTCCACTAACAAGAACAATAGTTCGAAAAAACACAACTATTGTAACTGTTTAAATTAATTCTGAATTGTTAAACTATTAGTAACTTCCTAGAAAACACACAGAAAACCAATTCTGTCAGGAGGGATACAAATGGATCAAGGATTACATTTATTTCCGTATCAGGTAAATGCATTGGTCGAAGCGGTGTCTGAGGTGCCAGAAGGTATTGAGATGATTGAGGCCCCGAAAATCTGGGAGAAATCGAAAGGTAAGGGAATCACGGTTGCGATATTGGACACAGGCTGTGATGAAACCCATCCTGATTTGAGTGAGCGGATTATCGGCGGTCGAAATTTCACAAATGATGATAATGGAAATCCTGATGTATACACTGACTATAATGGCCATGGAACACATGTGGCTGGCACAATTGCTGCCATCCAAAATGACAAGGGCGTAATTGGTGTTGCACCTGAAGCAAGTTTACTGATTTTAAAAGTACTTGATAAAAATGGATCAGGGCAATACGACTGGATCATAAATGGAATTAACTATGCGGTTGAACAAAAGGTGGATATCATTTCTATGAGCCTCGGTGGTTCTGAGGATGTACCTGAATTGCATCGAGCGATTCAAAACGCAGTGGCTAACCAAATTCTAGTAGTTTGTGCTGCTGGAAATGAGGGTGATGGACAGGATTCTTCCGATGAATGGGCCTATCCCGGCTCCTACAATGAAGTGATCAGTGTCGGTGCCATTAATCTGCAAAGACGTTCTTCTGAATTTTCAAACTCGAATAATGAGGTCGACTTAGTTGCTCCTGGTGAAGAGATTCTTTCAACCTTTTTAAATGGAAAATATGCAAAACTAAGCGGAACTTCGATGGCAACACCGCATGTATCCGGTGCACTTGCGCTTATAAAGGAAATTGCCAACAAAAACTTTGAGCGAAATCTGACAGAACCTGAACTTTATGCACAATTAATAAAGAGAACAATTCCTCTAGGAAACTCGCCAAAACTCGAAGGCAACGGATTGCTGTACTTAACAACAGTGGACTACTTATCGGATTTGTTCAACCAAAAATTGTCTGCTCAACTGTTGAAAATATAATGGAAAAGCTAGAGGTCTATCAGAAATAAAGAGATTGGGAGGAAAGCAGCCATTCGGCTGCTTTTTGTAATTATTATACTTTGTCAGAATAGTGCCAAATAATATTTTTAGATTTATTTGAATTCTCCAAATTTTGTTATATAATATCGATATAATTATAGAAAAGGTGGCGAGAAAATGAAAGCGCTTAAATCAATTGTAATCTGGGGATTAATTGCAGCCCTCGGAGCAGCGGGATTCGCAGTAATGGCCCTAAATAGCGGCGAGAGCATTAATGCTATTTGGCTCTTAACAGCTGCTGTTTGTGTTTATGCAATTGCCTACCGTTTTTACAGCAAGTTTATTGCGAATAAGGTGTTTCAGCTTGATGACAAACGTAAAACACCTGCAGAAATACATAACGATGGAAAGGACTATGTTCCGACAAATAAATGGGTACTATTTGGACATCACTTTGCGGCCATTGCCGGTGCTGGGCCATTAGTCGGTCCCATTCTTGCAGCGCAAATGGGTTATTTACCTGGAACATTGTGGATTGTAGTCGGTGTTGTTTTAGCTGGGGCGGTTCAGGACTTTATTATTCTTTTCGGCTCTATGCGCCGAGACGGAAAGTCACTCGGTGAAATGATTAAGGACGAAATGGGACGTGTCACAGGCCTTATTTCAATGATTGGTATTTTAGGAATCATGGTTATCTTATTAGCTGTTTTAGCATTGGTCGTTGTGAAGGCCCTAGTGGGAAGTCCATGGGGAATGTTTACAATCGCCGCTACCATTCCAATTGCTATCTTTATGGGGATTTATATGCGTTATATTCGTCCAGGCCGTGTTGGAGAAGCTTCCTTAATTGGGATTGTATTATTGCTTCTTTCACTATTCTTCGGACAAACCGTTTCGGAAAATCCAACGTTAGCAGCTATGTTTACTTTTAAAGGTGAAACGATTGCAATCATGATGATTATTTATGGTTTTGTTGCATCTGTTTTACCTGTATGGCTTCTTCTTGCACCACGTGATTATTTGAGTACATTTTTAAAGGTAGGGACCATCTTTGGACTTGCATTAGGAATCATTTTTGTTGCACCGAATCTCGAAATGCCGGGTGTTACAAATTTCATTGACGGTTCAGGTCCAGTCTTTGCAGGAAATCTTTTCCCATTCTTATTTATTACAATTGCCTGTGGTTCTGTTTCCGGGTTCCATGCTTTGGTTTCCTCAGGTACAACACCTAAAATGATTGAACGTGAATCACATGCCCGTCCAATCGGTTATGGAGCCATGCTTACAGAATCTTTTGTTGCTGTTATGGCCATGATTGCTGCCTGTGTATTGACACCTGGTATTTACTTTGCCATTAACAGTCCGCCTGCCGTAATTGGTACGGATGTTGTCCAAGCTGCCACTACGATATCGAACTGGGGCTTTACCATCTCTCCTGATGATCTGAAAACACTTGCCAATGATGTTGGAGAACAAACCATTCTTTCAAGAACTGGCGGTGCACCGACACTTGCCATTGGTATGGCCGTCATATTTTCGAATGTAATCGGCGGAAAGGCGCTTATGGCATTTTGGTACCATTTCGCCATCCTATTTGAAGCACTATTTATTTTAACAACGATTGATGCAGGAACACGTGTTGGACGTTTTATGATTCAAGATCTTATCGGTACAGCTTATAAGCCGTTTGCTAAAACGGATGCGTTAATTCCAAATATTATCGCAACGGCGCTATGTGTACTGTTTTGGGGTTACTTCTTATATCAAGGTGTAATTGACCCGCTTGGAGGAATTAATACTTTATGGCCGCTGTTCGGTATTGCAAACCAAATGCTGGCCGCGATTGCTCTGCTGCTTGGTACGACCATTCTCTATAAAATGGGCAAAAAAGCATATGTTTGGGTAACGTTGCTTCCGACAACATGGCTGCTCATTGTCACTTTAACTGCAGGCTGGCAAAAAATATTCCATGATAATCCAAAAATCGGTTTCCTTGCCCATGCTAACATTTTTAAAGAGGCATATAATAATGGAAAAGTACAAGCACCTGCAACATCACCGGCACAAATGAAACAAGTTCTGATAAATGATTATGTTGATACGACGTTATGTGCTATTTTTATGGCAGTTGTCATTGTTGTATTAATTTCTGCGATCAGGATTTGGATTAAAGTCATAAAAAACCACAAATTACCATTGCATGAGACACCGCCTGTGCCTCGCGACGGAGGAGATTTGAAACATTATGCTTAACAAGTTAAAGGAAATCATCTCGTACAGAAGGCAATTCCTTAGTCTTCTTGTCGGCGTTCCTAGCTACGAAACATACGTCGATCATATGAAAAAGCACCATCCCGGGGATTCAGTGAAATCCAGAAAAGAATTTTTCTGTGAAGCACAGGAAGCCCGCTACAACGCCAAAGGCGGTAAAGTTTCAAGATGCTGTTAATAAGAAAAAAAGAACAAAGAAGGTTAGTCAAACACCTTCTTTGTTTTTTAATGTCTTTATATTAAAGAAAAAGAAATCCTTCGAACCAAACGGAACGAACGATTTCTTTAAAAAAAACAGTAATTCTGAAAACTTAATGCCTTTTCTTTTTAATACACATCACGTTGATAATGTCCTTGCTTTTGCATATCTTTGAGATACGCTTCGGCTGCATCGCGTGTCATTGCACCTTCTTTTTCAATCACGTTTATTATTGCCTCGTTAACGTCCTTCGCCATACGTTCTTTATCCCCACAAACGTAGAAATAAGCTCCTTTTTCAAGCCACTCAAATATTTCCTTGCTATTTTCAAGCATTTTATGTTGAACATAAACTTTTTGAGCCCCATCGCGGGAGAACGCAGTATCTAATTTTGTCAGGACTCCATCTTGTTGATATTTTTCTAACTCATCTTGATAAAGAAAATCCGAGGCAGCATGCTGATCTCCAAAAAATAGCCATGACCGGCCTGTCGCTTTTTTCACTGCATGCTCCTGTATAAAGGAACGAAATGGTGCAATTCCTGTTCCAGGACCTACCATGATAATATCTTTATCTGGGGACTCCGGCAAATGAAAATGTTTATTTGCTTGCACATAGACCGGTAGTGTATCTCCCTCTTGAACACGTTCAGCACATAAAACAGAACAAACGCCTTTTCTCTCACGGCCGTTCGCCGTGTAGCGTACAGTGCCAATGGTTAGATGAACTTCATCAGGAGTAGCATTAAAGCTGCTTGCAATCGAATAGAGACGCGGTGTCATTTTTCTTAGTAATGAGACGATCTCTTGTGCAGAAGCCTTCCATGGGCCAAAATCACGTAACATATCAAGCAAGTCACGCCCATAGCAATATCCCTTAAGCTGGTCTGCATTTTCAATCAACAAAAGCTTTTGTAACTCTTCGTTTTCTGTAAATGCAGCTGTCTGTTGTAAAATTTTCTTCGATAGAAGTGTAATTTCAAAATAGCTGGTTAGCGCTTTCTTAAGCGGTAGTGTTTCACCTTGTTTACCTACCGTTACAATCTCTTCTTCATCCCAATCCATTTCATTAAGAATGGAAGCCACAAGTTCCGGGTCATTTGAAGGGACAACGCCAAGTGCGTCGCCAGGGTTATAAGAAAAACCTGAACCTTTTAATGATAATTCAATATGCCTCGTTTCCTTACTTGACCCTGCTCCATTCAAATTAATATTTTTAAGAACCTTCGCTTGAAATGGATTAGTCCTTGAAAATGGCAGTTTGTCACTTTTGGTATTTTTCGGGTTTTCCAAAGTTTGTTGCATAGCTTTTTACCTCCAAAAGTTATATATAGATAAGATAACATAATAATAGAGTATCAGATGTGTATTTTAACACACAATGACTAAATAATGTTAAACTTCATACATTTTGCTCTATTCAATCAATGTCCTTTTAAGCAAAATATCCGCCTTTCCTTTTTGGAAAAGCGGATTTTTAAGATTTCTTATTATTTTAATACAAGCTGCGACAAACAGTCCACATGTTCCGTTTAAGATATTTTCTTCAGGGAATATTTACAATCAAAATTAATAAAAAAACTACTATAAAAAGAAAGCCGCTGGCCATTTTAAAGAATGAACAGCGGCCTTTTTCGTATTTTATTTTGTCAGAACTTCAAAGTTATTGCTTATAAAATCTTCCACTTTGCTTTTTATGGAATCATCAAGATTTAATGCAGGAGAAATAAAAGCTGTATCATATCCTAATACCCTTTGATGTACTGCCTCCTTTATTGCAATAAGCAAAGGCTGGCTGAAATCATAAATAGATGTTAAGGAAACTAATTTTTGATGATGCTCCAATGCCTTTTTATAGTTTTCATTTTTAAATTCATTGTATAAATTAACTGATTGTTCAGGAGCAAAAACGGATGTTCCGTTAATGGCCCCTGCTGCACCTATCTGAAGTCCAGGGAGGATTAGATCATCAAAAGCAGCAAAAACAGCAAAATCATCTCTAACTTTCTTCGTTTCTGTAATAAGCTGGCGGATATGCGTCATGCTTTCGATGGTATCCTTAATACCAACAATATTACTTCGGCTTTCAGCAAGGCGTGCAATCAGTTGAGGGGAAAGGCTTTGCCCTGTCAGCATTGGAATATTATAGATTAAAACAGAAATATCAATGCTGTCAGCAATTGACGTATAGTATTCAAAAAGCTGGTCTTCGGTAAATTTCCAATAGAATGGGCTTACAACAAGGACACCATCGGCACCGCTTTCCTGAGCATGCCGTGACAATTCAATGGTATCAGCAGGAGAAGGTGTTCCAGTTCCAATCAGGACTGGGACCCTTTTATCTACGTGGCGAATCATTTCTTCAGCAAATTTCTTTCTTTTTTCAATCGGCAGCGAAGAAAATTCCCCGGTACTGCCCATAAATAAAATTCCGTTGACTCCCTGGCTGATTAGGTAATCAGCCAGTTTCTTGTTTGCTTCCCAGTTGAATTCGCCGACTTCATGAAACAATGTGACTACTGGAGGGATTATCCCATGAAATTTAACTCTTTCATTAACCACGTATCCATCTTCCCTTCTTTTAATAAGGCTCTTTTCGTAAACTTTTTTGCTTTTGGAGTTTAATAAGGGTCATTTACTAATATTCTAGGCAATTTTCGCAAATGTTCTTACGAAAAGATGCCACGAAGCATCTAGTTAAACGGGTTGATGAACTTTTACGAAAAACAACAATCTATGCGAAAATAGCCTTTAATAAACGCTTCCCTTATCGGACAATCCTTGTTTCCAGGCTGCCCAAGCCTTCGATAACAACTTCAATGGTATCGCCATCCTTCAGCCATTCCTTTTTCTCTTCAGGCAAGCCCATAATAACACCTTCAGGAGTCCCTGTTAAAATAACATCTCCTGGATAGAGAGTCATATATTGAGAGACATACGAAATAATTTCTTTGCAATTAAAAATCATATCTGAAGTATTTGAATCCTGGCGAAGTTCTCCATTCACATACGTTTTAATTCCAAGATTGTTTGGATTGTGAATTTCATCTGCTGTGACCAAATAGGGTCCCAGAGGACAAAATCCATCTAGCGTTTTTCCAAGAAGCCATTGAGAGCTCTTAAATTGAAGATCTCTTGCGGAAAGGTCATTCGAGCAGCTATAGCCAAAGACATAATCTAAAGCATCTTCCTCTTTAATATTTTGGCCCTCTTTGCCAATAACAATGGCTAGTTCCGCTTCATAATCTACCTGATGGATAGTTTCCGTGATTTTAACCTGCTGTTTATGAGAAGAAAGAGTGTTTGAAAACTTACTGAACAATAAAGGGAACTCAGGCGGTGCCATGCCTGATTCTTCAGCATGCTTACGATAATTTAATCCTACACAAATGATTTTTTGAGGATCGGTAACACTTGGTCCAAAAGAAATATTAGTTTCCTCCAGAAGAACCTCCGAATCACGATCAGGTATATTTTCCGCTATTTGTTTTACTGCATTAATAGCGGCTTCACCCTTCAAAATTAATTCCATTATTGTTTCAGGAATTTCCGTCTTTTCCTGTTTTTGTGCTGCAGACCCTAAATCCAGGATTCCACCAGCAGTGAGCAAACCTAAAGCCAGTTTGCCGTCTTTTTCAAAGGATATAAATTTCATTTCTACGCCTCCAAAAGTAAATTAGGTTCTCCCCCCATCGTGGAGGAGAACCAATCATGCTTAAGCTTTTACGAAAACAGTTTTTATGGAAGTAAAGAACTCTATGGCTGCCTGCCCCTGTTCACGTGAGTGTGAGCTTGATTGCTTCATTCCTCCAAATGGAGCCTGCAGCTCGACACCGGCTGTTTCAGCATTTACCCTTACAAGGCCGGCTTCAATATCATTGATGAATGCAAGGATATTTGAAATATCTTTTGTATAAATAGAAGCACTTAAGCCGTATTCTGTATCATTAGCCAATTCAAGCGCTTCTTCAAAAGAATTGATCCGGATCAAGGCTAGTACAGGACCGAAAATTTCTTCCCTGGCAATGCTCATATTATTGTTAACATTATCAAAAACAGTTGGCTCAACATAAAAACCATTTTCTAGGCCATTACCTGTTACTTTGTTTCCTCCATATAAAAGTTCCGCACCTTCTGCCTTTCCTTTTTCAATATATGAAAGAACTGTATTTAACTGGCTTTCACTGGCACAAGGACCCATCCAGGATTCACTTTCGAGTCCATGGCCAACTTTAAGCTCTTTCACTTTGGAAACTAGTTTTTCCCTAAAAGTTTCATAGACTTCATTATCGACAAATACCCTGCTGGTTGCCGTACATTTCTGCCCAGTAGATCTTAGGCCGCCGCTAATGGTTCCTTCGACAGCCAAATCCAAATCTGCATCCTTAGCAACGATTACCGGGTTCTTCCCACCCATTTCAAGCTGATATTTTGCACCTCTTGCAAAAGCAGCAGCACCGACTCTTTTTCCTGTATAGTCTGAACCGGTAAATGTAATCCCGTTTACATCCGGATGTTCAACAAGGCCTTGACCAATGACGGAGCCTGAACCAGTTACAAAATTAACAACACCAGCCGGGAACCCTGCTTCATGGAAGCATTCAATTACTTTAGCAGCTGTAACTGCAGTTTCTGTAGCCGGTTTAATAACAATAGTGTTTCCATATATTAAGGCCGGCGCCATTTTCCAAATTGGAATGGCAACAGGGAAATTCCATGGGGAAATGACCCCAACGACACCAAGCGGCGTCCTTGTTGTAAACATGAGAGCTTCATTATCAGAAGAAGGGATGACATCTCCGATTTTTCTCATTCCTTCGCCAGCATAGTAACGGAGAATACCAATACCTCTCGCTGTTTCCCCTTTGGCTTCGGGCAATGTTTTTCCCATTTCGCGTGTCATTGTTTCTGCAATTTCATCTAAACGGCTTTCAAGGACATTGGCTGCTTTGTAAAGGAAATCGCCTCTTGCAGCACCAGAAAGCTTGCGCCAGTTAATTTTGGCACTCTTTGCTGCAGCAACAGCCTGATCAAGGTCTTCTTTTCCAGAAAGCTGTACATAACCCACAATTTCGTTCCTGTCTGCTGGATTGATGCTTTTTACTGTATTACTTTCTATAGAAGAAACCCATTCTCCATTAATATAGTTATTAAATGTTTTGGCTTGTGTTTGTGTAGTCATTTTGTTCTCCTTCCTATTTGAAATAGATTAAAAAGTAGGGCCAATTCGCCAAATTCCAAAATCATGCTGTTTTAAAATTTCAGCTTTGGTCAGCTTTCCTGAGCTCACTTGACCAATCTCTTGAAAGATTCTTTTGCCGACTTCATCGACGGATTCTTCGCCATCAATGATGGTTCCAGCATCCATATCAATGTTTTCACTCATCTTATTAAAAATAGGTGTATTCGTAGAAATCTTAATCACTGGAACAATAGGAGAGCCGGTTGGTGTCCCTCTTCCGCTTGTAAAAAGAACAACCTGCACTCCGCCAGCTGCCATCCCTGTCAATTGTTCAATATCGTGGCCTGGGGTATCCATCCATACAAGCCCCTTTTGAGTAGGTATCTGGGCATAATCAACGATTTCGGTTAAAGGGCTGGTGCCGGATTTCGCTGAAGCACCAAGAGACTTTTCTTCCAGGGAACTTAATCCGCCCTCTATATTTCCCGGGCTTGGGTTTCCTGTTCGAATATCGACACCCATTACAATTGCTCTTTTTTCCATCATGTCAATGATTTCATAAGCTCGTTTTGCTACTCTGTCATTTGTTGCCCGTTTGGCCAGCAGATGCTCGGCGCCGATAAGTTCAGTTGTTTCAGCAAGAATTGCAGTCCCTCCTGCCTCGACAATCATATCGCTTACAACGCCAACCGCAGGGTTTGCTGAAATTCCTGAACAAGCATCAGAACCCCCGCATTCCGTACCTATAATCAGTTCGCTGAAATGGCAGACCTCCCGCATTTGTGCAGAAGCTTCCTGGACCATTTTAGCCGCCGCTTTGGATCCTTCTGCAATTGCCATCAATGTTCCACCGCTATCCTGAATGGAAATAACTTCTACAGGCTTGCCGCTTTTGGCTATTTCTCCTGCAACACTTCTTGCCTGGTGTGTTTCACACCCTAAGCCAAGCACTACTACACCATAGACATTTGGGTTAAGCCCCATACCAACATATGTCCTGAAAGTTTGTTCGTAATCGACTCCCACCTGTGCACAACCATGCTGGTGAATAAAACTGACTGTTCCATGGACAAGCTGGGTAATCTGGTGTGCAGCCTGAGTCGCACAAGTAATCGTAGGCAAAATTAATACATGATTCCTGACCCCTACTTTACCATCAGGCCTTCTGTAACCCATGAAGGTTAGGCTATGATTAAGTTGCAACCTTATCTCCCCTTCCCCTTATCCCTTCCAGGTTATGAACATGAACATGTTCACCCGCAAGGATTTTTCTAGTGGCGCGTCCGATAACTTCGCCGTATTTTAAAATTTCTTCTCCCTGCTCAATATCAACTACTGCAAACTTGTGGCCAAACTTTATTTCTTCTGAAATCGTAACTTTAAAAGTTTGGCCCTGGCACGTTACTTCCACTTCCGAATCGGGTGGGATGGCCATTAAAGCAATGGCCACCTTATCGATTGGTTTCATCATTACAGTTTTTAAATTGCTTGCCATGATTACACCACCAAATACAGAATAATTAGAATTGTAAGGTTACTTCGCTTCTCTCTTAAAATACTACTTATTCTATTAATTTACAGCTTCTTTGCTTCGCTGCTGTTCTTTTACTGGATTGGACAGTACACCAATAGTTGATACTTCAATTTCAATTTGATCATCGTCTTGAAGAGTGAACTCATTTGGAGGAACAATGCATGTTCCTGTCAAAAGAACTGTTCCATCAAAAATATCATTATCTTTTACAAGGAAAGAAACGAGTTCGTCGAATCTTCTCTTTAACTGTGATGTATTTGCGGTTCCCTCAACAACCAACTTATTATTTCTATAAATACGGCAAGTTATTTGGAAATTATATGGATCCTCCACTGTTTCAGCCAGGCGGATAGCAGGCCCAACCGAACAGGAATGTTTCCAGATTTTCGCCTGAGGCAAATAAAGAGGATTTTCCCCTTCAATATCGCGACTGCTCATATCATTGCCAGCAGTATAACCGACAATTTTGCCTGACTTTGAAATGACCAAAGCTACCTCAGGTTCTGGAATTTGCCAATTGGAATCACTTCTTAAGTACACAGGCGTGTTTGGCCCGACTGTCCTTGCAGCCGTAGATTTAAAAAAGATTTCTGGCCTTTTTGCATCATAGACTTTGTCATAACAAGTTTCGACTTCGACTTTTCCGCCAGTAGCTTCATAGTTTCTTGCATCCCTGCTTTTCTCATATGTTACGCCGGAGGCCCAAACTTCAGGAGCTACAATCGGTACGAGAAGTTCCAGATCTTCAACCCTTTCTTTAAGCGGCATGACGCGGGAAATGGAAGTTTCAACAAGTTTTAAAGTTGTAATTCCTGATTTTTCAGCTGAATTAACCAGCTCCATAAAATCATTAAAAGGAATTGGGTAAACTTCCTCCTGATCAGTTAAGGCCGCAAGTACGAGTTGTGAATTATTGTCTAGAAAACGAATGATTCTCATTTCAAAACCCTCCTGTTTTATATTATAAAACTAAGTTTTATTATCGTGCCGTCCTCTGCCCGTTTGAGCAGAATTATTTGGCTACCTCGCCATATTATGAAGTTCATAGCCCAATTCACTGGAGATTTTGTCTGCAGCCTCTTTTAGTATGGCAACGGTTTGTTCGAGTTTTTCCCGGCTAACTGATGCGGAATGCTGGGACATGCTCATTGCCGCCACGACTGAACCGGTGTGGTCCCATATAGGTACAGCAATACAAGTAATTCCAGGTTCATTTTCTTCACTATCGATGGCAAAGCCATTTTTCTTAACTTTTTCAAGCTCGGCTACAAAAGAATCTTCATCCATAATTGTATTGGGCGTTTGCTGGATATACTCATAACCTCTAAGTATTTCCTTCAATTCCCGATCATTTTTATTTGCTATAAGTGCCTTTCCAACCGCACTGCAATGGACCGGAATCCTTCTTCCAATTCTTGAATATAAAACTGTCGCTGATGAGCCCTCTACTTTTTCAATATAAATACCTTCTTTGCCATCCAGGATGACCAAATGAACGGTATTCTGGGTTTTGGCCGATAGCTCAACTAAATATTTTTTGGCAATGGATCTTAAATCAAGCCTGCGGATAACAAGATTCCCACGTTCGAAAAGCTTCATCCCCAGCCTGTATTTACCATTGTCAACGTTTTGTTCGATATAGCCCTTAACCTGCAATGTTTTTAAGAGTGAATGGACAGTGCTTTTATGAAGCTGCATTCTCCCACTGATATCGGTGATTTTCAGTTCAGTTTCATATTCATCAAACAGGTCTAATATACTAAGAGCCCGCTCAACAGATTGAATAATTGGCATTTTCTTCATCCTTTGTAAACAATGTGTGTGAATCTATATTACCATATTAGCATGAAAGTCAAATGCCTCTGAATCTGCAAAACACTTTGAAGCACTGCTTTTTAGAGCTACTTATCTTCTATTTGCTGCCAATACAGTCATTCCACCTTCTTCTCCTGTGGGACCGAAGGAAAAAAATTTGACTTCCTGATGGCTTCTAAACGGGTAGAAAGATTTTATCTCCGCACTTCTACTCCCTGCTTTGGAACTCCCAGGCCAACGGCTCCATTTTTAGAGGTTTTCAAATGCGGTGCATATCGTTTGATCATACCTACCCCTATCTTCGCTCTTCTTAACCGTTCTCTTGAAAGAGCAACTGCAGTCTTTTCAAGATGTGTGCCTGAAGGGTAAATATTCGGTGCATTCCTCAACCCGAATTTAATATAAACAGGAGCTGCAACACGGATGATCTCAGGAATTTCATAATGCCTGATAAAACCGCCGACATCATCCGGAACTTCTACATAAATATCAATAGGGATATCAACTGCCTGCCTGATTGCGGCGAGGCGGGCAAGAGTTAAATCAGTAGGAACATTGAAAGTAGAAGCTCCAATATCTTCCATCAACTTAATGGACACAGGGTTCGCCTGCCCCATTTGTACGGAAATTTTAACAACAAGGTCTTCTGGAAGCTCTCCTTTTTTCTTAAACTCATTTACCAGCCAAAGCAATCCTTCATCAGCAACCAGTATGCTTCTGATTCCAAAATTACAGGCTCTCTTAATATCTTCAATAGAATATACGAGCTGGTCCATGCTTTCGACCCTGAGCCCGGTCACTTTACCCGCGCTTGCCCAGGACATTGGTGTAACATCCCAAGTCCCTCTTGGACCGACAAATAAACTAACTTCAAGGTTGTTATCCTGTCCTAGTTCAGCCATTTCTTTCAGCTCGTCATCTGTTAAAAGCATGATTCCGCTTCCCTGTGAAATTCTGTGAATTTCTACATCATAATCCTGGGATGCTTGAATGACTTCCCTAAAGGCAGCAGGCCCCTCGACACTTGGGATTTCAATTCTGTATAGGGCCCCATCTGGAAAAGTTTTTTGTGAATCTGGCAGGCTGTTAAGATCGCCGCTTGGGAATCCAAGGCTTTCAATAAACTTTCGTGTTTTTTCCATAGTTACTCTCTCCCATCGATATAATTCTTCTTATGCCAATTCTTCCTTTACAGGGAATAGGACGTCAGTTTTAAAATCAAAAACAGCATCTTCCGCTACAGCATATGGTACTACACCGTTTGCTGCATCCGTATGCCCTGCCATCCGATTGCTTGCTGCTACAAGTCTCTGGCGCTCGCGAATTTTAAGAAGCCTCTGTTCGCCAAGCTCCTGTCTTGCATTCTTTGTATCTTCAAAATTGAAAGATAATCTTCCATTCTGGAATTCTGTTTCATCCAAAAACTCTATTTTCTTGCTTCGGAGTTCAAGATAAAGAACATCGCCAGTTTGCAAGTAAAGGATGCCTCCGCCATTCTTGGCTTCTGGCGTCATATGCCCGATAGCTGCGCCATATGTAACACCAGAATATCTTCCATCACTTATTAGGGTTGCAATTCTTTTAAGTTTTCTGTTGGCGTTAATATGCTGCATAGGTGTAAACATTTCAGGCATGCCAAACGCTTCCGGCCCTTGCCCGGACACAATAATCGATATTTTTAAAGCGCCCTCCTCAACCATCTTTTCAAATAGCTGATCGTATTCCAGCGCCTTATATTGATCGTACTTTTCAAGGGCATTTTGCTTTAGCATTGCAAGCATAGAATCATAGTTGAATTCTTTGTTTTTCTTTATCTTATCCAATAGATTTTCATCCAGCAGGCTTGCATTGGCGCTTTCTTCATTATCATAGAAAAGGACGAATGATGCTTTTTTGTCGAAAGTATCGAGCTGATCTGTTGTCATCCCGCTAATTTTTACAACAGCACTTTCAAAGAAATTGCCTTTAATGACATCAACTCCGCTAAACAGCCTTCTTGGCTTTGATAAAATGATTGGATTCTCTTTTACTCCTAAAGCGGACAATTCATGCTTTTCAGATAGTCTTTCTGCCCAGGTTGAGCCCGTAACAGTTGGCGCCTCCAAATTCATGGGAACGCCATTTTGGATAAGTTCATAAAACAAAGTATCCATCCCTCTGATTTGGCCGCTGCAGCATTGCATCGCAAGGGCAAAAATGTCCCGACCTTCGGTAAGGCTGTAATTGAACAAATCTGGAATAGGAACTTCGTGGTGAATCTGGTCGTAATCCCATAAATCAAATTTATAGCCGCCATAAAGCATACCGGCAACTATATGCATCATTAAGTTCGTGGAACCTCCTGAAGCGCTGTGAATTCTAATCGCGTTCTTTATATTGGCTGCCATGATGTTGGCAACACCAAATACAGGATTGTTTATCATAATCGCAAGTGAATCAACAGCTTGGTTTACTTCGAACTGCGTAGGAGGAGCAGTCAAAAGCTCCAATGCCGGGTGGACAAGCCCCATTCCAGCAACAAGATGCCTTGAACTGTTTCCGGTACCATTGAATGCACACACACCGCCTTGGCCGTCGCAAGTTGCAACTGCAAGCCTTTTCTCATAATCTTCATGCTGCTCTTTGGAAATAATGCCTCTTTCCCTGGCTCTCTCCAATACTCCCTGAAATGCCGTGTTGGAAGAACATTGGAGAATGTACGCTAATGCATCCCTTAAATCATAGGCAATATCCTCTGCTCCGGAAGCTTCTGCATTTACCGCCACTTCTTCAAGTTCTGCAAAAAGATAATCAGGAATAGTGCCTCCTTTTAGAACATGGGCAGGTGCAAAAGTTGCAATAAATGGCGCTTCATTTCGATGCCTTCTTATGCGGTCCAGATGGGCAAGCGCTGAAACAACACCAAGAGGCTGCTTATCGCATCCCTGAATAACAAATGCTCCATGGTAGCTGTGCGCTTCCATCTGGTTTACGACCATCTGGGCAACGGCATTTCTGCTCTGAAGGGAATAACTCATACCCTGGTTGCTTTGTGCAGTTCCATCACACATAACAGGGGTCGAAAACTGGAATGGAACACCGCCGTTTTGCCATATCCGGATAGCAGCCCTCGCGATTGTTTGGAAATCCATGATATGTGCGGGATGGTCAGGCGATCCCCCAATGATGGCAATACGCGGCGCATTGTTGTGAAGTCTGTCATAAATCTCTCCAAGTGTCCAGTCCGGCTGGACCCCTTTCAGTTCTGTACTAAGTATTTGCTTGGAGCGATCCAATAAACCCGCAACACAAATAGGTTCATTTGCCTTTCCCTGGACGTTATCCCGATAAGGATTTACCTTATTTTCAATATAAGGATACTTCACTGTCATAATTGAACAACCCTTTCCCTAATGCAAAATTGCATTCTAATATACTTGCTCCATACCCTCTGAGGAAAAATCCATTTCTATAGGCTCAGATAGTATTTCAATAGATTCATTCTGCCTGGCTTCTTCAAGCAGGGATTCTGAGATCCATATTTCTTGAATATCAAGTGTATTTTTTATTCTTACGACCCGGGCTTTACTTAAGTCAAAGGCATTGCACGTTTTTATTGCTGCCTTTACAGCCAGTTCCTCGTTCTCCAAAATCATTGGAAGCTTTACCACATCAATCACGGTACTTGTTAAGGCGTTCGCATATCCTTTTTCCAAAGCGGTTTCATCAAGAACTTTTTTAATAGACATGTCAGCCATTCCAATTCCATTTGCATTCCCGTGTGTCTTTTTTGTTAAGCCCAAAACAGCGATCCTCGTTACCTTCGGCCCGCCGCCTGCATAAGGCGTTGCATATCTTCCAGTAATATTTGGATCCATTCCATCGCCGGAAATATCTTTTCCAATTTCATCAACAACCAGAACATCAATTGGATCAAACATAATTCTTGGCATCAGTGACTTGGCTTCCAGCAATAATGCAGGTTCTATTGTAAAAATTTCCTCAGAAGGAATGGCAACTATTTTCGCCGGGCGGTCATAGGCATTCTCCAATGTCCCAAGCCCAAAAATGATTGGAACCCTGTCAATTGCAATTTTAGCCATTTCTACAACATGTTCTGCCATATATTTAAAGCTGTACGCATGGGCCGCTTCCGCACCTTTTTGTTTTCCCAGGCCAATCGTTATCATCTTCATTAGGCCACTTTCAACAGGCCCCCGAAACGCAGTATGTGGTTTAATCCTGTTAATAACAATTATCTTATCAGCTTCATAGGCATGTTTATCGATATAGATTGGAAGGCCATTTTCAAGCCTTCCAATCTCTACGACCTCCATACTGGATTTGACAGGGGCTCCTGTTGATCCTTCCGTTACTCCCAGCTGCTTAAGCACATCTTCCTGGCCTTCAGCTGTTGCTCCGCCATGGCTGCCCATCGCAGGTACGATAAAAGGATTTCCTCCGGCTTTTTTTACCGCATATGCCGTTTCCCTTACCAAAATTGGCAGGTCTGCTACTCCCCTTGATCCTACTGCAATCGCTACATGATCTCCTGGTTTGATCCGGTCCATTACCTTTGCATCGGCAATTGCTTCCCGGACTGCTTCTTCCACATTTTCTATTTCAGGGGCATGAAATTTTTGCCTGACTTTCACCATCTTGGGAATCGGAATTCCCCGTAAGAGCTCATTAATAATTTCCAATTCCCATCATCTCCCGGGATCATTTAAACTATTTTCGTACCTTGTCGATTTCTGCATTTAGCTCATCAACCAAGTCTTTTCCGAACTTTTCTGCAAACTTTTCTGTTACTGGAGCAATGATTTCCTTCATTTTCGCTTTTTCTTCATCAGAAACTTCATTAACCTTCATGCCAGCAGCTTTAAGATCTTCAACTGCCTTCTTATCTTCTTCGCGGCTCAATTGGCGCTGATATTTTCCAGCTTCTATAGCTGCATCCTTCAGGATTTTTTGCTCTTCTTCAGAAAGTCCGTCCCAGAACTTCTTGCTAACAAGGAAAACAAACGGAGTGTAAACATGCTTTGTAAGGCTCAAATAATCCTGAACTTCATTGAATTTATTTGACTTAATAGTTGCAAGCGGATTTTCCTGTCCATCAACAGTTTTGCTCTCCAAGGCTGTAAATACTTCGGAGAACGCCATTGGAGTAGGGTTCGCACCAAGTTCCTTGAAAGCGGCAAGGTGGACTTCGTTTTGCATAGTTCTGACTTTCAAGCCTTTAAAATCTTCCGCAGTTTCAACGGGGTGTTTGCTGTTTGTCAGCTGGCGGAAGCCATTTTCCCAGTAGCCCAGTCCAATAAGCCCATGCTCCGGAAGTTTATCAAGTAGCTTTTGGCCGACAGGGCCATCAAGAACCGCATCTGCCTCTTCACCATTATTAAATAGGAATGGGAAGTCAAAAATTCCATATTCCTTTATCATTCCTACAAGAGGAGAAGTGGATGGAATGGTAATTTCCTGCATTCCTCCTTGAAGTGCTTCCGTCATTTTCTGGTCATCGCCAAGAGTTGCAGCATAGAAAGGCTTAACTTTTAATTTTCCTCCGCTCTTCTCTGATACAATTTCAGCAAATTTTTTCAGTCCAAGCCCTTCGGGATGATCTTCATTTAATCCAATACCTGCTTTGATGGTCCTTTCCTGGATACTGCTTGATTTTCCTTTGTTTTCACCATTGGTACTGCCGCCAGTTGAGCTTGAACCGCATGCACTTAACAGAAGCATACTTGGTAGAATTAGTCCTACACCGATTTTCTTAATCCAATTTTTCATTCTTTATCCCCCTTTTATTTAACCAGTTCGCTATATCTTTCTAATGAAACGCCTTCTTCCAGTCCTGATTGCATTTTTACATCTCTGTTTACAAGATATTTCGGATACTCGCCGTGTACAAGGACATCAACGACACCCATTGCTGCCTTCAATCGCATTTCTTTTTCTGCTTCTTCTGAATACCATGCTACATGTGGAGTAACGATAACATTTTCCATCGATAGGAAAGGATGGTTATGGTTAATTGGTTCTTCTTCAACAACATCCAATGCTGCACCGGAAACTTTTCCGTTTTGCAATGCCTCAATTAGTGCCTGCTCGTCAATGACCGGACCTCTTGCTGTATTGACAATCAATGGAGCTTTTTTCATCCTTGCAAAAAGCTCCTTGCCTATCATTCCTTTAGTACTTGGTGTAAGCGGGGCATGTACCGAAATTACATCTGATTGTTCAGCAAGAGTTTCCAGAGATACCAAAGTTACACCTTTTTTCTTTGCTTCTTTGGCAGGAAAGTATGGATCCGCTGCTATAACATTGAAGCCCAGGGGTATTACTTTTTCAGCCAGTGTTTGTGGTATCTTGCCAAACCCAACCAGGCCAAGAGTTTGGCCTCTAAAACGGTGAATAGGCTTTGTCACTTTAAAATCCCAATTTCCATTTTTCACTTGGTTGTTTGCCAACACAATTTTCCTAGTCCAGGAAAGGATAAGGGCTAATGCATGATCTGAAACTTCATCCATACAATAATCGGGTACATTTGCTACACAAATTCCCTTTTGTGTAGCCGCTTCCAAATCTGTTGTATTTACACCCACTCCATATCTGGTAATAACCTGACATTTTTCAAGAGATTCTATTACTCTTTTACTTAAAGGTGCATATTGATTAATGATTCCGTCAGCATCTTTACAAGCACTTATTACTTCTTCCTCAGTACTGCACTGGGTACCGACCAATTCGATTTCTTTATGCCCTTCAAAAACCTGCTCTTCATAGCGAAGGTCATCATATTCCCAATCGGTAATGACTACTTTATATTTACTCATTACTACATCTCCTTAGCGTTATATAAACCATTTGAGCGGAACTAGTACAAGATCAGGGAATAAAATTAGTAGAATCAAAACCACCACTTCCACTAGAAGGAAAGGCCAAATCCCTTTCATGATATCTTCCATGCTTATCTTACTAACTCCGCAGACAACATTTAACACTGTACCGACAGGCGGCGTTAACAAACCAATAGCATTATTAAGGATAAATAGGACTCCAAAATAAACCGGATCAATCCCCGCCTTCTCTATTAAAGGCATTAAAACAGGAGTAAGGATAAGAATCGTAGGTGTCATATCCATCGCAGTTCCTATAATAATTACTAAAAGATTAATCATCAAAATAAGTAATAATGGATGATCCAATAACGGTTCCAAAAGAGTAATAACTTGGTCAGGAAGGTTTGCAACGGTAATTAACCAGGATGAAACCAATGCAGCTGCTACAAGAAACATAACAACACTCGTCATTTTTGCTGCTCTCACAAGAACGTGAAATAGCTCTGGGATTTTCAGTTCACGGTACACCACCAGGCCAACGAATAGTGCATAAGCAGCAGCAACTACAGCCGCCTCAGTTGGAGTAAAGATTCCTCCTCTTAGCCCTCCAATAATGATCACAGGCAATAACAGGGCCCAAAAACCATTTCTAACCGAAATTAAAATTTCTTTCATAGATTTTCGAGGCTGTACTATCACTTTATCTTTATGGGCTACAATTGCCCAGGTAATGCAAAGCCCTACCCCAAGCAGGACTCCTGGTACGATTCCTGCCATAAAAAGTTTTGTAATCGACACCCCGCTGGTTACTCCAAAAATAATAAATCCAATACTCGGAGGAATGATTGGTGCAATGATTCCACCTGCTGCAATCAACCCGCTTGACCGGTTAACATCGTAACCGCTTTTTACCATCATCGGAATTAATATGGCACCTAGCGCAGCAGTATCTGCTACAGCTGACCCAGATAAGCTGGCAAACAATACACTTGCAATGATAGCAACAAAACCAAGGCCGCCTCTGATATGCCCCACCATAGCCATTGCCATTTTAACGATTCTTTGGGAAAGTCCCCCAGCGTTCATTAATTCCCCTGCAAGCATAAAAAAGGGAATAGCCATTAAAGGAAAGTTGTCTGCTCCACTTATTAAGTTTTGGGCAATAATCTGGCTATCAAATATCCCAAGAAAGTACATTAATGCAACGCCACTCAATAAAAGAGCAAAAGCAATTGGCATTCCAAGAGCCATGGTCCCAAGCAGAGAACCTAAAAAGACACCAATCATGCTTGTTTTCCCTCCTTTATCAAGTCTTTTTCGTGGTAATCAATCATTTCTTCAGAATCATTAATTAGTACTAATTCTGCATCCGTCAGTTTATTAGTTAAGAGTTTAATAAGATTATTGATTAATATTAACCCCATTGAAATACTGACTAAAATCCCTGTCCCGTAAACAGCAGCAAGCGGAAGACCTGTTGCAGGAGCTTTGCTGTGCAAATTGATCAATGTCATTTTCCAGCTTCCTTCAAGGACCAGATAAAGAACAAATAGCATTAATAAATCACTGATAACCAGTGCTACCTTTTTCAATCCGGTTGGCAAGCGTTTTACAAGCATATCAACTCCAAGATGCTCTTTATCCTTAAAAGCGCCTATGGCTCCTAAAAAGGTTAACCAGACAAATAAATAGCGGGACATTTCCTCTGACCATGTTATGCCTGAATTAAAGAAGTAACGTAAAACAACATTTCCAAAAACAAGAACGACCATTAAGGAAAGAGCAAACGCCATAAAGATGTTCAACATCGTTTCCAAGTATTTTGATAACTTTTCCATCTTCCTCCCGCCTTTCTATTGCTCATCCTTAATACGTTTTACCAAATCCTCTGCCCAGTCATTTTCCTTATAGATCTCTTTATATAAAGGCTCGGCAGCCTTCTCCATTTCTTTTACAAATTCAGCAGATGGAGTAGTAAACTTTACATTGTTTTTTTCTAGGAATTTTTTATCATCTTCATAGCTTTTTTCCATTAGTTCAAATTCATAATCTGCAGATTCCTTGGCCGCATCTTCGATAATTTTTTGCTGTTCTTTTGTTAAGCTGTTATAAAACTTGCTGTTAATAATGTAAATATTAGGGCTAAACATATGTTTTGACTCTAAAATATCCGACTGCACTTCATACCATCCAGAAGCCCTCAAAGTTGCAATTGGGTTATCTTGGCCATCAACAACCTTTTGTTCAAGCGCCGTAAAAACTTCTGAAATAGGAAGTGGAGAAACATTGGTGCCTAGAAGTTTTCCGAGAGCAATATAGTTTGGGATGTTTGGCATCCTTAATCGTAGTCCATCAAAATCATCCATACTCTTAATTGGCTTGTTTGAAGAAAACATACGGAAACCATTCGCACTCCAGGCGAGCGGTTTAACACCATGTTGTTTTTCAAGGTCTGCTGTTAGTTCTTTACCGATTTCTCCATTTAGAACTTTTTTGACATGCTCATAATCTTTAAAGAGGAATGGCCATTCTGGAACCCCCATTTTTGGGATGTCAGCTTGCATAATTAAGCCTGGAATACCCATTTCAATTGTCCCGTTACGAACACCATCATAAAATTCCTTTTCCGCTCCAAGCGTACTATTTGGGAATATTTGAACCTTTAGACTTCCTTTTGATTCTTCTTCAACAATCTTTTTGAACTTTTCTCTTAAAGCAACGTTTTGAGGATGATCTTCAGCAAAATAATTCGCCACTTTTATTGTTTTAGAGGGTCCTGCTGAAGCTTCTTTGGAAGACGATTTTTCTGTTGTTCCTCCACAAGCCGTAAGAAGTAAAGAAGCACTAAGAATTACACCAGTCGCTACTGAAAATAACTTTTTCATTTAATCATTCATCCCCCTTTTTAAAATGATTTTGTCTTTGAAAGCGGTATCATTTATACTAAAAAATTTTATCACCACCTCAATTAGTTTTATATTATAAAACTCAGTTTTCATAATAGAACTAAAACAAAGGGACATCAGTCCCGTTGTTTTATAATATAAAACTAGATTTAACTATTTAAAACCCTTAACCTCATTTAATCCTGAATTTTCTGATTTGTCAATATCTTAATTTTCTTTATATTTAGTCATTTCGCAAAACAATCGTAATGGACCATATAATACCCATAAAGTGGAAAATACCTCCTTGAGATGGAATGAAAAATGAAAAAGCAATCCAATTTGATCGTTTTAATGGAACGTGTTTATAATTTGATTTTTTCTTAAAGGATAAATCGTACTAAAAAGAGGCCTCCTAAAAAGAAGGCCCCCTCACACCTATTAATATAATAAATACTTCTCACGAACCTCGTTAAATTCATCTAAACCCGTCTGCCATACAGCTTTTATTTCTTCAATTGATTTGCCAGCTTCAATATCAGCACGGATCGAACCATTACCAACAAGGTTATCAAAGAAGGAGATTCCTGCTGCATTTGGCGCTCTGAATTGGAAATCGTTTGGATACATATCATGGATCGTTTTTACAATATATAATCCAGTTTCAAACGGCTTATAGAAATTTCGGTCTGTAACATGAATTTGAATTCCATGACTTAAAACATTCGCATGCTTCGAGAAGGTCGGTATAAACGAAGCCGCTCGGAATGTTACACCAGGTAATTTGTAAGAGTTTAACTTGGCGGCCAAGTTGTCGCTATTAATGAACGGTGCTCCAATCAATTCAAATGGCTTTGTTGTTCCTCTTCCCTCGGAAACATTGGTTCCTTCAATGAGGGCAGCCCCTGGGTAGACAACCGCAGTTTCTAATGTTGGCATGTTGGGTGACGGAAGGATCCATTCTAATGGCGTTTCATCGTAATACATGTTCCGCTTCCAGCCATCCATTTCCACAACGGTTAAATCTGCTCCAATTCCAAATTCGCTATTGAAAAGCTTTGCTAACTCCCCGACGGTCATCCCGTGGCGAACAGGAATCGGATATTCACCTATGAACGAAGAGTACTTATCCTCGAGCACAGGTCCTTCAACTTTTGTCCCGCTGATTGGATTCGGACGGTCAAGAACGATAATTGGAATATTGTTCTCTTTTGCCGCTTCCATTGCTAGTGCCATGGTGTAAATATAAGTGTAATAACGCGTTCCTACATCTTGGATATCGAATAACAATACATCAACATTGCTAAGCATTTCAGGTGTCGGCTTTTTTGTCTTCCCATATAGACTGTAAACAGGAAGTCCTGTTTTTTCATCCGTATATTGTTCAACATATTGACCAGCTTGTGCACTTCCGCGGACACCATGCTCAGGACCATAAAGCGCAGTTAGATTTACATTGGTGTTATTGTAAAGTAAATCTACGATACTAGTAACGTTTTGATCGACCCCCGTCGGATTAGTGATTAAGCCGACGCGCTTATCCTTTATCAAATCAATCTTATCCTGCAACAAAACCTCTACACCCAAACGGAATTTTTCATTCTTCTTATCTTTATCGTTTTCTGCCATCGCCAAAGAAACAGTAGACAGCAGCAGCACCAGAGCCAATAAACCTGTAAGCCACTTTTTCAATCGTACCCCTCCTCTTTTGATCTTAATATCCTAAACCGTGGTCAAAATCATATAAAACACTGCCATCATGGTTGTAAATCGTGACTGGAAGTTTTCCAGTTGGATTGTTTTTACCAAAGATTGTGTTTGCTGTTGCTTCAAAGCTCGCTGGTCTAAAACCATATTGAACAAGATAGGCATCTACATCCGTGTAGGACATAACATCATATGGATTTCTAGCCCCTACAGCAATGACAGGTACACCCGTCGCGATGAGTTGTCTTGTCATCACCATTTGACTAGCGTCGTTGGCTCTGCCGCTAACGGTTGAGGTGTAGGTTCCAGCAATGATATATTTCGCATCCTTCACTTGTGCTAATTGTGTAGCATTTAGCGGACCTGAAGCATTGATATAACTTGCACCAGGGTGATGTTTTTGAACCTCAGCTGCAAGGAGATTCATGGAGAAAGAAGAACCACCAACCACAACAATCTTATCTTCAGGAGAAACAATCAGTGGAAGCACATCATTATTTTTTACAAGCGTAATGGATTTTTCTGCTGCTTCTTTTTCAACTGCTTTATGTTCAGGTGAACCTACTACTTGAAGAGCATTCGCAACCTTTTCATCAAGACTCTTTTCCACTTCTGCCTTAACAATGCTTCTATTTAATTTCAGGGTTAAGATCCGCTCTACTGACTGCTCAAGTCTATCTTCTGAGATATCGCCAGCGTTAACTGAATCATAAAGTCCATTTGCCACTGCTTGGATTCCAACTGGCATTAATAGAACATCTGCACCTGCTTTTACAGCACGGATAGCGGCATCAACGGATCCAAAATGATCTGCAATTGCACCCATATTCATCGCATCGGTAACGATTACTCCCTTAAAGCCCATATCTTCGCGTATTAGCCCAGTTAGTACTTTATGTGAAAGCGTTGCCGGTACAGCAATTTCTGTTCCATCCTTTTTAGAAATGGCTTTTGCATCATCTATTTTTGGGAAGGTCACGTGTGCTGTCATAATTGCATCAATTCCTGCATCCATCGCTTGTTGGAATGGATATAATTCTACTTTCTTCAAACGGTCAATATCATGTTGTACCTCTGGAAGTCCAATATGGGAATCAACTGCTGTATCACCATGACCGGGAAAATGCTTTGCCGTTGCAGCAGTTCCCGTTTCATGAAGTCCTTTAATATAAGCATTACCTAATTTTCCGACTAATTCAGGATTCTCACTGAAAGAGCGAACCCCGATTACCGGATTATCTGGATTGTTGTTTACATCCAGTACGGGTCCAAAATTCATATTAATCCCAAGGGCGTTTAGCTCTTCACCGATCGCTTTACCAACCTTTTCAGCTGTTTCTTCAGAGCGTGTTGCACCAAGTGCCATATTTCCCGGCATGTCGGTACCCGTTTGCAGACGTGTAACGATTCCACCTTCTTGGTCAATGGAAATTAACAGTCCGTACTTTTCCGCAGCTTCTTGATAGGCACTGACTAACTTTGTTGTTTGATCAGCTGTCACTGTATTTTCACGGAATAAAATCACACCGCCAAGATGATAATCCTTTACTAGCTTGGCAATTTCCGCATTCATTTCTGTTACATTTTTGCCATTCCAGGTTCTAAAATCAGGCATCAGCATTTGTCCGACTTTTTCTTCCATCGTCATATGCTCAATTGCCTTGCCGATAAGGTCATAACGTGCGCCTTTTTCTTTTTCAACCTGGATTTCGTCTTGGTTTTCCTTGAATTGAATGGAAATTCTGTCGCTGTTGCTGCCATCGCTGACAGAGATAAATGTTGTACCATTGTGACCGGATAAAGTTACTTCTCCATTTTCAGATACAGAGGCAACATTTTTATTAGAAGACTCCCATTTTAAGTTTTCAGTCGCCAACATAAAGCGGCCATCCTCATAAACATGAAGTGCATTTAAATCAAGCTTGTTATCCTCTACTTCCCTTGTAACCTGTGGAACATTGAGGTCAATCATTAAATCCTCGATTCCTGAAGCAGCTGTTGCTCCTGATAATGGAATCCCTGTCAACACAAGGGCAAACGCTAGAAACGAGGTGATAAATGTCTTTAAAAATTTACGCATGTTTCTCCTCCTCAAGCTTTTCTTTATTTAGTAATCTCTTAGTTCCCATTCATTTTTTTCAAAAGAAAGCGCATCTCCTGAATCCAGTTTTGGATTCTGAATATACCAGCCGCGAGAATTTGTAGATCCATCAGTTCGATAGACAAATCGTAATTTCGTCGCGTCACTAGGTATATCCAATTCTTTCTTTTCCCAGCCATTACTTGTGCCTGTTAATAGGGCAAGTTGATGCCAACTGCCATCTCTAAAAATCTCTACAGACCCAATATCCCAGACATTTTCAATCATATGCCATGTGGAGAAGGTGAGTTTGGTATCCTTAGATAAATGAAGATCCGTTTCCATTTCACGGTTTAGCTTGTCACCGTACCCTGCAAACCAAGCATCACCATTACCAGGAATCGAGACGGGAATCGAATCAGCGACATTTCTAGCAAATAAGCGACGGGTTTGATTCAATGACCCCATATTCCTTGACGGATGGACACGGTTGGTCAGTAAAATCGCTACTGTTTTATTGTTCGGACTCACTACAATCGAAGTTCCTGTATACCCCGTATGGCCAAAAGAGTATGTCCCTTCTGATAAAGCATCCATATACCAGCCCTGGCCTAACTCCCAGCCAAGTCCATGGTCATTCCCAGGGAATACGGCATTCTGATTTTCCAGCAGCAGCTTTACCGTTTCCGGCTTCAATATTTGTGTGCTGCCATACTTGCCTTCATTAATAAAAATATGAGCAAGCTTTGCGAGGTCATTTGCGGTTGAGAATACACCGGCATGTCCAGCAACCCCATCCAATGACCAAGCATTCTCATCATGAACTTCTCCCCATACGAGACCGCGATTTGGGATGGCCTGGTATTCAGTTGCTGCGATGCGGTTTTTCAAAGAAGCTGGCGGATTGTACATCGTATCTTTCATCCCTAAAGGTTCTGTGATATGCTCCCGGACGAATTCATCCTGGCGCTGACCGGATAAATGCTCTACTAACATACCTAACGTGATCATGTTTAAATCACTGTATTCGTAAGTCGTACCAGGTACATTTTTCAAAGGTTGGTTTAATACCAACTTAAGCCTCTCTTCTCTTGAATTCCCTTGCGAATATAAAGGAATCCACGCGGTGAATCCAGAAGTGTGAGTTAACAATTGGCGTATCGTTACGTTTTCTTTCCCATTTGCAGCAAACTCTGGAATATGTTTTGCCACTGGATCATCAAGATTGAATAATCCCTTTTCAAAAAGAACCATCACGGCCGTAGCAGTGAAAATCTTGCTGATAGACGCTAAGTCAAAAATTGTGTCGTTTTCCATTGGAATGGGATTTTCCATTTCGGTAAACTTACCATCGGTGTATTGAGCTGCATAGCCATAAGCGTCATGTTTTACAATTTTCCCAGCTCTCGCTACAAATGTAACAGCGCCTGGCATTAATTTTTGCGAAATTGCTTGATTCATAATTTGATCGATTTGCTGGAGTGGAGCTTCCACCATACCTGCTCCTCTCGCAGAGCTTGGGTGAAGTACGTTCGAAACCGGAATAATTGTCGAATTCCATGTAAAGACAGGGTGTGGGTTCTTAGATGGGAATGTGAGTTTTCCTTGCTTTTCAATCGTTGGATCATTAGGAAGGTCATTGTTGGCAAATACTGTTGATGTGCCTAGTAGCATAGTACAAACTGCTGTAATCATAAACGGTTTTCTTTTCATAAATCCTCCTTTATAAAATGGAATGAATTGTAGGCGGGATCTCCCCTATGTATACCAAGATACTGGTAACGCTTACAACTTATAGTAAAAGCATATAGGTAATGGTGTATAGTAGTCTATACCACATAAGTCCTATAACAGACGTTTATACAGGTCAAAAGGATTACGCCATTGGCATTATTTTTTAAAATTTCTGATAAAAACGTGAAATTTTATTTCAGAATTCCGCGGATTTGAAGTAATTCTCTAAAAGATCACCAGTTTCAATCTACTAAACCAAAGTTCTCTGCACCGCAAAAGACTTAAACGATTAAGGATAAAAACAGCCTCACTGAAAACCAGGGAGACTGTTTTACACACGGCCACATTCATTTATTTATTTTATTCTTTCAATACTAGTAGTGAACAGCACTCCACATGTGCAGAGTGTATGTGGCAACACAAAGGTGCTGGTGGGTTTAATACATTCTTAAGACCTTTTTCTTTCAGAAAACAGACTTTATCAAAACAAAAGTTGCCGGCTGCAAAGGAACTTGAATCTGAATAATATAAGTACACATGAGTTGATGTGATTCATCTTTTCTCTAACTTTTTGAGAGTTACATCATTTCACTGTCCCCGTCCCATCAACATTCTTTTCCAAAATTATCAAGCAATGCACGCACTTCATCTGTTGATTTCGTGTTCATCAATTGATTTCTTAATTCACCAGCTCCACGGAATCCTTTGACATAAATTTTGAAAAAGCGATGAAGACCTGTGATTGAACGTGGAAGTGCTTCCGCATATTGATCTTGAAGATCAAGCTGCAGTCTTAAAAGATCAAGGTATTCTTTACTGCTATGCTCTTTTGGCTCTTTTTCAAAAGCAAAAGGATTTTTAAAAATACCTCGCCCGATCATAACGCCATCAATACCATATTGTTCAGCAAGCTGCAGCCCAGTTTGACGGTCAGGAATGTCTCCATTTATTGTTAGCAGCGTATTTGGTGCGATACGGTCACGTAATTTTTTGATTTCCGGAATTAGCTCCCAATGCGCATCTACTTGGCTCATTTCCTTTCTTGTACGTAAATGAATAGAAAGGTTCGCAATATCCTGTTGTAAAATATGCGTTAGCCACTCCTCCCACTCATTTACATCCTTATAGCCAAGTCGTGTTTTCACGCTGACAGGCAGTCCACCCGCTTTTGCTGCTTGAATAAGTTCTGCCGCAACGTCTGGACGCAGAATAAGGCCACTACCTTTCCCTCTCGATGCTACATTCGGTACAGGACAGCCCATATTAATATCGATGCCTTTAAATCCTAGCTCTGCCATGCCAATACTCATTTGACGGAAATATTCGGGATTATCCCCCCAAATATGTGCCACAATTGGCTGTTCATCTTCAGTAAAAGTCAAACGGCCACGCACGCTTTTCATGCCCTCTGGATGACAATAGCTATCCGAGTTTGTAAACTCTGTGAAAAATACATCCGGTCGACCGGCTTCACTTACTACGTGACGAAAAACAACATCTGTCACATCTTCCATTGGTGCAAGTACAAAAAATGGTCGTGGTAAATCACGCCAAAAATTATCTATCATTTCAAACTCAAATCCTCTCACTATGGATACAACTTCAAACTCTCGGTCAAAAAATATAAAGCCAAATGTTCCACTTCTTTTACACTTATATCATGCTTAATAAATTATTATCAAACACAAGTACATTTGAACATTTATAATTTGTGAAAAACTATTGTGAAAATCGGCAATATTTATTTTAACCAAAATCGGTCCTGAATGGTATTTTTATAAACAAAAAAGCAGTTGGTATAGATTTTTTCTATATCAACTGCTTTTCTATTATACAAACTCCAACCACGCGACCGCTTCAACATGCGCCGTATGCGGGAACATGTCTACTGGTTGAATATACTTTACTTCATATTTTGCACTTAAGGTCTGAATGTCCTTCGCCAAAGTTGAAGGATTACAGGAGATGTAAATGAGCTTTGTTGGTTCTGCCTGAAGGATCGTTTGGATTAACTGCCCCTCGAGGCCTGTTCTAGGTGGATCGACTACAATGACATCGGGCTTCCAACCCTTTTTGACCCATTTAGGCAGAACTTCCTCTGCCTTTCCAGGTACATATTTTGTATTGGTAAATCCGTGGCGCTTCGCGTTTTTCTTCGCATCCTCAATCGATTCTGTGATGACATCCATCCCACGGACTTCTCCAGCCTGGTCAGCGAGCCATAATCCTATTGTTCCCACTCCACAATAGGCATCAACCACTTTTTCTTGGCCAGTCAGAGCTGCTGCTTTTTTAACTTCATTATAAAGCTTTATCGTCTGTACAGGATTTAACTGGAAGAAGGTTCTTGCTGAAAGCTCGAATTGTAAGTCTCCCAATGTTTCTTGGATGAAATCTTCACCCGCTAACGGGAGTGTTTCCTCTCCAAAAATAAGGGACGTTTTTTGCCCATTTATGTTCTGGACAATTGATTTCACCTTCGGAAGCCGTTTTTGGATTTCCTCAATAATGGTGTCTACCTTTGGCAATTCTTTTTGTGTTGTAATCAAAACTACTTGCAACTCTCCAGTTTGAATACCGACCCGAGTGACAATGGTTCGAACAATACCTTTTCTGGATTTTTCATTATAAATAGGAATCTTTAATTCCTCTAATATTCGTTTAACTGCAGATGTTGCTTCATTTGTTTGAGCGTGCTGAACCGCGCATTCGTCAATGTTAATCAATTGATGGGAATTAAGGCCATAAAGTCCGGCTAGTACCTTGCCATCGATTGCCTTTACTTGAAAACTGCTCTTGTTTCTATATCCCCATGGGTCTTCCATTCCAATTGTGTCGCGGATATCAAGTTTGCTGATATCTACCTTGGTATGGCGCTCAAGTGATTGAATGATAATATCACGTTTTTCCTTAAGCTGTTGATCATATTTCAAGTGCTGCAATTGACATCCTCCACATTGATCATAAACCGGACAAAGCGGCTGGACACGATGGGGGGATTTAATGCGAATTTTTTTTATTTTTGCCTCAGCAAATTTAGGGTTAATCTTCGTTGCCTCGACGACAACTTCTTCACCCGGAAGAGCACCTGGTACAAAAACCACTTGCTTTTTAAAATAACCCACGCCTTCCCCATTAATCCCTAGCCGTTTGATCGTGAGTGGAAAGGTTTGATTTAGTTCAATTTTGATATTTTGATCAGTTTTCATTTATTTCACTCCAAAGTATTCCATAAATTCATATAGATAGTTCATTTTAATTTTCCCCGTATTATAGCATGATTCACATAGAAAAACCGAATTCCATCAGAAATTCGGTTTTTGTAGATGTTTAATCCTGGATTATACGTTCTTTTGATATTAACAAAGGAAAGACCGAATTTTTTACACTTACACTTTTCCCAAATAGCTTCGTGTGCGATTGGGTAATAAAATAAGTCCATTGTTGCTATATTTTTCGAATAAATTTGATAAGGCGGTAATAAATGGTTCATACTCTTTGTCAGTTTTTTTGGGGGAATAGGAAGCGGACAAATATCGGCCCAGAAATCCGTCAATATCTAATTCCAAGTCATTTCGAAAACTTTTAAAATCATATTTTCCATCATTAAAAAATTGATTAAAAACATCCCCGTCGTTGTTCATACCGCCGCTAAAGCCTTTAAAATTTGGACAGTACCTTTGACAAATCTCTGCACTTTCCTGGTTTAATTTACTCGATCCATCTCGACTATTCCATACAAGTGCAACCATTGCATTGGCTTTCAAAATCCGTTTACATTCTAATTGGAACTTGTCTTTTTCAAACCAATGAAATGCCTGTGCAACCGTTACTAAATCAACACTATGATCCTTCAAAGTCGTATGCTCAGCTTCAGCCTTTACTGACATAAACCGGGCATTCTGTTTGAATGATTGTTCTGCTTTCTCTCTCATATCATCGTTTGGTTCTACACCGATTACAGTTATGTTTCTTTCAAACAACTGCCTGCTGAATATACCTGTCCCAGAGCCAATATCAGCAATGACCGAATTCTCATTTACCATAGTTGCAGCAAGCAAATAATCAATATACTCTTTAGGGTAACCTGGACGATATTTCGAATAAACATCTGCCTTGTCAGTAAATTTTTCTGTTGATTTCATTAATAATCCCCTCCTCTTCTCTGGATAATATTGTATATTAGAAAACAAACCTTTAAAAGGCGAATTTTTTTAAATTCGCCTTTAGCTCTGACTATTTTTTTATTGGAAATTTATCTAAGCTTTTGAACTTGTAGCCTTTTTTCTTTAAGTCCTGAATGACCTTCTCGAGGGCATCTGCGTTATCCTTTGAAACTGTGTGTAATAGTAAGATACAGCCGGGATGAACCTGTCTCATGATATTGTCGTAGGAATATTGCCAGCCTCTTTGCGAATTCACATGCCAATCGACGAAAGCAAGTGACCAGAAAACATGAGTAAAGCCCTCTTCTTTAGCAATCTGCATCGTTCTTTCACTAAATACACCCCTGGGCGGACGAAGGTATTTCATTTCTTTTTGACCAGTTAGTTCCTTGGTTTTAACGCGGACCTTCTCGAGCTCTTCACGAATCCTTTGGTCACTTACCGTTGTTAAGTCAGGATGATGCCACGAATGGTTTCCAATAATATGTCCTTCTTTCACCATCCTCTTTACTATATCCTCCGCCGAAAGCAAGTAATGTCCCGTAACAAAAAAGGTGGCAGGTACCTTTTCCTTTTTTAAGACATCAAGAATCTGAGGGGTATAACCCTGCTCATACCCGTTATCAAAGGTAAGGTATAAAGTCTTAGAATCCGGGTTACTTTTATAAAAAGCACCATATTTTTCAATCAGCTGATCAAGCTCGGGACCAGCTTCTGCAGGCTGTTCATTTACCCCCTTCTTAAAACCCCAATGAATTGGCTGATTGGACACAGCCGCAAATGTACTCTGAGGTATGAAAAAGAGCAGCATACTAAGGATGCACAATAATCGTTTCATCCATGTTCCCCCTATTTTTTTGTTGTGTTTATTGTTTGTTTTTAGGTGGGAAAACATTATTGGTTATTAAAGGAAATGTTGGTTGATGGTAGATTCTCCCTCTTTTGGTTCCTGTATGAGGAAAGTTTAGTTTTGGTAGAAATGATGTGGTCGTTCTCGAAGATGGCATGTGAAGGAAATGCCGTAATTCAGGATTGCTAAATGTGGGCTTTATCAGCAGGAAGTAATCGTTAATTCCAAATAAATAAGCATCTTTTGAAAACAAAAGGCATTCGGGGCATATCCATTTCGAGCTTTTATATTCCATTGGTATATAAAAACATCTTGGACAATGTACTCCTGTAATTAGTTCGTCTTCCGTTATTTGAAAATAATTAAGGATATCAATTTTTTGAGGAGTGTGTTGTGTTATTAAAAGATTAATCAAATGATTGATCGCCTTTTGTTTTAACTTTTTTTCGGTGTACGTCTCTTCTAATTCATCTACCTTTTTTAATAAATCATATGCTCTTGACTTTATATTCAGCTTCATTGTAGCCTGGATTGATGATGATTTCAGTTGAGGGTTTGCAAACTGTAACAAAATTTTCAATTGGAATTGGAGGTACTTTGTGATAATCAAGTAACTGTTTTAATAATATTTTATGCCTGTTTATTTGAGCTACAGGATTTTCAAATACATCTCTATTGTCAGCATATTCATGAATCAATTGATTTTTATCAAAACGTAAAGTTCCTGAGTGATTTTTAGCATCGAAAATTAAAATTAAATTTTGTGAAAGGAGAAGAGCGTCAATTTGAAAGAAGGCATTTCCCATGGGGAGGCGGAGTCCGTAAAAAATGTGATACTTGTCTTCCGGAAGTAGGTCCAGAAAATATTTTATTGTTTTTTCTCCATTGTATCCGGATCTTAAAATTCTAATTTTGGACCTTATATCCTGCATCCTTCTGTGATTTTCTACTAACCTTCTTTCTAAAGCCTCTGCTTGAAGTAAGAAAGTTGGTGGAGTGAGTTCCAATTCAATCAAGGTATATTCCCCCTTTGTATTTAATAGTATATCTTCAATTAAAATCTGAAAGCTCCTACTCTTTTTTAGTAGATCTTATGACATTTTTGTGACTAGTTTTGATTTTAAGCAAATTTACCTCTAAATTTAGAAAAATAATTTAGAAATAGTAACAAACTTCGTTTTTTTATTTTTTATTACATATTTTCCGGAACTTTTTACATATTTCCCGACTCTTACTACATATTTCACGAAACTTACGACATTTCCTGGATATTATTTGGTAAGTCTCTCAATCTTCAGATACTTATTACATATTTTCCGGAACTTTTTACATATTTCCAGACTCTTACTACATATTTCACGAAACTTACGACATTTCCTGGATATTATTTGGTAATCCCCTCAAACTTCAGATTCTCCGGGCAAACTAAAAAAGATAGACACCCATCCAGGCGTCTATCCCACTAATCCCCTATTTAAAAACCGGTTCCTTAAAAGTTGCTAATTTTTCTAATGATGACTTGTCAACATCGGCGTGCAGGCTGTTTCCGTGTGAATCCATTGTTACTACGGCTGTGAAGCCCTCTACGCTCAGATGCCACATCGCTTCTGGAATTCCGAATTGCATTAAATCTACACCTTCAACAGATTTGATACAATCGGCATAATACTGAGCAGCGCCGCCAATCGCATTTAAGTATACCCCGCCATGCTCTTTCAAAGCAGCCAACGTCTTAGGTCCCATACCGCCCTTACCGATGACAGCACGGATGCCGAATTTCTTCATGATATCACCTTGGTAAGGCTCCTCACGAATACTTGTTGTCGGACCAGCCGCCTTAACGTGCCATGTACCCGCCTCATCCTTTAACATGACCGGACCGCAATGATAAATAACTTGTCCATTTAAATCCACAGGCGCTTCATGATCGCTTAAATATTTATGAATCGCATCTCGTCCTGTGTACATCATACCGTTAATCTGAACGACGTCACCTACTTTAAGGGAACGAATCTGTTCTTCGGAAATAGGCGCTTGAAGAGTGATTACCCCTTCAGATGTAGCTGCCGTTTCCTGCATAGCTGCTTCTCCTTCAGAAAAATCAATGAATTCCCCGTCTTGGTACATCCATTCATTAATTTCACCAGTCTCAGCATTGACGCTAACACCTAAGCGGCGGAATGCCCAACAGTTGTAGGCAACTGAAACGTAGAAACTTGCAGGAATGCGGTTCATGACACCTACTTTACAGCCTAAAAGGGTTGCTTCCCCGCCGAAGCCCATTGTGCCGATTCCTAATTTATTTGCGTTTTCCATTACATACTCTTCTAACTTGCGAAGATCTTCATTTGGGTTTACATCATCGACAGAACGGAATAGCTGTTCCTTGGCTAAATCGTATCCAGAAGAACGGTCCCCGCCAATACCAACGCCGATAAAGCCTGCGCTGCAGCCTTGTCCTTGAGCCTGATAGACGGAATGCATGATACATTTACGGATTCCATCAAGGTCACGTCCGGCACGGCCTAATCCATCTAATTCACATGGAAGACTGTATTGAATGTTTTTATTTTCACAACCGCCGCCTTTTAAAATAAGACGAACGTCGATATAGTCTTTTTCCCATTGGTCAAATTTGATTACTGGCACGCCTGCACCAAGATTATCACCACTGTTATCCCCAGTGAGTGAATCAACCGAGTTCGGGCGCAGTTTGCCTTCTTTTGTCGCCAACACGATGGCATTGCGAATGGCTTCTTTTATTTCTAACTGATTGACACCAACTGGCGTTTTAATTTTAAAGGTTGGTAAACCTGTGTCCTGACAGATTGGTGAGACTTGATCGTCTGCCATTTTGATATTATTTGTGATCGTCGCAAGGCTCATTGCGGCACTTGTTCCAGCATTTTCAATTTCCTTAGCTCGTTTAACAGCCCGGCGTACGTCCTTAGGAAGTTTTGTTGAAGTTTCAACGACCAGTTTGTACATACTTTCTTGTAATTTAGCAATATTCAATTCGAGTACCCCTCTCCCTATGTTCCCCAATAATCTTTTTCAATTTTACAATATTTTGCACGCTTATATTATACTCCTATAACCACTAGAATTAAAGGATTAGCTTGCAACCGCTGCCAGGTTAATCGAGGAAATAGCCATGTAAATATTGGATAAACCACTTCCTGCCTCTACCCAACCTAAGAAAAAAGAGCCTGTTGATTAAACAGACTCACTTACTTCACGGTTATTAAATTCTCTGCATTTGGATTCCATATCATCTAACATTGAAATTAAGCGGTCAATATCTTCAAGATCCGTATCTTCTGGATCAATGGCATCGAGGACATCAATGAACATGTTTAATCGCTGTTTTAGAAAATTCACTTGTGTATTTTTATCTTCAATCGGAATACCCAAGTTGTTCACTCCTTTCGCTAACGTCTTCATCCTACCGAAAAATTGCTACTTTGACAATCGATTAATAATATTTTGCCCTATTTTTTTAAATTAAGGCTGGGTTAAACTTGTCAGTTGATTCCGCTCCAATCAACAGATTGGAAAAATCAACAATAACCTTTAACACAGCCTAAAATAAAAAGACCCCCAGAAATCAGGAGTCTAGATCAAATCAACATCAGCGAGGACGTTCTGAAGCTGCAAATCCAAAGGAAACATAGTCCTGAACCGGGATCCAGGCACCAATTCCTTGAGAAGTTACATTTTTAACCACAATAAACTTTTTACTTCCTTTTAGCATTAAGTAGACTTCGCCGTAGGTTACCTTACCCTTTTCATTCACACCTGGTGCATAGGCATATAGGTAGCCCAAGCGGTTCGGGGGAATGTTGTAAATATGGTCATTCTTCGTGCCGGCCCCAATAATCGTATCGAATGCAAGTGGAAGATGAGTTTTTTCCATCGCCTTTAAAAGCATCATTTTTTTCACGTCTTCGGCATTCGCGATTTTAGCAGTTAGGCCGCCCCTGATAATTTTTTGGGACTCCTGAACATACTTAATCTGATACGGCACTTTACCGCCGCGATTATCGAAATAGTTGGTGTTAATTTTCTGGAACTCCCAGTTCGGAGAGGTTTCCGTTGATTCGTAATTTAAAGGCCACTGACCTAAGTAAACAATGGCACGATAACCAATTGCAAACGGTGTGCTATTAATACTCGATTCGTTTAACATCCGGATTAAATCAGGGTTTTCAATCTTTACCCTAGATGAGTTGATCAACTTTTTGGTTAAATCACTGGGTTGTAATAATGGCAAATCCTGTGTTGAATTTGGATAAGTATTTTCCTTAGTAATATTCCGGACCGAAGCAGGAACTTGATATTTAACTGAAGCTTTTTGAGCCTGACCCTTTTGTGCGAAGGCTGACGGAATAAAAGTTAACATTAATAGCAGAGTCATAAGGATAGTGACATTTTTCTTCACGAGTTAAACTCCTTTCACTAATAGCATTAATCAGTCTGCTAGTAGTTTTTTCGGAGTTGACTATTTTTATCCATCCAAGTATTAATTTCAATATTTCGCTTTAAGACGTAACATCATACAGACACCAAACATCATAATATTTAAACCTAAAATAAAAAATAATATCTGAATTAATAATCATTAGTCGCTCCTTAAAGTTTCGGTGGAAAGTAACATAAATGTAATATTCAGAACATTTACAAAATTAAAATTACATGTTATAATACACTTAACTTATCAACAAAGGAGGGCCGTAATCAATCTGCTTGTCAATTACTTATGATCCTTAAGGAGGTTGGGATTCCCGTCTTATATGAGATTCAACACTCGTGTTCATGTAGTTAAATAAACATGAAGGTTGGTGATTGATGGCCCAAAGTAAAGCGATTGATTTTTAACCCTATCAGTATAGCACAAGCTTAACAATTAACCCCGTACATTGAAGAATTGAAGAATTGAAATTTAATCTTTAAATTGAATAATAAAGACTCTTGGCCACCATTCGGCTTAGAGTCTTTATTTTGTTTCTAACTATTAAAGTAAGTAAAAGCCAATTCCCATAATCAAATAGGCTGCTAGTAAAGTTAGCCCTTCAAACCAATTGGATTCGCCGTCGTTAGAGATGACTACCATAAGGAGCACCGAGGACACCATTGCAATTAATTCCTGCCAGCTAAATAGGAGCGGCATTGAGGTATCAAAGAAAAGAGAGACAAGCACAAGCACAGGTAACACAAACATGGCCACCTGCAAGGTAGAACCAATCGCAATTTCCACAGCAATATCCATTTTATTTTTAAATGCCATAACAATGGCAGACGCATGTTCGGCCGCATTCCCTACAATGGCCACAATTATTACCCCGATAAACAAATCAGACCAACCAAGTGTATCTCCAACATATTCAAAGGTATGGACAAGGCGTTCGGAAATGTAAGCCACTGCTAATGTTGCAATAAAAAGAACGGCGATGGCTCTTCCTTTCCCCCATTCTGGTTCTTCTTCCTCATGAACGACTTTTTCAGTACTATGCTGATACACACCTCGATGAGTAACCAGTTTGAAAAATAAGGCAGCAAGATACAGAACAATCAAAATAACTGAAATCCCAACACTTAAGGAATGAGTTTTTGTCTCATTCATATTTATCGAAAAAACTTCAGGAATGACAAAGGCAATGATAACAGCAAACATAAGCAGTCCTGAATTATGTCTAGCATCGAAAACATTAAATGTCTGCCGCTTAAATTTTATGCCCCCAATAAAGAATGATAATCCCGCTACAAGCAGTAAGTTCCCTAAAACGGAACCAGTTAGTGAGGCCAGAACAATCCCAACAAGTCCAGCCTTCAACGAAAAAATCGAAATAATAAGCTCGACTGCATTACCAAAGGTGGCATTTAATAAACCGCCAATTCGTGGTCCTGCAACAATTGCCAGACTTTCTGTTGCCCTTCCCATATAACTCGCTAACGCCACGATGGTTAAGCAGTAAATAATAAACAAGACAATATTCGACCAATGCATCAGTGAGCCAATAACCGAAAGTGGTACGCCAATGAATGTCATTAGCATAAAAATTCTATTCACCGTATTCCCTCCATATTCTTTTAATTAAATGGGGATTTCCTTTTATAAACTTTTTCCCTTTTGTTCCTTAATTTACCTAAAATCATCTCGAATGTCTAGGGTATGAAATTTCTCTTGCAAATGGACAATTTTCTCGTTACCATCATTTAGGAACTATTTAATTTATGAAAGTAGACATGAGGAAATTATATGGAAAAAAATACTCTTCGATTTTGGATTTTGGTTAGTATCGTTGCCATTTCTGGGTTTTCGCAAGGAATGTTGCTGCCTCTTATCGCCGTAATTTTTGAGAAAAGCGGGGTTTCTCCCTCATTAAATGGGTTCAATGCGACAGCACTTTATATTGGAATTCTACTCGTGTCTCCTTTTATGGAAATGCCCCTTCGAAAATATGGTTACAAACCAGTAATTATCTATGGTGGTGCAATCGTAATTATTTCACTTGCCTTATTTCCGATCTGGGAGACGTTTTGGTTTTGGTTTGCCCTCCGATTACTAATTGGAATTGGCGATCATTCTCTCCATTTTGCCACTCAAACTTGGATCACTTCATCTTCCCCAGCTGATAAGCGAGGAAGAAATATTTCTCTATATGGATTATTTTTTGGAATCGGTTTTGCCAGTGGACCACTTATGACGCCATTAGTGAACGTAAATGAATCTCTGCCTTTTATTGTCTCCTCGATTCTATGTTTTATTGGCTGGATCTTTGTCTTTACGCTTAAAAATGAACGGCCTGAACAAGAAGTTGGTATCAATTCATTCGTAGCAACCATCAAACAGTTTAGGAAGACTTTAAAATATGGTTGGGTTGCTTTTTTGCCGCCATTCTCTTACGGCTTTTTAGAATCTTCCTTAAATGGCAGTTTTCCTGTCTATGCATTAAGAATGGATATAGACATATCCAGTGTTTCAATGGTGCTATCTGCATTTGCTATTGGCAGTATTATTACCCAACTTCCACTAGGAATTATTAGTGATAAATATGGACGTAGAAATATCTTAATCACAATTCTTTTTCTTGGATTTTTCAGTTTTACAGCAGCTAGTTTCCTTGAACATTCCTTTATTGGACTATTTGTAGCTTTCCTCATTTCTGGAATGATAGTCGGATCAACCTTTTCGCTTGGCATAAGCTATATGACTGATTTAGTTCCAAAGAACTTACTGCCAACAGGAAATTTGTTATGCGGAGTCTTTTTCAGCCTCGGCAGTTTAAGCGGCCCGATTATCGGAGGTTTGTTCATTAGATTCTTAGAAAATGTGAGTTTTTTCTATATCATTAGTACAATGCTGTTAACTTTATCTATCATCGTTTTCACTTTTGGGAAGAAGACTTATTTGCTAATGGAGCAACAAAATTCTTAACTCATTGAAGAGCAAATTCATATCTTGTGCATAAAATATGTGGTAAGATAATCATAAATAGAGACATTTTATAGACTGTGCTGTCATCCTTCTGATGACAGCTTTCGTATTTTTTAAGGGGATTGACTTTGATTATTCTTATCAATTAGCAATCGAGGGGGGAGAAATAATGAGTTCCGAAGCAAAGGCACTAACAAAGAGTGTGAACAAATTAGGATTCTTCGAAAAAATCAAACCACATGCAGAACTACTTGCTGCGGGATTGAGCGGTGGATTAATTGCAGCTGGCTGGCTATTTGATAAGTATGGGAATGGTGCTGATTCCATTATTGCTTACCTGCTAGCCTTTGTAATTGGCGGTTTTGCCAAGGCAAAAGAAGGCATTGAGGCCACCTATGAAAATAAAGAATTAAATGTAGAAATGTTAATGATTTTTGCTGCTATCGGGTCCGCCATTATTGGTTACTGGACAGAGGGTGCTGTGTTAATTTTTATTTTTGCAGTAAGCGGTGCTCTGGAAACTTATACAATGAATAAAAGCCATAAGGAAATCTCCTCTTTAATGAAACTACAGCCAGAAGAGGCGTTACTTATCTCTAATGGTTGTGAAGAGAGAGTCCCTGTTTCAGTGCTTCGTGTCGGTGATTTGATTTTAATTAAGCCCGGGGAGCGCATCCCTTCTGACGGGATGATCATCAAAGGACAAACCAATATTGACGAGGCTGCAATCACTGGCGAATCCATGCCCGTCTCAAAAGGAAATAAGGAAGATGTTTTTGCTGGTACTGTTAACATGACAGGATCAATTACGATCCAAGTTACAAAAGCAAGTCATGACACACTTTTTCAAAAGATCATTCAGCTTGTACAATCCGCTCAAAGCGAAAAGTCACCTTCTCAATTATTTATTGAACGATTTGAAGGAACCTATGTGAAAGTAGTCCTTTCAGTTGTTTTATTGATGTTTTTTCTTCCGCACTTTATCTTAGGATGGAGTTGGCAAGAAGCTTTTTACAGGGCAATGATATTATTGGTGGTTGCTTCCCCATGTGCCCTTGTTGCATCCATTATGCCGGCGACATTAGCAGCTATTTCAAATGGAGCAAAACGTGGAATCCTGGTAAAAGGCGGCGTTCATCTAGAAAATTTAAGCCATTTAGGTGCCATTGCATTTGATAAAACCGGCACCCTTACAAAAGGCAAACCAGAAGTAACAGAAGTGATTATAAAGGACGGGCTTGATAAAGATACCCTGATTTGGAAAGCAGCATCAATTGAAAGCCATTCTAACCATCCACTTGCAAATGCCATTGTAAAATATGTAAAATCCAACATAAACAAAGAACTCCTTCATCCCGATACTCTTGAAGATGTACCAGGATGGGGTGTAAAAGCCACCATTAACGAGGAGCATTGGAAAATTGGCAAGGCTGCTTTTGTAGACAACGAGCATATCGATGTGTTTGCGGATGGAAAAGCTAAGGAACTAGCTAGTCTTGGCAATACACTGGTATTTATTGAAATTGATGGCGAACTTAGTGCGATTATTGCCATGAAGGATGTCGTTCGCGAAGGAACGAAGCTTGCGATTGACCATTTAAAAAAGCAAGGGATTCGTACGGTTATGCTGACCGGTGATAGTGAGAAAACTGCGCATGCGATTGCCACTGAAAGCCATGTCGATGAATTTTTCGCGGAATGCCTACCTGAGGAGAAAGTAGAAAAGCTTAAGAGTTTGAAAACACAATATGAAACTGTTGCAATGGTAGGGGACGGAATCAATGATGCACCTGCATTGGCCATCGCAAATGTCGGCATTGCCATGGGCGGTGGAACAGACGTTGCTCTTGAAACGGCCGACATTGTTCTAATGAAAAATGATCTGCCTCGAATTGCTGAAGCCATCGATTTATCAAAACGCATGAATAGAATCATTAAGCAAAATGTGGTGTTCTCTATCACAGTTATCATGATCCTAATATCCTCTAATTTCTTTCAATTGCTGGATTTACCATTTGGAGTCATTGGTCATGAAGGAAGTACCATTTTGGTTATTTTAAATAGCCTTCGATTGTTGAAATAGGTAATTAAGTAAAAAACCGGATGAACATTCATCCGGTTTTTAATTTTATAGAAGGAAAAGCTTATTAGTGATAGCCATTTGAGCCGTTTGCTGAACCGGAAGTTTTATTTCCTTTACTTCCTTTACCTTTTTGCTTTGTGCCGCCATCTTTTTTGGTCTTCTTTGTCATAATAAGAACCTCCTTGATGTTAAGTATCCTGCTATCTTAGTTTGAACAGAAAGGCTACTTTCATGAAGGTAACTATTAGCAATTCTTCCGGTTTTTTTCACTATAAAAAGCATTTATTTCTCCACCTAAAATAATAATAAATGCCGATATGTACAACCAAATCATTAAAACAATAATTGCCCCAATACTTCCATAGGTAAGCGAATAATTACTGATATTTCCAACATAAAACGTTAATCCGATGGAGGAAACAATCCAGCCAATTGTTGCAAATATGGCCCCTGGAAAGGCACTGCGGCATTTTAATTTTACATTCGGAGCAATCCAATATAATCCTGTAAAAATTAAGAACAAAATAATCGCACTAACTAGCCAACTTAATGTATTCCAGAGCTTAATAAATTCTGTGGTGTAACCCAACTGAGAAAATAAAAAAATACCAATTTCTTTGCCGAACACAGGAAGAACAATAGCGAGAATTAATACTATGATCATCCCAAATGTTAATAATATAGCCATCCCTCTTGAGACAATAAATGAGCGGCTTTCCTTGACATTGTATGCCTTATTAAAGGCCTTTACAATGGCATTAATACCGTTTGATGCCGACCAAAGGGTACCGATGATCCCGAACGAAAGCAAACCGCCATTCCGATGGTTCATGATGTCATGGACATTTTTCTCAATTAGATCCATTGTGTCACCTGGTGCAAAATCTCTTATTACCCCCAGCATATCCTTATGTGGAATCGGAATATATGGAAGAAGTGTAAAGAGAACAATCAGCAGCGGAAATAAGGACAGTAGAAAATAATAGGCCAACTGTGCACTCAAGCCTGGAAGATCATCTTCATCGATCCTATGCCAAAGTAATCTTAGTAGCGATGAGCGAACATTCCCCACTTTTTCCATCTTCATCCTCCTTTTACTGAATTCTATCGTCTTCTAACACTTCTTCTAAAAGAAGCTCTTCATCACCTTTTGAAAAGGAATCCTTCGTTTCTTTTATCATGTCAGTTACCTGTGGGGTTAATTCCCGTAACTCTTCTACCTTATCTGTAATAAAGGATATATCTTCGCTGACCTGTTTCACGGTTGTCTTTATTTTCTCAGCGGTTTCCTTTACTTTATCCGTTATTTCTCCTGGATTTCTAAATACGTAGGATACCTTTGAGGTGGTTTTTTGTACGTTTTCTTTCATTAGTTCACGTGTATGTTTATCTATAAGGCTAATGGCCCCGCCTGCAATTGCACCAAGTATTATTCCGCGCCAAAATTGATTCTTCTGTGTCATGTTAACGTCTCCTTTAATCCTTGTTATTATCAAGCATACTAAATGTAAAAAATACCAAGACTTTCTTATATTTATTTTGCTTTATAGAAGAGGTCCATGCAAGTCCAATCTACTTTTAAAAAATTTTTAATTGACATATAATTTTTTACATGAAAAGATAAACTTATTAATTCGGAAAGGATGACCGAAAATGAATTTATCTGAAAAGTCGATTGAAAATGTCGAATATATGATTGAACAAATAAAGGAAAAATTAAAAGTCTTGAACCTTGGTGCGATTAAACCTTCCCACTTTGATGAGGAAATGTACGAGGAACTGAAAGAAATTTATGATATGGTCCAAAGAAAGAATTCGTTTAGTCCTAATGAAATGCAGGCTTTAGTTGAAGAACTTGGCAGCTTAAGAAAAAAATAAAGTGAAAACCCGTTATTGCACATAACGGGTTTGTTTTTAATCTTGTTCAGTTAAGATGACGGTTCCTTCTTTTGTAATGGCAAGGGTATGCTCGTATTGCGCTGAATATTTTCCATCAATGGTTCTTGCCGTCCATCCATTGAAATCCATCTTTGTTTGATATCTTCCTACATTGACCATTGGCTCAATCGTAAATACCATACCTTCCTTTATTCTTGCCCCTTTTCCTGGCAGACCATAGTGAGGAACATCCGGTTTCTCATGAATTACTGCTCCAATCCCGTGACCAATAAAGTCCCGGACGACTGAAAACCCTTCGCTTTCAACATATTTTTGAATGGCGTGACCAATATCCCCGATTCGATTGCCGACAACCGCTTGTTCAATCCCTTTGTAAAGTGCTTCCTTTGTGACTTTTAATAAACGCTCGGTTTCTTCTGATACTTCGCCAACAGCATAAGACCAAGCGGAATCTGCTAACGCGCCATTGTAATTGACAACCATATCCACTGTCACAATATCCCCTTCTTTTAAAGGTTCTTTCCTTGGAAAGCCATGGCATATTTCGTCATTTATACTCGCACAAGTAGCATATTCGTAGCCTTTATACCCTTTTTGTTCTGGGGTCGCGCCTTTTTTCTTAAGAAATTCTTCTACAAATACATCAATTTCCCATGTTGTAATACCTGGTTTAATCATTTTAGCAATTTCTTTATGACAAGCTGCCAAAATATCTCCAGCTTTTTTCATCGCATCAATTTCACGCTGTGATTTAAGGACAATCATTATTGGGTCCCCTTCCTTTTTAATTATTTTTATGTATGCAAATCAAAATGGTTATTCGACTAAAAACATACCTCAAAAGAATTATACATTATGCCGTAATAGGCAACACTTTTTATATTAACTCTATCCTGGTATTTTTTCAAAGATACTTTGACTAAACTAATTCTCAAAGTTCAAAAATTGTCATATTTCTTTGTTCTTAATATGGTGCTTTTCCATTCTTTTTGTTAGAATTAACGTAAAGTGAATAATAATTGGGTGTGAGACTAATGATTGGTGATCGCGTAAAAAAATTTCGCTTAGATAGAAAAATGTCACTTTCCGAACTTGCTGCTCAAGCTGGGGTGGCTAAATCATATTTAAGTAACCTTGAAAATAATAAACAAGAGAACCCTTCTATAAAGTTCCTAGAAAAAATTGCTGTTGTTTTGAATATTCCTGTGGACCATTTGATACATGAAGAAATCAATAAAGAGGAATTAGATATTGATTGGATGAATCTAGTCAAAGATGCAATGAAGTCTGGTGTATCTAAGGAACAATTTCGGGATTTCCTTGAATTTAATAAGTGGCGAATTAATCAAAACGATAAATAGATATAAAAGATCTTATTGAAAAGAAAAGCATTCTACAAAAAACGTGATTTTTTTGTAGAATGCTTTTTATTTATGTACGTTTAACGTGATTATCTCTTGTTAATCAAGAAATCACGAACTGCTTCTATGGATAACCCTAAGTCCTTTGCTTCTAATATGAGTGCCATCCATTCTTGATCGATTACTTCTACATTATTTTCGGTTATAACCATTCTACTCACTCCTAAAATACATAATGTATTCCAGGTAACCCGGCCATCTTAGCATGTAAAACATACCTTAGATCCTCGGCTTTGCGTCCCTGCTTTTCAACAGGTTTGCCTTTTTCTGATTCCAACACAACTTAAGTCACTGTATTAATGTTTTTTTCATTGTTTTGATAGGTCGATATACTTAATCCTCATTGATATTATATCTAGTGCTATTTCAGTAGGGTGTTGTAATTTGTCGTAATTTTACAATATTCAAAAAACTTTTTCTAACAATTAATCCCATATTTCTACAAAAATATCCCAATTTAAATCGAATCCTTGCAGCTTTATGTCAAAATGATGGAACTTTGAACAATTTCTTTCCTTCTCATTATGTTGAATAACCATTAAAAGATATATTTATCACTTCAATATTTGTCTAAATTGTGACAATTAGCATATAATGTAAACAACACGACTATTATCATAATATTAATAATATTCAAATATTGGTGGTGAAGCAGTTCGATGCCCCTTATTCATGTGTTAAACTTTTCTATTCCGATTGCATTTATTGTGTTTGCTGGCTATTTATTGGACCGCATATGCAAGCCAGAGCTCTCAAAACAAAAAGCTGATGAAGAGTGAATCTATGTAAGATTCCTCTTTCAATCAGCTTTTTCTTTTTATGTGCTAATCAAAAAGTAATTATTTCACTCTATTTTGGGAATGATACTTGCGAAGACGAAAGGAGTGTTGAATTTGGCACGCGGAGAACATTTTGAACATAAAAAGAAGCATCATCCAGGGAACTTCCCTAAAGACACTTTAACAGAAAAACAGGGGAAAGAAGCAGTCGGTGACGAGGAATTCCTAGTGGTACGGGAAGCCTTTAAAAATCGAGTTGAAAATGAGGAAGAATATCGAGGAGATACTGCTCGTTTGCTCAATGATCAGACAGAATAAAAAGGCGTGAGCACCACACGCCTTTTTATTCTTAGGAATTCCCCTTAGAATTGTCCTTTTTCAATACTTAAAGTTCTAATAAGTTGCGAAAATTCTATGGACTTAAGCCACTCAGCAACTTTTTCTATATCTTTTGAGAACACTCTATCTTGTGTAATGGACGCTACCTGTTCGCGACCTTTATCAAAAAACACCCTAGTATGTGTTGCCATTTTATCAATTCCGCGAATCTCCACTGCCTGCATGGCACAAATCAGTTCAATCGCCAAAACTCTTCTTGCATTTTGGATAATTTGATAAGCATGCCTTGAGGCAATTGTGCCCATGCTTACATGGTCCTCTTGATTGGCAGATGAAGGAATAGAATCGACACTTGCTGGATGGGCAAGTGTTTTATTCTCTGATACCAGTGCTGCAGCCGCATATTGCATGATCATCGCACCCGATTGCAAACCAGGTTGTGGACTTAAAAATGCCGGTAAATCATTTAGCTGAGGATTTACCAAGCGTTCAATTCGTCTTTCCGAAATATTTGCCAGTTCGGCAACGGCAATTTTCATAAAATCCATCGCAAAAGCAATCGGCTGCCCGTGAAAGTTCCCCCCTGAGATCACCTTTTCCCCGTTATCAAAAATTAACGGATTATCTGTTGCGGCATTCATTTCAATCTCTAATTTTTCCTTTACATAATCCAAAGCCTGCCATGAGGCACCATGAACCTGTGGAATACACCGGAGTGAATAAGCATCTTGAACTCGTAACTCACCCTGCTGGGTTGTTAACAAACTATCGCTTAAATAGCGGCGGATTCTTGCTGCTGTATCAATTTGCTGTTTATACCCTCTTGCCACCTGAACTTCTTCCGCAAATGCATCGATAATTCCATTTAACCCTTCCATTGTCATGGAAGCAATCAGCTCACTTTCTTGTGCCAGCTGCTCTGCTTCCAAGTAACCGATAACTCCCATAGCAGTCATCGCTTGGGTTCCATTAATAAGGGCAAGACCTTCTTTTGCTTCCAATGTTAAGGGTAAAATACCTTCTTGTTGAAGTGCATTAAAAGCTTCCATTTGCTCGCCTTTGTAAAATACTTCCCCTTCACCAATTAATACCAATGCCAGATGAGAAAGCGGGGCTAAATCACCACTTGCCCCAAGGGAACCTTGCTGCGGGATGACAGGAATAATGTCTTGATTTACTAATTCTAATAACTTTTCAATGACAATCGGCCTGACACCTGAAAATCCCTTGAGGAGTGCGTTAGCCCGGAGTAGCACCATTGCTTTTGCAACAATTTCTGGAAAAGGATCGCCCACTCCGCATGCATGAGAACGAATTAGATTAAGCTGAAGATCTTGGACATGGTTCTTATCAATGAGTACGTCGCTGAATTTTCCAAACCCTGTCGTAATTCCATAAACCACCTTTGATTCTGCCACAATTCTTTCCACTGCTTCACGACTCTTCTTGACTGCTTCCATGCTCTCGGCTGAAGCCATGACCTTTTGCTTACGATATAAAACATCCTTCATTTGCTTTAATGTTAAACTTCCACCTGTTAGTGTTATCATTTTGTCTCTCTCCTCTACCACTGTAGTATAATAAAGAAAGAGGCTGGATTCCGAATCTACTCGATTGGGAGTCCAGCCTCTTTTATAATTAATAGATTGAATATTTTCAGATGCCTCATTGGTATCATTCCATTCTTTAATTATCTTAATGATAATTATTGTATGGGATACAAAGCTTATTTGTCAATTGAATTTTCAGAATTTTAGCACGATAACACTTTAGTACAATAATAAATGAAAGGTAAAAAGCTCAGGTTACAAAATATCTTGAGTTTCCGTTATACTATATAAAGGTAAAAATGGATGTACCTGAAAGGAGTAATTATGAAATCTCTCGTACTTGCAGAAAAGCCAAGTGTGGCTCGTGAACTCGCACGCGTTCTTGGCTGCAATCAAAAACATAAAAGCTATATGGAAGGCAATCAATACATTGTCACATGGGCACTAGGACACTTAATCGAATTAAAAATGCCGGAACATTATGATACGAAATATAAAACATGGAATTTGGAGGATTTACCGATTATTCCCCCAAAAATGGGCTTGATGGTGATGAAGCAGACAAATCATCAATTCCGTGCTATTGAAGCGTTAGCAAAACGGAAAGACATTAACGAATGTATCATTGCTACGGATGCCGGTCGTGAAGGCGAACTGGTAGCACGCTGGATTCTTGAAAAGATTCGGTGGAACAAACCATTAAAAAGATTATGGATTTCTTCGCAAACAGATAAAGCCATTAAAGACGGGTTCAAGCAATTGAAACCTGGCAAACAGTTTGAGGACCTCTACCATTCAGCCGTTTGCCGAGCAGAAGCTGATTGGCTAATCGGATTGAATGTAACAAGAGCACTAACCACAAAATATAAAGATCCACTTTCTGCAGGACGGGTTCAGACCCCTACTCTTGCCCTTGTTTTAGACCGAGAGCAGCAGATTCAATCCTTTGTCCCAAAGGAATATTGGACGATTCGTGCCGAAATTGGCCCACTTTCAACGGATTGGGAACGTGACAATGAAAAACGCATCTTCGATAAGGTAAAAGCCGAAACCATCCAAACGAAAGTAAATGGTAAAAAGGCCGTGCTTGATAAAATTGACCGCAAGAAAAAGTCAGAACCACAGCCGTTGCCTTACGATTTAACTGAACTTCAACGAGATGCCAATAAGCGGTTTGGTTTTTCTGCGAAAAAGACCTCATCCGTCTTACAACGTCTTTACGAGCAATACAAATTGGTCACTTATCCTAGAACGGATTCACGCTATTTAACAACAGATATGATAAGCACCATGACAGACCGTCTGCATGGCATGGCTTCAGGGTATAAGGAGGAAGTCCGTCCGCTTCTTGCAAAAAAGGGTCTTGTGCTCGCCAAACGGGTTTTTAACAACGAAAAGGTAACCGATCATCACGCGATTATCCCAACGGAACAACGATTAAATCTAAGTGAACTTGATTCAGATGAAAGAAAACTCTACGACATCATTGCCAGACGTTTCTTAGCTCTGTTTTTACCAGCTTATGAATTTGAAACCATTCAAGCAACCTTTAAGGTCGAAGGTGAGACTTTTACCGCCAAAGAAACGAATGTTATTGATTTAGGCTTCAAAAAGGTGTTAGGAAAAGAAGAGGCAGAACCATTAACCTCTGGACTGCAAAAGTTAGCCCAGGGACAATCCTTTACCGTCAAAAGCAGCTCGCTCAACCAAAAATGGACTGAGCCGCCGCACCGCTATTCTGAGGCTGATGTTCTATCGCAAATGGAGAAGTTCGGTCTAGGGACCCCAGCAACAAGAGCAGAAATTATTGAAAGACTTGTGGACACGGAAGTCGTGGAACGTCAGAACGGGCGCTTCCACTCTACGAAAAAAGGCAAGCAACTCATTGACCTTGTCAATGATGAACTAAAATCACCAGAACTAACGGCCAAATGGGAACAAGAACTTGAAAAAATCTCAAAAGGCAAGGCAGATCCAAAAGCCTTTTTACAAAACATCCGCCGGCAAACAGAGCAGTTGGTTTCCGAAATTAAAAAAAGTGAAAAGTCCTATCGGGCTCACAATTTAACCGGCTCAAGATGTCCTGAATGTAACGAGTTTCTAAAGGAGAGGAATACGAAAGAAGGTAAAATTCTCGTTTGCTCGAGTCCTGAGTGTTCATTCCGGAAACGAAAGGATCCAAAGCTTTCAAACCGTCGCTGCCCACAGTGCCATAAAAAGATGGAGATTCATAATGGAAAGGCAGGCGCGTACTTCCAATGCCGCCGTTGTAATGTGGTTGAAAAAGCAGAAGACAAGAAAAAAGCAGTTAATAAAAAGGAAGCACAAAAGCTCGTCCAGAAATATTCAAAAAACGAAGATTTCGGCAACAGCTTAGGCGATTTACTGAAACAAGCCTTAAAAAATCAGGAATAACCATTAATGGTAAGCACTCTTAATGTGCTTACCATTTCTGTTGTAAGTTTTTCTAAATTGCTAGTTTGGTGATAGATCAAAGATTAAGAAACGAGGACAATGTATGAGGATTAGGGATTGGGATCCTAATTTAAAGGTTCGCTTGTTTAGCGAAGCGATGATGAACATCACTTTTTGGATGTTTTTTCCATTTTTAACAATTTATTTTTCAGAAGAGTTTGGTAAAAGTAAAGCAGGTTTATTATTAGTTTTTTCACAGGTGTTTTCCGTGCTTGCTAACCTAATGGGCGGGTACTGTGCGGACCGATTCGGGAGGAAAAGAATGATGGTTCTATCTGCTATCGGTCAAGGACTTTCGTTTATCGCGTTTGCCTTCGCTAGTTCACCTTGGTTTCAATCCCCTTGGATGGGTTTTGTCGCCTTTGCAGTAGCCGGTGTTTTCGGTTCCTTTTATTGGCCTGCAAGCCAAGCAATGGTGGCGGATGTAGTCGATGAAAAAGACAGAAGCAATGTGTTTGCCATTTTTTACACATCTATTAATATTGCAGTTGTAATTGGTCCTATTCTAGGTGCGATTTTTTATGTTCACTATCGTTTCCAACTCTTGCTTATTGCTGGGTTAGTTTGTATTTCCTTAGGACTTATCTTAGCCAAATGGACTCGAGAAACCGTACCGGTAAAGAATAACGCCTTTTCTTCAGACGGGAAATGGTATTACTTTTTAAAAAATCAAGTGAAGGATTATTCACTGATTGTAAAAGATAAAACCTTTCTGCTATTTATTCTGGCAGGAGTATTAGCTGGGCAGACCTTTATGCAATTGGACTTATTGATTCCTGTTTATATAAAGGATGTCTACCAAGCTCAAAGCCTTTTTTCACTAGGGAATTGGTCATTTTCGGTCAATGGTGAACAGGCTTTTGGACTGGTACTCGCGGAAAATGGCTTCCTCGTCGCCCTGCTGACTGTGATTGTCACGAAGTGGATGAGTAATTATTATGAAAGAAATGTATTTATTCTCTCCTCTGTTGTTTATGCGGTTTCAATGATTCTTTTTAGTCAAACCACATGGATATGGGGGTTAATGATAGCGATGGCTGTCTTCACCTTTGCTGAATTAATGGGTGCTGGGCTCCAGCAAAGCTTTGTATCGAGACTTGCTCCTGAGCATATGCGCGGTCAATATTTCGCTGCAGCAAGCTTACGTTTTACTATTAGCCGTACGATTGCACCACTTGCGATTCCCATGACTGTCTTGCTCGGGTATAATTGGACGTTTTTTGTGTTAGTTATACTCGCCCTATTAAGCGCTGGGATGTATTGGGTCATGTTTTATTCCTTTGAAAAACAAAAGATCAGTTCACAAATGTAAAATTTGGTCAATAAATCGCCAATATTTGTACTAAATTGTTCACATTTTCCTAATTTGTATTATAATTAACTTATTAAGTTATTATTATAAGGACGGTGGAAACAATGGAATTATCTCAGTTCATGTCTCCCACATCATGGTCAGGTATTATTACATTCTTAGTGCTATTTTCCGCAGGAGTTTATCTTAATATAAAAGTATACGGCAGCAAGATGCAGTAAAGATGAAAATTCTTTACTGCTTTTTTTTATTTACTGCGGCTTTTTGATTGAAAGCAAGTAGTTTCTTTTTCCAATTAATAACGCTACAATATAGGAAGATTCAGAAAAAGGAGACGTACATATGAGTGAATTTCAAAAAAACCTTGAAAAATATGCTGAACTCGCCGTTAAGGTTGGTGTAAATGTTCAGCAGGGTCAAACTTTAGTCGTAAACGCTACCTTAGATTCGGCAGATTTTGTTCGCTTGATCGCTAAAAAGGCGTACGAAACTGGTGCACAAAATGTCATCGTCAACTGGAACGACGATACCGTGACTAGAACCAAATATGACTTGGCTCCAGATGACGCTTTCCTTGAGTACCCTGTTTGGCGTGCCAAAGAAATGGAAGATTTAGCAGCCAAAGGTGCAGCTTTTATGTCGGTTATTGCCACAAGCCCAGATTTGTTAAAAGGTGTGAATCCAGAACGTATTTCAAACTTTAATAAAGCGGCAGGAACGGCATTGGCAAATTATCGGAAAGCAATACAATCTGATAAAGTGAGTTGGACTGTTATCGCAGCAGCGTCACCTGCATGGGCTGCAAAAGTATTCCCTGATGAGCCTGCAGAGAACCAAGTAAACAAGCTTTGGGATGCGATTTTTAAAGCAGTACGTGCAGATGTTGAAAATCCAGTAGAAGCTTGGAAAAATCATGACGAAACCCTTCATGAAAAAGTTCATTATTTAAATGAAAAAAGATACCAAAAGCTTCATTACACAGCGCCTGGTACTGACCTAACCATCGAGCTCCCTGAAAAACACATCTGGGTGGGCGCAGGCAGCATCAATGAAAGTGGCTTCGAGTTTATGGCAAACATGCCAACCGAAGAGGTGTTCACTGTTCCATTTAAAACAGGTGTTAATGGTACAGTTGCTAGTACAAAACCGTTAAGTTATGGTGGAAATATTATTGACCGCTTTTCGGTTACCTTTGAAAATGGAAAAATCGTTGGGGTGAAAGCAGAGGAAGGCGAAGAAATCCTTAAGCGTCTTGTCGATACAGACGAAGGCTCACATTATCTTGGTGAAGTTGCACTTGTACCATACAACTCACCAATTTCCCAATCAAATATCCTTTTCTTTAATACATTATTTGATGAGAATGCCTCAAATCATTTAGCGATTGGCAGTGCCTATGCTTTCTGTATTGAAGGCGGGAAGAAAATGTCTTCTGAGGAATTGAAAGAGCATGGCTTAAACGATAGTATCACTCATGTGGACTTCATGATTGGTTCCACAGAAATGAACATCGATGGAATCACCGCTGATGGCAAATCAGAACCAGTATTTAGAGGCGGAAACTGGGCGTTCTAATATATTCAAGCACAAAAGAGCAGGAATCCCCTGCTCTTTTTTATGGTGTAAAAATAATTGATCCATTCTTTTCTTTCGCAATTTTTTCACGTATTTTATTAAGGTTTTCCATAGGATCTTCCTGGACGACTTTACCTAATAAATCAATAAGACCGAGTGATTTTAATAAACCTTCTTCCCAGCTTTGAAGTTCTTTGGTCAATAATGAATCACTTCGGCAGACAGAGTTCAATGGGATCTTCTTTTCAATCGCTTTATCAATTAATGACAAGGCCAGTTCTTTCTTAATTACTCCCTTTTCACCTTCAAGTTGCTTACAAACGGATTTTACAATTTGGTCCACCTTTTCTGTAGTTCCGGTGATGACTGGGTCAAGTGATTTCGTTACAGGCTCAAGTGGTTTCAAAACCGGGTCAAGCGACTTCGTTACAGGCTCAAGTGGTTTCAAAATCGGGTCAAGCGACTTTGTCACTGGCTCAAGTGGTTTAGTTACTGGTTCCAACGGTTTTAAGATAGGCTTGATTGGTTCGACTATCGGTTTTAATGGTTTTGTAATCGGTTTCAACGGTTTAGTCACTACTTCAACCACATCTTGAATCGGTTTAGTGATTTTTCCAATGCCTTCAGGTGATTTAGCTGCATTAGAATCATCTTCACACGTGAGTGGCAAATGACCACTAGTAATTTTTCCTAACTCTTTATCCAATTGGTTAAGTGGAAGGGAACTTAAATCTTGAATAATTTTCAACTTCCCAGGCTGGGGTGCCGTTGATTGACCTGAAACCGTATTAAGAATTAATTGCTTAATAATACTATCTTCAGATTCCATAAAATGAGCGACCATGACCACCTGCTCCATCCCCACTTCTGGAACAGTTTCTGATGCCTTTACACAAGCCCCTTTAAAAATAATTGCCGATGTATCTACAGTCAAATTCTTCACGCTAACAGGCCCATTTGCTTTTAAATTAATACTTACAGGACCGCTTGGGGAATTTACCTGCTTGGTTAATTTCATTCCATAAATGATTGCGGTTTTATAATGAAAACGTAGCATAAGTTTACCACTATTTGTAGAGGTTTCTTGTTTAATAATGTTTGCAGTCATACCTGAACCATCGACGCGATCTGCCTCAATGACAAAGCCTTCGATCGTTTGTTCACCCGCCTTAACTATTCCACTATTAGCAAAAATAGTTAAAAATAGTAATGGGAGACATAAGCTTAACAAGATTATCTTGCTTTTCCACCGCATGGTTTGCTCTCCTTTAGAAAGTGTCGGCCGATTTTTCCATTTCTGTTGGGGGTGATACTTTTACTCTCACTGGTGTAAGCCGCCATGCCATCAGCAATGCTCCCCCGATGATTCCAAATAGTGTACCGAGAAGGAACCCCCCTAATGCTCCGATGACAGATAAAATGGATAGAAATATAGTAAAGATTCCAAGGATTTTCGACGCATGGGGAAAGAACAATGCCACAATTCCAATCAAAGTAAGTACACCGCCAAAAAGTAAACCGATGATGGCAATCGACCCTGGAAGAAATGTACTTAAATAAAGGTTTAATGGTACCCACAAAATCATGAGTCCACTGATAATTGTCATCAATGAACCCCCAAGCGGCCGGCTCTTTCTCCATTTAGTAAATCCCATTTCTTTCCCTCCAATCCTTACTTCTTATTAACCTTTTCAACCGTAAGTCTCATTCCGTTCATATTAATCGTTTTTTGAAACAAATAGTGTGTTTTAAGCTTGGCATGCTCTAAGGTAATTTTTGAGGAGGTTTGTTGGAATTGTTTTTGCCAATCATCGCTATGAGTTTCTTTAAGCGCTAAGTTTTGAAACTTGGCATCTGCTTCAATTAAACCCGCGTCGTGTTGCAATCCGGTAATCTGTACAGGTTTGGAGGCTGTAATCTTTACACGGATCCAATTCCCGCCAACCTTGAAATCCTTGTATAATTGCAAATGATTGATTGTCAGAGTTTCTATTAAATTTGTGCCCTGTGGAGCCGAATCTTCGCTGCTAGTTTCACCCATTTTCGGATAAAACGTATAACCGTTCCCCTCCAATTTGTCAAACTCAACGTAAAAATCACCGACACCAGCAATTGGGACAGCATAGGCTACCCCTGAAATCCCAAATGAGACTAATAGTAGCGCTAGAACCAAAATCCCTGTTCCTAAAGCTGACCAGAAAACTTTTTTACTTGTCATCCCCTCAACTGGCTGAATTGAATATTCCATAAGCACCCTCCTATTTTCTGAATTTTTTAACACTATTCGTTTTTTCTACCTTACTACGGTTATTTCACTGCTACAATCACGTCATCTATCGTAAAAATACAAGTACCCCGTCAAATGTCGGGGGTCGATTTCTACTACGGACATAATCAAAAATATTCCACCGAAGAATTTAAAAATCAGTTATCGGTGAGGCGAGAGTAAATGGAGCACAAAGTGGAACAGCTTTTACAGAGGGGACTTTCCATTATTTTTCAGCTAAGTAAACCATTTTTAAAAGAATGGAAGGAAGTTCAATCGACTTTAAAATACCGAAAAGACAGTTTAGTGGATGAATTTAATGTTATTATTCAGATTGCCTTCCAACCGGTTATTAACGATCAAATCCCTAATGTAGACTCCTTTATCCTATCCCTTCTCACGGAATGGCAAAAACGTTTCGCCTCAAAATATGATGAAAACGAGTCAATATCCTTATTAACGACAATTGAAAATATGTATCATAAGCTGTTAACTGAAAGTAAGTCTTCTACATTTCTCGATCATCAGGCTGTTCAATCCGTTTTTTCGAGAATACTAGACCAGACGTTGTTAACACGAGATATAGTGGATGGAAATGAGAAATGGGTAAAAAATATTATCGCAACTAACCTGCTTCCAATAAAATGGATAGCTGTCGTAAATAAGGAACAGGAAGATTATCGGGTTGATTGTGTTGTCTGTTCTGAGCAAAATCAAGTGGCTTCCCATTTAATTGAAATGTCCTCTGGTTTAAGGGCTAGTCAGATCGACCACTTATCGATGGCGATTGCTAGACTTTTAGGGACTAACAGTGAGGGGGATCCCATTATCCGGATCCATTGTTTGAATGACACTTTGTTAATCGGTTTGCAAAATAGTGATGTTCCTGTCACCGATCATGAAATCGAATTTGTTAGAGGTATATATTTACGACAGTTAAAACTTGATCATCTAAAAAGTAAGATGGAATGGAAAGATGCCTCCCTTCTCTTCCTCCAGCACTTATTACGTTCAAGGGGGGCGGATGAGGCCGTGAAGGCGATTACTAAAGGGTTAGTCGAATATATGCCCTTTAGTCGCTGCGCCCTTTTTATGTATAATCACTACGAGGGGAAGGGAATCGGGGTTTCAGGATATAATGTAAGCAGTCCCTCTGTTCTGCAGATTAAGGAGGAAATATTCAAACTCCCCTTAATTAAAAAATATTTACATTCATTAAACCATTCTCACCCCCTTTATTTTGCGAATGCTGCACATGTGTTACCGAAAAAATATGTCCAAGAATATAAGTTAAAATCCATAGTGGTCTTACCTATATTTGTGCCAACCAAAAGCAAGTTAATAGGGATTGCCCTGTTGGACAACGGGGAAGATTCTCAATTTGACGTCTCTACTCACACTTTAACCACGCTAATAAAATTTGGTCATTACGCTGGTGAATTGCTATTTTCTCTTAGAGATAAGACCCTTCAACAATTCGGAAACTCCCATGGTGTCTTAACTCAACGTGAGAAAGAGGTATTAAAGCTGATCGCTGAAGGGGCAACTATTAATGAAGCAGCTGCCATTCTTCATCTTAGCAGTTATACGGTTCGGGATTATGTCTCGATCATCATTCAAAAATTAGCCGCAAAAAACCGGACAGATGCAGCCGTAAAAGCGTTAAAGATGAATTTAATTTCATAATACTGGGTTTGCTATCTTAACTGGTTACAGGTTATAATATATATTTACAAAAAAGCTTGGAGGATTTTTTTATGTGGAATGAATTTAAACAATTTGCTATGAAAGGAAACGTCATTGATTTAGCCGTTGGGGTTATTATCGGAGGGGCGTTCGGGAAAATAGTTTCTTCTCTAGTCGCTGATGTCATCATGCCATTGTTTGGATTATTTATTGGGGTAGGCGCCTTTTCTAAACTTGCATACGGAAGTATAAAATACGGTCAGTTTATTCAAACCGTGGTCGATTTCTTAATTATTTCCTTTTCAATATTCCTATTTGTGAAATTTATTAATCGTTTTAAAAAGAAGGAAGAACCAGCTGAAGTGGTTGTAAAAGTGGACCGAACAGAAGAGCTTTTAGCTGAGATCCGCGATTTACTAAAAGAAGATAAAGATTTTTTCAAAAAAAATGAAACATCTTGACCATTTCCTCGTATAACTTACTAATAAATAATTTTTTGAGGTGAAAATATTGTATACACAAACATCTACTCAATTTTTGCCCTCTGTCATACGAACTTTTGCCCTTTCGCTTGCGATTGCTTTCTTGGGCACAATGGCAGGTGTATTTGTACCAGATAGTCTATTTATGCCGCTAGCAATTCTAGAATTTGTGATGCTTATGATCGCTTTCTTTTTCAGACGTAAAAAGGCTATTTCTTATTCATTCCTATATATCTTTACGTTTATCTCAGGAATTACGCTTTTCCCAATCGTAGCCTATTACACCGCTACTGCAGGTGCAAACGTTGTTGTCATGGCCTTTGCAAGTACAACAGTTGTTTTTACGGGTGTGGCTATTTATGCAACGAAATCAAAACAAAACTTTTCCTTTCTAGGTGGATTCCTGCTTGCCGCTTTGCTTGCCATAATAGCAATTTCTATTTATAATATCTTCTTCCCATTAGGATCGACAGGGATGCTTGCTTTCTCGATTATTGGAGTGATAGTATTTAGCGGCTATGTTCTATTTGATTTCAGCCGAATGAAGCATTACGGGGTTAGACCAGAAGAAGTTCCGTTGATGGCATTAAACTTATATTTGAATTTTATTAACCTTTTTGTTAGCATCCTTCGTATATTAGGAATTCTATCAAGCAAAGACTAACAAACTTGAGTTCGTCATCGACCATATAAGAAAGGAGCTTGGATTCCCAAGCTCCTTTTTTATTAGAGCTATTTTCGCAAAGATTATTGTTTTTCGTATAAGTTAATCAACCCGTATAAATAGATACTTCGTGGCATCTTTTCGTAAGAACATTTGCGAAAATTGCCAAGAAACTTAGTAAATAACCCTTATTAAGCTCCAATAGCAACAAAGTTTACGAAAAGAGCCTTTATTAACTTTTATTTATTAAGGTGAATCCCCGTTGAATCACCTGATTTACTGATTTTCCCCAGTTTTTGTTTAATAACATTTCAGAAATGCTCTTTACGTTAGGGTGGCTGAAATTTTGCAACTTATAAATTTCTAGTATTTCAAGTCTAAGTAGCCACTCATTTGGATATTTTTTGTTTAAGGCCGCAATTACATTCTCCAGTCTGGACCAACTCTGTTCATTCCAATCCGTGCCTTCACGCAAACTGCGGACTTCCGCATAAAGCCTTTCTAGTTCATTCAGTTCCTGAACTTCTTCCTCCATACTGTCTGAGTCATTTGCAGGCCATTCAAAATACGCATCAGGATCAGCTGCGCCTGCAAACACAGAAGTAATTCCTGAGCCGACTGCCATATCAAACGTCCCCCAAGATGGCTCAAAAAGGACTTGCCCCTGATATGTTACTTGGCAATCCTTAAAAGAGATTAAGACGGGTTTCCCAGCTGACATCAATATGGTCTGCACACGCCCCTTTACATTGACACCGCTTTCAAATTTCAGCACCGCTCCACTGCCTTCAATAATGCCTAAATCCTTTAATTGAGCATACGAGCAACTCTCTAATGCTATCTTTCCTTTAAGACTGCCTATGGGGGTTCCAAAGCCTTTATGATGTGTATCTTTGCCATGATTCACTAGTTGCTTTTGTTCCAGAGATAGTGCGGTCGGTCCTTTTGTTCTGATATAAATAGCTTCTCCTTTCTTATCCTTGACTATGGTTGCCAGTATCCCAGTCACTTGTAATCCAGACGAGAAGACAAATGTTGCAAGATTATCAGATTGCAAGGCTTTTTCAAGACTTTCCGTTCCGCCTTTTTTAAAGGCCATGGTCAATGCAAATTGATCAATGGCAGCCGCTAATTGATCAAAATCCTTACAGACAAATAATTGCGGTTGCGGCTTGGTGACATCATATGGTGTCTTAATACATTCTTCAACTGAAAATGGAATCTTTTTAACATCATCTGCTAAACAGCTTTGACTTTCACCTACTGATGATAGTAAACCCGCTCCATAAATCTTCGGATTGCTAAGGTCGCCAACCAAGCCATATTCCACAGTCCACCAAAATAGTCTTGAAACCATATCTGCCTCAGATATCCCCTTTAACTTTTTTCTAGCTTCTGTGACAAGCCTTTCTGCCTCTTTAACCTGCTCAGGGGTTGAATTAGGATCTTCTGCAACAATCGTTAAATGGCGAACAGCTTTAAATACCTCCAGCTTTTCTTTACTGGCAAGTGCTTTCGCTCCCATCTCGCCAATTTTCCTTACAAATTCCCGGTAAGATTTATCTAATAAAATCGGCGCGTGCCCGGCTGCCTCATGAATCATATCCGGAGCAGGGGTATAGGTAATGTTTTGAATATTTCTTATTTCGGTCGCAATCGGTAAGAGACCATTTGACAGAAAGCCATAAAAAACGGAACCAGGAATTAACCCATCAATCGTAACGGCTCCCCAGCCGACTTTTGCTAGACTTTTATTCATGTCATCTACCTTCGGAATCGATTCAGTTTTGATACCTGAATCTCGCAGGCCGTTAACATATGCAGTATGGGCGATCTCTTTTAAAAAGTAATGATTTTGCCTCATAACGAAACGCCACACCGCGTGATCAATGGGTGTATACCGATGGTAAAACTGCTTTGAAATATATGGCTGTAAGTGCGCCTGGCCTCTTTTGGCTCTATTTCCAGTCATAGTCAACATTCACCTTCTCAAATAATATTTTTTACTGGTATGATTATGCGAGTGACTGCATTTTTGGCCGGAGTCTTTCCCTTGCCCTTCTCATCCTTGTTTTTACTGTCGACATTGGAAGATTACTTTTTTTTGCAATTTCAACCAGAGAAAAATCTTGGTAGTAATATAGATAAATAGGATATCTATAGATTTCCGGTAATAAGTTAACCTTTTCAGCCATTTGTTCGGCAGAAAATTTATGTAAAACTTCCTCTTCTGGTATTACGGTTGGCTCGAATGAGGCTGAATAGGAATAAACCTCTTCCCTCCAAAATTGCTTCGACTTATTTTCTTTCCGCCAATAATCACGACATTTATTAATAGCAATCGTAAAAAGCCATCCTTTATATTTGGATTGCTCCTTTATTGAAGGATATGCTAAATAGGCAGAGAGTAATACCTCCTGATAGATGTCCTCGGCAAGTTCTTTATGCTTCACTAATGATAAAATATATTTATAAATGGCTCTTCCATGTTCCATTACTACTTCTTCAAATGATGGGGCAATTCCTGCAAGCATGTGAACCGTCCTTTCTGTCCTTAAAATGATCTACATTCTATTAGACGGAAAGGACGGCATCATCCCCTACAGTTCCGAAGTAAATTTTTCAAAGTTTATCGTTCAGTTGGATTTTGAATAAAACCTTTCATGAAAATACTGACGCCGATTTTCTTACAAATCGCTAAATAATGCATAAGTGCTAACAACACTGCACTTGTATTCATTCCAATAATAATCCCGTTCATTCTCCATTCTGGCCGAGAACCTAGCAACAGAATTAACGCATAGGAGATAATAATCGACCAGGTGATATGGAAAAAAGCTTCTTTGATCATATTTAGGCCGATCAAAATGGCCTGCATTGGCATGATGAAAAAATGAAATAAGAAAAACGGCCAAAGCATTTGTAAAAAAACGGCTGATGTGTCCGATTTAAAGAAAAGAGAAGTCAGTTCTGGGGCAAAGAAATAGAAGAAAGTTACCGCAATCACACCATAAACAAACGTTAATTTCATCACCTGCTGCAGCATTTTTTGCAGGCTGGAATAATCCTTCTGTGAATGAGTCTTGGATACAGCAGGAATGAGTACGACCATTAAGGAATGTGCAATAAACGCTGGAAAAAAGCCAATGGACATCGCAACTCCCATCAGCATTCCAAATTGCTCCGTTGCCATACCCTCCGCCATCCCTGAACGGACCAAAGCCCCCTTTATGATGAACGGTTGAATGGCACCGGTAAAGGCCGAAAACAAGCGCAGCCCAGTTGTTGGAATCGACACGGCCATTAGATTTTTTCGGACTACTTTCCGATTCATATTAGAAAAGGGGTGTCTTTTTAAATGTTGGAATTGGATAATAAACATATAAACTAAATACACGAATACAATAATTTCGCTTCCTATTAACGTGCATAAGGCTATTAACAAAGACTGTTCACCATTGAAAGTAAAAAAGCGGAACAAGAAAAACAATCCAGCTAGTTGAACAGTTTTCCTTAGAAAATTAGAAATGGCAATTTTCCCCATATTTTGCATCCCCATAAAATAGCCCCTGGCAACAGATGTAAACGAAATCACTGGAATAAGAATCATGACAATCCAACGTACATAAGGATGATACGCATTGAACACTGGAATAAATGGCAGAATGATTGTGGCTAATAAAAATAAAATACTTGTGAAAATAATTGTAATCGTCATCGCATGATAGAGGATATTTCGATGATACCGCTCCTCTTTTTCAGCAATAAACTTTGAGATGGAAACGGGCAGTTCAAAGCTCGCTAACAAAACAATGAAAAATATCGAAGGCAGGATAGACATATAAAGTCCTAATCCATGCGTTCCCAGCTCTCTTGCAAGGATCATATTTACCACGAATTCGATACCTTCTCCTAAAAATGCAGATGCTGTTAAAAAGAATATTCCCTTATAGTAAATAGCCAATTTTTTCTCCTCCATACTAATCTCACTTTTATAAACTTATGAGACAAGTTCTTTGATTAGTAGGGGAAAATTTTTAGGGGAACGAAAAAAAGGGCACGATGCCCTTTTTAAACGCTTGTGATTACTGTTCTTTTTTTGATCATCCATGATAAACCAACAATAACGATGACTAATAATAACTGGGTAATCGTTGTTTCCCAAGTTGGATATAGTCCAATCCATTCAATAAACGGAAGCTGTTGGACGGTGCTTGTCGACAATACGTCTGAAATCTGCAAAGCATGGATACTAATACCAAGAATTTTAAAGGCTAAGAAATAGATTAGAATGGTCGCAGCCTTAAAGAAAAAGCGGATTGGTATTTTTACACTGTAATAAATAATTGCAAACCCAACAATGACTAGAATTGCTACAGCAAGGATCACACCCAAAACCAGCTGCTGCATACTTATATAAGGAGTGATTCCTGTATAAAATATGATGGTTTCGGCCCCTTCGCGGAAAACGGACAGAAAACTTATAAAAGCAAATGAAATAAGACTTCCTCTGGCAATCGCTTGCTCCATTTGTTGATTGATATATTTATTCCAGTTCCCAATACTGGATTTATTATGGAGCCATGCCCCAACTGTTAACATCATAATAACAGCGACAACTCCAGTAATTCCCTCAATATATTCTCGGCTGGAAGCAGCAACGATGCGTGAAAAGACAATATTAATAATGATGGCAAGGACCGCACTTGCTAGGATACCTGCGCCCACACCAGCCCAAATCCATTTCTGTTTCGCTCCCTGACCCATTTTCTTTAGAAAGGCGAGCAATGTAGCCACGATTAGTAACCCTTCTAACCCTTCACGTAACAAAATTAATGCCGCATCCCATAAAGAATAATCCGTTTTACTAATTAACGGTTCGAGACGCGATTTTAATTCCTTGACAATCTCCAGTGCTTTTGGACCATCGACTTTTGCAGAACTTAATAAACTAATAGCTGTAGGTACTTTTGTTTCAAGATCACTATACAGTTTACTGTCTCTTGTCTGTACATCTCCTTCGACCATTGGCCAAATGTTTAAGATTTCATTTAATTGATCTGTCGCACTCTTATAGTTTTCTTTTGAAATCTGTGTCTCTGCCTTACTCAACAGTGCAGTAAGATCCGACAGTGAATAATCACCTTCAACCTGTTTAGATACCTTACCGGCCAGGAAATTTTCCACTTCACTGGATAGCTTATCAATATTTGTTTTGGCCTTATCTAAATCAGCAGGATTCTGGGTTATCGCAATACGAATTAAAGCCATGTATTTTTCGATACTGCCGTAAGCTGCAATACTCTCATCATGGACAATTTTTTCCGAGGCATTCCATTTATTTAATAGAGTTTGATATTGTACCTTCAATACCGTTTGATTCCCATCCTCAATTGATTTCCTGAATGTGGCGATTTGAGGAACCAACTGCTTTACTTGCTCTTTCCCTTTTTCTTTGTCTTGTGGATTTTGTTCTTTGTCATAGAGAACTAGCGCACTTGACAGCGATGACAGGTTTTTTGAAAGAGCGTCTGGTTCAATTTTTCCTTTAACTAGTAAACTCTGAACCTCTTGAAGCTCCTGATCAACCTTTTTTGCTTGATTACTATCGGCTTTCTTAATCGATGTCCATTCTTTTGCCAACTGTTCCATATTCCCTGAAACTGTTGATTGGTCTCCATCCTTGGCTTTCATTAGACTATCGCCAATAAGAACAAACAACTCATCAAGATTCACTTCCGCTTTAACTGGATGAACTGTTTGGAAAAGAACAAAAAACATCATTAGTATTAATATAGATTTACTTTTTGTCTTAAATCGCAGCATGCTTCTCTCTCCTCTTTAAAAGGAAAATCACTAGTTAAATAGCGTTTCTCCTATAAAACCACCTGATTTCGTTCCTGGTAAACAAGCAAAGATGGCACTTCCTCTATGGGATATATATTCATTTAATTTATCCATCTTGGCTAATCTATTTTGTATCGGGATAAATTGTTTACTAGGAGTACGCTGAAAACATAAGAACAATAGCCCCGCATCAAAGCTGCCGGTTTTCGGATCCATTCCATCCGAATAGGAATATGCCCTACGCAGAATTTGCTGGGAACCATCCCCATGGGATAAGCGTGTATGCGAATCGGCTGGGATGCTATATTCGCCTTTGTCATTTTTCTGCTTTAGATCAAGTTTTTCAAATTCTTTTTTTTGCCCAATTGGTGCACCAGTTTCACGATAACGACCAAACGTTTTTTCTTGGTCCTTTAATGTTGTACGATCCCACACTTCAATAAACATTTGAATTCGGCGAACAACAAGATAACTTCCGTTGACTAGCCAATTCGGTCCATCACCAGGCTGCACCCACACCTGTTTATTCATTTGTTCTTCATTGTTTACATCAGGATTGGCTGTGCCATCTTTAAAGCCAAACAAATTCCTTGGCGTTTCATTTTTAGGGTCTGCTTGTTTCGTGCGCTGAAACCCTGTTTGCGCCCAGCGTAAGATCGCCTTTCCTCTGGCAAGCCGAATCAGATTTCTAACCGCGTGAAAGGCTACTTGCAAATCATCAGCGCAGGCTTGAATGCAGAGGTCGCCTCCTGTCCATTCTTCTTCCAACGCATCCAATGGAAATTTAGGCAGGTCAACTAATTCTTTCGGCTGCTTTGCTTTAAGACCAAATCTGTCTTGATTGTCTTTTACAAACAGATTAGGACCAACACCAAATGTAATAGTTAAATTAGAGGCTGATAACCCCGCGGCCTCCCCAGTATCTTTTGGCGGGAGAAACCCATTACTCGATAGGTCTCCAACTGCTTTCCCTTCAGATAATAAGGCTGCTGCCTTTGTCCAATCCTTAAACAATTGAACCAATTCTTCTTTTTTCGAGGTGGTAACATCCAAGGAAACAAAATACACATGACTTTGTGTTTTGGTTGTGATCCCACTCTGCTGTTTTCCATAGAAGGGAACGATATCATGGTCCTCATTAGTCGTCGCTTTGCTCTCTGTGATTGAAAGCAATCCGCCAAGTCCAGAAGCACCAAGGATTACTCCAACACCTCCAACACCGGCCGTTTTAAGAATATCTCTTCTCGAAATCCTTTTTCCGATAGATGAAGATTCATCAATAATGTTTGTTTTCTTTGTCAATTAAGACGCCTCCGTAACAAGTCCTATTTGTGAGAGTGGTTCTGCAAGTGCATCAATCGCCTGGCTTAGTTCTTTAACCTGTGCTTCTGTTAAATCAGTATAGAGAGTATAGCCTTCGCCCTTTTTATGTTGGTTTAGTAGATTATAAACAGCATTGAAACGTGTTTCTATTTCCTTTGAAACGGCCTCATCTTTTTTCTTTAATTCCGGATTGAGCAGTTGGTAAATCTTTTCTGCTCCCTCCACATTAGCAGCAAAATCATATAAATCTGTATGCGAGTAACGATCCTCTTCACCTGTCACTTTTGAAGTTGATACCTCGTTTAAAAGGTCAACAGCACCGGTTATTAACAATTCAGGTGTCACTTCAACCGTATCAACTTTGGCACGAAGAAGATTAACATCTTTCATTAACTGCTCAGCGTACTGCTCATATCCCTTCGTTGTTTTTTCAATCCACAGACCTTTTTCAATTCGGTGGTATCCACCCCATTCCGCTTCCGGAACATCACCTTCACGTGCATCAATCTTCGGGTCCAGGTCGCCAAACACTTCCGCAATAGGTTCGGCACGCTCATAATGCATCCGTGCTGGTCCATAAAGAGCTTTAGCCTCTTCTATATCTCCATTTTTAACTGCGGTAGTAAAGGCTTCTGTAGCCTTAACAAATGCTTCAATTTCTCCTAAGGCATATGCCCTGTATTCATCTGTGACCCCAGAAAGTGATGCCTGGCTTGTAACTGCTTTGTCCTTTACCTTTTCTGTTGGTGCTGTTTTCTCCGTATCATTTGAACATCCAAATAATAAACTGCTAGATAAAATTAGGGTGCCTGACACTTTTAATAGTTTCATATATGTAATCCTCCGGTATCTATAATAATGATAATCATTTTCATTACTATCATACCAGTAAATGAGAAATGTTTTCAATTATATTTTTAAAATTTTATAAAAAAAAAGACTTCCCTTTTTTGGAAAGCCTTCTGGGTTTATTTAATTAACGAATGCTTAAATGCATAAATGACTGCTTGTGTTCGGTCTTGTACATTGAGCTTGCTCAAAATATTGCTGACATGGGTTTTCACGGTTTTGAGGGCAATAAATAACTCGTCTGCAATGTCCTGATTAGTTTTTCCTTCTGCCATTAACAATAATATTTCGATTTCCCGAGAGGTGAGGTCTTCGTGTGGCAGGTGCGTATTTTTTTGACGCATTTTCACCATCATTTTTCCGGTTACTTCTGGTTCAAGGACCGATTGTCCATGATATGTAGCGCGGACTGCATTGGCAATTTCACCTGCTTTTGAGGTTTTCAGCATGTAACTTGTGGCTCCTGCCTCCAGTGCTGGATAAACCTTTTCATCATCCAAGAAACTGGTAACAATGATGATTTTTGCTTCAGGCCATTGTTCAATGATTTGACGTGTGGCTTCAATCCCGTCCATTTCCTTCATAACTAAATCCATTAAAATAATATCAGGGCGAAGCTCAAGGGCAAGTTCCACGCCCTTTTTTCCATCGTCAGCTTCCCCAACCACCTCAATATCTGGCTGGGCTGATAAGTAGGAAGAAACCCCGATTCTCACCATTTCATGGTCATCAACAAATACTACTCTAATCATTGGCACCATCTCCATTAATCATCACCGGAACCTTTACTTCCAGCCTTGTTCCCTGATTTTTTACACTAACCACTTTTAACGTCCCGCCAACTTCAACCGCACGCTCATGCATATTTTGCATTCCATAGGAACCTGCTTTCATCTCGTTTACATCAAAACCAATTCCATCATCAACAATCCTTAAGATAACCAGGTCATCCCGTTTAACCATCAGAACTTCGAGCGAGCTTGCTTTCGAATGTCTTAACGTATTTGATATGGATTCTTGTAGAATACGGAAAAGATGATCTTCAACTCCTTTATCTAAAGGAAAGGCCTCCGTTTTCCATTTAATATCCATTTCAACCTTTTGTGATAATTCGATTAATAACTCTTCAATTCCTTCTTGGAGTGTTTTATTTTTCAACGCAACTGGCCGTAAATGTAAAAGAAGAGCTCGCATTTCCAACTGTGATTGGTGGATCATTTCTTCGACTAATTTCAATTGTTTTGCTTCACGGTCATCCTCTACTGGTGTGTGCTGCTTTGTTTCGTTGATGGCTGACATCATCATCGAAGCAGCAAATAATTGCTGACTGACCGAATCATGAAGTTCACGGGCCAGACGGTTCCGTTCTTGCTCGATGATTTCTTGAATTCTTTCTTCAATGTCTTCCACCTTTTCGGTAGCTAAGCGCTGAGAAAGCTTCGCTTGCTCAGACATCTGTTTGCCGATCTTCTCAATTCGGTTGGCAATGAGTTGCATTTCCGAGATTACAGGTTTCGCCTTAACTTCTATCTGTTTTCCTTCTTCTAATAAATGCAAGGAGTGTTCAACCGTTAGAAACTGTTTTCTCCAATACATCCCAGAGACCGCACCTAAAAGGATTCCGACGGCAATACTAAAGGCAGGGATAAATATAACAAAGGGAATATTCATGAAATGTTTATTCCACAATTCAGCCCAACTTCCTAATGGGTAAACGGAAATAAAAATAGCACCGACAATAATTGAAATTAAAAAGGAGAAGCCGACACTCCAGAATATTTGACGCTGGGTTGTGCTCATATCCGGCTCACCTCTAAATTTCCGACAACGAGCGAGGTAAATATTTTCACCTTGTGCTCAGCGGTCTCATATCCAGGTGTTTTTAAATGTAAAACTCGATTGAAAAGTTTCGAATCATGATGTTCGAAAACTGTGGTTGAACCGACTATACAAGAATGCTGGATACTCACTTCAATATCATAAGGAACAAGAATTTGAATATTCCCGATCAGATTTCGAATGAAGATAACTGTTTCACCTTTTGGCAGCATTGTAAAACTAAGGTCAATGATGGTATCACCAATTCCTGCCTGGATGTTTACATCATTCCATTTATAGGCACCCATAGGGGTCTTTTGCTGACCAAGGACAATATTTTCAAATAAAGGTTCTGTTCGAATCATTGTTTCTTGTTGAGAGGGTTCTTCCGCTTGGTTGATTTCAGGTGTAATCTTCTTTGGATGCTTTTTTGAATTAATAAATTGAATAAAAAAGTGCAATAAAATGGCGAGCAACAAGAACTTAAACGTCATCATATGGAGGATACTAAGGACAAAAAAGATGATCCCGCCGATAAAAAGAATCTTCCCCATCTTTTTCCCAGCTCGCTTGCGGCCAAGAAAAATCATGCCGCCAGAGATTATAAGGGAAAAAATAAGCCCACTGTTAAAAAATAAGATTTCCATGACTAGAATAATCATACCGATGAAAAACATCCAGCCTAAATAATCATTTTTCGTATTTTTAAACATGGCCCACCCTCCCTTTTTAAACATCTGGCTCATTCATATGTTTTAAATTATGGTCAAAAGGCGCAGAAAGCCTACGCCTTTAGTCTTCTAACTTGAGCGAAAAATCCCTTTGGAACCTGCTATCTTGGTTCCAAAGGCGAATTTACTCTTTTTAATTAGTCTACCATATTTGATATTAAATGGACTTGCTTTCTTCCAATTTCATATCTTTTTCTAACTGTGCGATCCGAGCATCAATCGTATTCCGATAAAACGAACTATTCACTTGATGCTCTAAACGGTCTAGATAGTTTTCAATCTCTTTAAACTTCGAGTAGGATTGGTCAGAATAAGAATTAGAATCAAGCACCTGATTTATTTGATGATTTGCTCGTGTCACATTTTCACGACCCATTAATTCCATTCTTCTCAAGTGCATGTCTTTGATTTTGTGCTTCATTTCTTCATATTTTCTTTCTAAGTCTGCAAGCTGCCCTTTTACTTGTTCAAGTGATGCACTTAAGCGGGCGGCACGCTCCGAGTATTGCTGATGTTCTGCTGCAGCAAACTGATTAAGCTCTGTTTCGCCTGCCTGAGCTGCAATTTCAGCTTGGTACTTACGTTTTTCAGCTAATTGGGCGGCTTGTTGATATTCTCTTGTAAATTCATCTTTCAGTGTGTATTGACGTTCTACTAGCTTTCTAACTTTCTCAGTTTCTTGCTCACACTGGCGCAGGTATTGATTTAATAACGCAATTGGATTTTGTTTATCTTTTTGATCTAGTGCCTCGTGTAAATCTGCAGTAATCGTGTTTTTAATTCTTGTAAATAAGTTTGTCATGTTTATTCTCTCCTTTTAATTTATTTTTCAATTTTCGGATTATATTTTCACTCGAAATTGCCATAAATTACGACACTTCCTGGGTATTAATTGGAAATTCTTCCAATCTTCAAATTCTTATTACGCATTTTGGAAATTTACTACATGTTTTCGGACACTTACTACGTATTTTCGAATACTTATTACATCTTTTTCGGAACTTACGACATTCCCTGGATATTAATTAGAAACTCTCTCAATCTTCAGTCCTTATTACACTTTTTTAACCACTGACTACGTATTTTCAGAATCTTATTACACATTTGTCGGAAGAACCAAACAGCTTCTAATTTTTCAATTCATTCCACTGTTTTTCAAAATTAACAAATGGATCAGATTCTTCCTTTACAACTGTGTACTTTTTCTGGTTCCATTTTTTATACACGAGATATAACACATAGGCTGCCGCTACTCCAATGATGGCTGGGGCGTTATGAATGGAAGCGATAAGAACGATGAAGCCGATCACTCCAAGCCCAATTTTTCCTCCTGTAGATTTAGCTCTTAAGAACTGTTTGAATATGAAGTAGAGGAGGACTAAGCTAATGAATAACCCCAACATTGGACCGATTGTTGAAAACAGGATGACTGCTGCAATTCCTCCAGCTAACAGTAAACCAAATTTTTTCATTTTGTTTTTCTCCTTTCTTTATCTTGATATCATCTTACCTCTTTTCTTTGTTTGTCATAATTGCGCTTCAGCTTGATTTTTATATCAGTCCTAAGACGTAGAAAAGGCCAGTACCTAAGCAAAATGCTTAAGATACTGACCCTTCTATTCCTTATTTAGATATAAACATCTGGACCCAATAGTGTCTTGATGAACCACCTTGGGCGTAGCCAACCCCAATATAAGTAGATCTCGTACTTAAAATATTTGCCCTGTGACCGGAGCTATTCATCCAAGCTTGAACAACTGAAGCCGGCGTAGTTTGCCCTGCTGCAATGTTTTCAGCTGCTGAACGATAAGAAATCCCAAAGCTTTTCATCATGGCAAATGGACTGCCATATGTTGGACTTGTGTGACTGAAATAATGTTTATCCCTCATATCATTGGCTTTATAGCGAGCGACCCTTGACAATTCCCAATCTGGTGTTAATGCCTTTAATCCATTTTTGGCGCGCTCCTGATTGGTTAACTGAATTACTTGGTTTTCAATGCTTTTAACTGCATCGAAACTTGGAATGGTTACCTTTTGACCTGGATAGATTAAATTTGGGTTCGAAAATTGGCGGTTTGCTGAAATAATTTCGGATATTCCAACTTGATACCTAACTGCGATTTTCCAAAGCGAGTCACCCGGCTGTACGGTGTAGATTTGCTGGGCAAAAGATACACTTGGAATACAAAATAGTGACAATAAAAACAGAAAACTAAACCAAAAAGATTTTTTCATTTTTTCGCCTCCTCCGAATATATAATTTTGATTTCAGGCTCAAAATATACAATGGATTAAAAAATTAAAATTATTGCTTTGAGAAATTTGAAATTTGATGCCCATCAATGCAGATTTTTTTGGAGGTTTGAAAGGTGAAAGAGATTTCATGGATGACCTATCTTATGTTAATTTTAGCGAGCTATCGTTTAACCCATTTAATTGTCTTTGATAAAATTACAGAATTTATCCGTAAACCTTTTGTTAAAAAAATTAAGGTAGAAACAGAAGATGGAGTGGAAACCAAGGAAGTACCGACATCGTTGGTTGGTTATTTGTTAAAATGTTATTGGTGTGCAGGTGTTTGGAGCGCCATCTTACTTGGGGGAGCCTATTTGCTCTTTCCGCGCATTACCTTTGTGGTTATTTTAATTTTATCGATTGCCGGCGGCCAATGCATTATTGAAACCTTTGTCGGCGTCAATATTAAAAAAGTCGACTATTATGCCGCACTTAAGAAAAAAGACTAACAAAATAGTCTATTTCACACAGTGATTCATTGGAAAAATCCTCCCCCCTGATGCATATATTTTAGAAAAGCTTAAAACTTGAATCACTTAAGCTAAACAAAGGGGGAATACAATGGCTGCCATTTGGTGGGTCACAACGATTGGTTTTGTCATATTTCTTGGTTGTATAGGAGGAACCTATTTTTATTTTCTTAGAAGCTCCTTAAATACAGAAGACTCTACCCGTATTGATCCATTGAAAATTGATAAAGAGGAATGAATCAATGAAGGCTGGGTTTACAGCTTTGTCATGCAGCCGCATTAAATTTTGAATCTTTTAAATCATGTGTTGTATCTTAACAGGACCTTGTATAAGCAAGGTTCTTTTTACTTTAAGGAAATCTTTCCTTTTTTTACATTTATTTTAGCACTTTTGGAAAAATTAATTATGATGTCATTTTTTTAAGCTGGAGGAGTACAAATGAGTTCATCTGAGAAAATTCCACAATTTCCAAAAACGTATTGGCGTGAAATAGAATTACCCTCTTTTAAGAAATTAACCGAAGATCTATCCGTCGACGTCGCGATTGTCGGAGCAGGTATTACCGGGATTACTGCTGCCTATTTACTCTCGAAGGAAGGGGTAAAGGTTGCCATATTAGAAGCCGGAAATGTTTTAAACGGCACCACTGGTCATACAACGGCAAAGCTAACAGCCCAACATAGTTTAATTTATGATGAATTTATTAACCATTTTGGGGAGGAAAAGGCTAGACTTTATTTCGAATCACATATGAATGCCATTCAATTTGTTGAAAGTAATGTGAAGGAAAAAGGAATCGATTGTGATTTTAGTAAAGAGGATGCTTATATTTACGCGGTCACTGATGAATATAAAGAAAAGCTGGTAACGGAGTGGGAAGCCTATAAACAACTTGATATTGATGGTGCATTAAAGGATACGATCCCATTTGATATTGAAGTGAAGGCTGCCTTGATGATGCGAAATCAGGCCCAGTTTCATCCGCTTAAATATTTAAAAGTATTGTTGGAGGACGCTGTGAAAGCGGGCTGTGTGGTGTTTGAAAATACAACTGCTACCGACATTGAAAACAATGACTCCCAGCCAACGATACTTACAAAATCTGGTTTCAAAGTGACTTGTAATCAAGTGATCATTGCGTCTCATTTTCCATTTTATGATTTGCCAGGTCTTTATTTTGCGCGTATGTATGCTGATCGCTCCTATGCTATTGGAATTAAGACAGACAAAGATTACCCTGGCGGCATGTATATTAGTGCAGACAGTCCAACCCGTTCGATTCGATATACACCGATTAATGGCGAAAAGCTGATAATAATTGGCGGTGATAACCATAAAACCGGTCAGGGCGTTGATACAATTGCGCATTTTGAAGCACTTGAAGCGTTTGCCGAGGAAGTTTTTGGGATTAAGGAATATGATTACCGCTGGTCTGCACAGGATTTAGTTACACTGGACAAGCTCCCATATATCGGTCCGATTACTTCTGAGCGGGAGCATATTTTAGTGGCTACAGGCTTTAAAAAATGGGGCATGACAACAGGAACCATGGCCGGCCGTTTATTAGCCGATTATGTGCTAAACAATGATAATCCATACAAAGAACTCTATTCACCGTCACGGTTTCATGCCGATCCAGATTTAAAAAGCATTGTCAGTACCAATGTGGATGTTGCCAAACATCTCATTAAAGGCAAGCTTGAAATTGTTCCGGGGGACCCGGATGATCTTACGGATGGGGAAGGTTCTGTTGTAATGTATAACGGGAAGAGAGCAGGTGCCTATAAAGACGAGAACGGTAAACTTTATATCGTTGACACCACCTGCACCCATCTCGGCTGCGAATGCGAATGGAACCATGCGGAAAAAACATGGGATTGTCCATGCCATGGTTCACGGTATGCCTATTCAGGCGATGTGATTGAGGGCCCGGCTAAGAAAGCGCTAAAATTATTGGCTGAAGAGTGAGCTTCGTGAGGGATAACAAGCTAAAAAAGCGCCTCCTTACTCAAAAAGGAGGCGCACATTATTATTTACTATTTGGTCGATTGTGTTTTATTCCTTCACCAGTTGTAAATTCAACCAGTTCTTCACTATCTCTCATTGGCTTTTTGCGATTATTATTTCGTTGAGCATTTTGATTTCCTAGCTTCTGTCTTCCCATACCTACCAGCTCCTTTTTGAGAAATACATTGATAGTATGAGTGAAAAGATTTAGTCTTATTCTTTTTCAAGGACAGGTGCTTTTCTAAACTTAGTCATTTGCTCAAAAGCATATGCGACCTCTATTAAGAGAGGCTCGCTATAGGCCGTTCCTGCAAAAGTGACTCCAACTGGCTCCCCTTCTGTCGTATAGCCAGCCGGAACAGCAATAGTTGGATAACCCGCTTTCGCGCTGATATGAGAGCCTTCCTCACATGGGAAAAAAATCGCATCTAAATTGTATTTTTCCAAAGCAAAATCAATCCCCTGCTTTTTCGAATGATAAAGGTCGAATTCTAATGCTTCAACATAAGCTGCTTCTATTAACGATCCACTCGTTTCATCGGACTCAATCAGGACTGCCTGGCCGTACTTGAGCATTTTCTCTTCATTGTTCTTATTAAACTCAATGAGGTCTGTTAAATTTCTTATTGAAATCGATGGATGGAGACTGTTTAAATACGCATTTAGGTCAGGTTTAAATTCATAAGTTAAAACATCATACTTCCAATTTGCCTTTGCAGAAGGAATTTCAATGGCATCGATCACCAATGCACCTGATGATTTTATAAACTCAACAGCTGCATGAATTACCTTTTGTTTCTCTTCACTTATTAACTCGATAAAACCTTCAAGGGCCAAGCCAATTCTTTTCCCCTTAAGCCCCTCTGACAAAAGGTGCTCGGAAAAGTCTTTCTTCCCATGTGGATTTGTTTGGGTGATGGGATCTGTCTGGTCTCTTCCACAAAGTGCGGTTAAAAGGTTTGCAGCATCCTCCACAGTTCTAGCCATCGGCCCTGCTGTGTCCTGGGTGTGTGCGATTGGGATAATCCCTCGTCTGCTGATAAGGCCAACTGTCGGTTTGATTCCCACCAAAGAGTTTTGACAGGCAGGATTTAAGATGGACCCAGATGTTTCAGTTCCGACTGCCACTGTCGCGAGGTTAGCTGCAACGGCTGCTCCTGAGCCTGAGCTAGACCCACCCACATCAAACTCGCCTGGTCCATATGGATTTAATACCTGACCACCTCGTGAACTATAGCCGCTTTTCATCCCGATAGCCATGAAATTCGCCCATTCTGTCATATTTGTCTTCCCGAAAATGACAGCCCCGGCCTTCCGTAATTGTTCTGCTACAAATGAATCATGGAGGGCAATTGAATTTTTTAAGGCCAGGGATCCAGCACTTGTATGCATTTTATCATGAGTATCAATGTTATCTTTTATTAAAATTGGTATTCCGTGCAATCGACTGCGCGGGCCGGTTTCTTTTCGTTCAGCGTCAAGTCCTTCAGCTATCTGTAATGCATCTGGATTTATTTCAAGAATAGAATGCAAATGGCGGTCATAAACCGCGATCCTATGTAAGTACATTAAAACGAGCTCTTTCGCTGTTAGCTCACCATTCTCAAACTTATCTTGAATTTGTCTGATGGTGGCTTCTTCAAGCCATCCATTTTTTATTAATTTCGGATCTTCCATGTGTTTTCCCTCCGTTCTCCTTTACTATTCAAGAACTAAGATTGAAATCCCTTTCCACATTAAAAAAAGACAGTGGATTTTCCTCCACTGCCAATGTCGTACCTTATCTTCTTAGTTTTTGGTCCCTTTGTCCCTCTTCAGCGATTAGACCTTTATAAAACACTCTTTTATGAAGCGGGACGTTTAATTCACGGCAATACTGTTTCAATTCTCTTTCTTCCCGATCGGTAACAAGCGAGATAACAATCCCATTTGCACCCATTCTTCCGGTTCTGCCAGCCCTGTGCACATATTGTGCTATATCCTTAGGGGAATCGATATTGACCACATGGGTGACCCCTTGGATATCAAGTCCTCTCGCCGCCACATCTGTAGCAATTAGCATGTTCATTTTTCCATCACGGAAAGACTTTAATGCTGCCTGCCGTTCGAGCTTTTTCATGTCGCTATGCAGGATTCCGATTGATAACTCTTTAAAATGGAATTTTTCCTTAAATACTTCAATTTCACCGATATCATTAATAAACGCAAGCGATTTACTATTTTCTAAGCGCGTGATTTTTTCGAGGAGCTTAATTTTATCTCTTGGTTCACATGAAAAATAAATATGCTCCACTTCTCCTGAAGATGCAAGTTCATCTTTTTCGATGCGAAGAACTTCAGGGTCCTTGGTCATTTCTTTTGCCAATTTCTCGGTTGCCGGTTTCATTGTAGCAGAAAATAAAACAACTTGGCGATCGCTCATGGTTGATTTCACAATATTTTGGACGGTATTTAGATGTTCATGGATAAGTAATTGATCTCCTTCATCAAGTACAACCAGCCTTACTTCATGCATTTTCACTTTTTTCTGTTTGATTAGTTCAAGTAAACGACCAGGTGTAGCAAAAATAACATGCGGGCGTTTCTTTAACTTCTCAAGCTGCCGTTTCATATTGGCTCCCCCAATAATGGAAGTTCCTCTGATTCCGCTTCCTTCAGACCATTTTTGAAATTCCTGATAAACCTGCATTACCAGCTCTTGAGAAGAAGCTAATACAACAGCTTGTAGGGATTGCAAACTAGGGTCGATTTTATGTAACAAGGGAAGTAAGTAAGCCAGCGTTTTACCCGTACCGGTCGGTGACTCGGCAATTAAATTCCTGCCTTCAAGAATCATCGGAATTGCAGCTCCTTGAATGGAAGTCGGTTGTTGAAACCCTGACTTTTCCCAGGCTTCCTGCAAGTATGGTTTTAAAGTATTTAACATATTGAACTCCTTTATATAAAAAATCATTTTTCTTATTATTTGTCTTTCCATATCGTATTGATACTAACTTAATAACCTGGGAGTGTCTAGTTGGGAATCACATAAAAGTTATGATGCGGAATTAAAATAGAGGACCATCCAAACCATATGATAGACCAGGACAGAGAAGTAAAGAACGCAGGTGGAAACCAATAGAGTCCGAATCCATCCTTTAAATGGGCGTAAGTAGAATAACCCAAGCAAGAGAAGGGGCAGAAGGATTTTTATAATGTAGAAAAAAGACCAGCTTTTTTCTATTACAAGTTTCATCATCGGATTCCCTTCATCAACGATACCAGAAGCCATTCCAAAATGGGTCAGAACAGCATCCAACAATCCAGCGATCAGCAGGAATACACAGAGTCTCATTATATCCACCTCAAATGAATTAGTTCAATTAGTTTCCATTATTTCTAGTAATACCTATGCTAATACCTGTGAATCCTTTCGTGTGTTCTTAAAAATAAGCAACCGAAGAAGATATAAGAGCTGCATGAGTTGCAGCTCAAATTTCTTCAAAAAGGACTAATGAACATACTTCCCATGTCAGGCTGGCCAATCTCTTCAAAATGCTCGACCAAATAATTGAGGTTCTCTTCAAGATCTTCGCCGCTCATTGGAAGCCCGTGACCGGTCACCGCTATTTGCGGCTTAAGTGCCGCTAATTTTTTCACTGATTCAAAAGCAGCATCCCAATCAGTCGTGTAATATTTTGGGGGGCCGCTTATCTCTTGTGCTTGCGTCATTACTTTATAGAGGGACTCTTGTTTTACCGTCACAAATGCGTCTCCAGCTATCAATGACCGGTCTTGTTCACGAAATAGGCTGATATGGCCCGGTGTATGCCCTGGTGTATGTACCCATTTCCAATTAGGCATATTTGGAACAGTTCCATCGGAGGGAAGTACATGAACATGAGCATTTATATTAATCCCGTGGTTTGGAAACATAGGTGACAATTTCGCAACAAGTCCACTATCAACGTTGGGGTCACCCGGTGGATAGTCACGTTGTCCTGTTAAATAAGGAAGTTCAAGTTCATGTGCATATACCGGGATCTTCCACTCCTCCAATAATTCTGCGATGGATCCGACATGGTCAAAATGTCCATGCGTTAGCACGATCGCTTGAGGAATGGCCCCCTCACCAAATCGTTCTTCAATCATTTCCTTGATTTTTTCTGCAGACTTTGGCATGCCACAGTCCACGAGCACAAATTCCTCCTGCTCATTCGGATTGCCAACAAGTACGAGGTTCACGATTTTGTCCGTATAACAATAAAGATCGGGTAACACAGCCATCCCCACACCATTGCCAATCGAGGTCATCGGAAGAAAAGTTTCTTCGAATTTACTATCCTGATTACGCTCCAAAAAAATCCCTCCCTTTTTTGCTTATTATTTATCTAGAAGGGGAAATTATTACAGCTGCTAATTCATCTTTAGTTCGTTAATAAGCCGTGATATAAATATTATAACGAACAATACGTTCTTAATAAAGCTATGAATACAAAAAACTGCTCACAATGAGCAGCACTTTAATCACGGCTATTTTCGCATAGATTGTTGTTATTCGTATAAGTTCAGCCCCCCGTATAACTTTATTCTTCGTGGCATCTTTTCGTAAGAACATTTGCGAAAATTGCCTAGAAACTTAGTAAATGACCCTAATTAAGTTCCAGAAGCAACAAAGTTTACGAAAGAGCCTTAATCAAATTGTCTCAAGGTCATTTTATACAGGTTACGATTTATTTCCTCCGATTGAATCAGACTCTCGTTGAAGTTTATTTTAATTTTTCCACTTCCTGACACAAAAATATCTTTTATCACAACTGTTCTGCCAGCCTCTTCTATCCCTTTTCCAATAAGATTGGCTATTTCTTCTGTATTCCCCGTCATACTTGCAAAGACAATTAAACAATTAGTTTTCATGATCCTATCACCTCTTGTTTTTCTTTGATTATATTGCGAATCGTTCTCATTAACATTGATCTATATCAAGAAAAACAGAATTGATGTAAATCACTACAAAGATTGAACATAGCAGTTACTATAAAGTTAAAAGAAAAGTAGGGGAGTGACTTAAGAATGTGCTGTGACCATTGCTGCTCTCACGAATCCTCGTGCATTACATCTGTTCCGGTTTTTAAGGGGATGAACGAAACGGATCTTCAACAGCTACAAAGGGTAACTAAAAGCAAACGGTTTGATAAGGGGGAATTTATTTTTCGAGAGGGCGAACGTTCGGAGACATTATTCGTGGTAAATGAAGGACTGATCAAGCTTACAAAAATGTCCTCAGAAGGGAAAGAACAAATTGTTAGATTGTTGTTTCCAGGGGATTTCTTCGGCCTATTTTCCATATTAAAAAATGAAAATCACTATGTGAATGCAAAAACCGTGGGAGCCTCAACAGTTATATGTTATATCGAGAAAAAAGACTTTCTTAACACAATGGAAAAGAACGCCGGGATGTCCTACCGCTTCCTGCTAGCGGTAAACGATCGTCTATATGAAGCAGATGAATCCGTTGGTTTCCTTAGTTTAATGGAGGTAGAACAGCGACTGGCTCGGGCCCTCATCTTGTTCCATGATAAGATGAATGCAAAAAATGGAACCTTTACTCTGCCAATAACAAAAAAGGATTTAGCCGGCTATATAGGATCAACCCCAGAATCGGTAAGCCGTAAGCTGTTGTCGTTTATGTCACAAAAACTGATAAAGATGAACGGTCGTCGACAAATACAGATTCTAGAGTTGGACCTCCTTAAACAAGTGTCAGGTATTAGTTAATTTCATCTAGCTTTATGGCCATTAACCTAAAATGCATGGGCTCCAGTTCATTTACAATCACATTCATACCTAACGATTGTAAACTGCCAATCAGCGGCTCCCCTCGATGTGGCAAATGTATTTCAAAAATGGTTCCAACTGGTGCCGCTTTAACAAAATTTAATATTTCCCGTCGTGGATGTTCTCCCTTAGCAATACGTTCTCGAATATCCATGACTGCTTTTTTATCAACTATTTCAAACATAATTCTCGATCCCCTTTGTGTTTGAGTTTAAGTTTATGATTCAGTTTATCACCTTTCTCTTCTACTGAAATTGATATATATCAAGTTTGCGTTTGTATTAATTTCGATTAAAATCAGTCCCAATACGCCGTCATTCCTATATTTGTGCTGACATTTAATTAACATCAAAAGTTTTTAAAATTCGAAAGCTTTGTGAACAATTCCCTCAATTAGATATCACCTTGGGGAATCGGTGATAGAATGAACAACAGGAAGATTATAATATAGTGGAGTTGAAAATGATGTTTAATAAGATCTCTCTTATCACATCACTGTTGTTTTTTCTATTAGGAACGAATGTTTTTGCCGATTCTCGATTAGAAGTTTCTACTCCTCAAAATAATCAAGTATTCACCCAAACGGCTCAGATAATTACCTTAACTTCTGATAATAATAGATTCGTATCAATAGATAAAAAGATTAGGACACAAAAAAAGGATTCCTCCTTACCTGCTACGCAAGTGAAGGATGCTGTGCCTGCCTTTAAAAATTATATTATTCCAAGTTTGGTTGGGTTATTTTTTATCTTCGGATTTGGGGCTTACTGGTTAGTATTTCGAAGAAAGCATAATTAGGACGAAGAGAATCCGGAGGTTTTAACCTTTTAGATTGATGTGTTATATTTTTAACCCAAATTAAATCTAGTTGTTTGTTCTTTTTCTTTAACATAAAGAAGCGTGAATCCAGTAGGAGCCACGCTTCTTTTGTTATCCTCAATGGTGCCTGACACCATTTCTATTTCCGCAGAACAGCTCGAACGGGACTCCCGTCTCCTTCAACTAGAGGCAGCGGCAGGGCAATAAGCTCGTAGTCTCCTGGCTCGATTTCATCAAGCATTAGTGACTCCAGAATATGAATGCCATGTTTATTTAAGCTATGATGGGCAGGCAGTTCTTTACTGTCAATAGGATCAACCGATGGAATATCCAAGCCGATCAGCTGAATCCCCTTACTTCCTAGAAAGGGAGCTAAGTTTGCTTCAATATGTGGGATTCTTTCAGGAAACACAGCAGGGTTTTCCCACGCAAGGGTTCGAAATAGCACCCGTCTACATCCATCAAGATCAATCCCGTCTAGGTCAGCCGCACCAATGCTTTCCTTCCCAATCATATCAATAACTCTTGCAGAACCTATGTATAGATTAAGATCCAACTCGATGATTCGTTTTCCTTGGTTATCAAAATGAAAGGGTGCATCTACATGTGTTCCCGTATGAGTACTCAATTCAAGCTTGCCTACATTCACGGAACCACTTTCCTCCATAGGCCACGAGACCTTGTATTGAAAGTCAGTATCTCCGGGCCAAACTGGCATCCCGTTGATTAATTTTCTTGAAATATCATAAATCTTCATTTCCTTTCACTCCCTCGTTAATGATCTTGCGTTTGTACCCATTATTTCATATTTCCTCACCGTTTTTCATTAGATTCCATAAAAAAGACAGGACATATTCCCGCCTTCGTCAATGAAACGATTTCCAAAATTCGCTATTCCTATTTATAAGATCTTTTAAGTTCTCAAAAGGGATTGTAAAGGTAGGAAAACCCGCTGCAAAAGCTGCGATTTCATATGGATTAAAGTAAATATTCAAACCAGCCTCACTGATAAAAAACGGCTGATCCGCCTTTATACCATGATACTCATCTGGAAACAGGTACGACGAATATTGGTTATTACCTTTCATTTGATTAAAAATAATCTCACTAATTACTTTTACATAAGGGCTTCCAGACTTAAAAAGGTCTTTTAATTGATACATCGAGCCAGTTTTTAGGTTAATATGAGCATATCTTTCGATAGGCATTCCGTGGGCTGCACAAAACGGGTAGTCGTAGCCAGTAATTTTAATGACGAGTAAATTTTTCTTGTAATAAGTAATCTCATAATTACCCGTATAATTCGATGCTAGCTGTGTTTGTGCGGGTACGGGTTTTACACCCGCCAGCTCCTTTAAAGCGCGATTCACACTATCTGGGTTTTCCATTCCTACAACCTGTGGTAAGTAGACTAAATAATCCTTATTTGGCTTGTATTTAAACTCCACAACAAAATATTGGTTATTTAACGGAAGAATTGTGGCCTGCTTCCAAATGAACTCACCAGTCTGATTAAAATATAAGAGGTGGTCGTCAATTTGACCCTTAATAAGCGTTTTCTCAAAACTGAGCCAGCCGCTGCCACTGATCATTGGCAGTTGTTCTTTTCTCTTTCCATGTTTGTCTATAAAGTAAGTATGCTGATCATCAGTAACAGACGCAAGGCCGTCCTCGAATTTCGTTATTACAGTAAAATTAAATCCTGTGAGGATATGACCCTCTGAATCAGCTAAAGCATAAATGGACCTCATACAAGGCTGTTTTGGGTCCATTTCCTTTCCGATGGCAAAGCGGCCTTCATCTAGAGATAAGATTTGATTATAATTTGGCTTAATCACAAAATGGCCTTTTCGATCAATGACGCCATAATTATCTCTATTATTCTCTGACAAACTGACAATCGCCCGGCCTTCTTTGAATGACTCTGTATTTGAAAATTTGGGCTTGATGACTGTTTTCCCCTGCTCATCGATAAATCCAATCTTTCCATCGTTGCTTTCCTTAAACGAAAGCAAACCTTCACCATAATTACCTACAAATGTATAAGGGTACGTTTGGATTACCTTCCCGGTCAGGTCAATTAACTGGAAGTTACCATCTTTTGATTTGACAACCGCTTTCCCCTTTTCAAAATCACCAGCAGTTTCATAGATTAGTGGAATCACCTCTTTCCCACGTTTATTGAGATACCCATATAAATACTCCCCGTGCTTATCTATTTCTACAGCACGTACGCGCCCTTCCTTATATTCACCAACAATAATTGAATACGTCTTGCCTGTGATTTCTTTACCGCTCTCGTTAATCACCTTGAATCCTTGAGGATCATTGACAACAGCCCGACCTTCTGAAAACGGGTTTATTGTGTCATATATAGGCTGTACAATAAAATACCCTTTGGAATTGATGACACCTGATTTGTCCATTAAACCAACTATCGCCAAACCATTCTCCTGAAAATCCTCTGCACGATCGTAATTGGCAGGAAGAACTAGATTCCCTTTTTCATCCATGTAACCCCACTTATTTCCTCCTATTTCCCTTCTCACAATAGGGAAGAGGTAGACAGCTCTTTGCTCTCGGGAAATTGAAAGCGCCCGGAGCGCCTCTTTTTCCACCTCAGGAGGAATCGGATAATAATATATCAAGCGACCGAAGTAATCTTTAAGAACAAATAAATAGGGTTTTCGGCTAAGGCGATAAACCCCAAAAATTTCATTGATTCCATCACCATCGATATCCATCCATTGAAGGATTGCTTGTTGATTTCGGTATTCCAGTTCTGCTCCTCTTGGAAGGTATGGCATGATCCAATATATTAATTCGTTATTTCCAAACATCATAACTCACCCATTTTGTTTTCTATATTTATATGATAAAGAGTAGGCTATGTGTTTAAGGATGGATTATATTCCAAACTTCTGAAGCCTTTTGTAGAAAGTACTTCTTGGAATATCAAGCATTTTGGCTGCTGCTGTAACATTTCCTTTGGTCTTTTGTAATGCATCAAGCATGAGATCTCGTTGAATTTTTTCACGGACTTTCAGTTTTTTTTCTGTGCTTTCTAGCGGTCTAGGACCATTTTCAAGTGATAATGATTGTTCCTGTATATCCTCAAGAGTATTTATTAATTTATCTTGGTCAGTCATTCTACTAGAGAGCATAATATGTAACCGTTCTAATACATTTAGTAATTCTCTTATATTGCCTGGCCATTCATAATCACTTAATTTATTTAAGAATTGATTAGTATATGGAAGATTCCAGTTATTTTTTTGACAAAAATATCGAACTAAAAACGGAATATCTTCTTTTCTTCTACGTAATGCTGGCACTTCAACGGGATAAACATTTAGGCGATAATATAAATCTTGTCGAAACGTCCCATTACGAATCAGCTCAATCATATCACGGTGAGTGGCAGTAATTATACGAATGTCTAATGGAATTTCCTTCGTCCCGCCTATTGGAACAACCTTCCTTTCCTGCAGTAAACGTAATAATGCTACTGCATCGTTTCAGGTATTTCCCCAATCTCATCAAGAAAAATGGTTCCGTTATGGGCCTGTTCAAATTTCCCTTTATTTCCTTGACGTTTTGCTCCAGTGAATGCACCTTCTACATAGCCAAATAGTTCACTTCCCATTAAATCCTTGGGAATTGCCCCACAGTTTAAAGAAATAAAAGGCCCATTTTTACGAGAGCTATTGTCATGAATTGCCCGTGCAATCAGCTCTTTTCCTGTCCCTGTTTCACCTGTAATAAAAACAGTCGCATCCGTTGCAGTAACTAATTCCACTTGATTTAAAGTGTTTTGAAACGATACGCTAGTTCCTCTTACTCCGTGAAATAAAAATGATTCTGATGGTATTGAAGCAGTATACAACGAATGTTGATTGGTGATCAGCATTTCTGACAAAAATACAGATTTCCCCAAGATACAGTTATCTTCGTCTGAAGAGATAGGGGTTTCTAACTCAATTTTATAACCATTTATTAGAAAATCATCAAGTTTCATACCGTTTGCATTGGGATGTTTCTCCCTGACAGCTTTACTAGCGGAAATAATTTTTTGGTCAAGGTTGCAAACAATAAAAGGTTGATTTCGATATGTATCTACTAATTCTACAGCCTGCTGTGCAAGGTCCATTTCTTTCCTGTGAAATCCCCTGCTAATATCGCGTTCAATTGCATAAGCAATCGATGTGACCATTCCTATCATAAAAGGGTGGGAACGTTCAACAGGGCAGGAAACATCAATAACTCCTATTAATTTTCCTTGATCATTAAGAATAGGAGTTGCAGTGCAGCTCCATTGGTGGGAGGCTACTGAATAATGTTCGGCCCCAGCTATAATAACTGCTTCTGTTGTTTTTAATGCGGTTCCAATTGCATTTGTCCCAACTTCATTTTCCGTCCAGCAAACACCCTCAATAAAATTGATATTCCTTGCATCCCTGAGGGTTTTTTCATTACCGGTTAATGACAGGACATAGCCATCTGGGTCAACTAAGAGAGCCATCATTCCAGATTCTTTAATTGCTTTGTTCATGCGAGTTAAATGGGGTAATGCTGTTTCCATTAGAAGTGAATGTTTTTCCTTTTGAAGGGAGAGAAGGTCACCAGATAAAACATGAAGTCCTTTATTTAGATAGGGATTTACTTTGTTTTTCTTGCAACGGTACCAAGATTCCAATATTCGTTTATTCAGCCGAGTTGGGTCTAAGACTCCTTCTTTAATAAATCGCTTCCATGTATCTAAATTTAATGTAGCTGTAGTCATCGAATCCTCCTCTAACCATTTGTTAATGGGTGCCAAATTGATTTGAGATAGACTTGTTGCTTCAATGAGGGAACGTTACGTACGCGGATATTGATTGGATATTTTTATGAGGGTAAAGCCCATCTATAATTATATTAGATTATGTTCACGCTTTCAATCAGCATCATCTAAAATGATAGAAAATTCTAAACAAAAAGCTGTGCAAATGGATATGCGCAGCTTCAATGATATTAATAGTTTGTTAGATATAGATTATTTTCACAGCTGTATATTTCTCATAAAGTATACTACCTAAACGTGAACAGCATGACCTACTGCACTCAGTAGCGCTTCGTGAAGTGCTTCAGATAAGGTCGGATGGGCGGCTATTAAATCTATCATTAATTCTGTTGTTAATTCAGCATGCAGCATGACCGTGCCTTGGCCAATTAATTCTGTAGCATGCGGTCCGACAATTGAAATACCGAGAATTTCACCAAATTCAGGTTCTATTAATACCTTTACTTTGCCAATTCGCTCGTGCGCAATTAGCGCCTTACCATTTGCGGAAAAGGGGTATTCCCCCACCCTTATATCTCCAAATTGCCCCCGTGCTTGTTTTTCTGTTAATCCAACGCTTGCAATCTCTGGTGATGTATAAATGCAGCGAGGTACTGCATGATAATTTACTTGGGCTTCTAACCCGCAGGCATTAATTGCTGCAACTTTCCCTTCATGAAAAGCAACATGCGCTAACTGAATGCCACCAATAATATCACCACAGGCAAAGATATTTGGAATGCTCGTTTGCATTTGCTCATTGACATGAACTCCTTGACGGGAATACTCCACCCCGGCATTCTCTAACCCTAAAGCTTGAATTTTTGGCTTCCTGCCAATTGAAACAAGGACATAGTCAGCTTCAACCTCGTGGATGGCTCCATCCTTATCCAAAATGGCTTTCTTTTGATCTTCATTCAAATCTATCACCGCAGTGGAAGTATGAATTTTCACTCGGTCATTTTTCAACTGCTTATGTAGGACAGATGCAATATCCTCATCTTCCCCTGGTAGCAACTGCTCAGCCATCTCGACAATAGTCACCTTTGTTCCAAGCCTGCTAAAAATACTAGCAAACTCACAACCTATTACACCGCCGCCAATAATCAGCAGCGAGGAGGGAATAGATGAAAGCGACATGGCTTGACTGCTATCGATGATCCACTTCTTATCAAATGGTGCAAATGGCAATGACATAGGCTCTGAGCCGGAAGCAATAATGAATTTGTCTGCAGCAAGTTCTTCTTGTGTATTTTCGGTATCGATTTGTATAACCCTACTCGTTAAGAATGAGGCGGTTCCATTTATTACTTTAATTCCATTTTTATCCATTAAGTATCTGATGCCTTGAACAAGGCCCGAGACCACTGCATTTTTTCGCTGTTGAACTATGGTCCAGTCAATTTCAATTTGATTAGATGTTAACCGAATACCAAACTTATTCGCTTGTTTAACAAGACTATAAACCCCTGCACTTTCTAGTAGTGATTTAGTTGGCATACAGCCTTCATTTAAACAAGTCCCACCTAATGGCCCTTTGTCAATCAACGTTACCTCCTGACCATGCTGAGCGGCAGTAATTGCCGCTACATACCCAGCAGGTCCACCACCTATAATAGCTATTGATGCCAAAAAACTCACTTCTTTCTATATAAGCATGGTAATAGGTTCTTCTAAGTACAGTTTCACTGTTTGTAAAAATGCTGCCGCTGGGGCACCATCAAGGACACGATGATCAAAAGTCAGACTAAGTGGCAGGATACTTCTTCTTTCTATATTTTCACCTTTGTAAACTGGTATATCATTGACAGAGCCAACACCGAGAATCCCAGTTTCAGGAGAATTTAATATAGGAGTAAAATGTTCAATACCGTAAGGACCTAGATTACTTATTGTAAAAGTAGATCCTTGCATTTCTTCACTCGAAATCTGTCCTTGCTTAGCGCGCCCGGCGAGGTTTTTTATATTTTTTGAGAGTTCCACCAACGAACACTGATCCGCATTTCTAATTACTGGAACGACTAAGCCCCTCTCCAGTGCAACTGCCATACCAAGATGCACTGAATTTGACAGATGTATTTTACCGTCAACATATGCACTATTCATTTGTTCATGATCATGAAGCGAGAGAACAACTGCACGAGCAATAAAATCCGTCAACGTCAATTTGTTCTGGTAACGACTTTGTACCGTTTCTGCTGTTTGCTTTTGTAAGGTAATTAGTTCAGTTACATCCACCTTCATATTCATTGTCAACTGAGCACTATTTTGAAGGCTATGATGCATCCGTTCAGCAATAACTTTGCGGATTCCACTAACGGGTACCTGTTTAGACTCTGATAGAGGCTGCTTTGCTTGAGTCACCGAATTATTTTGAACTGGTATATGGGGATTCTCAAGTTCACGTGCAGTCTTTTTTGCCTCCTGAACATCCTCTTTTGTAATTCTCCCACCAGGACCCGTCCCAGGAATTTTTTCAATATCCAGCATTGCTGCTTCGGCAATTTTCTTAGCAACTGGTGAGATTTTCACTCTTCCCGGTATGATTTTTGATGTATTAATGGACTCTGATTGTAAATTTGAAACTGCTACATTTTCCTCTATAGGCTTTTGGATTTCTTTTTTATCATTAATAACATCAATTTCCTCCCCTGGGGTTCCGATATAACAGATGACGGTTCCCGGAGGGACACCTTCACCCTCTGGTACAGTAATTTTTAAGACCGTTCCTTCTGATGGTGACTCAACATCTATTTCAATTTTTTCTGAATTGACACTGGCGATTGGTTCTCCCTTACCAACAGTATCACCGACTTCCTTATTCCAAATGGAAACTGTTCCTTCCTTCATTGCCATTCCTAGTTTCGGCATGACTACTTCTACTGCCATGTGTATCTCTCCTCGTCCTTTTTTCCTATACTTTAAGGGGCGCTGCTTCACCTAATAGCTCTAATGCCACTTCTATAACCTTTTCAGGAGTTGGAAGATAGATATCCTCTAGAGCAGGCGAAAATGGTACAGGTGTATGTGGTGCAGTAATTCGTTTAATTGGTGCATCCAGAGTATCAAATCCTTTGTCGGCAACAAGTGCAGCAATATCGGTAGCGATACTGCATCTTGGGTTTGCTTCATCAATAACAATTAGTCGGTTTGTTTTTGCAACTGATTCCAGAATGGTATCTTCATCCAACGGTGATAAACTTCGTGGATCGACAATTTCTACTTCGATACCTTTTGCTGAAAGCTGTTTTGCAGCTTGTAGTGCAGTATGAACTTGTTTTCCAATCGCAACAATGGTCATGTCAGTCCCTACACGCTTAATATCCGCTTTTCCTAACGGAATGGTGTAGTATTCTTCTGGAACCTCACCGACCATATTGTAAAGTGTCTTATCTTCGAAAAATACAACTGGATCATTATCTTCAATGGCCGCAAGCAGTAATCCTTTGGCTTCATATGGTGTAGTCGGTACAACAACCTTCAATCCTGGAATAGAAGTAAATAAAGCGTAAAGGCTCTGTGAGTGTTGAGCTGCAGCTCTGAATCCTGCTCCATGCATCGTCCGAATGGTAACAGGCACTTCTGCTTTACCCCCAAACATATAACGGAACTTAGCCCCTTGATTTAATACTTCATCTAAACAACTGCCAATAAAATCATTAAACATTAACTCAGCAATTGGCCTCAAACCTGTTGAGGCTGCAGCCATCGCTGCTCCCATGTAGCCTGCTTCTGTAATCGGAGTATCTAAAATACGATCTCGGCCAAACTCTTGTACTAATCCTTTCGTAACACCAAGGACTCCACCCCAGGCATCTTCGTCCTGTAAGTGATCCACTTCAGCCCCGCCGGCTACGTCTTCACCCAGTAAAATGACATTTTCATCTTTTCTCATCGCAAGTTTCATAGCCTCATTAATAGCTGCTGACATACTCAATTTTCTTGTCATGATTATTTCCTCCTTTTGATTAGTGCTCAGAGTTTATCCCCATATAATGGCTAACTGCAGATTCGGAATTTTTCATTTATTTATAAGAGACGTAAACATCAGTTAACAGTTCAGAGGCATCTGGATATGGACTTTCTTCACTAAACTTAACAGCTTGATCAACTGCTTTATCAACGGATTCTTCAAGAGATACTAACGTTTCCTCTGACAGGAGTTGTTCATTCAATAAATATTGTCTAAATAAAATAATTGCATCTTTCTCTTGTTTATGTTCTACCTTTTCTTTTTCAGTTTTGTATTTTTGCGCATCTCCTTCAAAGTGACCATAGTTGCGGTAAGTAACACATTCAATAAGGGTTGGACCTTCTCCCCTGCGTGCTCTTTGAACTGCTTCTTCAGCCGCTTGATAGACTGCTAGAATGTCCTTCCCGTCCACCTTGATAGCAGGAATATTATAACCGACCGCACGATCAACAATTGATTTACAACTTGAAGCATATGTGAATGGTGTAGCTTCGGCATAGCCATTGTTTTCTGCAATGAAAACCACAGGAAGCTTCCAAATCGCTGCTAAATTTACTCCTTCATGGAAAGTACCGTGGTTTTGAGCCCCATCACCAAAAAAGCAAACGCTTACATTATCAGTCTTTTTATACTTGGCCGTTAAGGCTGCACCTGCCGCTAATGGAAAGCCTCCACCTACAATTCCATTGGCACCCAGCATTCCTTTGTCTAGATCAGCAATATGCATTGAACCGCCTTTTCCCTTGCATAGTCCTGTTACTTTTCCGTATATTTCAGCCATCATTCCATTTAAATCACAGCCTTTTGCAATACAGTGTCCGTGTCCGCGGTGGGTACTGGTAATGCTGTCTTTATCAGTTAAATGGGCGCATACCCCAACTGCAACAGCTTCCTCCCCTGCATATAAATGAACAAAACCTGGCAAGATTCCTGTTGCAAATAACTCATGAACCCTATCCTCGAACTTACGGATTTCGAGCATTTTTTGGTACATCCAGTGGGCTTTCTCAATCGTTAAAGCTACCTCTTTACTTTCCAACGTTTTCATCATTTCAGCCTCCTAACAAAAATTTCTTTCACACATTAATAATGCAAGTTGCATGCCAAAAAATAAAAGGCACAAACACACGCATTTTCTAATTCATGGGACAAAAAAAGAGACAAAATGAGACGAGTGTCTCGTTTTGTCTCTTTTTGAACATTTTTGATTATTCTCCGAAAAAAATAGCAACTGAACTCAGCTGCTATTATCTATTATTTAATGTTTTTGGCTTCAGGGATTAACTGTTTCCATTCTTCATAGGAAATAATAGAATCCCAGTGGCCAGTTATTTTTGCAATTGCAATGACCAAGAAAAACAGTACAAAGAAAGTAACAGGCACAAACCATTTATTTACTTTTTTTCGAGCAACCGTCATGTTCAGCGTGTCTTTTACAGGGCATGCCTCCACACAAGACATACAGGCCGAACAATTAAAAGAATTTACCGTCTCAAGCTTGTGGACCTTTAATCTTTGCGGACAAACCTTTGTACACACTTCGCAGTTTGTACACGTATCTTCGTTTCGCTCGATCTTTGTAATTCTAAAGATGCTCCCTAGACCAATCAAGGCACCGTATGGGCACAGGAAACGGCACCAAAAGTTCCTAAAGAATAAAGACAGGATGAAGAGTACAATAATAAACTTTAATGTAAATCCGCCAATATTTATAAATAAAAGGAGCATTTTTATATCGGAGACCTTATTATACGGTTCCTCGGGAAAACTTTTCGCCGTAAAGGTTGGCATCTGAACAACCATAAGAACAAAAAATAACATCAATAAGTATTTTATCGGAGTCAACATCCATATCAACCATCGAGGAATTTCAAAATTCCTTTTAAAAATTTTCCTGCCAAACCATGCTATCAACTCACTTGCTGTACCGACAGGACAAATCCAGCTGCAAAATGATTTGCGCAGAATAATTCCTGTACCAACAAAAAATGCAAGTAACACGAGACCAGCGGGATGAATAACATCAAAATCGCCACTCGTCAGCCATACTTTTAAAGCAACTAATCCGCTGATTGGCAAGAACCCTTCAACCGCAGATGGGCGTTCAACAAAATGTGTTTTTCCGAGTGTTTCAAAGTGCAAATAAAATTGATAAAACTGCAGACCAACATATAGTAAAAACAACAGAAACAAGCCCTGAACAGTATATCGTGTAATCTGGACAGGTTTACGTTTCCACTGTTTCTTATACCAAGCTTTTGATTTCATAAGGGTTTCCTCCAATCTTACTATCTCAACTATAATGAACGAACAAAACATGACATGTGATAAAAGTCATTGAGAATATTGAATTCATAAAGAGTTCACATAACCAACGAAAAAATGTCAAATAAGATTTTTTTGGGGAAGAAACCCTCTTTAAAATAGAGAATTACAAATATAAAGACTCATAAAACAAGGCCAGGGGGACATATCCCTCTGGCCTTGTTTTATTTTTCAGCAGCAAATATAATGTTATTTTGTTTTCTAGCCTTTTCTGTAATTTGAAGTACGATTTCGCTCCAACTCTTCAATTGTTGATATTCTTGATCATTATTTGTTTCAATGATCCTGACAATGTTTTCACATTCATAAACCATGTTTTTCTCTTCTTGGTCAACACTTAAGGTTTCTCTCTCTAATCCCTTGTTGTCAACAAAGGTAATTTTCGAAATGGGGGCCGCATCTTCAAGAATAAAGGTTCCCTTTTCCCCGTGAATTTCACATGGTAGTTCCGAATGAGATATTTTTGAACAAAGGATCGTACAAACAAAATCGTCATATGTTAACACAAGGGTTCCACTTCCATCAACACCGCTTCGAAGGAGGACCGGAAAATAGTTTACCTGCTTCGGTGCACCAAACAAACCAACAGCTAAGTAAAGCGGATAAACACCTAAATCTACAAGCGCGCCGCCAGAATACGTCGCTGAGAAAATATTTGGTTCCTCCCCTTGTAAAAATAAATCATAGCGCGAGGAATATTGAATATAAGGCAGTATGGTACTACGAAGCTTTCCAGCCAAATGAAGGTTGTCCTTTAATATTTTGAAATTTGGGGTATGGATATTACGAATCGCTTCAAATAAATAAACACCATTTTCCTCCGCTGTCTGATAGGCTGCCGCTAACTCTGCACTTGTTGAAAAAATTGGTTTTTCACAGATGACATGTTTTTTATTTTTCAAAAACAATAGGGTTTGTTCAAAATGAACGGAATTCGGTGAGGCTATATATACCGCTTGGATTTCTGGACTTTTTGCCATCTCCTCTAGGTCTGTGAAAAAATTTGGAGCATGATATGTATCAGCAAGTTGTTTCGCTTTATCCTTCGTTCTGGAATAGACACTCGTTAGTTGCAATTGTCCGCTCAGTTTTGCTGCTTGGATAAAGGATTCTGTAATCCATCCTGTTCCGACTGTTCCAAAGTTAATCATCGTAGTTCCCCTTCCTTTATATACCTTTAAAAAACTATTGTAGTCTTTTTCACCGCCACTTGCCAATTCCAAAATTCATAAAAAATAAGCAAATATTCCAGTTTAAGAGTGTTTTACACTTGAATTGTTGGGAACAATGGAAAAATATCCGTATTTATGTTATTTATAATGTAGAAAGAAAGATGAAAAGCGCAGGGCGCCTGTTTATCAGCTTATGACTCGAGCCGATGGCGACCGGAGCTAGACAAGATGAAAGAGGTTGAAAAGGGTGGACAATCACACATCAAATTTTATTAAAGATATTATGATAAAAGATCTTGAATCCGGAAAGCACAACAAAATCATTACTCGGTTCCCGCCAGAGCCAAACGGTTATTTACATATTGGGCATGCGAAATCGATTGTCATCAACTTCGGCTTAGCCGATGAGTTTAACGGGATGACTAATTTACGCTTTGATGATACCAATCCGTTAAAAGAGGATATCGAATATGTAAACTCGATTAAAGAAGATGTAAAATGGTTAGGTTTTGAATGGGATAATTTATTATTTGCCTCCAATTATTTTGAAGAAATGTATAAACGTGCGGTTCTATTAATCAAAAAAGGATTAGCCTATGTTGATGACCTGTCAGCTGACGAAATCCGACAGTACCGTGGGACACTAACGGAGCCTGGAAAGGATAGCCCCTACCGGACTCGGTCAATTGAGGAAAACCTTGAACTATTTGAAAAAATGCGGGATGGTGCCTATGATAACGGCCAAAAGGTCCTTCGTGCGAAAATTGATATGTCATCGCCAAATATAAACTTACGTGACCCTGTAATCTATCGTATTGCTCATGCAACCCATCATAATACAGGTGACAAATGGTGTATTTATCCAATGTATGCTTTTGCCCATCCACTGGAGGATGCAATTGAAGGTGTTACCCATTCCATTTGTACGATTGAATTTGAAGACCAACGCCCCCTATATAACTGGGTTGTCGAACAATGTGAAATGGAGAGCACTCCACAACAAATTGAATTCGGCCGTCTAAATGTGACGAATACAGTGATGAGTAAACGAAAGCTTAAGCAATTAGTAGACGAAGGTTTGGTGGATGGCTGGGATGACCCGCGCATGCCAACCCTTTCCGGGATGAGACGAAAAGGATTCACTCCAGAATCCATCGTTGCATTTGTTCGTGAAACCGGCATTCACAAAGGTTCTGGGGCAGTTGATACGCAAATGCTCGAACACTTTGTCCGTGAGGATTTAAAATTAAAAGCACCACGTACCATGGGTGTCATTAATCCATTAAAGGTTGTCATCACGAATTATCCAGAAGGACAAATTGAATTGCTAGATGCTGAAATTAATTCAGAGAATCCTGAAATGGGTATGAGAAAAATTCCATTCTCAAGAGAACTTTATATTGAACAAGACGACTTTATGGAAGAACCGCCTAAAAAGTATTTCCGTCTGTTCCCTGGTAATGAGGTTCGTCTAAAAAATGCCTATTTCATTAAATGTGAAGAAGTCGTCAAAGATCCAAACGGCAATGTAGTCGAACTGCGCTGCACTTACGATCCCGAGACAAAAAGTGGAACGGGCTTTACGGGTAGAAAGGTTAAGGGAACAATCCATTGGGTTGAAGCGGCCCATGCAGTTCCTGCTGAATTCCGTCTTTATGAACCACTTATTTTGGACGAAGCAGATGATAACAGCGATACTGAAAAGACCTTCCTAGATAACGTTAATCCCAATTCTCTTGAGGTGTTACAAGGCTTTGTGGAGCCAAACATGAAGGAAAGCCGACCGCAAGATAAATTCCAATTCTTTAGGCACGGTTACTTTAACGTGGATCCTAAACATACGACAGTAGATAAACTCGTATTTAATCGCATCGTCTCTTTAAAAAGCTCATTTAAAATATAAATGAAAGAACCAGGCACATCGCCTGGTTCTTTTTTATTCTACAATAGAACTCGTTACTTCTAAGATCAGTTTAGTTCCCTTCCCTGGTGAAGAACTAATTAATAACTCTCCGCCAACAGAACGTGCTCGCTCATCCATACTAAACAAACCAACACCAAAGGTTTGATTCTTTACATCAAACCCCCTTCCTTTATCCTCAATCATGACTCTAATAACATCATCAATTTCTCTAACAGTGACAGTTGCTTCAGTAACTTCCGCATATTTCCGAATATTTGTGAGGGCTTCCTGAATAATCCGATAAATCGTTAATTCAATACTGATGTCCAAACGCCGATTCAACACGCATTCAAAATACACATCAATATTGTAATGATCAGAGTAACGGGATAAAAACGACCGAATTGCTGGCACTAAGCCAAGATCATCTAGTACGGAGGGACGCAGTTCCCATGAGATTTCCCGAATTTCTTCAATCAATTCAGTTGCTTCGCTTTGCATCTGTTGAAGAAGCGGATGGTCCATCTCTGCCAAGAGACGGTTAATCGTAATCAAATGACTATAAAGGTTTTGACCGATCCCATCGTGTAAATTCCGCGACAATCGTTTTCTTTCTTCTTCTTGAACATTGATGATCGTTGTCATCATTTTTTGAAGTTCTCGTTCGACACGCTTTCGCTCCGTTATTTCATAACGAATGGCTAAGTATTGGTACGGTCTTTCCTGTTCATTTAAAAAAGGAACAATTGTGGTATCCACCCAATAATAGGCACCATCCTTTGCCCTGTTGCAGATTTCACCTTTCCAAACTTTGCCTGAACCGATTGTTCTCCACATATCTTTAAAGAAATCGCTTGAATGGTAACTCGAATTAACAATTCGATGATCTTTCCCCATCAGTTCTTCTCTGGAATATTTTGAGATATGACAAAATTGATCATTCACATATGTAATGATGCCTCGAGAATCTGTGATGGCAACAATAGAAGATTCATCAAGCGCAAACTTAATATCCACTAGTTCCTGCATTGATTTTTTTAATTCTAACTCAAGATTCGCGAAATTATATGCAGGCTGGTCTATTTCCTTGTTCATTTGCTCCTCCCTGCATCTTTCATAGTATCTGTTCCATTAATATCTGTTCCAAAGCTTGGGCGGAAGTTTTTACATGCTCCTGATCCATTTCAGAAAACGTCGATGCCTTCCTATTCCCAATTAGCAGCACCCCTTTAGGAGCACTATTAAAAAATAATGGGACCGCATAGGTGGATACCAGTTTTTCAGCCAGCATAATGGGATGATCCGTTACTTTTCCGATAATTTCGTTAGGGAAATCTGACAGCAACATTGGACTGCCGCTTGAGATTATTTTTCCCGCGATTCCTTTTCCGAAACGGACAGTTATTCTTTTGTATTTATCATTTAAATTGCCTGCAGCATAATGCCACCTAACATCCGGGCCAACTTTATTTTGCAACGCTAGGGCTACAAATTCGCAGCCGACCACATTCATCAGACTATCACAAACCTCGGTAACCGCCTGCAATTCCTTAATCTCTGTCATCCCAAGAAATTCTCCTTAAATACCATAACCTAATAATCCTTTTCTTACGGCATATTCGACCAACTCAGGTCTGGTTTTCATCTGTAGTTTCTCCATCAAGTTCCCTTTATGGGTTTCGACAGTTTTTACACTGATTACCAATTGTTCAGCAATTTCCTTATTGGAATACCCTTTAGCAATAAGTGTTAGGACCTCTTTCTCCCGTTCGGATAAAAGATTGTACGTATCATTCCCATCTTGTTTTACGGAACTCAAATATTCTTCCATCAATCTCTTCTGTGCCGAAGGATGTAAATAGGCATCCCCGACGGCGACTGATTCGATTGCAGACATTAATTCTGCATGCGGAGCACTTTTCAAGATACATCCAGATGCTCCCCCTTGAATCGCACGAAAAAGATATTCCTCATCATCGTGCATCGTTAATATTAAGATATTAACCTGAGGCATTAACTTTTTTAATTCCATTGTAGCCGATAAGCCGTCTTTTCCATGTGGCATGCTTAAATCCATAACCACCACATCAGGTTTTAACTTTAAAGCTTGTTTGATTCCTTCATTGCCTTCCGATGCTTCACCAATTACCTCCATTTCAGGATTTGTGTTTAGCAGCATCTTAAGGCCCATTCTAACAACGGCATGGTCATCAACCAATAGGATTTTTATCAATCTTAACTCTCCTTTAATCTCGATTTAACGGAAGAGATAGTTCTATAGATGTTCCTTCTCCTATTTTAGAGGAAATGTTACACTGTCCGCCAGTCAGAAGCATCCGTTCTTTCATGGCGGCAAGCCCTGATAATGGATTCAAGTAATGGGATTCCTCCGGTTGAAATCCTTTGCCAAAATCATATATGGTAATATTCAATTCTTTCTCCGTCCAAATGAAGGTAATGGTTACATTAGAAGTGTCTGCATACTTTGCAATATTGGCAAGTGCCTCCTGGCAGACACGAAATACCGTAATCCTATTTTTTTCAGAAATCCATTTTTCTTCACCTGTTGATTCTAATTTTACAAGGATCCCAAACGTTGAGGTATATAACTTAATATAACTCCTCATGGCTGGAAGTAAACCAAGCGTTGTCAGGGTAGGTGGATGTAATTCAACAGATAGGAGCCTAATTTCTTGAATGGTCTTTTCAATCAACTGGGACATTTCGTGTACATAATGTTTCATATCTGGCTCTTTTGCACCTGATTCAATAAACTGTAAGCCTGTTAGAATACTATATAGGTTTTGTCCGACTCCTTCGTGAAGCTCTAAGGCAATTCGTTTGATTTCTTCCTCTTGGGAATGAATAATATAAGAGCTAATCTGCTGTTTTGAAGTTAAACCATCCATTTCAGCCCTCCAAATATTTTTTTATATAAAAAAGGCAGGTTCAATTAGAAAACCTGTACCTTTTTTACAGTATAAGTTAAGCCGCTCTCTGAATCAAAAGCCGTCCATTGCTCTTCCGATTCTCTAACTTGAGAAGAAATCGGTACGGCAAGAAAATAAAAATGATCAAAATAGAAGCGGATATGCGTTCCATCTGGACAAAATTGCACCTTTTTGACTACTTTCTTCACTGCAGGCGCTTGGTCTCCACCCTCAGCATCTTGAATGGCTATCTCTACTGGGATACCAACAAATCGGTTTACATCTTCTAGCTTAATGAGTTCCACAACTGTTACATCCTCTCTTCACCGGATAGATGAACATTTTATACCCTTGCAGATACTCCCAAAACTTCTCACCGGCATTTTCTTCGATGTATTGAATGGTTTCTTCTTCAGAACCCCAGTCACTCATTCCCTTTATCTCAGCAATAACCATCTCAGCCCCATCAAGTGTTTTTTCCTCGAGGAACCAATTCAGGCGTTTTTTCGCAAAGGTATTCTTTAATAATTCATCGATTTCAGTTGTAAAACCGCCTGCTTCCGGACGGACAAAACAAAAATCTAGATACGTTTCACTAGTCATTGACATTCACACCTTTTTTATAAATAAGGAATGCGATGGGAAACAAAATGATGTTGATGACCGCGGCTATAATCGTATTGGTATAATTTTCATAGAAATATTGATGAACCATATATTGTGTAAAGATAATGTTTAAAAACAAAACAGCTAAAAGCAATGCGACAGGCAGGTAACTACGCTTCATAACGTTTCACCCCCACGGCATAAACCACACCGTTTTCAACTTTTACATAAATTTCTGGAAGTGGACGCCGCGGTGGGCCGGCGATTGGCGCACCCGTTTCCACATCGAATTTTCCGTGATGGCAGGGACAAAGCATTTCTCCTTCATCCTTTTTCCAAAACACAGGGCATCTTAAGTGAGTGCACGCATTTTGATAAGCAACATATTTTTTTTCAGATAATCTTATTAAAATAGCACTGTCATGTTCACCTGGAAAGGCAAAGTCAACCGAATCCCCTATAGGCAAAGACTTAACATCGGTAATTTTCTGCTTTGGATATTTTTTGTCTCCTAGTCCTGTTAATTCTTTTGCAGCCAAAGCTCCCCAAGGAAGAGAGGAAACAGCAAACACTCCTGCTGCCCCAACTAGTGTTTTCATAAAGCCGCGGCGGTCCAGTTTTCTTTCATTGTTGCGGTTTATATTATGAGTATAATTATCTTCATTGAACGGGATTTTATTATTTTTGTCTGTCATGATCATCCCTCCTAAAACAGTTTAGTGACACCCTGCAGAATACCAGGCAGGTTCACTTTTACATTTGTTTCGCCTTCTAAATAAGGCATACTTGTAACCCATTTACCGTTATCAAGGTTAAATTGCTTTTGCTTCGCTTCAATCTCTTCATCTGTCAGCCATTGTAATGTATTGGACGGGCAAACACTTGCGCACATTGGAGGGATGCCATCTTTTGTACGATCGATACAAAGATCACACTTGTACATAAGATTTTGCTCTGTATCAAACTTCGGTATACCATATGGGCAAGCAATCGTACAGTTTTGACATCCAATACACTTTTCAACAAGCGCCGAAAGTACCGCCCCTGTTTCATGAATTTGGATAGCCTGTGCTGGACAGCTTCTTGCACATGCTGGATTCACACAATGAAGGCACATAAGAGGCATGGTTTGACGGTTAACAAGCGGGTTCACATCATAAACATAGTTACGATTTCGTTCCTCATGCCCACCGCACTGTGTACAAGCCGCCAAACAAGAACGGCACCCTATACAGTTTTCAAGTTCAAGATATAGCCTCTTTTTCATTTACTGCACCTTCTTCATTTCTAGTTTTTCAATCTGCGCTGCGCACGCTTTAAATTCCGGCATCCGTGACATAGGATCAAGCGCTGCAATAGTTAAGAGATTAATAGATTTATCGTGACCAAAATGGTATGGAACAAATACGGTATCTTTTCGAATAGCTTCCGTGATTTTTACTTTGTATTCAGCCTCACCTCTACGGGTAAAGAGGCGTACAAATTCTTCGTGTTCAATGTTATACTTCGCGGCTGTTTCTGGATGTACTTCTACATAAGGCTCTGGGCACATATCTCGTAAAAACTGAATCCGACGAGTTTGATTCCCAGAAAGATAATGGTAGACAACACGTCCGGTTGTTAAGCGTAATGGATATTTTTCATCTGGCTCTTCAGCTGGCGGACGGTATGGTAATGCACATATTTTTGCTTTTCCATCTGGGTGATAGAATTTTTTATCTAAGAACATATGTGGTGTTCCTGGATCATTTTCATCTTTACAAGGCCAGAACACACCGTCTTGCTTGTCGATTTTATCCCAAGTTGCCCCGTAATAATCGGCATAACCGCCTTTAGATGCTAGACGGAATTCATCTGCAACATCTTTTGCTGTTTTTAAATGAGAAAAATATTTACCTCTACCAAGGTATTCCGCAAGTTCCGCCTGTATTTGCCAATCTGGCTTTGATTGCCCTAGCGGCTCTTGTGCTTTATTGATTTTAATAATACGTCCTTCAAGGTTTGTAACGGTTCCTTCATCCTCAGACCAAGTAACGGTTGGAAGGATGACATCAGCGAACTCCGCTGATTCGGAAAGATAGAAGTCCGCACAAACCATAAAATCTAAGTCTTTCAACGCTTTACGCACAAAATTTAAATTTGGCGCGGATACTGCTGGGTTTGAGCAAAGCAAATACAGACCTCTAATTGTTTTTTGCTCCATTAGTTCGAACATTTCATAGGCAGAAACACCTGGCTGAGGCATCTCTTCTGGCGTAATTCCCCAAACCTTACATACTTCTTCAACATGCTTTGGATTGGTTAATTTACGATAACCCGGCAGCAAATCCGATTTCTGGCCATGCTCACGTCCACCTTGACCGTTACCCTGCCCAGTAAATGTAGCAACTCCTGCTTTAGGGCGGCCAATTTTCCCTGTCACTAATGCCATGTTTGTATAAGCCGAAACGTTATCGACACCTTTATGCTGCTGTTCAATACCACGTGCAAACATGACAATTGCATTTGGTGCTTTTCCGTAAATTTCTGCGGCACGGATAATTTTATTCGGAGCCACTCCAGTTAGTTCACTTGTATATTCGGGTGTAAATTCTTTCACCAATTCTTTTGTTTCTTCAAAGCCATTTGTATGATTGTTTACAAATTCTTCATCCGCATAACCGTTTTGAATAAGTAAATTAAGAATTCCGTTTGCTAATGCTAGGTCTGTTCCTGGACGTAAATCCAAGTGAACATCAGCTCTTCTTGCAATAGGAGTTTCACGAGGATCAGCTACAATTAAGTAACCTCCTCTTTCCTGAACAGACCACACTCGGAACATCGATGTTGGGTGACACTCAGCGGTATTGCTTCCGGCTATGAACAAGCAATCCGTTTCATGAAGATCTGTCCACGGTAAGGTTGAACCGCGATCCACTCCAAACGAGCGAAGGAATCCACCGGCTGCACTTGACATACAGAAGCGGCCGTTATAATCGATGTAGCGTGTTTGCAATCCAACTCTGGCAAACTTCCCTGTTAAATAACATTTTTCATTTGTCATTGATACACCACTGAACACTGATAATGTATCTTTTCCGTACTTACTTTGAAGTTCAGTAAACTTTCTTGCAATTAAGCTATAAGCTTCCTCCCAGCTTGCTTCACGAAAGCCTTCTTTTGTACCCTTTAGTGACGCATCATCGCGGATTAATGGTTTTAAAATCCGATCATCATGATTTGTTTGCTGGTAGGCAGTAACCCCTTTAGGGCACATTTTCCCAACGGTTACCGGCCAGTCATAACGTGGTTCCACTCCGATGATTTTATTTGTTTTAGTATTAACACGCAGGTTCATTCCACATTGCATTCCGCAATAACTACAGTGGGTTTTTACAAGCGTTTCATTTGGATGACGAAGATTTTCTATTTCTTTAAAGAACTTATCCCTTTGCATTCTGGTTTGCCTCCTTGACCTTAACTTGATGTGTTGCAAAGCCTGAGAATCTTGAGATTCTATATTTTCTGCGACATGGCAGGCATAGTTCAGCAAGATTAAAGCCATCCTGCATATTGAATTCCATTTCATTAACTCCTAAAACTTGGATCACATCATTCGATTGTTCCACTGATACAAAATGGTCACCGCACACTTTACATTCTTTCATATGCTGCTCACCGTAATGTTCTCGATAATTTCTAGCAAACACGCTCATTGGTCTGAATGGAATATGTGCAAGCTTTCCAAAAGGTAAATAGATTAAGGTTACAATAACGGAAAATTGATGAATTAATGACATTTGCGGCTGCATCCAGCCATGTAAAAATACGTTTTGAACAGTTAATAACAATCCAGTAACGGAAATAAACAATAATAGATAAAGCGGTAAGAAATCGTACATAAACTTTTGCTCCGCTCTTGCTTGCATATTTTTTAAGCGGCGGTTTAAAGCCATGCAAACACCTGCTGTAACCATGATCGCTGCAATATTTAGCGCGTTATAGGATAGCCAAGCGATGATTCCATCTGCTTTCACGTTCATCACATTCATTCCAAATAGTACGATCGTATAATAGCCATTGTCTTCCATCGTAAAATACATCCAGCTAAACACAAGCGGGAAAGTTACCAAACACGCAAGAACACAGCCCCAACCAATCAGAATATGCTGAACCCAGCGGTAAATTCCACGATTCCGGATGAAATCGTAAATAGCTAAATGATTTACAGCCGTTTTAGGTGTACTTTTTCGAAATAATAGCTTTAAACCTTTTTTAATAAAAATTTTGGTTGGCGGTCTTTCCCCCCAAGCAATAAAGCGGTAGAAAAAGCCTCCAATAAATACGATGGTTCCAACCATATATCCATAAAGATTTAAGTCGACATGTGTAAACATTCTAGTACCGATAAACGTTAAAATGGCAAGTCCGGCAACAGATAGAAACATTGATTTAGCAAAATGAGATGCAAACGCATCATTGACCGATCGCCCTTGTTTTTTAGTCGTTGAAATATTGGATTCCATGGGATTTCCTCCTAAATAAAAATAACACTACCGTTTTTTCATACTCTCATTGTATGAAAACGGTAGTGTTATAAATATCAGGGAGTTCCCCCATAATGGGGGGGAAAAACCCCTAGAAAAGTTATTTTAGACAAATATCTGTCACAAGTGTCTTATTAGCCTCGAAGATACTTTTTTCTCCAAGAAAATATGAGTAACCCAAAGCCTAAGGTTATTTGCAATGAGAAAAGTAAAGCATCCCAAAAGGAAAATGTGGCTGGACCTTCTAAAAAACCAGGTAACACCTTTTTAAAGGCAAACCCTAATTGTGGAATATAGTAAATTGCATATAAACTTAAAGTTAAAAATACACCAACAAAATAGAAAATGGAATATAAAAAAACAGTCTTTCGCTCACCCGGAAATATATCATCCTCTGATACATTTGATCTTACAAATCTTACCCTCTTGAATATCAAGTACTGAGCATTCTCCATTAGGTTATAACATCCTGATATATTTTCAAAAACATGATATAAATCTGTTTTCATATACACACAGAGTTGGTAAACCAAACGAATAAATATATCCAACACAATAATATTCATGATACCCTGAAAAATCCCTGACCCATCAGATAAAGCTAGCTGGCTAATCAAGGCAAGAGAAAGGATTACTGTGTCAAAACAAATTCCAGCTAAAAATAAAACATTCCGATCTTTCGAGGGTAACTTCCATACAGAGGACATATCCGTTTCAAGAACTACTAAGAACAAACGGTGTCCTACCCCTAAATTAGTCGGAAGATTTTGGGCTCTAATAGCTAAAATATGTCCAAATTCATGAATTAACACTAAACAAAATGTCAAAACAAGCCATGCGGGGATGTTAAAAACCATAAAATCAAAAATAAACAAGTCCTTATATCGAGGAACAAGACTGGGATTAGATAATAAAAGGATCAAATTGAGAATAAATAGTCCAGCATAAAAAAACAACGCCACCTTATTAAAAAAGAATCTCCCTATCTTAGGTGAAATCCACAAAAATCCTAAATTTTCTTTATTGTTTTCTTTTGAAAAAACTTTTTCACCGTCAATTTCAGCAATCAAATTTAATGCTAAAAGCTGCTCGGCAAAATGAATAAGATCAACTTCTTCATTAGGATACTTTTCTCTAAGGTGCCGTTCGATAACCTCTAATGACTCTCCATTGTTGATGAGATGAATTGCATCAACACAAACCTCTGGCATTTCAAAAAATTCACCGGCAGCTTGATCTTCAATGATGTAATGTTTTTTATCCTTGCGAATTAAGATTGGAACCAATAACAATCTTGAGGAGAGGGTAACACTCATTTGAACACCCTTTATCATGTGATTTTTTCATTAAAGAAGGATGCATAGTTTCCACTAGCATCCCCGCTCCATTCCATATCATTAAACAAACCAGCACCACCAACAAGATCCAGTCGCTTTAACTTTTTTAAGTTTACGAATTTTCATCTTCGTTCCTCCTTTGTGTTAGTTCAAAACTTCATTTATTTTGTTTTGACTAATTACTAGGTTTTGGTTAGACGTATTGTGAATTTTTCTCCATATAGGAAATGCTTTTTGAAACTCTTCTACTAATTCAGGATCAAACTGACTTCCTTTTCCCTCCAAAATTCGTTTATAAGCTTCGTCAATAGTTAATGCCGACCTGTATGATCTTGTTGAGGTCATTGCATCAAATGCATCGGCAATCGCAGCTATTCTTGCAAGATATGGTATTTCTTCACCCTTTAGTTGGTCAGGATATCCTCTGCCATCCCACCTTTCATGATGAGAACGAATAACTTCAATACTATTATCTAATCCAACAACTTTAGAGACTGCCTCTGCACCCACGTTTGTGTGAGACTTGATGATTTCATATTCTTCTTTTGTAAGACTTGTGGGCTTCATCAATATTTGGTCAGGGATATGAATTTTACCAATATCATGCAGCAAACAAGCATAGTTAAATGACTTTAATTCCTCGTCTCTAAATTTCCCTGTTTCTTTTGCCAGCACTAATGCATAGCTTGCTACTCTCTCACTATGTCCTCTGGTATAAGGATCCTTCAACTCAAGAGTAGCAATAACACCCTTAACTATACCTATTAACTGTTGATCATAAGAGGTCTTTACTGCCTTAACATATGATTCGAATCTGTATAGCAAAATAAATGATAAAAAAGAAAGAATGGCTATTAATAGAATGCCTAATAATACAATGGGAGCTTTAATGATCAAGCCGACAACAATATATTTCAGTATTAGCCCTATAGAAACAACCATAACAAAGCGTTTGCTTACAAAAACAGGAGCTAATAGGAGCCAATAAATTTCTACGGCATTTCCACTTTGATAATCACTCGGGCTACTAATAAAAGTAACAATATCATTTAGAATTGTTAATGTAGTATAACTGATAAAATAGATATATTTTATTAAATGTTGTTTTTGTTTTTTATTTAAATAGATGGCAATTGGGATTAAAGCAAACATGATTAAATATATCCAAAAAATTAATTTATCTGGTGATTCATTCTTTAATTGAGGAATATACTGTGCAATTATTTTATAAATTAGATCAAAGGAAATTGATATTATATAAAATACTATTAAAAACCATTTCAACGTTCGACTTTCTTCATTTCTTATATTAGGATCAACCATTTGTTTTTTCATATTTTCTACCTCATATAAAGGATACATAACCTCTTTATCGACAACATATTCGAAAATGTTTAAATTTATCGCAATTTATTCCACAAAAAAATATATTTCAACTTTTTCTTTAATTATAAATCATTTAGTTTAATAGAAATAGCTAAAATAAGAATGATTTATGTATAAAAAAGAAATATTTTTAAATAAAATGTTGAATGGGCCCGTTTTTTCTCTTATAATTAGGAATTTTCTGTAATTTATTTACTTCAACTATGAATTATCGGTAAAATCACTTCTACCCTAGTTCCTTTTTCACATTCACTATTGATGTTGAGCACTCCTAAATGCTCTTTAATAATCTGATTTGTAACCATTAAACCTAAACCAGTTCCATCAGTTTTCGTTGTAAAAAAGGGTTCGCCTAGATTATGGATGTTTTCGTCGGAAATCCCACATCCTTCATCTTGAATTGAAACGGACATTTTTGTTTTTTCTAAAACATTGACCTTAATTTTAATCCTTCCACCTTGAGACATTGATTCAATGGAATTTTTAATTAAATTAATAAACACTTGTTTCAATTGTTTTTCATCGCAATCAAGAGGTGGTAATGGGCCTGCCATTATTGTTTCTACAGTTACTCCTTGTCTCTCCGCTTGTTGTTGCGTAATGGATAATGTGTATGCAATGATTTCTTCAATACTTGCTTTTTCAAAATGGATAACCCTTGGTTTACCAAGGTACATAAGATCATTAACAATTGAATTGATCCGGTCAATCTCTTGAATCATAATTGGATAATAATCGTTCGTGTTTGGGTATCGTTCTTGCTGCAATTGTGTAAAACCCCGTAAGGAAGAAAGGGGATTTCGAATTTCATGACCAATACCTGCAGCCATTTGACCAATAACTGCAAGCTTTTCTTTTTGACGAAGCTCTTCGTAAACTGTAGTCAATGAATTAATATAAGAATAAAAACGGATTAATAAAACATACGCTAATACTGAAATAGTGATATAGATAAGAACTGGCGGTAATACATTAAGATCTTGCAATATCAAACCTAATAGTAAATCCTTACCTATTAGACCTATGGAAACAGTCCAAAAGTATTTTTTATTCACAAAAATTGGGGAAAATATAACAAGTAAGACCTCGACTATATTTCCAGTTGCAAAGTGTTCTGTAGTCCCTATATACCTCACTAGATTGTCTATAATGTCAATAATTAGAAAACTAATTATGTATAAATATTTAACGATATAGATATTTCCTACTTTTATATAATAAATAGCAGCAAATAAAACTCCGACTAATATTACATAAACCCATAATCCTAGCCCATCTCTTGAATCACTAAGGGCCGCTCCATTGAAATATGGACGACAATAATAATAGAAAATATCCCAAGAAAAAAATATCAAATTAAACAACCATAAAAATAAAATGATTGCTTTCCGTTCTTCAAAAATAAGCTTACTGGACTTGTTGCTATCTTTCATGTGGTTTCTCCCTTAATCAATCTTCATCAAATTCCTAATAAAAATCCTGCTCCTATTTTATCATTTTTCTATTAATAAAATGACATCATTTTAGTGAAATCGATGAATTTCGACATTTTTCGATACGTTTCACACAAAAAAAGGACTTACCATAGAGGTAAGCCCAATCATTTTTTCTTTTTCCATTTAGCTAACTTTTTTCACTTGACCGGCAGTATTATTCAAAGTTGAATGTTTACGTCCATATCCGAAATAGACGAATAGTCCAATTACAAGCCACACCCCAAAGCTAATCCATGTAGTCTTAGGTAACTGAAGCGATAAATATCCACAGAACACAAAAGCTAGAATTGGAATATACGGTACAAATGGAACACGGAATCCTGTTTTCGGCGCTTGGTTATTTTTACGCAGATATAAAATTCCCACTGATACCGTCATAAAGGCAAATAATGTTCCGATATTTGTTAGTTCTGCCAGTTTACTTAATGGAACTAATCCAGCAAAAATCGATACTAATAAACAAGTAATCCAAGAATTCACCAATGGTGTCTGTTTCTTTTTATCTACCTTAGAAAATACTTTTGGTAATAAACCGTCACGGCTAATCGCATAGAATAAACGTGATTGTCCGTATAGCATTACTAATAATACTGTGGTGATACCTGCAATCGCACCAAGCGAGATAAAGCCTGCCACCCAATCTTGATGAATGTAATTAAGAGCAAATGCAACAGGGTTCTTTACACCTAATTCTTGATAAGGAACGATACCGGTTAAAATTCCAGAAACAATAATATATAACACGGTACATACTAGTAATGATGCAATAATACCAATCGGCATATTCTTTTGCGGATTTTTAACTTCTTCTGCTGCAGTGGATACTGCATCAAAACCTATATAAGCAAAGAATACAGTTGCTGCACCAGCTGTAACACCTGAGAAACCAAATGGCATAAATGGTGTCCAGTTGGAAGGCTTTACATACCAAGCACCTACAGCGATGAACAACACAACAACAGCCAACTTAATAATTACCATAATCGTGTTAAAACGGGCAGATTTCTTAACACCCTGAGTTAATAACAAGGTAATGATTAATACGATAAGGATGGCTGGAACATCGATAAATGTACCGTTTGCGGGATCATACGCACTTGTAAGCGCTTTTGGAAAATGAATCCCAAACCCTGCGAGCAATCCTTGTAAATACCCTGACCATCCACTTGCAACAGCAGATGACGCTAATCCATATTCTAAGATTAAATCCCAGCCTAATATCCAGGCAATGATCTCTCCAAAAGTAGCGTAACTATACGTATACGCACTTCCCGAGACTGGAACAGTAGAAGCAAATTCCGCATAACAAAGGGCAGCAAATACGCACGCTAGTCCTGATAAAATAAAAGATAAAATAAGTGCTGGTCCTGCATGTTCCGCCGCAGCAACCCCTGTCAATACAAATATTCCTGTTCCTATAATAGCCCCAATTCCAAGCATGGATAAATCAAATGCGCCTAAATCCTTCTTTAAGACTACATCTTTTTGTCCAGCTTCCTGAATGAGCGCCTGAATGGACTTTTTTCTAAATAAATTCATTGGTTAAACCTCCATCATTTATGTCGAAATGTTCTGAAAAAGTATTCCGCATAAAATTCTATATCGAAATAATATAATTAATTTCTTAAAAAAGCAATATATTTTGAAAAATAAAATTATTTGAAAATAATTCCATGGAAAACACTACACTTTGTTCTTTTGATTTTTCACAGCAGTTACGAGTTTCTACTATAGAGATATAATTATGTTATTTCCATATTACATATATTTCATCTGTTCCTTTTTTTAACATACAAAAAAAAACCGATGATTTTGAAAGAATAACCTTTCAAAGTCACCGGTTTTCAATGTTGATTACGCAATTTTTCTTTCAAGTTTTACTCGTGGTGAATTCCACATTACGATCCATTTCTTAATAGCTGTGACCATAATAATCATACCCAGTAATAGCATGATGATGGACAATACCCCATTCAAGACACTATAACCTGCAGACGCCTGATTGAGATAAACATTTTTCACCATCCAGTATCCTGCATAGTTGACCGTAACAAAGAGATATGCAAGCGGAATCAAGCAGGTAAGCATATAACGACGTTTATCAGCAATACTTAGAATCACTGTCGCACCAACAATTAGTCCGATTGATGCCATTAGCTGATTGGATACACCAAACAGTGCCCACACTGAACCTATATCACCGGAGAAAAGAAGATATCCCCACATAAAACATGCTAATGCACTAGCAAATATTGATCCAGGAAGCCAATCTGTCTTCTTCAATGGTTTATAGAATTCTCCGAAAAAGTCTTGGATTAAATAACGAGCAACACGCGTTCCGGAGTCGATTGCGGTTAAGATAAATACCGCTTCGAACATAATAACAAACTGGAAGAAGTAGGATGATAATTTAGCAAACCATGGAATGGCTGTGAACACATACGTCATACCAACTGCCAGAGTCACCGCACCACCGGTTCTTCCTTCAAGATCAATGCCAATTTCATTGGCAAGTTTCGGTAACTCCTGGACCTGCATGCCAAGTGTTTTAAAGACTTCAGGAGTGGAGTTAATCGCAAAGTAGTCTGCTGGCTGAAGGGCGGTTGCCGCGATCAATGCCATGATTCCAACCACGCACTCTACAAGCATGGCGCCAAAACCAACAACCTTTATATCAGACCAGCGATCAAGCATTTTAGGAGTCGTACCTGAACCAACAAAGGCATGGAAGCCTGAAATAGCACCACAAGCAATCGTGATTGAGATAAACGGCCAAACCGGTCCGCCTAATACAGGGCCGCCGCCTGATGTAAATTTTGTAAACGCAGGCATCTCAATCGCAGGATTGATAATGAACACACCGATGATAAGTGCAATAAATACACCAATTTTCATAAAACTGCTTAAATAATCACGTGGAGCAAGTAAAAGCCATACTGGCAACGCTGCTGCAAAGAAGGCGTAAATCGGTAAAATAATCGCTAATGTTTTTGTATCTAAGGTCAGCCAATCACCTAATACTGTATTTTGAATGGACGGCCCAACAAATACTCCAACCATTACGAGAATAAATCCGACCGTGGATGTTAATTTTAAGTTGCCGGTTTTTTTATAAGCAATCCCTACCAACATTGCAATTGGAATCGTGATTCCCACTGAGAAGGTTCCCCAAGGATTATGCTCAAGTGCATGAAGAACTACCATCGAAAGACCTGCCATTGTGATGGTAATAATGAACAGCATCGCAAGACCGGTACAAAAACCTGCAACGGGTCCTAGTTCATCTTTCGCTACTTCTGATAAAGACTTTCCTTTTTTCCGCATCGATGCAAAGAGGACGACCGCATCATGGACCGCTCCACCAATAACTGCTCCAATCAAGAGCCATAGTAGTCCTGGCAAATATCCAAATTGCGCAGCAAGGATTGGACCAACTAACGGTCCTGCTGCAGCGATTGCTGCAAAGTGATGACCAAATGTTACCCATTTATTGGTTGGAACATAGTCCTTTCCATCGTTTAATTCATGTGCCGGTGTCGGCTTAGAATCATCTAATTTTAAAACTTTTGCTGCCATAAATGTTCCGTATAAGCGATAAGCAATCATTAAAATACAAATCGAGCCAATTACTATTGAAACCGCATTCATATTTCTCAAACCTCCTATATTCCTTTTTCTCTTGTCAATATCATACCGAAAGAAAACGCTAACACTTGGTTTTCAGGCTAAAATGCGAAGATTTGAGGATGAAAAACAAGAATACTAGAATGAAATGCAAAAAACAGCCTCTTTAAAAACCAAGAAGCTGTTTTAGTTCTTTTGTATAGGTTCTGCTTACCGGAACTTTTTCTCCATCCTTCGTAATTAAGTTGTAGGTAGAATTAAACCATGGCTCTATCTCAACAATCGCATCGACATTAACTAAATAAGCACGATGAACACGAATGATCGACGAATACTGCAACTTCCTTTCGAAGGTGACAAGCGAATCACTGACAGAGTACTTGGTGTTCTCTGTGGCAATGACTGTTTTCCCCTCATGTGTGCCGATATAAAGGATGTCACTTATGTTTACGATAACAATTTTTTCATCAATTGTTATTGCGAGCTTTTCGGACCTTTCGTTAACAAAATTATTTTTCTGACTAGAAAAAGGAATCGGTTGTTTTTTATTTTCTATAAGCTTATAAAGCTTCTTAATTGTTTGTAAGACTCTCTTTTCATCAAAAGGTTTTAAGATATAATCCACAGCATTTAATTCAAAAGCTCTAAGGGCATATTCATCAAACGCTGTTGCAAACACAATTAATGGCGGATGATCCAGCTTATTAACAAAAGCTGCAATTTCGATTCCACTTTCATCAGCGAGCTGAATATCTAAAAATATGACATCAAGATCAAGATTGCTTATTTTTTCTAACGCGCTTTCTACGCAATCCGATTCCCCCACTATTTCTATCTGTTTGCTTCGTTTCAGAAGATAGGCAAGTTCATCCCTAGCTAACGGTTCATCATCCACAATAAAAGCCTTTAACACATCCCTCACCCCACTTTTTGTTGTTGTGTTATTGGTAGTGTAATCGATACTTTCGTTCCATTATTCATGCTGCTTTCTATTTGAAAAGAAGCCTTTTGATCATATATTTCTTCAATTCGTTTCTTGATATTCCAAAGTGCTGTTCCTGTCCCACCAGAAGAATCCACTGTTTGGTTTCCCAGTGTACCAAGCAGCTCTGCTGAGATTCCCTTTCCATCATCTTCAGTTAAAAGGACCATGTTCTCCCCTTCCTGAAAGGCACGGACTTTTACAGTCCCATTTTTTGCTTTCGGAAAAGCATAACGAATGGCATTTTCAACAAGTGGCTGCAGTGTAAATGGCGGAACGAGTACCCGTTCTAACGCTGGTGCAATATCCAATTCAACATGATACCGGTCTGGAAAGCGTGCTTGCTCAATGGTTAGGTAAGCCTCAACATGTTCGAGTTCTTTTTCAAGTGGTATGAGCATTTGCCTTGCTCCCTGAAGGTTACTTCTGAAAAAGGTACTGAGTTTAATTAAAAGACTCCTAGCTTTATCGGCATCTGTTCGAATTAAGCTTGAGATGGTATTAATGGCATTGAATAAGAAGTGGGGATGGACTTGTGCTTGCAAGGCCTTGATCTCCGCATCTTTTAATAATCTTCTTTGTATTTCCAGTTCAGCCATTTCTAATTGGACCGAAAATAGGTTGCTCAATCCTTCTGCCAACTCTTGTTCAACCCGATCAAGTTTACTAGAATCTGTGAAATACAGCTTTAAAGTTCCGACGATTTTAGTATGAACCTTTAGTGGCAGGACGACGGCTGCCTGCAATGGGCAGTTTGGATGAAAGCATTGAATTTCGTGAGCGGTCTTTGCAATCGTGATCCTCCCTTGTTCCAGCACCGTTTTCGTTAATTCCGTTGCCATGTTTCCTGATGGAATATGATGGTCTGAGCCTGTTCCAACATGAGCAAGAACATAAGACTGATCTGTAATCGAAATGGCATCCGCATTGGTCCAATTAAGAATAATTTCCGCTGCTTTTGTACATGAATCCACATTTAATCCCTGTCTGAAAAACGGAAGGGTTTGATTGGCGATGTATAATGCTTTATGGGTTTGAAGAGCTCTCATTCGCTCTTGCTCCTGCAGAATCTCTTGTATAATTAACACAAAAAGAAGGGTTCCGAAGCCATTAATCGCAATCATGGGGAAGGCAATGACCTCAACAAGATTCACGGCTTCGTTAAATGGTCTGGCTTGTAAAAGAATGATCCCCATCTGGGCACATTCCATTAATATCCCCATGACAACCGCCTTCCATGGCGAAATCCCCTCTTTAATCTTAAAGCGTTTGCTTAAGAAACCTGTAACAACCCCAGCCATAATCGTTGAAAGGGCACAAGCTTCAGCTGTAAAACCTCCTAAGGTCAATCGGTGGATGCCAGCAATTAAACCGACACCAATACCAACAATGGGTCCACCAAGTAATCCACCTATTGTAACCCCCATAATCCTGGTATTGGCAATAGCACTTTCTCTGTCCATATTTGTCAGCCAGTCCTGGGAAGTAATCGACCCATGTCCAATCTCTACACCGGTGTAGTTGCTGATGACACCGAAGGTACCGAAAATAGCTATCATCGCTACTTTTGCTGTAATGCCGTGTTCATTATGAATAACTTGACGGAATGATTTCATCCTCGAGAGAAGAAACGCTACAATGATAAGAATACCGACACGTTCAAGCATGAGAGGTAATAATTCAAGCATAGTTTGGTATCTCACCTTTCGTATTTACTTTTCCCTACTACTATACCAAAAAAAATAAGCCAACCGTCCCTTAGATCGGTTAGCCATTTTATTAAAAATTTACCAATGCTGTTTTTTTGCTGCCAGGAAGGACCATTTCCACTTCAGTCCCTACGCCAGGCTTACTCTTGTAGGAAACTTTCCCGTTCATTGTTTCAATAATTCTTAAAGAAACGGATGTACCCAGACCAGTTCCCTTATCTTTAGTTGTATAAAATAAGGTTCCAATTCGGGATAATTGCTCAGGTGTCATCCCTATTCCAGTATCGACAATTAAAATAGACGCTTGATTTTGATCTGACTTGTTATGTATTGTTACTTTTCCACCCTCGGGGGTTGCTTCAATTGCATTTTTGATAAGGTTAACCAGTGCTTGTTTTAATTGGTTACGATCTGTGACGATAGCGAATCCAGTTGAGTCCAATTCACTCTTAAGTTCCACCCCTTGTTTGGTAGCCAGAGGGTCTAATAGCATGACCACTTCAGTTAATACTTCTTTTAACGAAAATTCTTCTATTTTTTCAAACTTCGGCTTTGCAAAATTTAAATAGTCATTAATAATGGATTCGGCCCGGCCTAATTCGCTTAAGACGAGGGATAAATATTCGTAATTTTTTCCTTTTTCTTCTTGTTGCATTAATTGGAGGAATCCCTTCACAACTGTTAAGGGATTGCGAACCTCATGGGCAATGGAGGCCGCAATCTCCCCAAGGGTATTCAACTTTTCACTTCGTTGGATCTCTTTCTTCATTCGATTTCGTTCGATAATTCCTTCAATAAGCTTTGCCTCTAAGGCAATTGACATGGTTTGAATGAGACCAACTAGGAGGAGGTCAGGAATATTAAAATCTAACTTAAAGAACTCCCCCTCTAGATAGCGGAATGTAGTGAGAGAGAAATAACAAAGGAGCAGTGACCAAGCACCAATTAATGTTGCGAGAAGCACCCTTTTATTAGGATTAAAATTCCAAATCCTTTTCATAAATAGGAAAGGGAGCAGCGCCGTGAAAAAAGTATTAACGATACCAAAAACAACGGTCTCCCCTCCCATTATGACTCGTGCTCCAAGAAGGGTCGTTAAAACCATTCCCCCTGCCACCGGACCAGCATAAAGAAAGGCAAGGATCAGTGGAACATAACGGAGGTCCCAATTAAATCCATAGTTCGAGTACGAAAAAATCATACATGCAAGTGATGCGATACTTTGAAGAATGCCGCATAGTAATGGAGAATTAACCTTACGATTGTTTTCAATCATTATGCTATAAAGTAGGATAGGTGCTAATGTAATTAATACATTCAAAAGAAGTTTTTCTGCCAACATCGTTATTCCTCCAGGACAATACATCTATATTCCTAAAGATACGACAATAATCGCCTTTTTCCTTTAAAACTCGCAAAAAATTTTAAAATTCTCCCATACTAAACCAAATTAGAACTTAGAAAAAACCACATCGTATGTCCTATCGAGTTTCTCCTGTAAAACTCCCGTAATAAATATAACATTTTCGGTCTTCGTCTATCTCCCTGGAATCAAGCGTGAATTCTAACCATCTTCCCTCTCTTTGAATGTAAATAATATCGGAGTGAAGAACAGACAGTACTTCTTCATGATTCCATACTTCCTTTTGCTCAACCAGAACAGACCCGTTTCTTTGAAGTTCTCTTACTTCAATACCTATATGTGAATAATTTATCTCCGTTACATCCGTGTAGGAATTTTCCTTTTTTACGTAGAGGACAGTGGTTCCATCAGGATCGATGGCTGTGGCTGTTACCACATACGTTTCGCCTTCTTTCACGAAGTACTCACACGACATTCTAGCTACAGCCTCACTAACCGTTAAGTTTTGATAACTCCAAAGGGCAGGGAACTTTTGAAATTCCTCATCCATTCGATATTCCAGCCTCAAATTTCATCCCTCTTTCTTTTCTTTTCATTTTACCATTGTTTTCCTTAGATTTACTTTTATAATTAAATTATCAATTAAATAAGGAGCGTGAAACATTGAAGAAAACCCAATGGTTAGTGACTGGTGTCATCACTTCCCTCCTAGCCGGCACCCTTTCTGGCTGTTCAAACGATCGCCCACCTAAACCAGACAACAGCAGCTGCCGAGACTGGGACTGGGACGATGAACAAGGGGTCTGGCAATGTGATGATACCCACTCGTCTCATTATGGTCATTATTTTTATGGGGGAAGTTATTATCGCAATAAATCATCACTCTTGAAATCCTCGGCTTATAAGTCATACAAATCCTCATCAAGCTTTAAAAGCGGATTCGGAAGTGGCTCTAAGGGTGGATTTGGAGGTTAAATATGTCACATTATTCGTCAAAGCGGAAAAGGTTTTATTCACAATTTCCAAGCTTTTGGTCTGATTTATACAATAGCGAATACAGCCTTTATCACGTTTTTTCTATAGCCGAACAAAGCGTCAAGCTTTTACATGAAGCCACAGAACGAATGGGCACTGTTTTCTTCAAAGCAGCCCAGCTGTTACGAAGTCTTTCAGATGTACAACTGCTTGAATTGGGGTATCCATCGGAGAGTCTTCCATTTCTGAGATTGAAAACTCTCTATCCTGAAACGGTTATCGGTCGGTTTGATTTTGTGTTAACAGAAGATGGATTCAAGTTGCTGGAGTTCAACAGTGATACACCGACTTTTATTGTGGAATGTTTTCAGATTAACGGCCAGGTTTGCAAGGAGTTTGGTTACCTGGATCCAAATGAAAGCGGGGAACGACTACTTTCTTCCGGAATCACACGTGCAGTAATTGAAGCATCGAAAGGAAAACGGGAATCTAACGTTGTGTTCACAGCTCACTCTGATCATATTGAGGACTGGAATACTATCCAATATTTAAGCAAGTTATGCCAGGTTAACAATAGAACTGTACCATTATCCGCACTTCGAATGATAGACGGCATTCTTGTTGATGATGAGGATTTTCCGATTGATGTATTGTACCGTCAAACCTATCCTCTTGAACACCTGATTTATGATCGGGATCCCTTAACAGGAGAATCGGTTGGAATCGATTTATTACAGCTGGTACAAACAGGGAAACTCTCGATATTGAATCCTGTCTCTGCCTTTTTACTGCAGCCAAAGTCAATCCAATGCTTAATATGGGGGCTAGCAGAACAGGGCGTCTATTTTTCAAAAGAAGAGCAGGAATGGATTAAGAAATATATGCTTCCCACCTACCTGGAAGCAGAGGAATTTACCGGGCAGAGCTCTTATGTTCAAAAACCAGCTTTCGGCAGAGAAGGAGACACCGTAACGATTTGGGATCAATTCACCCATGTTACTGCTCAAAATTCCTTTCAAACCTATAAAGAGGAATTTTCAGTCTTTCAACAATATGTGCCTCTACCTACAGTTTCATTGGAAACAGAAAAGGGAAACGAGGAGCTTTCATTAGTATTCGGGGCTTTTCTTATTGCTGGTAAAGCAAGTTGTATCGGCATTCGCGCTGGCGAAAAAATTACAGGAAATGAATCTTACTTTTTACCAGTAGGAATTCACAAACAGGGGGAATGTAAATGACGAATTTCTTATTATATTTGGTCGTTTCACTTGGTCTTTTATTTGTAGGACTATTTCTTATGGAAATAACCACAAAGGTTAAGGAGTTTTCCTTAATGGCAAAAGGAAATAAGGCAGCGAGCTATGTCCTAGGCGGTAGACTTCTTGGACTTGCGATTGTCTTGTATTCCACGGCTGCTAATTCGATTTCTCTGACTGATATGGCCTTATGGGGGGCCATCGGAATTGTAGCCCAGATTGTCGTGTTTTACCTAGCTGAATGGTTGACACCACGATTTAATGTCAGTCAAAGTATTGAAGAGGATAACCAAGCAGTGGGCCTTTTCCTTATGCTACTGTCGGTTTCCATTGGGATTGTAATTGCTGGATGTTTAACTTATTAAAAAAAATGCATCTTAATGAACTGCACCCTTCATTGTTGGACACAATCTAACAATGAAGGGTGCAGTTTTTTTATAAGGTTTGATATGTATTCTTGTCACAAATCACCAATAAACGTGCCTCTTTAGGGATAGGCTCACTCCATTTTTTCAATATATTTAAGTCACTCCGGTCAGCAATGAGCTGGGCTCCTTTTTGCTTGAGGTATTCGTAAGCGTCTCCATAAGTCTTCCATTCGGACCTTATTTCAACTTCCCATAAATCACTACCCTCGTCCCCATCTTTACGGCTTAATAATTGAGTAAACAAATGGCTGGCACCTTTGGTCTGCGCTGACTTTGCCATTAAGTTGGACACCGATTCATGGGAAAGAATAAATTCATCAATTTTGACATGTTTGAAATTGCCGACATGCTTTTCATTTAGAATTTCTGCAATGGTATAAATATTTTTTTCCGTTCCTTCATCATAACGCTCGATGGAAGAGGCGGTTAAAAGTGTTTTTCCATCCGCTAAATCGGGATTGTCAATTCCATCAGGGGCAAATAGTAAAACCGCTCTTGATCTTTCAATTTTTGCTCTTTTCAATACTTCTTCATCGGTCGGACTCCCCTGGATATATAAAAACCGCTCATGTTCATAGGGTGATGTCGCTAATTCATCTATTAACACGATTTCTATTCTTTCGTCTCCGATAAACAGCTCTTTGATGGTGTTTCTACTTTTTACAGTCCAGCCAATCACGACATAATGATTTTCTCCTTTAAACGTCATTCTACCTTCCTCCTTCATCCGTTTGTATCGTGACACGGCATCAACAATCATCCCAATTACTGTCCCAAAAAGTCCAATACCCGCTGTATAGATGATGACCATCGCCCAAATTCTCCCTAGTTGTGTGGTTGGATATACATCACCGTAACCGACTGTAGTCATCGTAGTTAGAATCCACCAAACAGCATGGAAGGTATTTTCAAATGTTTTCGGTTCTAGGAGTCTCATCACCACGGCATTTATAAAAATATAAACAGTCGTAAATAACAATACCGTCCAATACCGATACTTAGCCGCGGTAAGAAACAACCTTCGAAAAAGCAGCATTGATCTACCTCCTTTCCTTCACTCCGATTCTAATTGTTTATAGAAGGCTATTTTCGCATAGATTGTTGTATTTCGTATAACCCGTGTAACTATAAGCCTCGTGGCATCTTTTCGTAAGAACATTTGCGAAAATTGCCTAGAAACTTAGTAATGACCCTTATAAAGCTCCAATAGCAACAAAGGTTACGAAAAGAGCCTTATAGAAATATATTTCTTCTCTATCTTTGGTTATTCCTTTAAATAAAATAGTTTTATTACTTTTATTGACAAATAGGCACTAGTCCTGTATTATTAATATTTGTGCTTCACATTTAAGTAACTTGTAATTCATTAGATAACGCATTGTAGGAATTTTTTCTGGCATTCTGCTTATGTTTTAAAATAAAAACTTATTCACACTGGATCGGCTTCGGAGCCGTTAGGATGTAAGAGAGGTAGGGCTTACATCGTTTAGGTATAAAACCCTCAGGTGGAAGAATAACCGCGGCAAACTTGTTTTTATTAACAATGATTATAATATAAATTTTTACCTTGCGATTAGAAAAGCGGAAGCGCCCGTTTAGCGGCGTATGGACTGGAGCGCTCCAACCGAGATAAAGGAAACACGAAGAGCGATAGCGATTCGATGTTGACTTATCGTAGGGCGGAGAGCGAAGTACACTAGCCGCTGGGTGCTGGAGCTAGACAGTAATCTCTGTCCAATGTTCAATCACAAGTTACGATATGATTCTTTAAAGAATAAAGCAAAGAAGGCAGAAGGATATTCATTCCTCTGCCTTCGCCCATTTTAAGACCAATTTTTTTAATAATCTTTAAAAAAAAGGCCTGATTTCGCATCAGACCCTTTTCGTTCTTATTTTTTGATAACAATCGCTTGTTTCCCCATTTGCTCCCAGGCTTTAATAAAACTTGCTCGATTTAATTTCTGATTTTTTTCCCCATAAGGATTGTTAATATAGATATAATTTGCATCATACCCAGTGATCACAACACTATGTTCACTAAAGGTAATATCGATTTTTCCCTGCGGAGTATTCCACGTTTGAAAAACAGAGACAGGTGCAAAGCTCGATGTCGTGATAATCCAGACCGGAAGCCCTTGACCTACTTCTTCTAATACGTCATCAAATGAATGATTGGTTAAATTAACCGCACGATCACCCACGTATTTTTGTGCAACTTCAAATACGGGACCATTATATACTCCTAAACCTGGTCCATTCGCCATATCGCCGACAAACCCAGCATTAGGATTTCCTTTTTGCCCGTTACTATAAGTTAACGGGACGGTTTTAACCTGTTTGGCTAACTCGTTTTTTGTCACTTTTACTCCGTGATAATTAAGTATCATTGCCAGACTGGTTATTTCACAGCCGTTGTAGAGTCTTGGTGCGTCCATTTGATTAATTAACGGGACATCCAGCTTGATACTATCAGGCAATTTCGGTGCCTCTTTTGAAATTAGTGCCAATGTCCGTGTTATTAATGGGGCAGCTTCAGTGACTTGTGCAGTTGCTTTACGGTCAAACTTTACCGCATAAATGGTTTTAGCACTGATAAATATTATGAATAAAACGATAATTGCGACTAAAAATTTTTTCATCTAGTAATTTACCATTCCTTGTATTAGACTTTGCTAATAATTCTAGTAATATACTACTATATTACCTTACTAAAATAGCTGAACGCAATAAAGGAAAACATTTTCCAGTTAATAATACCCTTTGAATCTTAATTTTACCTTAAAAAAAATCCCCTTTAGTGTTTTAACTAAAAGGGATTGAGGTCAGGTTCGCATCATTTGTTGTTTAATTTTTTTAGTGATCTGATTGATTACCTCAGAAAAAACTAAACCGAAGGCAATCGACCCCGCGAGCATAAAAACTTTGGCTGCTAATGTAATCGCTGAATAATAATCATTTTCAACAAAATTCCTCATTGCATCATAGGCTAGGCCTCCTGGAACGAGGGGAATAATTCCGGCTACACTAAAAATAATCACTGGCGTTTTATAAAACTTGGCTAATTCCTGACTGAGAACAGCTATAAAAATAGTCGCAGCTAAGGTTGCTAAAATGGCGTTATTTGAGAAGTCTTCTAGAAAAAAATAAATTAACCACCCGCCCATTCCAATCAGACCGCACTTCACTAAGGTTTCTTTCGGCGCGTTAAAAAGTATTCCAAAGGCGCCTGTTGCAATAAAACTTGTTAATGCCTGAGCAAGAACAGTCATGGATAACACACCTCACCTTCACAAAAAAGATAATACGACGGCAATCCCTGCTCCAATCGCGAAAGCCGTCAGAAATGCCTCAGCTCCCTTAGATAGCCCCGAGACTAAATGACCCGCCATTAAATCTCTGATTGCATTGGTCACTAATAGCCCTGGAACTAACGTCATCACGGAGCCGATAATGATTTTATCTAATTGATGACCGACTCCCAGTTGGACAAACAAAAAAGAAAGCAAGCCAATCACAAACGATGCTAAAAATTCCGAGAAGAACTTAATGGGGACGAAACGATGAAAATAGACAAAGCTAAGGTAACCCATTCCTCCTGAAATCATCGCGGGAATAAAATCATTCCAGCCGCCCTCAAACATAATCATAAAACAACCGCTTGATAAAGTGGCAGCGGCCACTTGGATCCTAAATGGAAATGTTACATTTAAGGAATCAATTTCCTTAAGAAGCTCCCAGGCTTCTATCAGATTGATTTCACCACTACTAATTCTTCTTGAAATGCTATTGACCATCGAGACCTTTTTCAAGTCGGTTGATCGCTCCGAGATTCGAATAAGCTTGGTCTTGGTTGGTTCTGTGCCTTCTGCTGAAAATATGATTCCCGTAGGAGTTACATAACTATGCGTATGTTCTATCCCAAAGGCCGCTGCTATCCGCATCATTGTATCTTCAACACGATAGGTCTCGCCCCCGCTTTGGAGCATGATTTTCCCCGCCAGCAAACAGACTTCCATAATTTCATATGTTTGTTCTACTTGTTTTTCCAATTATTCCACCACACACAATTCAACATTTGTTACTTAGTTTAAATTAAAATTCAAGTTTAATCAAAATTGACCTACGTTTACTTATTTTTCCCATATTTTTATTAAAACGAGATTGACGACTGCGACTAATCCATATATAAAGGCCAGAGTTCGTTTTTCTAAAATTAGTAATACTATGAAAGGTAACCCAAAAAAGACAATTTCTAAAAGGAGAAATGGGAATCCGCTTAACAAATATCTTGCTTTTGGAGCCCCGAACATCCCCCAGATTACCGCTATTAGAAGTGGCAGGCCGATTCCAACAAGGAACTTTAAGAGTGTTCCCTGCGACACTAGAAATCCCCAATACCCTATGATTAGTAGTACCAAGATTTCTAAAATAAACCTTAATCCAAGATTGATTAGTTTTAAAGCTTCCATTAAAACTACCTCCTTTTTTAGGAATCGGCCGCTTAGACACTCATTACGAGACCATGCTCAAAAAGCTGACTTTATTCTTCACGTCAAGCCTCTCATCCTAAGTTTATATTCAATACGCTGCTGGTGTATTCACAAAAGATTTAACCGCCTTCTCCCATTGTCAATATATAATTTAGATAATTTTACAATTTCCGAAATGCCCAACAAAAAGCAAAAAGCCAGGGCTCTTCCCCCTAGCTCAAAGAAACGTTACTCCCCTATATTGTTTTCAAACCACTCCTGCAGCTCTTTTAATGAGGTAAAAGTAAAAATCTCCTCACCGTTCTGACCATTATCAATTCCAGTGTTTCCTCTTAAGGTAATTTGCCCTTCGTCCTCCGAAAGTAGAATGGCATAGGGATGATTAACATTTATGTACCTCGAATCCAAATCGTTATCAATCCAATTTTTACTTCGCAAAAATGCTTCATAGTGTTCCATTATTATCCCTCCTTTACTCCTATTGTTCCTCAAACCTTAATTTGTAGTTATCACGCTAGAATAAAAGTAAATGTATAGCCCAATTTTAAATATAAAGTTATCCCTTTTTAATTATCAGAAATTTCGGTATGATAATATTTAGATAACCGAAATAAATATCAGAAAGAAGTGTTATTTAAAATGAAACAGCAGGAAAGTGCAAAACGGAATTTAATGATCATGTGGTTTGCGAACTTTTTTGTTGCCGGCAGCATGACGATGGTTATGCCGTTTATTTCCTTGTACATTGAGACGTTTGGTGAGTTTTCGGAAAAATATGTCCAGCATTGGTCTGGAATCACATTTGGCATCACATTTGTTTCTGCCTTCCTATTTTCCCCGATATGGGGGAGAATCGGCGATCGCTATGGAAGAAAAAAAATCCTCATTATATCAGGATTAGGGATGGGCTTTTCTATTTTTCTCATGGGCTATGTCCATTCCGTTTGGCAGTTATTGCTCCTCCGGTTTTGTATGGGCTTCTTTTCGGGTTTTATACCAATGTCACAAGCCTTTATCTCTACACAAACACCAAAGGAGATTGCGGGACGCGTGCTTGGAACATTGCAAACAGGCAGTATTACAGGATCTTTATTAGGACCCATGCTGGGTGGGATCCTTGCAGATTCGCTAGGCTACTCCACTACCTTTAAATGGACATCCATATCCATTATCATCTCTGCCCTGCTCGTCATCATCACAAAGGAATTTATGATTGAAGCTGTAAAAGGAACAAAGAGTCACTATTCAAGTAGAGAGGTTGCTAACCATATTATCCGCAATCCGGTTTTATTAACCGTCTTACTGATTTCTTCCCTAGTCCAAGTCGCCCATTTCAGTATCCAGCCCATTTTATCTTTATTCGTTAGTGACTTGCATGGACCAACGAATATTGCCTTTTATTCAGGGATTGCGTTTTCTGCAGCAGGACTAGGTAATTTATTGATGTCACGAAATTGGGGGAAAATTGCCGATAAGTACGGCTATATTAAAATCCTTATTATTCTTCTTTTCTTAGCAGGAATTGTCTACCTGCCCGGTGCGGCGGTTTCGAATTTTTGGCAACTTGTCATCATCCGTTTTGTCCTTGGTGTCACGATTGGCGGGATTATTCCAGTCCGTGTTGCTTACATTCGTCAGGAAGCACCCTTAACAATGCAAGGTGAAGTACTCGGCTACAATACGAGTTTAAGGTTTCTAGGAAATATTATCGGTCCAATGTTGGGTGGATTTATCTCTGGCTACTTTGGATTCTCTGCTGTGTTTATCTGCACCAGTGCATTATTAATACTAAGTGGGATTATCTTGTATGTTTCCATGCATCGTCATCCCAATCTGGTTAAACATACGGTATGAGTATCCCCATATCTAAAGCTAGGGGTTTTACGCTGCTTTTTGATAAATACTCATGACAAAAAAGTAAAAGGCCCTTCGATTTTTGATTGGGCCTTCTTATCTTATATCATTCGTTCGTAAACTTTTAAATTAGCATAGATGGTTTCTAATACAGGGACTGCAATCCCTTCTTTACGAGCAATTTCTAGTAAATAGCCATGCAAATGATCGGCTTCAACTGAAAGGTTCTTTTCCATATCTCTTTGCATGGAGGATTTCATTTGATAACCTAATTTATCGATTTGTCTCATTTGAATGGTTTCAATTTCATCTGCAATTGGTGCATTAATACATTTCATCACTGATACTATCTCTCTTAACAGTTCGGAAATGGCATCTCTTCCACTTTCCTCATCGCGAATCGGCCCAATTGGGGCTCTCAATAATGTCGTAATCCCCGACATAGTTGCAATAAATAAATATTTATGCCATAGCTCTTGGTAAATATTATCACTTAACAAGATGTCTGCTTTTGTACCAGAAAAAGCACCTTCCAATTTTAATATCCGCTCGGATTTTTCTCCAGATCGTTCACCAAACAATAGCCTCTGTGCTTGACTGGACTGAATAACGTGTCCATCACGGTCCAATGTTGATTCAATAAAACATAAACCGCCTATGATTTTTTCAGCTCCGAACACCGCTGTCAATTTATCAAAATGCAACATACCATTTAACAATGGAAGAATGAGTGTTTCTTCGCCTACATATTGACGAAAACTATCTATTGCCCCTTCCAAATGGTAGGCTTTTGTCGATAATAGGATGACATCAAAAGGATCCGCTAATTGACCAGCTAAGATCGTATTAGGTTGAAGTGTTACATTACCATGAATACTCTCAATTACAAGTCCGATTTTGTCTAACTGCTTTTTTCTTTCTGCTCGAACCAAAAAAGTTACATCTTCGCCTTTTTCTAGCAACCTTCCACCAAAATATCCACCTACTGCCCCAGCACCAACCACTAATATCCTCATGAAAATCCCTCCAAAATTAAATATCTACAAATTTAGTATAAGGCAATAATAGATGGAATTAAATTACTATTACTAGATTTATTTTTTATAAAAAACAACCGTAAAGGCAAATTGCTTTACGGTTTTTCCTTTAGTTTCTTATTATTTTATTATCTTGTTTGGTGAAGTCTACCCCTTGATAATAACTATTCTTTACTAATATATTTGGACCAAGACATTTTACAGCTGGGCAATGACAACTTAATTCCTTTGCAATGGATGACGACTGCCAGGTATTAAATGCATTTAATAGACTGGTAGTTTGAATATTTCCTAGTGGAGGTGTATCACCGAAGTCAGTTACAATAATATCTCCATTAAAAATATTGACATTGAGTCGCGAACGGCCGTCTGGATCGTTCCTGACAGTGACGTTTTTACTCCGATACAAACGTTGTAACAGAGCTAGATCCTCTTCTTCACTGCTGCACGCATAAAATGGGAGCGTGCCAAACAGCATCCACACTTTTTCGTCTCGAATATCCAGTAAGTGATGAATCGCTTCCCGAATTTCATGAAGGGATAAGGTTTCAAGATTGCTAGCAAAGTCACTTGGGTACATAGGATGAATTTCATGACGCTGACAAAGCATTTCATCGACAATTTGACGATGGATTTTGTCTAGATGTGGAAGTGTGCGCTTGTTAAGCATCGTTTCTGCTGAAACCATCACCCCTGCTTTTACCAACTCTCTGCTATTTTCTATCATTCTTAAAAAATATTGTTCCCGTTGTTCATAATCTGGCTTCCGTTCCATTCGGGCAAATCCGCCCTCGACAAAGTCATCGACTGTCCCCCAGTTATGTGAAATATGTAAAACATCTAAATATGGGGCGATTAATTCATAACGATTGAGCTCAAGGGTCAAATTGGAATTAATCTGTGTCCGAACTCCACGTTCGTGGGCATATTTTAAAATTGGTACAACATAGTTTTTTACAGAGGATAAAGAAAGCATCGGTTCTCCCCCGGTAATGCTGAGTGAACGAAGTGCCGGGATTTCCTCTAACCTTTGAATGAGAAGTTCAAGAGGAAGTGCCTGTGGGTCCTTTGTCTGGAGTGTATAGCCTACAGCACAATGCTCACAGCGCATATTACAAAGGGTGGTTGTGGTGAATTCAATATTGGTGAGCTGAGGCTTTCCATATTGCGCGATATCTAAATAGGCTTCCCATGGATCATATGAAGGGGTAATTTTTTTCAATGTCGACATAATATCTCCTTAAAATCAGTCTTCAAAAAACCTCTCTATTATAGCTGATTTCCGGATGTATTTGCTATTTTAAACCATTACAAATGTTTATGTATTAAAAAATATAATTATTCTAAGCTTGTTTGATGAAGGCTCTTTTCGTAAACTTTGTTGCTTTTGGAGCTTTATAAGGGTCATTTACTAAGTTTTTAGGAATTTTCCGCAAATGTTCTTACGAAAAGATGCCACAAAGCATATAGTTATACGGGTTGATGAACTTATACGAAAAACAACAATCTATGCAAAAATAGTCTTGATGAAAAATTTACCTGCTAATACATAATCATCCTCTTTTGGATAAAGAATAAACGGATAATATTTAATCGTGAATGGTGGAATGCCAATATGGAAATGCAGATGCTCCATGAAGCTGAAAAATTAGCCCTAAAAAAGATAAAAATATTTCGGCAAAGCGCCCTCCGATATATTATGCGAGCAATGCTTGCGAGTATGTTTATTGGATTTGGAGTCATTGTTGCCTTCAAAACAGGGAATTTCTTTTATTTAGTGGACTCCCCTTTCGCCTATCCAATGGCGGCGCTCACCTTTGGGGCTGCGATTATTTTAATTGCTTATGGCGGTGGAGACTTGTTTACAGGAGATACATTTTATTACACGTATGCCGCCATTCGCAATAAAATGACCTGGATAGATGTATTAAAACTATTGGTTTGCAGCTATGCAGGAAATATTCTTGGTGCTGGAGTCTTTGCCTTTATTATTTTCACTACGGGTCTTTATAACTCTGCGTCAGTGAACGGATTCTTGCTTCATGTAGCCGAAGGTAAAATGCACTATCCTACCACTATGTTGTTTTTTCGAGCGATCTTATGTAATTGGCTTGTCTGCATGGCCTTTTTTCTTCCGATGGGGTTAAAAGGCGATGGCCCAAAAATGTTTGCAATGATGCTGTTTGTCTTTTGTTTCTTTATTTCCGGTTATGAACATAGTATCGCCAATATGTGTACGTTTGCTATTGCCTTAGTTTTAAACCATCCTGGGACGATTTCATGGGGTGGAGTGATTCACAATCTCGTGCCAGTCACGATTGGGAATCTGATTGGCGGTGCTGTCTTCATGGCAATGATGTACTATTATGCTAATAAGCCATTTTTAGATGAATATGATAAAGAACAGGGCAGCTAAGCTTTATCGCTGCCCTGTTCTTTTTAAAGTAAGCGGGATATCGACAAATTCCCGGGGAAATATCAACAATATCAGTGGGTTATCGACAACGATTAAGAATATTCTAAAAATACAAATAATTATCCCTACGAAAAATTCCACCACTTCTTATAAGCCCATCTCCAAGCAAAACTGGTGCTGACTACCATTAGGATTAGATATATCGTAACACCAAACGGAATGAAAGTAGCTGCAAAATGGATGCCGGCAAAAACGGCCATCAAAAGGAACGCAAGGATTATTTTCGCTCCTCCACTCTGCCGGGAGTCCTCAAATGATTCAGAAAATGGCAATGTTCCTTTCAGATCATTCGAGCATATGACCGTATATAAAACAGCGGTAATGAAGACGACTAAAAGATCTTCTATAATTTTCAATCCAAATATGCTTAGAAAAAACACGCTTAAAATGAAATAAACAGGAAGAAAAAGATTGACAATAAACACCTTAATCGCTGCACTATAAAGTGGTGCTAGGCTCTGGATTGGTGCCGTTTTATAAATCCAAGCACCTTTGTATTTACCGGAGTATTTCAGCATCGCAATCGCATTTGGAATCATTAAACTACAACTGTAAATAACTAAAAAAGATTTGCTAGCGACCAGATGCGCATAGGAATTCACTTGGATTTGATTAAACAAAAAAACAAACGGAAGAACAAGTGCCAACCCTAATGAGGGATACACCTTTAAACGAAATTCCCTTTCATTTCTCATCATGTTATTAGCGAAGCGGAAAAATACCCTCTCCTCATTATTTCGGCAAATAATACGGACAAGCCAACTTTTCCATTTTTGCTCTTTCCGATTACTCCCTCCGCTATTATTGGCTAATTTTTGCAGGTTTCGTTCAAATGCTGGCATCATTCGGCTATATATAACTATGGATATAATCGGTATGATTAGTGCAAACACTGAAAATACGATTAGATAAGAATCATAATGATGTTGTAGAATTAACTCAAATGGCGCTCCGAACCAGATAGGCGGGATGAAGAATTGCCACCAACTAGGTGAAAACGAAATATTCATATCGACAATACTAAAGGCTCTTCCTAGAACCTGGTATCCTACGGCAATCGAAACGGATAAGCCAATTTGGACGTAATTAATGATATCCTTAAGTTTTTCCCCATCAAAGAATCGCAATATGAAGTAATAGATGATAGCCGTTAAAACGACAATAAAAAAATTGACCAAAATTAGCCCCATTATCGATAGGAGTAAGAATAAAACCCCATGCCTAAATGTTCCAATCACTACAGGTGCAATGGTAAGCGCGCCTGTTAGAAAAAACAAATAAATACAAATATGGATTGCCTTTGCAGCATTGAGCGTCTTTTTTTCAACAGGTTTTGTTAGGAGGATTCCTTTATCCCTGACATCTAGCAGCACATTGGAAAAGTCAGAGATCATCGATGTCATCACAAGAAACATGACGATTCCAAAAAAAATACTCATCTGATAAAGATAGTTCTCGCCAAATATCACTAAAGGAATGAGCATGACACTTAATATCACGTACATACCTAACGACTTGATAAAGCCATTTTCCTCAGGTTTCTTCTTTTTCTTCCCTTGTTGATTAAAGATGGTCGGTGTTCTCCTCCCGTCCATCGTTAATTTAACTGTCAGTATTTTTCTCATCACTGGATAATTGATCCCAAAACTTTCAAAAAGTTTTCGGAACAGGTCTATGAATTTAAGCGTTTGAAAGTTTTTCATTGCTTAAACCTCTTGAACGATGGACACAAATTCTTCGGCCAAACCCTTATATTGATTAAAGCCAGTCAGTTGATTAAAAATCTGTTCGAGTGTCCCTTCCTTATTTTGCTCCTTCAACTCATTGAAGCTGCCATCGGCTACAATTTTCCCATCATTGATGAGGATAATCCGGTTACTAATTTTCTCAACCACATCCATGATATGAGACGAGTAAAAGATCGTTTTTCCTTGGGCAGCGAGAATCGCTAAAATTTCTTTAAAGACCATGACACTATTGGCGTCAAGCCCGCTTAATGGCTCATCTAAAAATAATAAATCTGGATTATGTAATAGACTTGAAATGATCAGTACCTTTTGTCGCATTCCTTTTGAGTAGGAAGCAATTCTTGAGTGGTACACCTCTTCGAGTCCAAAAACCTTCATCAATTTTTGTGCTTTTTCATCGGCAGCTTGTAAGTCCATTCCATATAATTCACCGACAAAAGTTAAATACTCCATCGCTGTAAGATTATCATAGAGTTCAGCAATTTCCGGAATATAACCAATCTTTCTTTTATAATCACTGTTCTTCTCCGTCACTTCTTCACCAAAAATTTCTACCTTCCCTTTATAGTCCCCTTCGAGGCCAAGCAGAATTTTTATAGTTGTACTTTTCCCCGCACCATTTGGCCCAATATAGCCAATAATTTGTCCTCGATAGACGGTTAAATTAATCCCTTTAAGAACGTTTTTCATTCCATAATGTTTTTCTAAATCCGTAATTGACAAAACAACATCTTGCTTTCGATTGAGTTCGATGCGAATCACCTCTATTACATTTGGTAGTTTAATAGTAGCATAATATACATATTTTTCTAAGATAAAAGGTACACTTTAAGTGTATTTCACCTAAAGTGTACCTTCTCTTTTTGCCTATCCTACTTCTTTTTACTTATAAAATAAACATAGGCTTTTATCATAAAATAGCTTACTTCCTCTGGAAGCAGTTCCTTGATCGGTTTTAGACGACGGCCAGCCTCTGCCAAGGCCTTTTCTAAAAGCGGCATATATTCAGCCGGAATATGTTTAGAAAAATCCACTTCTGAGCCTTGTTGCGCACATTGAAGCAAGTGGGTTTCGATCGTGCTGACCGCTAAATCCCGCTGCTCGGCAATTTCATTTATAGAAAGATTACTTTGATGTAATTTTAACGTCTCCAAATGTGAATCGGTTATACCTGTTTTTTTGGCAGTTTTCTTTGGAGCTTTCTCAACAGGTACCAACTCGCTTTGGTAGTCTGCATTCTTTTCACAAAAAGTACGGATCGCTTGGATAAATTCAAGGCCATATTTTTTAAGCTTTAGTTCCCCTACTCCGCTCACCAGTAAAAATTCTTCCGTCGTTTTTGGCAGCTTTGCACACATATCCTTTAGGGAAGCATCAGAAAAAATAACAAACGGCGGTACTTTTTCAGTTTCAGCAATCTGCTTCCGAACCTCTCTTAATACCTCAAATAATGGGTCATCCTTGGCAACCTGTTTCACCTGAACAGTTTCACGGCGATGGACTTGCTGCTTCCCTAAAAGAATATCTTTTCCTTTTGGTGAAACGTACAGGGTTGGAAATTGGCCTTGTTCAATCGCAATTAACTCCTGTGATATCAAAAATTCAATAAAGTCACTGACATCCTTTGAACTTCTATCCTTCATAATTCCATAGGTTGGCAGTCTGTCAAAACCCATTTCTGTTACCTTTTTATTTTTCGACCCTGTTAACACTTGGGCCGTAATCGTTTTCCCAAAGCGCTGCCCCATCCGAATGACACAGGACATCACCATTTGTGCTTCCTTCGTTACATCAATGCTTGTCCTAGTATCCAAGCAGTTGCCGCATCTGCCGCAAGACTCTGTCTCCGTTTCGCCAAAATATTTTAAAATAAATTCCTGAAGACAGTTTTCTGTATGGCAGTAATCGACCATTTGCTGGAGCTTTTCTAACTCTTGTGTCATTCGGCTCCGATCACTGGATTGATCAATCAAAAAACGTTGAATTTGCACATCTTGTGAGGAATGAAGAAGAATACATTCACTCTTCAGACCATCCCTGCCCGCACGACCTGCTTCCTGATAATAGCTCTCCATATTTTTCGGCTGCTGGTAGTGAATCACATATCGGATATTGGATTTGTCTATCCCCATCCCGAAAGCAGAGGTCGCCACCATCACCGTCGCATTATCTTCTAAGAATCGTTCCTGCTCGCGGTTACGCTCCACATCCCCCATCCCGGCATGATAACGGGCAGCTTTTATGTTCGCTTTTAACAGTTTTTCATAGAGTTGGTCGACATTCTTCCGGGTTGCCGCATATATAATGCCTGCTTCTTTATCATTCTGTTTTAGATAGTCTTTGATAAACTTGTCCCGATCCTGACCCTTGATGACCGTAAAGGATAGATTTTCCCGCTCAAATCCGGTAATTATCGTATTCTCTCCATCGATACCTAATAAATCGCAAATATCCTCTCGAACCTTTGGTGTGGCTGTAGCAGTTAGGGCTAATACAATTGGTCTTTGCGGAAGTCTATGAATCAATTCTTGAATATGGCGATAGCTTGGCCGAAAATCATGTCCCCATTGGGAGATACAGTGGGCCTCGTCTACTGCTACTAATGGGATGTCCATGCTGTAGAGGTCTTCAAGAAAGTCTTGTGATTCCAACCGTTCCGGTGCAAGGTATAATAGCTTGTACTTTCCTTGACTGACTTCTTGCATCCGCCTATTTGCTTCTCCATAACTTAACGAACTATTGATAAATGTAGCGGGAATACCGACTTGAATGAGGGCATCTACCTGGTCCTTCATTAAAGAAATTAGTGGGGAAATAACTATCGTGGTACCCGGTAAGACAAGAGCAGGAATTTGAAAACAAATCGATTTTCCACCACCCGTTGGCATGACAGTGATTGTGTTTTTGCCGGATAAAACGGAGCGAATCGCCTGCTCTTGGCCGGTACGGAAGAAACTATAACCGAAATGGGATTCTAGTAAGGGCAATGCTTTTTCAAACAACATTTTTTCCTCCTTCCATATACTAAAAAATCTTAAGATCTTACTCTATTATACTGCTAGAAATTAGATTTTCAAAAAGCATTTATTCTATAAAAAAGGAAAGAACCGCCAATTGATCCTCGGCAGTCCAATTTTTTCATTTATATCAAAATATTATTCAATATTTCATCTTTATGCTCGTTCTTTTGAGGCGGAGGAGCAATTGATTCCTGCTCTAGGTCACTGTGCATTTTCACCTGATAGTCTCCCCAGGAAGAAGGAAAGATGAGCTCTTTTTCCCGAAAGTATGGGTTATTGTTTAATTCCCCAATCTCCAGAACAGGGGCCAAACAGCAATCTACTTTTTGGGAGAATGCAATCCACTCATAAAAGGTTATACTTTTAAAAAGTGCAGTAAGCTCCTGAAAAACAGGATTAGATTCATCCGTTGTTGAAAAATGTCCTTGAATCCATTCTTCCCGACCTTGAGCCCGGCAGAAATTAGTCCAAAACTTTGGCTCGAGCGCGCCAATACTCATAAACCTACCGTCGCTTGTTTCATATAAAGCGTATGAAACGATGCTTCCGTTAAGTACATTGATCCCATTTCCTGCCCCGGTTTCTTTTTCCACCATGACATGGTTCCCTAATAATGACACCAGTTGGTCGGTTATGGAGATAGAATGATAGCTTCCTTTCCCTGTTAAGGCTCTCGAAACGAGACCAGCTAAAATCCGTTCATTAGCAGCGAAACCGCCTAAATAATCGGCCACAGTGATGGATGGATGGACAGGTTTACCTTCCTTTTCCTTGAACTGGGCCAAAACTCCGCTTAACGCCATATAATTGAGGTCATGATTGCCCAGTTTACTTAACAATCCCTTCTGTCCATAGCCGGATATGGAGCAGTAGACAATATCTGGCTTTACCTTTTGAACCGCCTCATATCCTAACCCAAGTTTCTCCATGACTCCTGGTCTAAAGCTTTCAAGGACGACATCAGCATTAGCAATTAATTTAAGGGCATTGTCGTACCCTTCTTTCTCCTTTAAATTAAGGATGATGCTTTTTTTCTGACGGTTGTTAGCAAGAAAAACGAGGCCGTTCCCCTGTTTGGAAAGTCCCGTATGACGGGCAGGATCCCCTTCCGGCGGCTCCACTTTAATGATCTCGGCTCCTAGTTCCGCTAGACGTAATGTTGCGTAGGGGCCTGGTAAATAGTTCGTGAAATCGATGATTTTAAGACCATTTAACATAGGTTGACCCCTTTTACGAATTAGTAGAGCCTGGAGTAAAGAGCTCTTCGAGTTGTTTTCTTAAAACAAATTTCATAATCTTTCCACTGGCATTTCGCGGCAATACCTCACAGAATACATACTTTCGCGGACGTTTGTAATTAGCGAGCTGGTCGCTGTTTTTGCAGTATTCATCCAGCTCCGCCTCCGTGACATTTGGATCTTTTTTGACAATAAACGCCGTAACAGTCTCACCCCAGCGGTCATCAGGCTGGCCCACAATTGCCACATCTAGGATACCAGCGTGGGCATGTAAAACATCCTCCACTTCCCTTGGGTAGATATTTTCGCCGCCGCTAATAATCATGTCATCGACACGATCATTGACATAAAGGTACCACTCGTCATCAAGATAACCAATGTCACCTGAATGGTACCATCCCTTATACAATGCCTTTTCCGTCGCTTCTTCCCGGTTGAAATAACCCACCATCATACATGGCCCTTGCACAATAATCTCACCCGTTTCACCAGCCGGTACAACATCATCAGGATCTGATGGACCGTCTTCTCTCGTGCGAACCACCCGAATATCATGGCTTAGGGCCGCTTGCCCGGCAGAACCTGCTTTCCTCAATTGGTCCGTCTCTGATAGGAAGGTAATAGCCGGCCCCATTTCGGTCATGCCATAGGCCTGAATTAAGGAGATTCCAAGGTTGTTATGGAGTGCATGGACGAGTGATGGCGCCATTGGAGCCGCACCATATAAACCCAGTTTTAAACTTGATAGATTATACTTGCTTAAATCCTCTTGAAGGAGCATGTTCCACATGGTTGGTGCCGCAAATAATTTCGTGATTTTTTCTTGTTCAATTAATTGGAGGATCGCTTTTGGGTTAAATTGATGCAATATAACATTGCTTGCCCCAGCATGAATCCTTGGCAGGAACGCGCAATGAAGTTCGGCACAATGGAACATAGGTGCAGTGACGAGACCCACATCTTCCGCGTTGAGTTTGCATGAAGCAATACAGAACACACTCTGGTCTACCATATTGCGGTGGGTGTGCATCACTCCTTTCGGCCTTCCCGTTGTCCCGCTGGTATAGATAAATGCATAAAGATCGGTTTCCTTCACATCGGCCTGAACATCCTCCGTTGATGAGGCAGCCAGTTTTTCCTGGTAACTAGCCGCATACGCTGGTGTACCTTCATCAATAAACCAAAAGGAAGTTTTCTCAAAGCGACTTGCAATTACTGATATGACAGGTTCTAAAGCCTTTTCAAAAAGAACAACCTTTGTAGTGGCATCCGAAAGAATATATGCAACTTCTTCTGACATTAAGCGGAAATTAATTGGATTAAAGATGGCACCGATTTTCGCACAGGCGAAGAACGCTGTCCCTAACTCTTCGGTATTAAACATAAAGGTGGACACACGGTCGCCTTTTTGCACTCCTTCTTTTAAAAGGGCGTTCGCAAGTCGATTCACCTGCTCGCTCCATTCCTTATAGGTGTAGCGAACATTTTTCCTGACATCGTAAATGGCTTGTTTATTCGGATACTTTTTCACCGTCAAATCAAAAATTTTCCCGATTGTCGTCGTCATTGAATCGCCTCCAAAATTTGTTTGCGAAAAAAGCGAGTTTATTTGCGAATTTCCCTAGTTTATTTGCGAAACTGAATGTTTTATTTGCGAAACTGAATGTTTTATTTGCGAAACTTAGTCTCTTATTTGCGAAGCTATCATGCTAGTCATTCAAACGCTCAATAATGGTCGCATTAGCCATACCATGACCCTCGCACATCGTTTGCAAACCGTAGCGTCCGCCAGTTCGCTCCAACTCATGCATCAACGTCACCATTAGACGCGCACCACTGCCGCCAAGCGGATGGCCGAGGGCAATTGCTCCGCCATTTGGATTTAGTTTCGCCGGATCCGCACCCGTCACTTTTAGCCAGGCAAGTGTAACAGGGGCGAAGGCTTCATTGACTTCAAACACATCAATATCATGGATAGATAAACCTGCTTTTGCTAGTGCCTTTTGTGTAGCAGGAATCGGTCCTGTCAGCATCAAAGTAGGATCTGAACCAACCACTACGCGTGTGTGAACACGGAAGCGCGGTTTTAAACCAAGCTCTTCTGCTTTCTCACGAGACATGAGTAATAAGGCAGCTGATCCATCACTTATTTGGCTGGAGTTTCCGGCATGAATAACCCCATCTTCTTTAAATGAAGTGCGAAGACCAGCCAAGGCTTCTAGGGATGTTCCTTTTCTCGGACCAGAATCATCCTTGATGACGGCCATAGTGCCGTCCGGGAGTTTTACCTCGATCGGAAAAATCTCCCTTGAAAAATAACCCTCTTCCTGTGCCTTTAGTGCCTTTTGATGGCTTTCGAGGGAGAATTGATCAAGCACCTCGCGGGTAAACCCATAGTTTTCAGCAATCCGCTCGGCTGATAGCCCCTGATGAATCATTTCATACTTCGACCTTAGATTAGGACTAAATGGATCCTCAACACCTTTGTAGTTGGAACCCATCGGAACACGGGACATACTTTCCACACCCCCAGCAATCACCACGTCCATATCACCAGCCAAGATTGCTTGCGCAGCGAAATGCACGGCTTGCTGGCTTGAGCCGCATTGACGATCAATGGTTGTTCCCGGGACTTCGATTGGAAAGCCCGCAATTAACGCTGCAACTCTGGCAATATCGCCTGCTTGCTCGCCCGCTTGTGTCACACACCCCCAAATTACATCGTCCACAAGCGCCGGGTCGATCCCTGCACGATTGACTAGTTCCTTTAAGGTTAGTGCTGATAAATCATCCGGACGGATATCTTTTAGCACGCCATTTCTTCTTCCGACTGGTGTACGTACACCTTCCACAATTACGACTTCACGCATATTTATCTTCCTCTCTATAACCCTAGATTTTTGGCAATGATTGTTTTCATTATTTCGTTGGTGCCGGCGTAAATGCTGGAAACTGGAATATCACGGAAGCGTCTTGCAATCTCGTATTCTTCCATATATCCATAACCGCCATGGAGCTGCATACATTCTGCAGCAACCCTTTTAGCAATATCCGTTAGTTTCCACTTTGCCATCGAGACCTTAGTAACTACGTTTTTCCCTTCGATATGCTCAGCAATTAACTGATCCAAAAATGCTCTGCCCATTTCAATTTCTGTAGCCATTTCTACAATTTTAAACTGGGTGTTTTGGAACTGGCTGACTGGCCTTCCGAACGCTTCCCTGCTTTTTACATAGTCCATTGTCATTTTCAGCATTACTTCCGATGCCGTTTGCGCCCCAATCGCGACGAGAAGCCGTTCCTGCTGGAGTTTTTCCATTAAATAAAGAAAGCCCTTGCCTTCCTCACCGATCAGGTTCTCCTTCGGGACACGGCAATCTTCAAAGATCAATTCCGCAGTATCCTGAGAATGGAGTCCAACTTTGTTTAGCTTTCTTCCCCTTGAAAATCCCGGTGCATCACGCTCAATAACCAGCAGGCTGACCCCTTTATGCTTCGGGACGGCATTTATGTCCGTTTTGACGGCGACTAAAATAAGGTCAGATTGAATCCCATTGGTAATGAACGTTTTTTGACCATTAACAATATAGTGGTCACCCTCGAGCTTAGCTGTTGTTTTGATGTTGGCCAGGTCCGAGCCTGTGCCGGGTTCCGTCATGGCAATAGCGGTAATGATTTCACCTGTCACACATTTCGGTAACCAGCGCTGCTTCTGTTCTTCTGTCCCATAAGAGGTGATGTATGGAATTACAATATCATTGTGAAGGCCAATCCCCACTAAACCTGAGCCGACTCGTTCCAGCTCTTCATTAATGACCACAGCGAATCCCCAATCGACCTCACTGCCGCCATACTTTTCATCGATATCTGGGCAAAGAAACCCCTGCTCGCCCATCTTCTTCCAGAAAGAGCGTGGAATCATACGGTCTTCCTCCCACTGCTCATAAAAGGGATATGCTTCTTTATCCAAAAACTTTCTCAATGCCTTGCGAAATATTTCATGTTCTTCATTTAGGTATGGGTGTTTCATACAAAAAACCTCTCTTTCTATATGGCAACGCTTACATAATTGATTTTTGTTGAAGGTTTTCTTACAAAATCAATCTTTATTTTTACAAATTCAGAGTATTTTTTTACAAATCTCAAATGTTTTTATGCAATCATTAGGAATATAATCCATAATCAAAGATTTTTCTCGATGTTTACTACCCTCATCTTCTCACGTAATTGATATTTTAGTACTTTCCCAGAAGCATTCCTCGGCAACTGCTCTTCGATAAAAATCCGCCTTGGAACCTTATAGCCTGCTAATTTTTGACGGCAGAAGTTTCTTACTTCCTGCTCATCAATCACAAACCCTTCCCTCGGTACAATAATGGCACAGACCGCTTCTCCCCAGACCTCATCTGGCAAACCAATAATGGCAGCGTCGAGTACATTCGGATGTTCGAAAAGTACAGACTCCACTTCTACGGAATATACATTTTCTCCCCCTGAGATAATCATGTCTTTTTTACGATCCACTAGCGTAATATACCCTTCCTCATCAATCGTCGCTAAGTCACCAGTATAGAGCCAGCCATTTTTCAAGGTGCTCTTCGTTTCCTCCGGTTTTTTATAATACTCCTTCATCACCATGTCACTGCGAACGATAAATTCACCAATGACTCCAGGTAATACATCATTGGCTTCTTCATTGACAACCCTTGTTTCAGTTAAAAAAATAGGTTTCCCCCCTTTACCGAGATGGAGTCTGTGCCCTTCAGGATCAAGGAGAATTCCACCTGGACCCGCTTCAGTCAAACCGCAGAGATTATAAAACTGATCTGTTTTAAAGAGCTGAGTCGTTTTTTTGACCAGTTCCGGTGCCATTGGCGCTGCCCCATAGCCGACTCTCTTAATGGAAGATAAATCAAATTCTGCTGCATTAGGAACCTGGAGAAGAAAGTTATACATGGCTGGTACGGCAAAAAGGTGGGTGATTTTATGTTCTTGAATCGCTTGGAGTGTTTTTACTGGATGAAAATCGCGATGGATTATATGTGTGGCACCAAGTGCTACACCCGAAATAAGGAATAGGTTTAATTGGGCTGAATGGAAGAGCGGTGCAAGATGGAGAATTCGTTCATGCTGCCTAATCCCCATATTAATAACGACGGCGATGCCCACTTTAAAAATTTGACTATGATCAAACAGAGCACCCTTTGGACGCCCTGTGGTCCCCGAAGTGTAAAGGATTTCTAAATCATCCTGCTCGGAAACCTCCACATCCGGCTCATTTTCGTTATCGGTAAGAGTACTTTCATAGGAATAGTATCCAGTTGTTTCTGGTTCCCCTACAGTAATCACCAACCGGACATCTGTGCCTTGTTTTGCAGCAGCAATGATTGATTCGAACTCCTTATCACACACAACCAAGGACGTATCGGATTGGTCTAAAATATAGTGAACCTCTGAAGCAGTAAGGCGGAAGTTAACTGGTACGGCAACTGCACCAATTTTAGCAGCAGCAAAGAAGGTCAACACAAAGTAATCCGAATTCTTCATCATCAATGCTAGTTTGTCACCTTTATTCACACCCTGTTTTAACAAGCCGTTTGCGAGTTTATTAACCTCTTTATTGAATTGACGATACGTATAGCTTCGTCCTTCACATTCAATGGCTAATAATTCAGGGAACTTTCGGGCATTTTGCGCTAAAAGGCTTCCGATATTCATTAAAGAATCCTCCTCAAATAAAAGACTTCTTTAGTTTCTATGCAATATTTATGCCAATATACAGGAAATCCTTAAGTAGTCCAATAGCCCCTTGAAAGCTTCAGCATAGAGTGACAATATGTTTTTCATCCAAACATAGAGGACAATATAGTGTCCAATTCCTGGACACTCTTCTCCTATGTTGGCAGTTTGTATTTTTTTATTTTTTCATATAAACCAGAACGACTGATTCCTAGTAATCTTGCTGCTTTAACCTTATTCCCTTGCACTTGGACGAGTGCCTTTTTAATTGCTTCGAGTTCAGCGTTTTCGACCAGTGTTACATTGAGGGAAGGCTCTTTAACGGAAACCTGCTTCACTAGATAATCGGGAAGATCCTCAAATCTAATTTTTCCATTTTCAGCAAAAGTCATCGCCCGTTCCATGACATTACGCAGTTCCCGGACATTTCCAGGCCAAGAATAGCTTAGCATTACGTCTCTTGCCCTGTTATCAATTCCCGTAATGGTGGTTCCTAATATTTGATTCAATTCAATCATAAAACTGCCAATCAAATGGTCTGTATCATAGAGACGATCGCGGAGTGGTGGGACATATAATGAAATGACATTGAGACGATAATATAAATCCTCTCTAAACAATCCCGCTTTGACCATTTCTTCAAGATTACGATTAGTGGCTGCAATGATTCTAACATCCACTTGAATTCTTATCGTTCCACCAACCCTGTAAAACTCTCTTTCTTGAAGCACGCGCAGCAATTTGGCTTGTAATGAGAGGGACATATCTCCTACCTCATCGAGGAAAAGGGTTCCGCCATTAGCCAAATCAAACTTGCCAAGCTTGCCTTTTTGCCTCGCACCCGTAAAGGCCCCTTCGTCATAACCAAAAAACTCTGATTCTAACAGATCCTCTGGAATCGCCGCACAATTTACCACGATAAATTTCCCTACGCTTCTTGCACTGCTATTATGAATCGCTTGGGCAAATAGCTCTTTACCAGTCCCGCTCTCTCCGCGAATAAGAATGGTTGACCTGCCTTTTGCCGCTTTAGCAGCACTTTTCTTCAATTTTTCCATATATGGATCAACGGTTAATAGGTGCTCCCAAGTAAACCTAGCAGACTCTGACTTTTGAAATTGCTGATGGTAAAAACTCGCTTTACTCTCCGCTTTTTGCAGCTTTTTAAATAACTCACTGACCTCGTTTAATTGCCTGAACACTATCTTTCCAATGGCTCCGATGACTTTTCCATCCTCTAAGATAGGAATTCGGTGGACAATATATTTAATGCCATTAATCTCTAGAAAGCCGCTAACCTCGGCTGTTTCTGAATGATAAACATTGTCTAAAAGTAATGTTGGCAATACTTTGGCAACTGGTTTGAAAAGAACGGATTCTCGCTGAAGATTAAATAATTCGAGTAGAGGAGGACTGACCATCTGGATGTTTTTCTTTTCGTCTGTCATGACAATTCCGTCATAAGCATGGTCTAAAGCAGTTTCTAATGTTCTTTTTAATGTTTTTACTGTTTTTAATTCTTGTGAAGTTTGCAACAGGGACATGACCATATCTGTTTTCGTAAGAATTCCCACAACATGGTCCTGGTTATCGATAACCACACCGGTACCCACTTGACTGTTTTTCACAATCATTTCAATCTTTTCATAAGGAGTATCAATCGACAGCGTCTCCACTTGTTCTTTAATATATTTTTTGATAGGGGTGGTTAGGGGCATCCCTTCCATAACCATTTGAAATAAGCCGCTTCGCGTAAAAACGCCAACGAGTTTTCTGCTCGTGTCAGTAACCGGCAGTAGGTTCCACTTCTTCCTATTCATCAGACTGATCGCTTCGGTTAGTGTCGTATCCTCTGTGACGATGCAGTCAACTGGTGTAAGCAACTGGTTAAAATCAATCATTTAGTCCCCCCCCTTTCTACGTATCTTTATTGTAACAAAAGTGAGGGATATTTTTGAATATTTTAACAATATCTATTATAGATGGGAACTTCTATTCTTCGAAAGATAATTGATTGAGGGGGATTCTAATAAAATCCCCCTCATTTCCAAGCACTAGTAGTGTTTCCAAAGTCTATTTCGGCTGCATTCTTATTGCGCCATCCAGCCGGATCGTTTCACCATTTAACATTGGATTTTCGACGATGCTTTGGACGAGCTGGGCATATTCACTCGGGTATCCCAGCCTTGATGGGAAAGGAACCATTTTTCCAAGTGAATCTCTCGCCTCTTGTGGGAGCGTATCAAACATCGGTGTGTGGAATAGCCCAGGTGCAATGGTCATTACGCGAATACCATAACGGGCAAGCTCTCTTGCGATCGGCAGGGTCATTCCGACAATTCCGCCTTTTGAGGCACTATAGGCTGCTTGGCCGATTTGTCCGTCAAAGGCCGCAACTGAAGCGGTATTAATAATTACCCCTCTTTCTCCTTGCTCGTTCACATCATTGCTGGTCATCTTCTCCGCAGCAATCCGAATTACATTGAACGAGCCAATTAAATTCACATGAATGACTTTTGAAAAAAGTGAAAGATTATGTACGCCCTTTTTACCAATCACCTTCTCCGCAATACCAATTCCGGCACAGTTCACAACGGCATTTACACTGCCCATATATTCCGCTGCTTGATTAACAGCCTCTTGAATGTCCTCATCTTTTGTGACATCAGCCTTTATAAACAAAACGGCGTCCCCTAATTCATTTTGGAGTTTCACACCATTTTCTTCTGATTGGTCAAAAATGACCGCCTTCCCACCACTTCCAACAATCTTTCGAACCGTTGCCTCTCCTAATCCTGATGCTCCTCCAGTAACAACTGCCCGGCATGTATTCATTTGCATATTTTAGCCCCCTCATTAAGAATGATATTTTATTATTTTGCAAGTATTGTGCCAAGGAGGTTTCAGCAAATAAATTACTACTTAGTTAGAATATCAAATTCTTTTATGTTTGTAGTTTGGACACACAAGCTCGAAAAGTGACCAAATACTGTACAGGTTACTTTTCGAGCTAAATCCATTTAAAACTATCTTCATAGGTCTAATTGCATATTTTTCATAATTATATATATTGTAGAAGAGAGAATGTTTAAAAGATAAAAAAGGTCAGGTCTCAGTTAATATGAGGTCCTGACCTTTTTCTTTGATATAGTGCCTTCTTGTAAAGCGGCTCGTTTCTTTCTTTCCATGATTAAAACTAAGGCGATGGCAGCAAGGAGAAAAAGACTCGCGATTCGAAAGATCGATGCGGTACTAACAAACTGAGCGATCACCCCAAAAATAATCCCGCTCAGCCCCATGCCTAAATCAATGGACGAAAATATCATTCCGTTCGCCACACCTCGCCGGTGGGATGGTGTCATGAGCAATGCCCAAGATTGCAGCGTTGGTATTAAGCAACCAAATCCCATACCAAACAAGGCACCTGAAATGGCGATAAGCAGGTTGGATTGGGCAAAGGAAAGTGCCCACATCCCGATAAATGTAGAGAATGTACAGAACAAAACAAGTCCTATCGGGCCTTTCTGATCAAACCATCTTCCTGCAAATGGTCTCCCCATTGTGGCCATTAAGGCATTAAAAATATAAAATAAAAAGATTTGTTCAATGCCACGCTCTTCACCAAAAATAACAATAAAAGTTACTACCGAGCCGTAACCTAAATTTATGATTATTGTGATAAAGGCTGGAAACCAACTTGATTTTTCAACCAATGAACCTACATAGGAAAATTTCAATTCCTCTTTCCGAGTATTTATCACTCCTTGAGGAGTTTGATAGCGGACCACTATAAGTAAGATTATTGAAATAGCCCCTAATATCGCCGATAAATAAATAAGATTAGCAAAAGAAGTAAGATTGTAAACAAAGATTCCTAGACTAGGAGCAATAATGAATGCAATGGTCATGGATAGGCCGAAGTACCCCATCCCTTCCCCCAGCCGCGAATTGGGAATAACATCAACTGCAGCGGTGCCATTTACTGTTGTCGACCAACCCCAAGCTAGACCATGGACGAAACGAAATAATAGAAAAATCACCACAACCTGTGAAATAGGATAAAGAAGCGTAATTAAGAAGAGCAAAATCGCTCCTAATAAGACAAGCGATTTTCTTGGCTTATATTCCAGCAAAAAGCCGATAAACGGCCGGCTAATAACGGCTCCGATCGAAAATAATCCTGTCACTAAACCAATCTCCAGCCCAGAAGCTCCAATTGATTTTATATATGGCGGCAGAGTGGGAATAAGCATTTGAAATGACATAAATACAAATAGATTTCCCACCATGAGCATGATAAACGACTTTGACCACAAACGCTCTTTCATATCGACCCCTCCCTTCACTTACAATAATGAACTTATAACAAAAAGTTTCACTTACATAAATTTACTTCGCATCACTAAATAATAGCACAGAAGTTGGAAAAAGAATATTTGAATATGACTCTCTAGAATAAAACGTCTGTAACAGGCGGAAATAAAATTCTTATCATTTTTTTTGATTTCCGTTATCATAAACTAGAGTAAACATTGTTTAAATGGAGGTATCCTCATTGATGAAAAAAATGGTTATCACCCGCAATATCGATCAGCATTATATTACAGAAATCAAAGATATTATTCCTGATTGGGAATTAATTGTTGGCAAGGATAAACATATTTGGCAAGAGCATGTAAAGGATGCAGAAATCATCGCAGGCTGGAATAAGGGGCTAAAGGAATATTGTCTCGATCCAAATTCCAAGCTGAAGTGGCTGCAATCCTGGAGTGCCGGTGTTGATTACTTGCCGCTAGAAGAACTGAATTTTAGAAATATCTACCTGACTAGTGCCAATGGCGTTCACGCCTATCCAATCTCTGAAACTATTTTTGCATTGATGCTGGGTTTAACACGGAAAATACATACCTACGTCAAAAATCAACAGAAAAAAACTTGGCATCATGCCCATATGGGACAAGAAATACATGGAAAAACAATCGGAATCATTGGTGTGGGAACGATTGGGAAAGAAACGGCAAAAATCGCGAAAGCATTTGGGATGAACGTCCTTGGTGTCAGGCACTCTGGAAAGCCTACGGACTATGTGGAAGAAATGTATACACCAGACCAATTAAACCAACTGCTTCCTAAGTGTGATTACGTGGTTGTTACATTACCGCTTACAAAGGAAACTACCCATTTGTTTGGTTCCGAACAATTCAAGCAAATGAAGTCAACTGCCTTCTTTATTAATATCGGACGGGGTGAGATTGTTGCGGAAACTAACCTAATCCAAGCTCTGTCAGAAGGAACGATTGCGGGAGCTGGACTCGATGTGTTTGAAACCGAACCGTTAAGTACGGAAAGCCCGTTATGGGAGATGGAGAATGTAATTGTCACCCCACATACATCCGGATCAACAGAACATTATAATGAGCGGGTGATTGAAAATATCTTGATCCCTAACTTAAGAGCTTATCTTTCTAGTAAGGTTCCACCGATTAATCTGGTCGATTTTTCAAAAGGTTATTAGCAAAGGAGTATTTTATGGAGCCCGTTATAATAGAAAAAAGCCTCACTAGGAAAAAGCGAAGTTTACAAGTTTTTAAGTATCTGATCACTGTGCTTGTAATTTTCCTCGTGGCAATTAATTTTGTGCCTGTGAAAAAAATTGATGAAAAGGACTTTTTCAAGAACAACCGTCCATTAGTGATTGCCCATCAGGGTGGAGAACTTCTTGCCCCTTCGAATACGATGGCGGCATTTACGAACGCAGTAAACATGGGTGTGGATGTGCTTGAAACAGACCTTCATATCACTAAAGATGGACAATTAGTGGCCATCCATGACCCGACGATAGACCGGACAACGAACGGACATGGAAAGGTAGCTGACATGACCTTAGAAGAAATCCAAAAGTTCGATGCTGGATACCAGTTTAAAGACTTGCAAGGAAATTACAGTTTCCGCGGTAAAGGCATTAATATCCCTACAGCGGAAGAAATGTTTCAATCGTTAGGGAACACCCGAATTGAGATGGAAATTAAGGATGATAATCCTCCCGAACGAATCGATGAAATGGCCGCTAAGCTCTGGGCACTAATCGAAAAATATCATATGGAGGATAAAATCTTGGTTGCTTCTTTTGATCAAGACATCCTTAATACATTTGAAAAGTACGCCAAGGGACGTGTGGCAACTTCAGCGGGCAAGCAGGAAGTAACAAGTTTTGTTATTTTTCATAAGTTCTTTTTACGTAACCTGTATACCCCTCATGTTGATGCGTTTCAGATTCCAACCGAAGATAGCGGTTTTGATTTAACGGACAAGAAATTGATAGACGGAGCCCATCGTCGTGGGATGCAGGTCCATTATTGGACCATCGATGACCCAAAGACAATGAAGAAACTTCTCGATGCAGGTGCAGATGCTATTCTTACCAATCGTCCGGATCTGCTCCTAAAGGTCCTTGAAGAGAAATAGCTAGAAAGTACTCGTTGTTAGTGCGGGGTACGATTGTGGGAATCATTATTGCAGCATCTGCCTCTTAAACATAAACTAGGGTGCCTTTAACACGAGGCACCCATTGTTTTTTATCATTTTTTAAATTTTCCAGGTGTGTACTTTTCACTAGCTTTAAAATTATAAACTGGTTTAATGAACCCGGCAATCTCAACGGTTTCTTCGACTTTTTCTAATATTTCATTCATGGACTTATAGGCCATTGGCGCTTCATCCAAGGTTTCTTCCGAAACGGACGTGGTCCACACGCCTTCCATTGTTTTATGAAAATCGTCCATATTTAGAGTTTTCATCGCTTTCGTCCGGCTCAAAACCCGGCCTGCTCCATGCGGGGCAGAATAATTCCACTCCTCATTTCCTTTACCGACTGCTAAAATTGACCCGTCTCTCATGTTAATTGGAATAATAAGACGCTCCCCTTTTTGAGCGGAAACAGCCCCTTTTCGTAAAATCAGGTTTTCGGTGTCAATATAATTGTGAACGGTATCGAAACGTTCCTGCTCCTCAAATCCCATGTTTTCCGTGATTGCTCTTGCTATTTCTTCACGGTTTGCTTTTGCAAATGCCTGGGCTAATTTCATGTCATGTATATAATGATCAAAATCCTCTCCTTCCAAATACGCTAAATCATTTGGAATAACGGGATTCTTTTCTTTATAGCTTTGGATCGTTTCTTGAATTTCTTTTTGACGCCCTTCCGCCTTCAATTGGTCAATAACCACGGATAAATCCTGCTTTCGAAGTTTTGAGATTGCTACTCTTTGATAGTAAGTGGCAATCTTTGCTCCCACATAGCGGCTCCCAGTATGAATGGTTAAATAGTGATAACCATTGGTATCAACAGAGACCTCAATAAAATGATTGCCTCCACCAAGTGTACCAAGGCTATAACGACTTCTATTTTCACTCAATATGTGCTCCGCCTGAAATTCTTGAATGGAGGGAAAACTCGTGTTAATAAATCCAACTGTCTCATCACCATGTACTTCCTGCCCACTCGGGACATACGTACGGATCACCTGATCTAATTTATTAAAATCAACCTTTTTATCCTGAAGCTTGACAGTTAACACGCCGCAGCCGACGTCTACTCCCACTAGATTGGGGACAACCTTATCCCTTAGCTGGATGGTCGTTCCAATCACACAACCTTTACCTGCATGATAGTCTGGCATAATACTAATCTTTGTATCCTTTAAAAATCCTTGATTACAAAGTTCTTGTATTTGCTCAATGGCTGTTTCCTGCGGATAGTTTGAAAATACCTTTGCCTCCGTTTGTGTACCCGTAACTTTTATCACTCGTTTTCCCTCCTTCAAGGCAGATTACCAACAGGCTACCATTTTATAGACATTTGGGCAATGCATTTTCTGCGACAATTTTTTTCTAAATGAATAAAAGGAGGATGTCCGTGGACATCCTCCTTTTCAAAGGTTATGAATAAATGGTTTGCATTCCCTTTCCAGCCACGGTCATCCATTCAAACTGCCGTAATCTTACCTCAAACAGTGTTAATGGATCGCGGAACATCTCTGGATTGGTATTCATATTCGTAAGCATTTCTTGGTTCACCCGTATTCCTGATTGCGCTTCTTCCGCTGAACGATTTAACAGCTGCAAGGGACTCTTGAAAAACAGGGTTACATCACGCTCCAGTGATCTTTCAAACAGTTCAAATTGCTGGAAAAACTGTTGATTCACGGCAGAGATGGTTTCAGCATAATCCTCATTTTCCACAAATGCTTTGTACTTATTAAAAAGCAGTGCTTTATTTTGTGATATGGCTCCGAACAATTTCCCAGCACTTTTTAATAAAAATTGAGACGGGGTTCTGCGGAGCAAGATATTAACAGTTTCCAACTGGAAACGACTCGTCATCCGGTCGGTATCGCGGTGCCAATCATCAATTACCTTAAAATCACAATCAAGCATAAGGCGTTCTTCTCCATACATCCGATTAAAGCTTTCCCCCATTTCATTCAGAAATTCCTGACTTTGATCAAGCTCCTCTTTGCACCCATCAATCCATTCTTGCAACAAGCGGTAATATTTAGGCAGTATCGTCAGCTCTAAATACTCTTCTAGCTTTTTGTTCATCACATCATTAAGTTCTAAATGAATCTTGCTAAAATTACTGTCTTCTTTAATGAAGGAAGAACACTCTTGAAGCATTTTTGGAACAGACGCCGCAATATCTTTTTCAATCGTATCTTTGATGGCACGGTAAGACTGCACAACTGCTTTGTTTTTTTGAATCTCAGTATCCTTCAGTTGATTTACTGCACCTGTTAACTTCTGGAGCATTTCTTCATTCCAACGAACTGATTCTACCAGTTGATTTTCAACATCCACTCGTTTTTGCATCAGGCTGGCAATTGTTGTGCGAATATAGAACAATAGCTTCGCCAAACGTTTATCTTCGATATTTCTTGTATTTTTAATGGAATGAATAAACTCTTTTAAGTCTTTTAACTGCTGGCGGTTCTCATATTGTGAAGAAAAGGCGAACACGGATGCATCTGGTAAATACGACTGAATCCTCGCTCTTGTTTCATCATAGACAGTTATCGCTTCCTGCTCACTGACTTTCGTGTCCATCTTACTAAGCAGAAAATGCACTGGGATGTCCGGTGCTAACTCTTGAATTTTTGCAAGAACAGATCTTTCTTTATCTGTAAACGGTGCATTCGCATCGAGCACAAAGAGGACAGTATCAGCCAATTGCAGATTCTTCAATACTTCATAAGAATCATTATAGCTTCCTTTTAATCCCGGGGTATCAATGAGTGCGATCCTATTTTCCTGCAAAAAGGCATTTGGACGCTTAAATTCAATAATAGATTCCAATGCGTTGCGGCGGCGATCCATTCGTTCTTGGAAATCAGAAAAGCCCGATAAACTAGTAATCTCTCGATCAGTAATTTCCGTGATTTCTTCTTCCTTAGAGTCTTTAAACATGACCAGTGAAGAGGTTGAGCTATCCTGCAGATCTTCACCAAGAATCATATTAACAAACGTTGATTTTCCACTACCGCTTAACCCGGTAATAAGCAAATGGTGTGTGTCGAAATTCACTAATTGCTGAACAATCCATTGTACCCGATTATTCTCTCCCATCTCATTTGCTTGGGCCCAATTAATGATCGAATGAAAGAGTGTCAGGCACTCCTCAAGTTCGTCCATGTCTGATTCAGTTATACTAATTAATTTCTCAGCCTCACTAACAATCGACATACTTAAACTCGCTGGAAAAAGCTCATTCCATGAGAGAACGGCGGCAGCTGCCAAGACGACATTCTTATTGTCAGCAAGACGTAACCAATTCGTTAAGAGGTCTGGAATAAATTCCTGCAGATTTTTAATGAAGTACCTTCCATCAATAAAGCTAAAAAATGCTTCCTTATGTAGGCTTGAAAGCTCAGACAAGTTCGCATCCCGATTGATATCGAGGTTTAATAACACATGATTCATTTCCCTTATCCAAGTAAAATAGAACTCTTCATTGTTATAGCTATTCCAAAGAGCGGAAATAAGATTCTCGAATTTTTGATGATCTAAGCTAAATAAAAAATGAACAGCCTGGGAGAAATAGCTCGGCAAATGACTTCTAGTCACACCGGTATCCACATACGAAATAATCATATCAAACCACTCTAATGAACCTGTTCGTATCGCTTCGTTTACGGCCAGTTCAATTGCATTGTTCCAATCTTGCTGCTCTTCAAAAAAAGTACGAGCGATCTCCGTAACGTTCGGATAATCTGGATTTAAATCAATGGTTTTTTTTATCACTGATAAGGCCATGTCAAGCTTTCCGCGCTCTATGTACAATGAAAATAACTGTAAGGCCACTTCGGTATTTAAAGTGAGATGATCACTTTCAATCGCACAATAAAGGTCTTCCGCCGTCGATAACAAACCTAACTGATAATAAGCATCCGCTGTGTTTTTCTTTGCCCATGGTTCAAGCTCATTGATTATATTTTCCCATTTAAAAATGGCAGCTTCATAATCTTTATGATGAAAATACACTTCCCCCTGTGCAAAGCGAATAGATGATAAATCAGGCAAATCCTTACACGCTTCTTCCTGAAACAGGTCGCCAAGCACCTGGATCGGATGAATATTTTCATGTTCATTAATGAACATTTGGTAATAGGTCTTCTGTTTTAATTGCGTCTCTATTGTCATTTCTTTCCCTCCAATTACAACACTCTCTGTCATTCATATGGAAAAGAGCCATAATTATTCTATATACTATTCGACGGAATATCTGAATATTAGTCCCAATTATTACGATTCTACCAGAGGAATTTTTTAAAAGGATGTCAGTTGTATTTCAATTTGGAGACAAAAGAACATAACTACAAACACTTATTACATTTTATACGGCACTTATTACATATTTTCGGACTCTTATTACATTTTTTACGAAACTTATTACATATTTTTGGACTCTTACTACATATTTTTCGAGACTTACGACATTTGCTGGATAACAATTGGAAATCGTTGATTAATTTACCAAAACGAATCCTTAAATTACTAAAAAATAAGCCTGCCTGGAAATGGCAAGCTTATGGGCCTTCATTCTTATCTAACAGACACCGTCTCTTCACTCTTTGAATTCAAAACAATCTCGGAAAAGTAATGAACTGTTCTCATTTCTTCATTAAACAAGTAAGAAGATTTCCATGTTTCCTCTAAAAATATCTCCATGACCTTGATTGTGCGCGGGTCGCCACCTGCTGCCTGCTCAAGCGCCACGATACTTTCAAAAATTTTCACCATAAGTTCGGCAGCCTTTTTCGAGTGAAAGGTCTTTTGATCAGTTGATGCCGTCAGTAATGATTTTGATAGATTCTGTAATTGAATCAACTTATTTTCTACTAAATACGTCCATTCAGACGGCAAATGGGCTACCCCCCGTAGGCGTTGACTCATCTCATCTAAAAACAGTTCATCCGCTTTAAACTTCTCAATTAACCGCAGGACCTCCAACCCTAGAATATTGGCTGTTCCTTCCCAGACAGTCAGTACTTGAGCATCCCGTAACAATCTTGGGGTAACAAAGTCTTCGATATACCCATTCCCACCGTGCATTTCAATCGCTTCGTGTGAAAAGTGAATCGCTTGTTCTGCTGTTTCTTTTTTCAAAAGAGCAATGTAGAGACGATTCAGAATGGTCTCCTTTTGGCTCGCTTGATTGTTCATGACCCTTTCAAACAATGGAAGATACGTAAATACGGTGCGGGTTTCAATTTCCAACTTAACGGCGAGCCTTGATAGTGTATCCTTGATCATTGGATAGTTAGCGAGCTTACTTCCAAATGCATCTCTTCTAAAGGCATAGTCCTTTGCTTCACGATAAGCCCTTCTCATAATTCCTAAGGAGGCAACGGCATTACAAACTCTTGATAGATTAAGAGCTTCCATCATATAGTAGAAACCCTTCGCTGGATCTCCAACCACAAAAGCATCTGCACCATCAAATTCAACCTCAGCGGAAGGAACGGCCCTGACACCGAGTTTATCCTTTAAGCGGCGAATCCGGATTCCATTTAGCGAGCCATCCTGTTTCCGCCATGGTACGGCAAATAAAGTCAGCCCTTTCGTTCCGGCCGGTGCACCTTCTTTCCGCGCTAAAACCATGGCCACCCCACACATACCGGCATTTGAAGCAAAGTATTTTTCTCCAAATAGTTTAAAATGATCTCCTGATTCCACTGCTTTCGTTTCATTTGCACCGACATCCGATCCCCCTTGGCGCTCTGTTAAGAATGTTGCCCCTTCATAGAGAGGAACTTCACCAGTTGAGAGGACATGTGGCAAGAACCGTTCCTTCACTTTGTCAGAGGCATACTGGTTAAGTAAATAGGCAGTAGCCATTGACAATGTAACAGGACAGTAAAATCCTGGTTCCGTTTGTGAAAGCAGATACCCTTGGGCATAGGAATAAATGTAATTCCCCTTTTCCCCGAGTGAGGGAATTTCTTTATGAACATAGCCGACAATTCCGGTATTATATGTTTCTTCAACCGTTCGCAGGTAACCTTCGTTCACCCATACCTCAGAAACGTCTTCACCATACGCATCATACTTGTTTAAGCGCGGCTGTCCTTCCCTGTCCGTAAACCTGGCCCGAGAGTCAATGACAGTAGCGCATTTCTCACCAAAGGCTGTCAACTCATTGTCAGCAAACTCGAAAAAGGCAGGATCGAGTAACTCCTTAAGCAGCGATTGAAACGGCAAATCTTCCTTATAAAAGTTCAAATTGGAAAACCTCCTCTTTTTTTCAGAATAATCAATAAATTAAGTATACCACTTTCCTTTCTTATTAAAAATAAAGATAAGTTTAATTTTGGACATTCTTTCCTTTTTATCAGCATTCAAAGTATAATTGGTTCAAAAACCTTAAGGAGAAATCTAAGTTGGAAAAGGATCAAGCTATATTTTTAGCTAACTTAATCGAAAACTCAAATACAGCGACCTTTGAGATAAAAAAACTTAAAATATCAGATGGAAGTTTAGTGAAGTTTCATCAATGGACAAATGGGAAACCCACGATCGCAGCATATGAAGTTACGAGGCCAGATAACGAAACTGGCTATTACTTTGTATTCATTGACTGGCATAGAAATGACAATTATTATTTAGTCCTCTACGCACATAATCGTTCCACTACCTGTGCAGAGATACGTCAAATTCAAGAAATAGACGGATCTCTACATATTGTCTGGACATACAAGCCTTTCAAACGAGACGGAAAAAATGATCAAAGAAAAGCTTATTTTAAGCAAATGTTTGGTTCGACAACCATTCAAATCAAACTGCCCTCCTCGGCACTTGAAATAGATATATTTTTGGAACAATTATTTAAACTATGTCAAAACCGGGTAAAAGCAGACCGGATTGTTGAAGTCTTTAATTTTGAATAAGGATTGGAGAGATGAGGTTGTCTATTTATAAAAACTGTCAAAGCTGTGGAATGCCGTTAGCAAAAGATGAGCTTGGGGGCGGAACAGAAAAGGACGGAACAAAGAGCACCAAGTATTGCAGCCACTGCTATGAGAATGGAGAATTCACTTTACCCAATATTACAGTGGAAGAAATGAAAGACAGAGTGAAAGAAAAGATCGTGGAATTCGGTATGCCGAAGTTTATCGCCGGGATGTTTACAAGGAACATTCCGAAGTTGGAAAGATGGAATCAAGGAAAATAAATCAGAGGAAAGGGAGGCTTCAGGCCTCCCTTTTAGTTATAAAACTTTACTTAAAAACGCCTTGGTCCGCTCTTCTTGGGGATTATCAAATAATTCACTTGGAATATTTTCTTCCACAACCAAACCGCCGTCCATGAAAATTACTCGGTCACCAACCTCTTTGGCAAAGCCCATTTCATGGGTCACGACTACCATCGTCATACCTTCTTTTGCTAGGTCCTTCATTACCTCCAGTACCTCACCAACCATTTCAGGATCAAGTGCTGAAGTCGGCTCATCAAAAAGCATGATTTTCGGCTCCATTGCAAGCGCCCTTGCAATCGCAACCCGCTGCTTTTGCCCGCCGGATAAAGAGTCTGGATAGGCGTCAGCCTTATCCTCTAAGCCAACTTTTCGTAAAAGGTCGATTGCTTTTGCTCTGGCCTTCTCGATTGGCACATTTTTTACTTTCCTTGGAGCGAGCATTATATTTTGAATCACTGTTTTATGTGGAAATAAGTTAAATTGCTGAAAAACCATGCCCACATCCGTCCTGATTTTATTGATATCCGTTTTTTTATCGGTAATATCAATTCCCTCTATCAAAACATGTCCATCTGTAATCGTCTCTAACAAATTTATGCAGCGGAGTAAGGTAGATTTACCTGAACCAGATGGGCCAATGACAACAACTACCTCTTTAGGCTTAACCGTTACGTTTATATCTTTAAGGACTTCATTTTTTCCAAATGACTTTTTTAAATTTTTAACGTTAATCATTCTGTGGCCAACCTTCTTTCAAGTCGGGATAAAAGTAAACTTAAAGAAAAAGTTAAAACAAGATAAATAAGGGCGGCGGTAATATACGGCTCCCATGCGCGATAGTATTGTCCCTGCATCGCTTGTCCCCAATACATGAGTTCCTTTACAGCAATGATTGCAGCTAAGGATGAATCTTTAATTAAGACGATAAACTCATTACCTAAAGGAGGAATCATTCTTTTAAGAGCTTGAGGGAGAATAACAAATCGCATAGCCTGTACATGATTCATCCCTAGTGAACGTGCTGCTTCCATCTGTCCTTTATCAATCGATTGAATTCCAGCTCTAAAAATCTCGGCAACATATGCCGCCGAATTTAATGAAAGGGCAGTAATGGCGGCAATAATCCCATTTGTTTCACCTACAAAAAGCGGGACAAGCCCAAAATGAACTAATAATATTTGTACTAATAATGGCGTCCCGCGGAAAAAAGTAATATAGCAGTTGAACGGGAAGGCAATCCATTTATTTTTCGTCAATTTACCCAATCCAATAAACAAACCTAGTAAACACCCAATTATGATGCTTACAAGCGAAAGGCCGATGGTTAGCAGCGTTCCTTTTGCAAAAAATGGAGCATATTCAGCAAGTATGTCCCAACGAATATCCATCATGAGTCCCCCTAAAAAATCCTACATAAAAGATGTACACTATTTTTTAACAAATCTATTTTTGACCCTTATAAAGCTCCAAAAGCAACAAAGTTTACGAAAAGAGCCTTAACAAAAATTGCGCAACTGCTTTTTAAGAAGCGTTACGCAATTTTATCTCAGCTATTATTGTTGTGCTTTAATATCTGTTAACTCAGGATCTACCTTAAACCATTTTTTGTAGATTTTCGCGTATTCCCCATTCTCCATAATTCCTTTAATCGCTTTATCAAAGTCTGCCTTTAGCTTGCTGCCCTTTGGAAATAAGAGCCCATAATATTCCTTTTCGAACGCAGCTGCATCTTCAATGATAACAAAATTCTCATTAGGATTATTTTTCACATATTCCTCAATTACCGTATTGTCAGCAACAACTGCATCCGCACCGCCGCCTTTTAGCTCCATGATTGCAAGATTATTATCTTTAAATTTTTTAAGATTATTAGATTCTGTACCTAGAAGTTTCTCAACGGCTTCCTGACCAGTTGTTCCATTTTGCACGGCGACCCTTTTGTCCTTTAAATCCGCGGCACTTTTTATACTGCTCCCTTTAGGAACCATAATTTTATTGGTAGATAAAAAGTAAGGGACTGAAAAGTCATAAGTTTGTTTTCGTTTATCGTTAATCGTGATTGCTGAGATTCCAGCATCAGCTGTTTTACCTTTAATTTCTACAAATAATGGATCCCAGCCTACATGCTTGACGTTAATTTTATACCCTGCTTCCTTGGCTACTGCATTAATAAAGTCAACATCAAATCCGACTACTTCCCCTTTATCTTGGTATTCAAATGGTGCATAGGCTGCATCTGTTACCACCTTCAATGTCTTCTTTTCTCCGGATCCCTCTGTTTTACTCGTTCCACAAGCGGATAGAACTAAAAGTAAGGCTACCATCAAAATAGTTGAAACTAATTTAAATTTCTTCATCCCTACAGACCTCCATTGTTTTCTCTAAAAAGTATTTTTTTAAAATTTTGATAATATTATGAATATAAATGATTATAACCTGTTTTGATTCTATATTCAATATTTTAAATATTTTACTATATTAGTACTGTAATTAGCTGAAGTGTTAGCATTGTAGAATAATACTTTATTCCTTTTATCTACTACTCCTGGACATTCTATTTTTTTAAATTTCACCTGTCACCTTCCTGTCATTGATTAGTTAAAAGTGATTATATATATTTAATTAATTGAGGAGCATAGGGGGGTATAAAATGAACGAACCATTTAAGGCTTTAATGGTAGACAAAACAGATAGTGACTTTACAGTAAACGTAAAAGAAGTAACAGTTGGAGACCTTCCACCAGGGGACGTCCTTATTAACGTCCGATATTCGAGTGTGAACTACAAGGACGGATTAGCGAGTTCCCCTGATGGGAAAATTGTCAGATCCTACCCATTTATTCCTGGTATCGATCTTTCTGGTGTAGTTGTCCGTTCGAAGGATTCTCGTTTTAAAGCAGGGGATGAAGTGATAGCTACCAGCTAAGAGATTGGGGTTTCCCATTATGGTGGCTACAGTGAATATGCCCAGATTCCTGTTGATTGGGTTGTTCCATTACCTAAGGGTCTGTCGTTAAAAGAAGCGATGGTCTATGGGACAGCTGGGTTTACGGCCGGATTATCAGTTCAACGCTTAGAAGAAAACGGGTTAACTTCTGATAAAGGCAAGGTCCTCGTAACAGGAGCGACAGGCGGGGTGGGCAGTATCGCTGTAGCGATTCTTACCAAACGAGGCTACCATGTGGTTGCAAGTACTGGGAAACAATCGGAACATGACTTCCTTTTGGAACTAGGTGCAAGCGAAATTCTTTCCCGCGAGGACGTCACTGGTCAAAACATCAGAGCCTTAGATAAGCAGCTTTGGGCAGCAGCAATTGATCCTGTTGGCGGCAAAACACTCGCCTCCATCCTTACCAAAATTACTTACAATGGTTCGGTGGCAGTTAGCGGCTTAACAGGCGGAGGCGATGTTCCTACCACGGTATTCCCCTTATTCTAAGAGGCATCAGTTTGCTTGGTATTGATTCCGTTTATTGTCCACTAGAAACTCGAATTGCCTTGTGGAAGCGAATGGCCACTGACTTTAAACCTGATCATTTATTAAAAGTGATGAATAAGGAAGTACCACTAGACGAATTACCAAATGAGTTAACCTCGATCCTTAAAGGTGAAGCACGGGGCAGAACTATCATAAAACTATAAAAAATTCGATTTGAGATGACTTTGGTCATCTCATTTTTATTTCCCTAAGAGTATATACCCAGAAAGCCAGAGACAGTATATGGGCATTCGCCGTTGCTTCTCCCAAACACCTACATAATCTATAGGGTATTTACCACATAAGGAGAGATGCCTAAATGAATCCGTATGGTTATTATCAAATGCCTCAAATGCCGATTGAGTATACTTCCTATGTTCAACCAGAACAAATGAATTACTATGGTCAACCAGAACAAGTGAATTACTATGAGCAAACTGAACAATTTAATCCCTATGTCCAGGGTGAGCAATTTAATCCCTATATGCCAGAACAATATGATCCAGCAAGACAGCCACAGCAAATTGAACGCAGGCTGAATCAGTTGGAGAGGGCCAACGAGCGGCAAGAACGGGATATCAATCAACTACAACATCATGTAGCCCAGATCGATCGCAGACTTCAACGAGTGAATCAACGTCTACGTGTCTTGGAAAGAAGATTCAACATCCCATTCACTCCATTCGACGGAGAATATTAAGAGAAATTCCAAAGAACCGGGCAGATGTCCGGTTCTTTTTAATATTAAAAAATACTTCGTAAGATTCTTTTACCAACTTGAAGGATCATTTTAAAAATCCTGTCAGTTTATCTTACAAAAACCCTGACAAGGAGCGAAAATTCAGTTAACTTTTCAATATAAACCACGAAAGAAAGGAAGATTTCAAATGTATCGAAGAAATGATATTAAACTAGCTGAAAGAATCCTTCAATTAGATAAATTAAGAGATGAGTTGTATGAAGAACTCATGAAAACAATGGGGTCAAAGGCAAATGAACTATTAAGGAGACTTCAAAATTATTAATTTCAGTTGGAAAGGGGTGAAAAAGGTTGGCAACTCATTTACGTAAAGGACTTGAACGCCTTAGGAAGTTTTATATAAAGAAGTTGTTAGAGACAGGTGCTACTGATTCTTCTGTTCACGAACTTCACTCCCTTACCTTCTCTGAACTGGAAAGTTTATATAATAAAACATTCTCCCCTGCAAAATCATAATCAATTACTCCATAGTTACTTTATTCTGACAAACAAGCAAAATAGTATGAAAATCTAGTACGACGTGAGATAATCTAACATAAAATGATACTATGGTATAGAAACATATTAATTACTGTAAACAATAGGGTGTGGTGAGCGACAAAAATGGGAAATGACATCTCATACAAAGATAAAAAGGTAATTACAATCGGTATTGTCAGGGATCTCACAGGTCTTTCTGAACGACAAATACGTTACTATGAAGAACGAAAGCTTATTTTCCCCGAAAGGTCTGCTGGTGGCAGCCGTAAGTTTTCCTTTTCAGATGTTGAATTGCTGATGGAAATTGCCAATAAAATTGAAGACGGCATCCAAACACATGACATTAGGAAAGAAATGCTTCGAGAACAAAAGAAACACAACCAAGAAGAGGTTCGCAGGCAGATGATCCAAGGACAATTAAATGCCCATTTTGGTTTACGAAAAAAATAATGAGCTATGCACCTTCCGCCCCATTCCTTATAAGTGATGGGGTTTCCTTCTCTTTTTCCTCCCCCCACCGAAAAACCATGTTAGATAATCTCCCAAACTTATAGAATCCAATCTAGAATCATGTAAGAATACAAACATATCAAATGTTAAGAATATTAACATCACTTAAAAGGGGGAGAAAAAGTGGATACTACATTTTTAATGAATAGTCTGTGGGTGATGGTGGCAGGTGTACTTGTCATCTTAATGATTGGAGGTTTTATCCTCCTAGAAACAGGTTCAACCAGAATGAAAAATGCAGGACATATCGCAGGTAAAACAATCCTTACGTTCGGAATCGGATCAATCGTATTTTGGGCAGTGGGATATGGATTAATTTTTGGTAAAGGAAATCCACTGATTGGCTTCTCAGATTTCTTTTATTCAGGTTATGACATTGATGGCTTGCCATTGTCAGGTGCCGTTTTCTTCTTATTCCAATTAGCATTTGCCGGTATTTCATTAACCATTGCGTTCGGAGGCTTTGCAGAACGAGCTAAATTAGGTGCTTATCTGGTATTTGCATTACTTTTCTCAGTCATTGTCTATCCTCCCATTGCACACTGGATTTGGGGCGGAGGTTGGTTAGCAGAGCATGGTAAACAAGATTTCGCCGGTTCTACCGTAGTTCACTTAACAGGTGCAATGGCAGCTCTTGCAGCTACGATTCTATTAAAACCACGTATTGGGAAATTTAACAAAGATGGCTCGGCCAATAATCTTGCTGGTCATAACCAAGTGTTTACTGCAGTAAGTGTATTACTATTATGGGTTGGCTGGTTTGGTTTTAATGCTGGTAGCACATTAACTGTTGATAAAGCATTCTTCGGATTTGTTGCCGTTAATACTAATTTAGCAGCAGCAGCAGGGACCATTGCTGCGATGATTGTTTCTTGGATTGTTCTTGGTAAAGCTGATGTTCCAATGATGCTAAACGGAGCCTTGGCAGGATTAGTCGCTATTACTGCTTCTTGTGCGTTTGTAGATACCTGGGCCGCTGTCTTAATCGGCTTCATCGCAGGAATTCTTGTATTTTACAGCATTCGCTTCTTTGAAAACAGAGGCATTGATGATCCAATTGCAGCTCTATCCGTACACGGAGCTGCTGGTGTATGGGGGACTTTATCAACTGGTTTCTTTGCAACAAAAGAATTAGCAACAGTCGGAAAGCCAGGATTGTTTTACGGCGGCGGTTTACACCAACTTGGCGTTCAAGCAATGGGCGTTGTCACCTGTGCCGCTTTCGCCTTTATCGTCTCCTTCATCTTGCTGGCACTTATGAAAAAATTCATGAATGGTTTGCGCGTTACGGAAGAAGAAGAGATTATGGGATTAGATTTAAGCGAACATGGAAGCTACGGTTATCCAGAATTACTGAAAGCAGAACAAACAAAATCATTATAAATTGCAGTTAATGAAGTGTGCAACGCCTTTTAAGGCTTGCACGCTTTATGTATTTTTAAAGCAGGAGGTGAAAAACATGAAATACGATACCTACTCGGGGATTGCCGAATTTAGAAAAACCCACATAAAGGAAGCAGCCAAAGATCACTTTCAATTAAATCAACTCCATGACAACATAATCAAACAGATTTTGGAAATTTCACTGAAGGAAATTCTTGAACGGTATGGTCCCCCACCCTCTCTCTTCACTTTCTTTGTAATGGGGAGTGCCGGCCGCTTCGAACAATCGGTTTGGAGCGATCAGGATCATGGCATCATTTACCTTGATTCAACGGCTGAAGCAAAAGCATATTTTCTGTCATTAGGAAAGGAAGTATCAAAAGGTCTCTATCAGGTTGGGTATTCTTATTGCGATGGCGGTGTGATGTCGGGCAATCCATTCTGGTGTAAAGCACAAACCGAATGGGAGAAACAAATACTGAACTGGACAGCCGATGCGTCATGGGAATCGTTACGCTACCTCTTGATTTTTATTGATGGACGCTCTTTTTATGGCCAGCATCAACTGATGGAACAACTAAAAACATTTGCGTATCAAACCGTGCAAAAAGAACAATTACTTGCAAGAATTTATAAAAATACACTTCATTTTAAAAAGGGAATTGGTTTATTAGGTCAGATTTTAGTGGAGCCCCATGGTGTACATAGTGGATCTCTAAATCTTAAGGAGACCGCCCTATTCCCTTATATCAATGCGGTTCGTCTTTTGGCAATGAGAGAAAATGTTCTGGAAACTTCTACCCTTTCAAGGCTCGATAAACTACAAATTCAAGACAAAGATCAATTTAAAACGATGTTTTTAAAACTGTTAAACTATCGTCTTCAATATGCCAGCCATACAGATTATGAATCAGGGCACTATTTACCGGCGGATAAACTGACAAAAGAGCAAAGGAATGAGGTGAAAGACATCATTAGAAATGGTGTGGCCCTTCACCAATACGCTGGAAAACTTATCGACAAAGGAGGGATAACATGAAAATCAATGATTTAGCTCAATACTTCAGGCAGATCTCCGGTAAGGTTAGTTCTAATATTTACGCGGGAATTCAAGGGCAAGTCAATCCACAACAAATTTCCTTCATTCGACAACTTCAAAAAGAAATGAAAGGAAAAAACAACTTAGACACTCCGCTTAACGAATTAGAGGTAGTCGTATTTGACTTAGAAACTACTGGGTTCTATCCAGAAAAAGGCGACTATGTCCTTTCAATTGGAGCCGTGAAAATGGTGGGCCAGCAGATGGAGGTCGATGATACTTTTTATTCACTGGTAAAGTCAGATCTTCCACTAAACGAAGAAATTTCAGCTTTAACTAATATTCACGATGAACAACTACGTGATGCTCCTCCTGCCAGGGATGTCTTACTACAATTTTTTAACTATGCACAAAGTCATATTCTTGTCGCACACCACTCTAAACATGAAAAGTCCTTTATGCAGAAAATGACATGGGATCTCTTAAAAACAAGATTTGAACATCGAATCATCGATACATCCTTCTTAATTCGACTATCTGACACTTACATGAAATCATTACCACTTGAAGAAGTATGCTATGAATGTGGGATTGCCATAAAAGATCGTCACCATGCACTGGGAGATGCCATAATGACAGCGCAAATTTGGGGCAGCTATTTACAGCGGGCTCAAAAAAACGGATATAGTAATTTACGGGAAGTGTATGAACATCTGGCTAAGCTTTGAGCCTAAAAAACACTATTTCAAACTAGTGTTTTTTGGTAAAAGTTTAGTAGCTTTTAATACGAAATCTAATCGACTTTTAAACACCTCCATGTTACTTACCTCTGAATATCGACCCCGTTATAATCCCTAACACGAACAAAATAACTTAAAAATAAAAAAATTTTAAAAAACTTTTTTTTGCCGTTTTCCTTATTACGACAATGATGTAAACGCTAACAATTTTTTTGATTTATTTGAATTGTCAGATTTCTATATTGACCATGTTTTCGATTGGTTGTATGATTATCGAAAATAATCATCAATTCATTAACTGCCAAAGCTCTTCATCAGTTGGAGAAGGGGTATGGCAATTCTTTTTAAAAAATTTGTTTAGTCATTTAAAGCGGTCTATCACAAAAGAGGAGTGGTTAGGTTGGGGAGTCAATGGATTTTCCTTGACGGTAAATTCGTCAAGAAAGAGGATGCTGTAGTTTCAGTTTTTGATCATGGTTTTTTATATGGTGATGGAGTATTTGAAGGCATACGTGTTTATAGTGGAAACGTCTTTAGACTTGATGCTCACCTAAAAAGACTATTTGAATCAGCACAATCCATTATGCTGAATATTCCATATACACATGGGGAAATGACGCAATTAATCGTCGATACAATCAGAAAAAATCAGCTAGAACGCGCCTATATTCGTGTCGTTGTTTCTCGTGGAAAAGGAAATCTCGGCCTAGACCCTTCATCCTGCTCGAAGCCAAGTGTCATTATTATTGCTGAAGAATTGTCCATGTTTCCTAAAGAGTATTACGAGCGTGGGATTAAAATTGCATCCGTTGCAAGCCGTAGAAATCGCCCGGATGTTTTAAGCCCACAGGTTAAATCACTTAACTATTTAAATAATATTCTTGTAAAATTAGAGGCCAATCAAGCAGGCGTTGAGGAAGCATTAATGCTTAATGACCAAGGCTATGTTACCGAAGGTTCAGCTGACAATATCTTCATTGTAAAAAATGGTGTCATATTTACCCCGCCAGTTTACCTGGGCGCATTAGAAGGAATTACGCGCAACGCCATTATTGATGTAGCGAGAGCTAGAGGCTTTGAAGTTAGAGAATCTCCATTCACTCGTCACGATGTCTATGTGGCTGATGAAGTGTTCTTAACCGGTACAGCCGTTGAGGTAATCGCAGTAATTGATGTGGACAAACGAAAAATTAGTGATGGAAAACCCGGCGAGGTTACCAACATTCTATTAGAGGAATTCAGGAAAATTGTAACAACAGACGGTGTGGCTTGTTACCCAGAAAGAGCAAATCACGCGATCGTCAGTTAGGAGATAAATAAATGCGTAGCGATATGATTAAAAAGGGAATTGACCGTGCACCCCACCGAAGCCTTTTATATGCAACAGGGGTAAAAACGAGTGACCTTGAAAAGCCGTTTATCGGCGTCTGTAACTCGTTTATTGAAATTATTCCAGGACATAAACACCTTAATCATTTCGGTGAGATTGTAAAAGAAGCTATCCGTGAAGCTGGTGGTATTCCTTTCGAATTTAATACGATTGGTGTCGATGACGGCATAGCAATGGGCCATATTGGGATGCGCTATTCCCTTCCAAGCCGTGAGATTATCGCCGACAGTGCCGAAACTGTCATAAATGCTCATTGGTTTGATGGAGTTTTTTACATTCCAAACTGTGACAAGATTACACCTGGAATGTTAATGGCTGCTGCACGAACCAACGTCCCTTCTGTATTTGTATCAGGCGGACCGATGGAAGCGGGTGTTTCTCCATCAACAGGAAAGAACCTTTCACTCACTTCAGTATTTGAGGGGGTTGGTGCTTACCATAACGGTACGATCAGCCAGAAGGAGCTTCTGGACATTGAAACAAATGCCTGCCCTACATGCGGATCTTGTTCAGGGATGTTTACAGCAAACTCAATGAACTGTCTAATGGAAGTATTAGGAATGACTGTTCCGGGTAACGGAACAATTGTTGCAACTTCAGATGAGAGGCATGAATTAATTCGTCAAGCGGCTAGACATTTAATTGAATTAGTAAAAAAGGATATTCGGCCGCGTGACATTATTACTAGAGAAGCAATTGATAATGCCTTTGCCCTAGATATGGCGATGGGGGGATCAACGAATACAGTGCTTCATACATTGGCAATTGCCAACGAAGCTGGGATTGAATACGATTTACGTGAGATTAACAAAATTGCTGAAAGAGTTCCTTATCTAGCAAAAATTATGCCAGCATCCGATTATTCAATGGAAGATATTCATCATGCAGGCGGGGTTAGTGCCATTATTAATGAACTTTATAAAGTAGAAGGCGCCTTGCATGATAACTGCTTAACCATTACAGGTAAAACTCTTTCAGAAAATGTGAAGGAAGCAACAATCACGAATGAAAATGTCATCCGGACAAAAGACAATCCATATAGCCCAGTTGGTGGACTATCCATCCTATATGGAAACATTGCTCCAGACGGCGGGGTAATCAAGGTTGGTGCCGTTGATCCTTCCATTAAAACATTCTTGGGTGAAGCAATCGTTTTTGAAACCCAAGATGACGCACAAGAAAATATTAATAATGGTACTGTTCAAGCGGGACATGTGGTTGTTATCCGCTATGAAGGTCCAAAAGGCGGACCAGGAATGCCTGAAATGCTTGCACCTACTTCCGCAATTATGGGTCGTGGATTAGGTAAAGAAGTTGCCCTAATTACAGATGGACGCTTCTCGGGTGCCAGCCGTGGAATTTCCATTGGTCATATCTCACCAGAAGCAGCAGAAGGCGGACCAATTGCCCTTGTTGAAAATGGTGACAAAATCTTAATCGACCTAGAAGCACGCACCATTGACCTTCTTGTTGATGATGAAGTTTTAGCCGAACGACGGAAGGCATGGGTGAAACCAGAGCCTAAAATCAAAACTGGTTATCTTGCAAAATATGCAAAACTCGTAACATCTGCCAACACAGGCGGGATCATGAAATTCTAAAATATTCTTACCAATGGGAATAAGTAGTACCCCTCCCCTTCTCTTAGGAAGTTAAGGTGCTAAAGCGTTAAATGGGGATCATTTGACAAAAAAATATCCATAAATCGATGACGGGAATAAAGGAATAAGAATTCGTATTTTCAGAGAGCTGGGGTTGCTGGAAGCCCAGTAATACAACTTATTCTGACATCATCCCTGAGTGTTAAGCCGAACGATCATTAATTAAGTAGGCTTAATCGGGTGTCCATATCTTTGAACACCTGTTATCAAAAGAAGCGTATCTATATTTTTTGATGTCGCTTCATAAGGCAGTATTCGTAAGGATACTGTAAAAACGGGTGGTACCGAGAAAATGAAAGGCCTTTTCTCCCCGATTATTCTGCTTTTGATCTTATTGACTGCAGTCTATTCCGGGAGAATAGGGCCTTTTTTACTATGTTTAAGCATTAGCAGTGAATTTTCTGCAACCAGCAATTTTTCAATATCGAGACTTGAAACAAATTTTTAAAAAATTCAATCATCCGTAAGGAGGGATTACAACGTGAAAGTAGAAGCAAAAAAGCTTGAGGTCCAAACAACTACAGAACCGAGAACCGGTGCAGACCTTCTCATCGACTTACTGAAAAAAGAAGGTGTGGAAACTCTGTTTGGATATCCCGGAGGTGCCGTCCTTCCAATCTATGATGCCATTTACCGCGCCCAGGGAACTATCGAGCATATTCTCTTCCGACATGAACAAGGAATGATCCATGCAGCTGAAGGGTATGCCCGAGTTACCGGTAAACCTGGAGTTGTTATTGCAACTTCAGGACCAGGAGCAACCAATCTGGTTACTGGAATAACTGATGCAATGATGGATTCCCTGCCACTTGTTATATTCACAGGACAGGTTGCACGAAGTGTCATCGGAACAGACGCATTCCAAGAAGCAGATGTTATGGCAATTACCACGCCGATTACGAAACATAACTACCAGGTACAATCAATTGAAGACTTACCACGCATCGTCAAGGAAGCTTTTCATATTGCTTCTACTGGTCGACCAGGGCCAGTATTAGTGGATGTCCCTAAAGATATTTCTGCTGGATTTTTGACTGAAGATCCCGAAGAAGCGAGCATTAATTTACCTGGATACCAGCCAACAACAAAGCCAAATCCATTGCAGATTAAAAAGCTTGCCGATTCCATTTCAAGGGCAATTAAGCCTGTAATCCTTTCAGGCGCCGGTGTTCTTCACGGAAGAGCATCAGCCGACTTAACTGCTTTTGCGGAAAAGCACCAAATCCCAGTGGTCACCACTTTACTTGGACTTGGTACCTTTCCTGCAGATAACCCACTCTCGCTGGGAATGGGTGGAATGCACGGAACATATGCAGCGAACACGGCCGTTTACGAATGTGATCTGCTTATCAACTTTGGAGCCCGATTCGATGATAGACTAACAGGAAATCTTAAACACTTCGCCCCATTTGCGAAAGTTGCCCATATTGACATCGACCCGGCCGAAATTGGTAAAAATGTTCCAACACTTATTCCTATTGTTTCTGATACAAAAGAGGCACTCAGCGAGCTGCTTGATAAGGAGTTCGAGTCACCTAAAACGGCTGAATGGCTGGAAAAACTGAATCAAAACAAACAGGAGTATCCGCTTTGGTATAAACATGATCCAAACGGAATGTGCCCGCAATGGGTTATCGAAGCAGTCCACAAAGTAACGAATGGTGAGGCTATCGTCGCAACTGATGTCGGCCAGCACCAAATGTGGGCAGCCCAATATTACACCTTTAAAACCCCACACCGCTGGATTACTTCAGGTGGACTGGGAACAATGGGCTTTGGCTTCCCTGCCGCGATTGGTGCACAAATTGCCGAGCCGGATAGTACAGTCGTTGCGATTGTCGGGGATGGCGGCTTCCAAATGACACTTCAGGAATTATCGATTATTTATGAACGAAACCTTCCCGTAAAAATTATTATTGTCAACAATGGCGCACTTGGAATGGTTCGCCAATGGCAGGAACTTTTACACGGAAACCGTATTTCAGAATCGATACTTCATACACAGCCTGATTTTGTCAAACTTGCCGACAGCTATTCAATTAAGGGTTATCGGGTTAACAATCAAGAGGAACTCATCACTGTTCTTCCTGAAGTATTCGCCCATAATGGTCCAGTTCTTGTTGATTGCCGTGTTCTTCAACAGGAAAAAGTATTTCCGATGATTGCCCCTGGCAAAGGAATCCATGAAATGATAGGGGTGAAACCATGAAGCGAATCATAACAGCAACAGTTCAGGATCGAAGCGGTGTTCTCAACCGTGTCACCGGACTTCTGCAAAGGCGTCAATTCAATATTGAAAGTATTTCCGTTGGGCCAACAGAAACGGAAGGTGTTTCAAAAATGACCCTCGTTGTTGAAATCGAAGATGAGCAGCGTCTCGAACAAGTGACAAAGCAGCTTAATAAACAGATTGATGTTTTAAAAGTTTCTGATATTACGGATAAAGCAATTGTTGTTCGCGAATTGGCCTTGATTAAAGTAGCCTCAAGCAGCCAGCTCCGCAGTGAGATTAACGGAATCATTGACCCATTTCGTGCCATCGTAATTGATGTAAGTAAAGATAGTTTAGCCGTTCAAATCACCGGCAAACCTGAAAAAATCGATGCATTACTAGAATTACTTCGCCCATATGGAATTAAAGAGATTGCCAGAACAGGATTGACAGCCCTATTACGCGGGCATCAACCGCAAGTAAACGAACTAAATCATTACACCCTATTAAAATAATAACTTACCTTGAAAGGATGATCGATAATGGCAAAAGTACTTTATAACGGAGATATTCAAGAAGAGGTTTTACAAGGAAAGAAAATCGCAGTAATTGGCTATGGTTCTCAAGGTCATGCCCATGCACTTAATTTAAAAGAGAGCGGTTTTGATGTAGTAGTTGGATTAAGAGGCGGAAAATCGTGGGATAAAGCAGTTGAAGATGGCGTTGAAGTTACTTCAGTTGCAGAGGCAGCTGCAGCAGCTGACGTTATTATGGTTCTTCTTCCTGATGAAATGCAGCCAAAGGTTTACAAAGAAAGCATCGAACCAAACCTTGAAGCAGGTAATGCCCTTGTTTTTGCACATGGTTTCAATGTTCACTTTAGCCAAATCGTTCCTCCTGCAGATGTAGACGTATTTTTAGTAGCACCAAAAGGCCCAGGTCATTTAGTACGTCGTACTTACACTGAAGGCGCTGGTGTCCCAGCACTTTACGCAGTTTATCAAGACTACACTGGTCAAGCACGTGATCTTGCCCTTGCCTATGCAAAAGGTATTGGCTCAGCCCGTGCAGGTGTTTTAGAAACTACCTTCCAAGAAGAAACAGAAACAGATCTTTTCGGAGAGCAAGCTGTTCTTTGCGGCGGAACTACTGCCCTTATCAAAGCTGGATTTGAAACTCTTGTTGAAGCAGGTTATCAGCCTGAAGTTGCCTACTTTGAGTGTTTACATGAATTGAAATTAATCGTAGACCTTTTATATGAAGGTGGCTTTGAAAATATGCGCTATTCAATTTCCGATACTGCACAATGGGGAGATTTCGTGTCTGGACCACGTGTCGTAAATGCAGATACAAAAGCACGGATGAAGGATGTATTAACAGATATTCAAACTGGTGTGTTTGCTAAAGGCTGGATCCTTGAAAACCAAGCAAACCGCCCACAATTCAATGCGATTAATCGTGCTGAAAACAATCACCAAATTGAACAAGTTGGCCGCGAGCTTCGTGCATTAATGCCATTTATTAAAAAGCCAGTAACAGCAAAGAAGGAAGTGGCGGTAAATGGTTCACGTTAACATCTTTGATACGACATTACGCGATGGCGAACAGTCCCCTGGTGTGAATTTAAACCAGCTTGAGAAATTGGAAATCGCAAGACAACTTGAACGGTTTGGTGTTGACATTATGGAGGCCGGCTTTCCGGCTTCCTCCCAAGGCGATTTTGAAGCAGTAAGAGCAATCGCCCGGAATATTAAAAATGTTTCAGTTACTGGCCTGGCAAGAGCGACGAAATCGGACATTGACATTGCGTGGGATGCGTTAAAAGATGCAGCAGAACCAAGGTTACATGTGTTCCTTGCCACCTCCCCTATCCATATGCAATATAAACTGATAAAAACACCTGAGGAAGTCACCCAAATTGCTGTAGACATGGTTTCTTATGCTAAACGGAACTTCCCGCACATCGAGTGGTCGGCTGAAGATGCGTCCCGCTCGGATCTTGATTTCCTTGTCCAAATTATTACGAAGGTCATCGATGCTGGTGCAACCGTCATTAATCTTCCTGATACAGTCGGTTATACCACACCTGAAGAATATGGACGCATGTTCCGCTACATTCGAGAAAACGTTCCTAATATTCATAAGGCGGCATTATCATGCCATTGTCATGATGATTTGGGAATGGCGGTTGCGAATTCGCTAGCTGCCATCGAAAACGGAGTTACTCAAGTCGAAGGTACGATCAACGGAATTGGGGAACGTGCTGGTAATGCTTCTTTGGAAGAAATTGCCGTGGCCTTAAACATCCGTAAAGATAAGTATCCTTATACTTCCAATCTAGTCTTAAAAGAAATTAAACGCACGAGTGATCTTGTCAGCCGCTTTACGGGGATGATGGTTCCTCCTAATAAAGCCGTGGTTGGAAAAAATGCTTTCGCCCACGAATCAGGAATCCATCAGGACGGCGTCTTAAAAAATACGTTAACCTATGAGATTATTACGCCTGAACTAGTCGGAGTCAAATCCAATGATTTAGTGCTCGGCAAACATTCCGGCCGCCATGCCTTCAAAGATAAAATTGAGCAAATGGGCTTTGAACTTTCGGATGAGAAACTCATTGAAGCCTTTACTTCTTTTAAACTATTAACCGATCGTAAGAAAGAAGTAACGGACGAAGATCTTTTTGCGATTCTAACCGATATTCAAACAACAGCTGTTGATATCAAAAAATATGAACTTGTTGCCTTCCAAGTCCATTACGGCTCAGCAAACTTGCCGACAGCTACTGTGGCTTTAACCACTCCTGAAGGTATTCGAGTGGAAACAGCCCGTACAGGTTCTGGTAGTGTAGAAGCTTTAATGAACACTTTAGAAAGTTTGATTAAAGAAGAGATCCATCTTACTGATTTTAGATTAAGTTCGATTGGCCAAGGACGAGATGCACTTGCTGAGGTCCATGTCAAAATGACGGTAAATGGTACCACTGTAACCGGCCGCGGTTCAGCACAAGATGTACTAGAGGCTTCAGCAAAATCATTCTTGAACGCTGTTAATCGTGTATTTTTTAACCAAAAAGCAGTTGTAAAAGAAACTGCCAAAATATAAAAACCAAACAAAAATGAGGAGGTTGCTTCTAATGAAAAAACGTATTGTCTTACTTCCCGGTGATGGCATTGGCAAGGAAGTTATTAATTCAGCAAAAGACGTGTTAAATGCTATTGCTGAAGAATACAATCATACTTTTAGCTTTGAAACCCATGAAATCGGAGGAGCAGCCATAGACCTATACGGCACTCCCCTTCCAGACTCAACCGTTGCTGCTTGCAAACAGGCCGATGCGGTATTGCTTGGCGCGGTTGGAGGACCAAAATGGGATAACAATCCCTCCCATTTACGTCCTGAACGAGGCTTGCTAGGAATCCGTAAAGCACTTGATTTATATGCAAACTTAAGGCCAATTAAAGGATTTAAAAACCTTCTTCATGCCTCACCTTTAAAGGAAGAAGTAGTCTCTGGAAGCGACCTCCTTATCGTACGTGAATTAACGGGCGGCCTTTACTTCGGAACACCAAGTGAACGTCGTGATAATGGAAACTCCGTTGTAGACACACTAGTGTATTCCCGTCAAGAAATTGAAAGAATTGTCGATAAGGGCTTTCAAGCCGCACAGCAGCGGCGTGGTCAGCTGACTTCGGTTGATAAAGCAAATGTGCTTGAATCTAGTAAACTATGGCGTGAAATTGTCGAAGAGAAAAAAGCTCAGTATCCAGATGTAGCTGTGGAACATGTATTAGTTGATGCTGCCGCTATGAAATTAATCACAAACCCTAGCCATTTTGACGTAATCGTTACCGAGAATCTATTCGGAGACATCTTAAGCGATGAAGCCTCCGTTATTACCGGATCACTTGGTATGCTCCCTTCAGCTAGCTTAAATGAAAATGGAGTGGGCCTTTATGAACCGGTTCACGGCTCTGCCCCAGACATTGCTGGCAAAGGTGTAGCCAATCCTGTAGCGATGATTTTATCTGCTGCACTTATGCTTAGGTACTCTTTCCAATTAAATGACGAGGCAAAAGTGATTGAGGATGCTGTCCAAGCGGTTTTAGATGCCGGCTTCCACACAGGCGATCTTCAAGTTCTAGATGGTCGTCTTGTTGGAACTGCTGAAATGACAAAAAGGATTGCGGATTATATCAAATCGCAAAATGCTTCGAAATGCATCGCCAGCTGTTATTTTTAATAAATTCGGTGGGTAAACCGTCTTGTTCAGCGGTTTACCCCTAAATTTATCCAAGGTTCTAAAAAAAAAAATTTAAATTCATTAACGTGAGGAAGGACGCTATGCATACACCAAAAAATATTATTCAAAAGATTTGGGAAAAGCATGTTGTACATCAAGAAGAGGGAAAACCAGATTTATTATATATTGATTTACACCTCGTTCACGAAGTAACCTCTCCTCAGGCTTTTGAGGGCTTACGAATGAATGAGCGTAAAGTACGCCGCCCAGACCTTACCTTTGCGACGATGGATCATAATGTTCCAACCCGACAACGTTTGGTAATCAATGACCCTGTTTCGAAAAATCAAATTGATACCTTACAACAAAATTGTCAGGAATTCGGGATTCCACTTGCTGATATTCACCACCCAGATAATGGGATCGTCCATGTAATCGGACCTGAACTTGGTCTTACACAGCCTGGTAAAACCATTGTTTGCGGCGATAGTCATACCTCTACACACGGAGCATTTGGTGCACTTGCTTTTGGGATTGGTACGAGCGAGGTCGAGCATGTTCTTGCAACCCAAACACTTTGGCAGGCACCGCCTAAAACGTTAAATGTTAAGGTCAACGGGAAACTCGGTACTGGCGTTACAGCGAAAGACTTAATCCTTGCCATCATCGGTAAATTCGGTGTCCAATTTGGAACAGGTTATGTAATGGAGTACACAGGTGAAGCCATCCGTTCACTCTCCATGGAAGAGCGGATGACAGTTTGTAACATGTCAATTGAAGCAGGTGCTAGAGCAGGACTGATCACACCTGATGAAACAACTTTTGAATATTTACGAGGAAGACGTCATGTACCTCAAGGAGAAGCGTTTGAACAAGCGGTTGCAGAGTGGAAAGCTCTTGCTTCAGATGAAGGGGCAGCATACGACCGGGTCGTTAAGATTGAAGCAGCGGAAGTTGAACCACAAGTAACCTGGGGAACAAATCCAGGTATGTGTATTCCAATTACGGCTAATGTTCCAAATCCAGACGAAACGGAGAAACCTAGTGAGAAGGACGAGATCGGGCGTGCGCTTGAATACATGGGCCTTGAAGCAGGTCAGCCGATCTCAAATGTGAAAATTGACCATGTTTTCATCGGTTCTTGCACAAATTCGCGCATAAGCGATTTACGAAGTGCGGCTGAGATTATCCGGGGCAAAAAGGTTAGCCCTTCAGTTACCGCTATTGTGGTTCCAGGTTCATTTAGTGTCAAACTTGCAGCCGAAAAAGAAGGCCTTGATAAGGTCTTTACAGAAGCAGGTTTTGAATGGCGCGAAGCCGGCTGCAGTATGTGCCTGGCGATGAACGATGACATTGTTCCACCTGGGGAACGCTGTGCCTCAACTTCTAACCGAAATTTTGAAGGCCGCCAAGGGAACGGAGCCAGAACCCATCTTGTCAGCCCTGAAATGGCAGCTGCTGCCGCTGTTGCAGGCCACTTCGTTGATGTCCGCCAATTCTCTGCAGCACAGGAGGTTAGATAGCATATGGAACCATTAAAGATTCATCAAGGCCTTGTTTATCCATTAAATAGGTCGAACATTGATACGGACCAAATTATCCCAAAACAGTTTTTAAAGCGGATTGAACGTAGTGGTTTCGGACAATTCCTTTTTTATCATTGGCGTTTCGATGATGAAGGAAATCTTCGTCCTGATTTTTCTTTAAATGATCCAAAATATAAAGGCGCATCTATCTTGGTTGCTGGTGAAAACTTTGGTTGCGGATCTTCTCGTGAGCATGCGCCGTGGGCAGTTCAAGATTTCGGCTTTAAAATTGTCATTGCCCCAAGTTTTGCCGACATTTTTAAAAACAATTGTGTAAAAAATGGGATTCTCCCGATACAGGCTAGTAATGAACAAGTTCAGTCCATTATTAGAAAAGCAGAATCCGAAGAATATCAATTAACAGTCGACCTTGAAAATCAAGTGGTCTATGATAATGAGGGATTCAAGGTTGCTTTCGAAATTGCTCCTTACCCTAAAGTCATGCTGCTGAATGGCTGGGATGAGATTGGTGTTACCTTAACGTACGAAAATAAAATTGAGCAATATGAACTTGCGCATTAGAAAAGCGCAAGCGCCCTGTTCAGCGGCGTATGGCCTGGAGCGCTCCAACCGAGATAAAGGAAACACGAAGAGCCGAAGGCGATTCGATGTTGACTTATCGTAGGGCGGAGAGCGAAGGACACTAGCCGCTAGGGCGCTGGAGCTAGACAGTTATCTAAGTTCAAAAACTTATACTTTCTTATCGCGTAAATAACAAAAAAATGAGCTTGGAAACCCAGGCTCATTTTTTCTGCTTTCACAGCTCGTTCAAAATATTTCTATTCTCAGATTCTCCGTTAAAGGTCAAGACCTCTTCAACGGGCTCGTATGATTCACCATAAAAATGATGATCTTTATAGGTGTGAATCATATCATATGTTTTCCTCATGGCTTCAAAAATCATTTCTTCTGATTCTTCATTAGGGGCCCAGTAGAGGATTTCCATCCGATTAACCTCATTTGTCGCCAATGATTTTCTCTCATAACCGATAGAAACGGCGTGCTCAAATTTTTCACGTTTATAAAAATGAAGCCGTTTTTCGGAATCGCTATCTTCATAATTGACTGGTTCTACTTCAAGGATAATGGGCTTTCCTTTTCGTTTTAATTTTTCCAAAAGTTTATGGCCAAGTCCCTCGCCACGGGCATTTTTTGAAACAAATAGATAATCAATAAACACAAAATTGTCTAATTCGGCATACATCAAAACATGATTTGGTCCCTCATCTTTATGATAAATGTTTGAACGTTCTTTCAGTAAGGTTTCCATGTGAGCCTTTGATTTCATTTCTTCCACTGGAAAATACTGATTCAACTTTTCATACCAATGCATGGAAATACTCCTTTATGTTCCACTTAGTTTTTTCATTAAAACTCAGGCAATTGATCAAGATTATTTTCTTTGATACCGTCTGGTTCACTGCGGATAATGTCTCGCCCATATTTGTGGAAGACATCGATATGAGCGATCATTCCAGATTTTGCTTCATTTAATGCCGTGATATAATCCAACTCACGACCAGTGCTGGTTTTAAAAGCGATAATATCTCCATCATCGTTTTTTCTTACCGATACAAATTCCTCTTTGCCATCAGGGTTGCTGTTCCCTGCTTCCATTTGGGCTTGCTGTTGACTTTGCTGCTTGTATTCTTGATAAATTTTTTCATAATCTTTTTGTTCCACTACTTCCACCTCCGAACATTTGTTAGTATTTTTCTATTTTTAAAAATTATCCTTACCTAGGAAAGTGTCATAAAAGCTTCAAAGTATTCCTTCACTGATAAAAACTATAAATATCTCCTCATGGTATAATTCACCTGAATTGGAGGCAATCAAATGGAACCATTGGAAGGAAATGCATGGTTTTATATGGTCAAGTGAATGAATCACGTATTCTTTTCGTAAGTCTCTTCTCCATCGCCCTTTTCATTTTTTTGGGCATAAAAAAGCTTGTAGACTAAAGAAACACTGTCCACAAGCTAAGTCCCTCTTTTACTTAAACTTTTGTGGGAACTGTTTAATGATCCCATCCGATAAGGTGTCAGCTAATTTGATAATGTTGAGCCTCTCCTTTGTCAAAAGCAACCACATCGCCTTTCCAATCCTTTTTAAGCCTTGCGACCACATTATCTATTAACATTTTTAAATGACAAATATTATTTATCGCTGAAAAATGTCATAATACTTTAAAATAGAATGATTTTTGGAGTGAAAAATGATTGCTTTATTTAGAGAAGAACCATGACCCAAGAAAGAATGGTATATTGCTTACACAATTAACTGATCAGAAATTAGACATCACAAACGTTCAGATAGAAACCGAACAATTATTTAAACAATGTCAAGGGAAAGAAGTTCCTCTTAGTAGTCCTACATCTGGTCCACACCCATCTAAATCTTTTTCTCAACAGATAGCATCAGCTTTTTTTCGCCTTTTATCGACGACTGCCAATTCTGACAATCCAGTAATGATTAAGGTAGATTCAGATGGAAAGGTGATTCCAGATTGGAAGGGCATGTTGGATGAAGAATACATTAATTTACATAAGAATGTGATGAACGAGGTCAATGTTGCCGATTTTGGGGCAATCGGGGATGGAAAGACGGATAACACCACTGCATTTAAAAAAGCGATTGGCAACGGGAATGTAAAAGTAGTTGTACCTGCCGGAGTATTTATTACAAAGGGAATCCTATTGCCCTCCTGGACGATGCTTGTTGGGGCTGGAAAAGGTGTGACGACCATTAAACTTCATGAGTCAGCTAAGAAAGGAACCCGGCTCATTACCAACGCGAATCATTGGAAAGGAAACCATCACCTTTACGTTGGCGCCCTAAGTTTAGACTGGAATATCGAGAGGCTTTGCGATGTTGCTAAAACAAGTACATGGGGAAATTACTCAAGCTGTTTAACCTATGCCAATGTAACATTTGGCTGGGTTAAAGATGTGGAAGCAATGAACCCTGGACTACATTGCTTTGATATCTCATCAACTTTGTATAATTATGCCGGCGACAGCTTTCGGGCGCGCGGGGGCAGCAAGTATGTTTGGCTTGATAACTTGACAGGTTATGGTTTTGGCGATGACGGCATCACCACCCATCACAGTGATTATATCTTCATCTCTCATTGCCATATGTGTGACCCAAGTGGCCGGGCCCATAAGATGGGTTTTTCTAATTCGAACGGGATTGAGGTTGATGATGGTTCGCGAAATGTGGTGCTTTTCAATAATTCTTCAGCCCGATGCTTTGGCGGGGTGGAAATAAAAGCACATGAAAATTCTTCAGCCGCAGCAAATGTACAAATAATTGGGCATATTTCTCTCAACGATAACCGATCATTTAATTTCAGACATATAGGCCATCACAAAAGGACGGAGGCTGAATCAAAAACTGCCTACAATATTATGGCGACGAATCTACTATCGATTGCTCCGATTTATACAGAGTTATATAAGGGTTCTACACCGCGCGGAATGGTAATTTCTGCTTATAAAAATGTTGTAATTAACCATTTTACTTTGATTGGTGAACCTAATTATGATTACAAAGGCCAACCGGTAATTGCCGTTCAGTATCGGGCCAGAAATGTTATTTTAAAACATATTTCGTTTAGAAATTTTAAAAAAGCTGGGAGTGACATTAAAATATTTGGAGGTGAAAATCGGGCGGATTCTATTCAAATTTATAATGTGAAGAGTGAAAATTCTGCGCCTAAAGGGATCGAGGTCGGCTCAGGTATCCACGATATTTCCATTGAAGAGGAAAAAAGCGTCCACAACTATTTGTGACGCTTTTCTTCTTTTTCGACAGTTATTTCATCGACCAATTTCTCGGCTACTCTCCGATATAAATTACTCATATGCACTAGTGAAGAAATCATCAACACCTGCTTAAGATAGGGGGAATCCCCTTTTTTATCCCCGGTAATTTCTTCGTTTACATCCTTTACACTATCCTCAAGGTCTACTTTAAAGTCTTCAACATTTTGACGAGTTAAATTCAGATAACTGGTATAAAAGGAATCGAGGTCAATCTCCTCTTTGATAATTTTTTGATTCATCCCAGTAAGAGTTGCCTTAATATCATTGATGGAAAGTGCCCCTTTTAGTTGGTAGATCAAGCTCATCAAGATAAGATGCTCTTTTGAATATTTTTTATTTTGGATTGGAAAAATGAGTTTTCCTTTCGCATAGTTATTGATCATTGTTTTGGTGAGGACCTTGTCATCTTCATTCCGTTTTGATTCTGTGAATTTATTTTCAAATAATTGAATCACCTGGTCCATATATAAATCAATTTGTGGTATTTCCTCTAACGTTAAACTCGCTTCTAAGTTGAGTTGTTCAATAACTTGATTGATATGTTCCATCCATTTAACCCCGTTCATTGTTTATTGTTTTATTATACCTAAAAATATATCGATTGACTAGATGTTGGAATATTAGTATCATTATAAGTAGTTATAAAAACTACATATGGTACTAGGAGGCATTTTAAATGAATAATTACATTCGAGAACCTATCAATGGACTGACTCATTTAGCGGGAGCTGTTTTATCCTTTGTCGGGCTCCTTGCAATGGTAATCAAAGCGGCTGCGACAACAAATTCACCGACAGCTATAACTGCAGTAATTATTTTCGGGGTTAGTATGATTTTGCTGTACTCGGCATCTGCAACCTATCACATGGTAATTGCTCGCGATAAGGTAATTGCCTTTTTACGGCGGCTTGATCATTCGATGATTTTCATTCTAATTTCCGGGACATATACTCCTTTTTGCTTTATCAGTTTAAACGGAAAAATAGGTGCGGTTCTATTTTCAATTATTTCGGGGATTTCGATTAGTGGCGTTGTTTTTAAAATGGTTTGGTTTAATTGCCCGCGCTGGATTTCAACTGCCTTGTATTTAGCGATGGGCTGGATGATTGTGTTTGTTTTCTCACCGCTTACTGGCAGCTTAGATCCGACTGGTTTATTTCTGCTAATCCTTGGGGGAATTTTTTATACAATTGGCGGGGTGATCTACGGGGCAAAACCTAAGTTCTTACAGTCAAAATACATGGGCTTCCATGAAATTTTTCATATTTTCATTATGCTGGGAAGTCTAGCACATTTTTTAACTGTATTCCTTTACGTTATTTAATTGTGAGACTTTAAAACGCCTTCGTTGATGGCGTTTTTTATTTTTGAAAATAAACTATTTACCGTTAGGACAAAATAACACCAATCCTGCACCACAAAAAAATAGAGGTGGTCGAGTTGGTACGAGTCATTTTTCAAATGGTTGTCATTGGACTGTGTTCGATGTTATTCGGGTTTTCCTTTAACACCTTTCTTATTCCCCATCAACTGACCTCGGGTGGTGTAACAGGCATCGCCTTTTTTATCCACCATTTTTTACATATCAATACTGGGTGGATTATTTTGCTTATCAATATTCCCTTATTTTTATTAGGACTAAAATATTTAGGAAAAAAATTTATTTTACTGACAGGTTATGCTGTTTTTGTTTTATCTTTCAGTATGAGGTTTATTCCGATTCGTCCTATTAGTAATGATATTCTTCTTTCGTCAATCATTGGTGGCGCTCTTTATGGAATTGCGGTTGGATTTATCATTCGAATTGGGGGTTCTACTGGAGGAACGGATATTGTTAGTCTCACTCTTGCTAAAAAACGGAATTTGCAGGTTGGCTTTTTAAATATTTGTATGAACCTCTTGGTAGTGGGGATTTCCGGACTGATTTTTGGATGGGGTATTACCCTTTATACGATTATCGCCATTTATGTTGCGGGCCGTGCAGTGGATATGGTTTATACAACTCAGAATAAATTAACCCTAACGATTGTGACGGATAAATATGAAGAGCTTACGGATGCACTCATTCACTTGCATGCCCGCGGGGTCACGGTAACAGATGCAGAAGGAGCATACACCCATAAGCCCAAAAAGGTTTTAACAACAGTAATCACCAAATTCGAATTAAATGAAACAAAACATACCATTAGAAAGGTGGACCAGAAAGCGTTTGTGAATATCATGCAAACAATGGAAGTGATGGGGCATTTCCGCAGGGATTGAAATGGACCAAAGCCCGTTTTGCTTAATTTTATGGATGAAGGGTACGACCAATGGTTACCGTTGAATTGATTTTTTTGCCTTCACGGGCATCATACGCTTCCTATGATTACCGTTGGATCTTTTTTTTACCCTTCACGGGCATCATACGTCTCCGATATTCTCTATTTCATCGATATCGATCCACACCAACTAATCTTCCAATTTCTCCATTAATACCTGAGCATGATTATGGACCGGGTCCTTTGCTCCGTATAGGATCGTCACTGGGCCTTGAGCTGCCATTTCATAGATTTGCTGGATATATTCCCGCTTCTGGTCATCTGTGCGAAGCTCCTCAAGGTATCTGATACGAAATTCTGCAAATAGCTCAGGCTTATGACAAAACCACTTCCGGAGTTCGCTGCTCGGAGCTAGATCTTTAAACCAATACGAAAGCTTCGCCGCATCCTTCGAAATTCCCCTCGGCCACAGGCGGTCAACTAAAATTCTACATCCATCTACTTCCTCATAAGGCTCATAGACCCTTTTCAAAAAAATATTAGACATACTTCACCTCCAATTGATGTCAGGCACCATAATCACCCCGCTGTCCACCCCGTATGGACAAACCCGTAGATTTGTCCACGAATGGTGTCAGGCACCAAAAAAAGCACCAAAAAAGCACCAATAAAATCACCAAAATGGCATCAATAGACCTAGCAACACTGAGTTAGTCTTCGTCCTTGACGTCGATGCTTTCTGGGATGGGTTCGTTTAGGATTTCTTCGATTAGTTGTTTGTATTTTTCCATTTGTTTTAGATGGGTGTTGAATTGATCTTTGTAGATTAGGTATTCTTCCCCATCAAATAGGGCGCGAATTTTCTTTTGTTGGATGAGGCTTTTGACGGTTGCCTCTGGAACTGATAGATACTCTGCTGTTTCTTTAATTGTTATGTACAATACGGTTACTCCTCTTTTAAGAAATTGATTTGCTGGACAACACGGCTTGCTCTTCCCTTTGTTGTGTCCGCTTGTGATAATGAATTAAGGATGGCCTCCTCAACTGCTTCAGCTGCTGCCGTAAAAAGCTGATTCATAATCGGATGATCCTCGCGCAGTTGGCTTCGGACTTCGATCTTCTCATCCGAAAAGTGAGTAATTTTGTGTGCCGTGGAAAAAGCAATAACAATATCACCACTGCCATGACTAAAATGACTTCCAGTTCGACCAAGACCAATGCCGCATCTTTTCGCCAAGCGTTGTAATTGCCGGTCGCTTAAGGGGGCATCGGTTGCTAAAACCATGATGATTGAGCCGTCCGCTGTCTCAGACAAACCTTCACCTTCTGGATAACGGAACCTTTGCAATTCTTCCTTTTTGCCAAAATTACTGAGAACAAGACAGCCGACTGTATACTCTTCAACGATACGGGAGGATGTACCAATCCCGCCTTTATAGCCAAAGCAAACCATGCCTTTACCTGCCCCAACCGCCCCTTCCACTGCCTGATTGTCTGATGCATTCTTGATTGCCTCAATCGCATGTTCTGGTTTAACTGGAAATAAACGGATTGAATTCAAATAGCTATCATTACATTCCCCAACGACAATGTTAATCGTCCCTGTTGTTTCGCCAATTTCTTGATTTTCTCCTAGCATGTATTCCAGCACTCCTTGTGTGACAGCTGGGACCGCGAAGGTATTCGTTAGCATGATGGGCGATTCAATCATACCTAGTTCATTTACTTGTACAAGACCTGTCGTTTTTCCAAAGCCATTAATAACATAACTTGCCGCAGTTACTTTTTCTTTAAACAAATTGCCCTTATGAGGCAGGATTGCCGTTACACCTGTGCAGGCATACTCATTACCGGACTCGTTAAGCGGGTAGTCGAGTGTTACATGCCCCACCATCACATCTGCAACATCGGTAAGACAATTTTTCCTCCCAGTTGGGAGGCTGCCAATGATGATTCCCTTTTCTCTCACCTTCATCGGAAAATCCCTGGCCGATGGTCAAGAAAGTTTTGATAAGCAAATCCGCGGACAACCTCTTCAGGGTAATATTTCAATAGCTCATTAATAAGATTTTGGCTTTTCGAGGCGTCTTCCAAATTAGTGATAAAAGTTGTAATCCCATCCAAATCCGAGCCGAACCCAATTTGTTTGACGCCGCCCAATGAGCAAAAGTGATCAATATGTTTCACAAGGTCTGATATCGTCGCTTCACCTGATTCTTTAACAAAAGGTGGATGATACACGACATGAATCAAGCCGCCTTTCGCAAACATCGCCTGGGCCTGCTCATCTGTTAAATTACGCAAATGGTTGCAAAGTGCTCGTGCATTCGAGTGACTGGCAATCGGATATTTGGCTAATTCAATGACCTCCCAAATCCCCTGGTCGCTCAAATGAGAAACATCAGTCAGGATTTGATGCTCGTTATTAAACTCGACAATCTCTTTTCCAAACAGCGTCAGCCCCGCACCGCGCGGTTCACCGGCACCATCTGCAGCGAGATTTGCCTGGTTCCAAGTCAAACCAACAGAACGGACTCCAAGCTGGTAAAGAATATGGAGCTTCGCTAAATCGTTGCCAATCGCATCCACGCCTTCAAGTGTTAGCATAGCACCAATTTGACCAATTTTTAAGCGATCAAAATCCGACCATGCTTTGATATGGACCATGTCCGGATTCTTCCCGAGCACTTCCTTGTAAAAATAATCGATTTGCTCGAGGACCACTTGAAATTTCTGATCTCCCTTTATTTCAGGTTCAATAAATATAGCAAAGCACTGTACTTTGATTTGGCCTTGCTGTAATCGCGTTTTATTGGTTTGTAATTCCTGAGCATCTGCAAACCGTAGTTTACCTTGAGCTTCTTGAAGTTTCATGAGGGCGTCACAATGTAAGTCAATGATATTCATGCAGCGTAGTCTCCCTTCTTTTTATTAAAAATTTTAACACAACAAAATGAGCTAGGTTAATAAATACCTAGCCCAACAAAAATATTACTTAGTTATACTTAACAATTTAGCTTGCCTCCGCTGATACTGCAATGAAAATCCTAATCATAGTTATTTTCGGAAAAGAAAAAAATTGGTGGTGCCAATTACAGAGACAGTTTAATATTTTCTTAGATGAACAGGTTCTTTTTCCAACACTTTGCTCCTGATGATTTCATGACAGCTATCTAAGACTTTTTCAATGTCTTGTGTAGTATTTGCCAATACCCTAAGCGCAAAACCCGAAACGGCTAGCATTGAAATTCCAATTCTAACCTCTAGCAAAGTTTCAAAAATATCTTGCAGATCCTCCAACAAAACAGGAGTGATTCGCTGGTCAATAACAAGCATCGTCCCATAATGCGAAAAACCTTCCATCATGCCAATCCCCTTAAGATCGTTGTCAGGTTGAAGTTTCACGTGATCGAATAAAATAAGTCTGTCTTCCATATAAATTTCCATTTTGGCCTGAAGTAAGTCATATTGAAAAAGTGTCCCATCAGGCGCCCAGCCAGGGGTAAAAATATCCCAGCAAATAAGGGAAGAGTTTTGTGCCATTCGAATGACCGTTCGTTGTTTAAAACACGCATGCTGGTAAGCAATAACTGGGTCGGGTAGATATTCTAAAACACTTCCGCTTTCCAAATGCATTTCCATTTCTTGAATGGCTGGACAGATACGGGTCTTATATATTTTAGTAGACGATTGAGTCGTAACAACCATCTCAGCCCCCTCTTCCAGGCGGATAAAAGTTTGATAGGAATCACCTTCCACGTATCCTCCACCCGGATTCATCACATAAAAATAGGCTTCGCCGCCTCCTGTCAGGTAAACAGGTCTAGTAATTTTTAAAGCCCCCTCTGAATAGGATTCTTTCAAAATGGTTTTCTTCCCTTTCCTCGAACCTGTAAGCCGCAAGTATCCAGTCCGCGGTTCCACCTAGCCTAATCCTACCAATAATGCATTAGACTTGAGCCAATCAATCACTTCGTTTATACCGACATCCTCTTTTAAGTTTGTAAAAATATAGGGCTTCTTGCCTCTCGCCGCCTGTGTATCGGCCTCCATGACTTCTAAGCTTGCGCCAACATATGGGGCTAAATCAATCTTGTTAATGATAAACAGATCAGATTTAATCATCCCTTGGCCGCCTTTACGGGGAATTTTTTCACCTTGGGCTACATCGATAATATAAATGGAAAAGTCAACTAGTTCCGGACTAAAGGTAGCAGCTAGGTTATCACCGCCGCTTTCGACAAAAATTATTGCTAAATCCGGATGCTTCTCTTTTAATTCATCAATGGCAGCAAAATTCATCGAAGCGTCTTCCCGAATCGCCGTATGCGGGCATCCACCGGTTTCCACACCTATAATTCGATCCTCAGGGAGCATACTGTTTTTTATTAAAAACTGGGCATCCTCTTTTGTGTAGATGTCATTGGTTACTACAGCCATTTTATATTCTTTATGGAGATGTCTCGTTAGGCGCTCGACAAGCAACGTCTTTCCCGCACCAACTGGTCCGCCTACTCCGATTCGTATTGGTTCCATCGTATCCCCTTCTTTCATGGTTTTTTTAAGACATAAACAATCGGGTATGTAGTCGTTCATGGCGCATTTGGGCCATTTCAATACCAGGAGCAACTGCTCCAAAATCGTCAGCATCCATGCCCTCAATGTCCTCCGTTGTTTTCAGCAGATAAGGCTGTAATTCTAAGAGAATACGTTGACCTGCTGTCTGGCCAAGCGGGATCCCGCGGACACCATTCTGAATAAGGGTCATCATACTGGAATAAAGGAAAGTCAATATCCCCTGACTTTTCTCGATTCCTAAGTACTGGCAAATCATCGCAAAAGCCACTCCAGGATGACCATACACTTCCTTCATACGTATTTTTTTAAGGTATGTTTCTAATAACGGGATTGAATATAAATCGATCCCCATTCGAATCATTCTCTCCCCAATCCTCCGGTTTGCCTCCCGTGCTTCCTTGGGGAGATTTTGCACGAACAGTTTTTGATCGAGCACCCATATCTCATCGATTTCATTTTTGAGTAAAGCTTCAAAGGTTAAGCGGCAGGCAAGTCCATCGGTAGCGGCCATTTGTTTTTCTAAGTAAAGGCGAATCCATTCAAAAAAAGTTTCCTTATCATAGACCGATTCTTCTTGAATGTAAGTTTCCAACCCAAAAGAATGGGAAAAAGCTCCTGAAGGAAAATTCGAATCACCGAGTTGCAGTAACGCCAAGAGTTGATTATCCATGCGAATGTCCGATATGGCGGAAGGCTTTTTTCACCTTTCTCTCTTCTCTTGTGTAGGGAACAGCAAGTTGGTCCAGTAGTTCCCGAACAAGATAATCATATTGAACGAGCATAACCTCCCCTTCAAATTGAGCAGGCAGGTGGCGGTTCCCTAACTGATGAGCAATTTCCCCCATTTGCTTTAAGCTTGTTGGTTGAATTACCAGCAAGTCGTCACTTGTAACACTGATGACAATCATATTTCGGTCATCCATGTGTAATATATCGCCATCGATTAAATCTTTGGGTTCCTTTAAGCGGATTCCAACCTCTTTCCCATGGTCCGTTGTGACCCGCTGAATTCGCTTCACTAAGTCATCACTCGCTAAATAGACTCTTTCAACATGCCGCCCAGTTGTAGAGATTTCTTCCACATTCCCAATGATTTCTTCAATAATCATAATCTCACTCCTAAAATAAAAAATAGCGCTGTGCCATCGGCAATATCTCCACCGGTTCACAGGTCACATGCTCACCATCCACAATGACTTCATAGGTTTGTGGATCAACTTCAATGATTGGCATCGCAGCATTTAGTTTCATATCTTGTTTTGAAAGTTGGCGAATTCCCTGTACTGGTCTGATTTGTTTTTTTAGACCCAGCTTTTCGGGCACACCGAGTTCGATCGCTGCTTTAGACATGAACGTAACCGATGTGGTGTACTTAACTTTTCCGTAAGCTGCAAACATAGGACGGTATAGAACAGGCTGCGGAGTAGGAATGGACGCATTCGGGTCTCCCATTAAACTGTGGGCAATCATTCCACCCTTGATGACGATCTCTGGTTTAACACCAAAAAATGCTGGATCCCAAATGACAAGGTCAGCCAATTTCCCGGCTTCCACCGAACCAACTTCCTCTGCAATTCCGTGCGTGATCGCTGGATTAATTGTATATTTGGCAATATATCGCTTCGCCCGAAAGTTATCTCCCACTCCCTTATCTTCAGGCAGTTTGCCGCGTTGCTTGCGCATTTTATCTGCCGTTTGCCAGGTACGCGTAATCACTTCGCCCACTCGTCCCATCGCCTGCGAATCGGAACTAATCATGCTGAATACACCCAAATCGTGGAGAATATCTTCCGCTGCAATTGTCTCTTTTCGAATCCGTGAATCTGCAAAGGCAATGTCCTCAGGTACATTAGGATCTAAGTGATGACAGACCATCAGCATATCTAAGTGCTCTTCTAAGGTATTTTTGGTATAAGGACGAGTGGGATTAGTGGATGACGGCAGGATATACGGGAAGCTTGCGACCTTAATGATATCGGGTGCATGTCCGCCCCCGGCCCCCTCGGTATGGTAGGTATGGATCACCCGGCCATTAATCGCTGCCAGCGTATCCTCGACAAACCCGCCTTCATTTAAGGTATCTGTGTGAATGGCAACTTGGATATCATACTTATCTGCGACCTTGAGGCAGTGATCGATAGCTGAGGCCGTCGTCCCCCAGTCTTCATGCAGTTTAAGTCCGATCACACCGGCATTGATTTGTTCAATTAACGGTTCTTCAGCGGATGAGTTTCCCTTTCCTAAGAATCCAAGATTCATCGGAAATTCTTCAGCTGCCTCTAACATACGATGAATATTCCATTCACCTGGCGTACAAGTTGTCGCATTTGTTCCAGTCGCCGGACCCGTACCGCCACCGATCATCGTTGTAATCCCCGATGAAAGAGCTGTTTCGATTTGCTGAGGACTGATGAAATGGATATGGGCATCGATGCCGCCAGCCGTTACAATCATGCCTTCTCCGGCAATGACTTCGGTTGAAGCCCCAATGGTCATGTCAACACCTTCCATTAAGAGTGGATTTCCACTTTTTCCAATCCCAGCAATTCGGCCATCACGAATGCCAATATCTGCCTTATAAATCCCGCTATAATCCAAAATAATAGCATTGGTTATGACCGCATCGAGTGCCCCTTGTGCTCGTGTAGCTAGCGGATGCTGCCCCATCCCGTCACGGATTACCTTTCCTCCGCCAAATTTCACTTCATCCCCATAAACGGTGAAGTCCTTTTCTATTTCGATAAATAAATCGGTATCCGCAAGCCGGATGGCATCACCTGTTGTAGGACCAAACATGTCTGCATATTGCTTTCTTGACATTCGAAAACTCATAACAGGTTCTCCTTTCCTTGGTCCAATCGGCCATCCGTTTTATTATTTAACCCATAGACTTCACGCTGACCGGCAAAGGGAATGAGTTCAATTTCTTTCGCATCGCCTGGTTCAAACCGGACAGCAGTGCCTGCCGGAATATTTAGATGCTTGCCGAACGCTTGGTCACGTTCAAATTTTAATGCACCATTTACTTCGAAAAAATGAAAATGGGACCCGATTTGAATTGGCCGATCGCCTTGATTGAGCACCATGACCTTAGAAGCTGTCCTTCCCTGATTACAGATGATTGGCTCTTGTCTTAATCGGTATTCTCCTGGTATCATTCACTTCACCCGCCTTTGTATTTCTATTGGCTACCGCCTTTGCTTTTTCTCTCTGCATTCGGTCGTCAATAACCCCGATTGACTACCCTTTCTGCTTCTTCTCTCTGCTTTCGGTCGTCAATAACCCCGATTGACTACCCTTTCTGCTTTTTCTCTCTGCTTTCGGTCGTCAATAACCCCGATTGACTACCCTTTCTGCTTTTTCTCTCTGCTTTCGGTCGTCAATGACCCCGATTGACTACCCTTTCTGCTTCTTCTCTCTGCTTTCGGTCGTCAATGACCCCGATTGACTACTACAAACTCTCTAATCTAGCGAATCGGTTCATGTACAGTGACAAGCTTGGTTCCATCTGGAAAGGTTGCCTCTACTTGGATATCGTGAATCATCTCCGGGATCCCTTCCATCACATCTTCGCTTGATAATATTTGGGTCCCTTCACTCATCAGTTCAGCGACCGATTTTCCATCTCTGGCCCCCTCGATAATTTCGTACGTAATGAGCGCAATCGCCTCTGGATAGTTTAATTTTAAGCCGCGATTTTTGCGGCGCCTGGCCAGGTCTGCTGCAACAACAATCATTAATTTCTCCTGCTCCCGCTGGGTTAATTTCATCCCTTACCTCCCCCTAATAAATCATAAAGTGTACAGGCAATAATCTTTGTGGCGTCAACTAAATCATCGATTCGAATATGTTCATCCGCCCGGTGCCCATTGGCTTCTTCAAGCAATTTGGGTCCAACTCCAAACATGATCGTGGGGATTCCTTTTTCATAAAAATGACGGGCATCTGCATAGATTGGTACTCCCTTAATTGCTAATTCGCCCTTCCCCTTCATAATTGCCTGCCAATTTGAAGACAGAGTCGAAATTAATGGTGAATCTTCTGGAACAGGTCCGAAACTTTCGGCATGAAGAATTTTTCGAATTTCTATTTTTATTCCTTCGATCGTCCTTACCGCATCCTCCACAATACTTCTAAATTCCGCTTCTGCTTGTGCCCCGTCTTCACCTGGAATCAATCTCCGGTCAACCCTGATCACACATTCATCCGGGACAACGTTTGTGTTAATTCCTCCCGATATGAGCCCGACAACCAAGGTTGGGTGATCAATACCAGGCACAGCCGATTTTTTTGCTGCGAGAGTCTGTCGGTATTCATACAAAACATTTAAAATCTTTGTCGTTGCTTCGAGCGCATCGATTCCTGTATGGGGAAGGGCAGCATGGGCAGACTTCCCGGTTGTTTTGACTTCGAAATGGAGACAGCCATTATGGGCATTTACGGCTGAATAAGTAAATCCTGCGGCAATCGCTTGGTTGGGCGTGAGTGCCCCTTGATCAAGCAGCCTTTTCGGTCCTAATTCTCCCCCTGTCTCTTCATCAAAAGTAAAGGCAAGGTCGACCTTCCCTTGCAACTGTTGACTGATTTGGGCCTGTTTCAAAGCTAAAACGGCGTACGAATAAGCTGCAATGTCCGATTTAGAAACAGCCACACCACGCCCATACATCTTTCCGTTAACAATCTCGCCTCCATATGGATTGACGCTCCAGCCTAGCCCTGGCGGCACGACATCACCATGTGCATTTAAGGCGATATTCGTTCCTCCTCCATTGCCAAACTCGGTGCGGCTAAGGACATTGGCCAAACTAATCATTCCAGCGGCTTTCACTTCCGCTTCATCCACCTCTAATAAGGAGACATCATCAAATCCAAGTTCTTGAAGATATTGGTGTAAAAAGGCAGCAATCGGATAACAGTCACCTGCAGGGTTATCCGATGGAACCTGCACGATTTTTTTTAAAAAATCAATCATTTCCGCTTGGTGCTCCTCAATCCACTGTACCAAGCGTTCCTTATCTTGATTCATTAAGACTCCCCCTTTTTACTAAAGGCAAACACCCAATTTCTCCTTGCTTATCCCGGATTGATCATCATAAATGACCTTCCCTCGTAAGATTGTTTTCTTCACCTTGAGTAAAAACTCCTTACCTTCATAGGGGGAATAGGCATTTCGAAAAGCCAATGACTGTTTATCAACAACCGTTGATTCATCTAAGCGGATCAACACCAGATCCGCCCCTAGGCCAGGGAGAATTCCTCGCGCGGTCTTAGCGGCGGTGCACACTTGAGGATGGCGCCACTTTTAAGAAAATCTTCTTCATCAAAAATCAAATAATGCGGGCAGGTTTCAACGGTGACGTCTATTCCGGCGTTTTTGGCTTGCTCGATTAGTTCGATTACTTTCGCCGAGCTAATATGAACAAAATGAAGAGCGTTCCATATTTAACTGCCAGCTCTAAAGCATAGCTGACCGCTTTCTCTTCTCCATATACGGGCCTGCTAGCAAGGAAGGCCTCGAATGTTTACCTCACGAAAGCCTTCATTGGTAAAAACAAGCCCATTCTTCACCCAAAATTCTTTCATTTTATGTCCCTCCTTAACTTCCCCGATAGGTACTGTAACCTCCAGGTGAAATCAATAATGGTACATGATAGTGGGATGCGGGTTCAGAAATGCCAAAGCGAATAGGAACACAATCTAAGAATGAAGGATCTCCGAGCAAGGTACCGCGATTACGGAAATAATCCCCCACATAAAAACGAAGTTCATAGATTCCAATTTCCATGGATGCTGCAGCTAGGAGCGGCTGGCTCACCCGCCCATCCTCATTTGTTCGGCATGTCATTAAAGATTGAAACTGGTTATCTGAATCTACTTGCCATAATTCCACTAACACTCCATTTGCTGGTTTACCAATACTTAAATCAAGAACATGAGTAGTTAACTTTCCTTGCATTTCGGTGGTTCTCCTGTATTTTCTAAATCGGCACGGGTCATTGAGAAACATTGAAACCCATATGGAGGGCGTGGTTCGGTAAATACTTTCCCTTCTTGCGAGGCAGGAATCTCGTCTAAAACGGTTTCCCAGGTCCGGTTATTGGATTCAAAGCGAACCTCCACTAACTGTGGAAATCGCTCTAATATGCGCTGGCCAATGCGGTAAATAAGATTTTGTATGGAAGGAGAATTCTCTTCATGGAAAACTGTATAAGCAATATCCCTTACTTGCTCTGCAGCGACATACCCATCAGACGTACTTCCTTTTGCAGCCTCAAAATCGTTATAACGCCACCCAATATTCAAAAAGATAAATAGCGGCCGGTCATAGGATTCTGGCAGTGTCGTATATTCATCCCGTACAAAGCCGTAAAAGGAACTTCCGCGGACCTTAAGAAGCTTTAGCCCCTTCAAACTGCTGAGATGATCGGTTGTGACGATCTCTTCTCCGGAACGTTTCACTTCAACTGAAGCCAAGGATTGTTCATTTAATGAATAGCGGAACACCAATGGACTCGGTTCAAATCGATTGTTCGTTGGGACTGGAAGCTCGTCGAATGGGATTTGTTCGCTAGAAATATCGACAGCACTCATATGTGGATACGTTTCAAGGAAACGGCGGGCAACAAATTCTAGGAACCCTTCTTGTGTGGAACCCTTATAATCGCCGGCATGTTTTAGAATAAAATTTTTCATCGAATCGGTTGCCACAACTAATGAATTATCTCCATCTTTAAAAGACGATAAGAAGGCATCGCCTTCAACTGCTACCTTTACATTCATCCCAAAAAGAATATTACTGCGGCCAGTAAAGGCTGATTCAGGAATCGGCCGGACTCCTGTAAGCGGTGCTGCATAAGTGCGATAAACCCAAACATCTGCTTTACCATAACGCATTGTTCTTTCCATACCATCATCCCCTTTATTGAATAACATCATTTAAGCGGAACCCGGCAATTTTATAGACTTCGTTTAAGGCTGTTAGGAATTCTAGTTCATAGGTATTACCCAATCGTTCTTGCATCGCGGCAAGAATAGTATCTTTGGTTTGGCCCTTTACTGCCATGATAAATGGAAAGCTAAATTGTTCGACATACCTTTGATTAAGTGCCACAAACTCCCTATGTTCCTCCTTTGATAGTCGATCAAGCCCCACTCCCGCTTGCTCCTTTTGTGAAACCTCTGATATTTGTATTCTAGTCCCAAGATCCGGATGAGCACGGAGCAGGGCCACTTGCATAGCCTCTGCTGCATTTTTTACAACCAGCACCATTGTTTGTAAGAGTTCCTCACGCGATTTAAAGGGCAGACTCTCCCATGCAATTGATGCCACCCATGGGGAGTGCTCAAATATCCATCCTAGTAAATTCACAAACTCTTCTTTGTTCATTTGATTTACTTCCTCTATGGAGATTCGCATATTCCTTTTAACCTCTTTTTCTCTTAAACTTGAAACTGACCGTTGAACCGTGAATAATCCCGCCATATCCCATGCAGCGACAGAGGTGTAGAAGGCACCCACACGTTAGGTGAAACTTTTGTCGACTTCCTCAGATTATTCACCACTCGTGCCCACGCCCTTTCAGAACTTCATAATCTTCTTTCGTATCCACATCAAAAAAGTCCCATCTGTTTTCATAGTCCACTAGTCTTCCCGTTAATAATGCCTTTTTAAAAAGCTGTCGTGCACCCTCGTCCCCCTCCAGTTTCAGTAAATCCGGAACCACCTTTGGTGAAAAAATAATCGGCGGTCTTGGAATTCCCTGAAAACTTGCCGCCAAAAACGGGATATCGATATTTTGTTCGATCTCCTTTAGGTATCGAACAATCAAATCATTGATTATACTTAGTGGCAGGAGGGGTTGATCAGCAAGAAGGACCATGATTCCTCTCGGTTTCTTTTCCATCGCTGCCTTCAATCCCTTATGCAAGGAATGCGCCTGCCCGTTATCTGCATCTTGGCATATCACAGCCTTCCACTTTCCCCGGAGCGGCGTTTGCCAAAGCGAGCCATCAATCCAGTTGAGCTGATCCGCCTCCCTTGTCACCACAATGGTATACGTCAATTCTGACTTTACTGCTTTTTCTAAGACAGAATTACCAATGGTTTTCTCTCCCAAAGGGAGTTCAAGCTTGTTAATAATCCCCATCCTTAGGCTTCTGCCCGCCGCAAGATAGACTGCGATAACACCTGCGTTATCGTTCAAATGTAATCACCTTTTGTACGCTTTTATTCCGCTGTCGTTGAATTAATTCAGCGATAATGCTGATAGCAATCTCTTCAGGGCCTTCAGCACCAATCGCTAGACCGGCTGGACTGCTAATTTCCGGAGGGATATCCACCCCTTCAAGGAGACGTTGTGTCCTTATTCTTGGACCAAGAACTCCTAAATAATTGAGGCCCACCCCTTTTAAACGTTTCAATATCTCCTGATCCTTTTGAAATTGGTGTGTAAGGATTAGGACAGAATCAGAACGGTTCAAATGAAGCAATGGAATTGTTTCATTAGGATAACCAATCAACAATTGTTCAGCCTCTGGGAAGCGAACGTCATTACACAATGTAGAGCGCCAATCTGAAACAGTCACTGAAAAGCCTGCTAGTGAGGCAGTTTTTACTAAAGGAACTGCATCAGCTCCTGCACCAAAGACAACTAATCGCGGTTTCGGTTTAAATGAATGAACATAAACAGTAGATGAGAGTTCCGCCAGATATTTGATCCCGCTTTTCGGAAAGGTTTGATGAATATCGTTTACTAGTCTTTTTATCTCCTTTGAAACACTTCCATGCCATTTTCCAAAATGATGGTCATCATCAGACAAGAATAAATAGTCAGAAACAGAAAGCTCCTTTGTCATTCTTTTTATCATCGTGACTCGTTTCCCATGGTCCAAGTGGCACTTTAGTTTACTAAAGTAGTCACGTAGAAAGGCGTCGACAGGTTCGAGGAGCACGTGGATGACTCCGTTACAGCCTGCCCCTTGTCCCCACGATAAATCGTCCTCCTCCCGCATATCATAAATAACGGTTTGAGCCGTCCCTTCATTCCTGATTTCCTCAACTCGAAAGGATAAGTCTGTTTCAAGACAGCCGGCACTTAACATACCAATCTGAGTCCCATCACTTCGAAACAACATGGTCGTACCTTCTTTTCGATAAGCGGAGCCTTCTACTTGAATAATGGTAGCGAGGACATCGCCTTTTTGGTACGAATTAGAGTATAAGGCGTTTAAGATCTCATGAATCCCTTCCATCTATGACCCCCAATTCTTCCGAGTTATACCACTATATATATTGATAGACCTCCAAAAATACACCCATGTTCTTTTTCAATTTTCTTCTAACTGGGTTGTTTTATGTAGATAGACGAACATGGTTACAAATTCCATGTCATCTTTTTTCACCATAATATCCAAATAGAGAAATAGTATCTACACTAATGTCATATAATCTTCCATAGAAATTTTGCGGTGTGATTATGCGGATAGTTGATTGGAGCAGAAGGCACGGAAATTAGCAATAAACTAAAAATACTGGCAGATAATCTTACAATAATGGAGCATTTGTGATCATCATGTTGAATAATGTATGTTAAGTTCATTCACTGTTTTCAATATCTGGCCCACAAGGCTTACTCCTATCCTGCCAGATATTAATCACAGAAAAAATCCAGCTTCAATAGACTAATTGAAAAATAGAATGGGGCGGTCTGTATGTCAGATACACACTTTATGGAAAAGGCCATTGAGCTAGCATTAAATAATGTTTTGACTAAACAAGGGGGACCCTTTGGAGCGGTCGTAGTCAAGGATGGAAAGATCATAGGTGTTGGCCGAAATGAAGTTACAGGGACAAACGATCCAACTGCACACGCAGAAGTGCAAGCCATTCGAGATGCCTGCCGGAATTTAAATGACTTTCAGTTGAACGACTGTGAAATCTATACCAGCTGTGAACCTTGTCCCATGTGTATCGGTGCCATTTACTGGGCTCGTCCTAAGGCTGTTTATTATGCCTGCACCAAAAAAGATGCAGCGAAGATTGGCTTCGATGATCAATTTATTTATGATCAACTTTCTCTTCCCGTTGAATATCGAAAAATACCAATGAAAAAGATCTTTCCGACAGATGGAGACTTACCTTTTAGAACATGGGATAATTCAAAGGATAAAGTAGAATATTAATCTGACAGAAGAGGATGTTGTCCGATGGAGGGAAATCAATTAAAGAAAAGAATCTCTGTGGCCTCTAAAAGAGAGCCAGCGGATACTGTCATTAAAAATGGAAAAATTATTGATGTCTTTACTGGGGAAATTATTGAAGGGGACATTGCGATTGTTGATGGATACATTGCAGGTATTGGAGAATATGAAGGGAAAAAGATGATTGATGCGAAGGATCAATATATTTCTCCTGCTTTCATCGATGGTCATGTTCACATTGAATCCTCGATGGTCACACCAAAGGAATTTGCAAAGGTTCTTCTTCCCCACGGGGTGACCACGGTAATTGCCGACCCTCATGAAATTGCCAACGTTTTAGGAACGGATGGAATACAATACATGCTTGATTCCTCGGAAAATCTACCGTTCGACTTTTTCTTTATGCTTCCTTCATGTGTTCCAGCAACCGAGTTTGAAAATTCCGGTGCTACTCTCCTTGCCGAAGATCTCAAACCGTTTTATCAACAGCCGCGTGTGTTAGGATTAGCTGAAGTCATGAATTTTCCAGCAGTCTTACAAGCTGAACATGACATGCTTGAAAAAATCTTAACAGCCAAACAATCTGGCAAAAAAATTGACGGCCACGCTGCGGGTTTATCACCAAATGATATCAATGTTTATATGGCAGCGGGCATCCGAACCGATCATGAAAGCACAACAGCAATGGAAGCAAAGGAGCGTCTCCGTAGAGGGATGTACCTAATGATTCGCGAAGGGACGGTTGCAAAGGACTTACAACAATTGATTTCAATCGTCAATGAGCACAATGCCAGAAGGTGTTTATTTGTCACCGATGATAAACATTTAGATGACCTTGTTCATGACGGCAGCATCGATCACAACGTGAGACTCGCCATCGCCTCAGGTATCCCTTCCGTTACCGCCATTCAAATGGCCACCATAAATGCGGCAGAATGCTTTGGGCTCAAAAGTAAGGGAGCGATTGCCCCCGGATATAAAGCGGATTTCTTCCAGTTTGATGACCTGAACAAAATAAATATTACAAACGTTTTTAAAGATGGAATCGCTGTTGTCGAGAATGGGCAGCTTACTACGGAGTTAAACAACCAAACCTTCGTTGAAACAGAGCGATTAAGAAATTCGGTTCGTTTCCATGAACTAACAGAAAGTCATTTTCACATTCCTTTAAAAACAAACAAAGCAAATATTATTGAAATTATTCCCAATAGTCTCGTAACCCGTCATAGTATTGAAAAGGTTGAAACGAATAATGTCGGGCTCTTTCAGGCCTCTATTAAGAATGACCAATTAAACTTAGCCGTCATTGAGCGTCATCACCTGAAAAATCAAATCGGTTTAGGGATTGTTAAAGGATTGGGGTTGAAGTCCGGGGCCATTGCAACCACTATCGCCCATGATTCTCATAATCTTATAATTGCTGGAACGACGGAGCATGATATGGTAACTGCAGCCAAAGCGATGAAAGAGATGCAGGGTGGTCTGGTTGTTGTCAACCATGGAGAAGTCATTGCTTCATTGGACCTGTCCATTGCAGGTATCATGTCTGATCGACCGTATCAAGAGGTTTATTCTAGTCTAAAGGAGATCAACCTGGCTCTTAACAAATTAGGAGCAAATGATCACTTTAACCCGTTTTTAACCCTATCTTTTTTAGCACTTCCAGTCATACCCGAACTGAAGCTGACAGATAAGGGGTTATTCCAGGTTAGTCAATTTAAGCATATCGAACTTGATGCAGATTTGGAGTAAGAAAAAAACATCCTCTCACCAATTATGGCGTGAGGATGTTTTTGTGTTTGCCTTGCCTTATAAGGCGATAGAATCTTGTTTTTCAACTCGTTTATTATAGTATCTATTCAGAAAAAGCCCATTTAACGAGGCAAGAATTTGTTGAAACAGCATGCCAACAACCACTGGCACAGCAACCGCAGCTGGAAAGTAGGAAACAGCAATCACCGCTCCCGCACTGATATTTCTCATTCCACCTGTGAAAGTCAGGGAGATGATATTGTCACGTTCACCTTTAAAAAGTTTTCCAATTAAAAATGAAAACAAGTATCCAGTCATTGCAATCAAAAAAACGGTCAAAGTAATACTGACTAATTTAAGATTAATATTTTTTAAGTATGGGGCGACCACTGCCCCATTAAGCATGACCACAAATCCCAGGCATATTTTTGAAAAAGGAGCAAGACGTGTTCCTAATTGGTCTTTAATTTTCCCTTTTGTCACTTGGTTTAAATACATACCTACCAGCGAAGGGATGACGACCATTTCCATTAGGCCCTTCATAATATTGATAAAGTCCATTTCAATTTTTCCACCCATAAAGAACGAAACAGAATAAGGAACAATAATGGGTGAGAGCAAGGTATCTATTAAAATGATCGATAAGACCAACGGAATATTCCCTTTGTAAATAGCTACCCACATGAAGCTTGTGACTCCTGTTGGGATTACCATTCCTAAAATAAGTCCGGTAATCGTATAAATATCACCAGAAAAAACGACATGACCAACACTCCAAGCCCAGATGGGCATAAGAATATGGAGGATTAACATCGCGATAAAAATGGGTAACGGATGAACGATAACCTCTTTTAACGAATGAAAATTGGAACTTAAACTCCCTGCGAAGGTCATAAACGCAAAAATCCATGGGACTAAATAAGAAAAGTCCTTTAGCTGGAAACTGAACATGACGCCAATCACTACACTAACCGGAGTAATAAATGGCATGATTCTTTCAAGTTGTTTATTTAACTTTTGCAGCATGTAGAGGATCTCCTTCGTGAAGCTCTATCGGCGTTATTTTTTTTACTGACATGACATCCACCTCTATTGCTAAGAATACCACAATTTCTTTTCTTAGAATCCAAGCAATCTAAAAATCTTTCGAAAAACGAAAAATATACATGTCAAAAGCTCACTAAAGATGTATAATAATTGCATTCTATTTTTGTGAAGGCTCTTTTCGTAAACTTTATTGCTTTTGGAGCTTTATAAGGTTCATTTACTAAGTTCCTAGGCAATTTTCGCAAGTGTTTTTACGAAAAGATGCCACGAAGATATAGTTATACGGGTTGATGAGCTTATACGAAAAACAACAACCTATGCGAAAATAGCCTTTAAGAAAGAAGTGACGTAGTTGGCAAAAGTTCATAAATATCAGATCTACATGCTATTAGTGTTCGTAATGGCGGCCTGGGGACTAAATGTCATTGCGACGAAAATCGTTGTTACACACTTTATGCCGATAACGATTACAGCCCTAAGGGTTTTCACAGCGGGCATCTGTGTTTTTATTATTCTTGGCTTTTTAAAGAAAGTCAGGCTTCCAACTAGAAATGAGTTTCGCTATATTTTTTTCGCATGCTTATTTAATGTTGTTGGTCACCACTTCTTTTTATCGCTTGGATTATTAAAAACCTCTGCATCAAATGGCGGCCTTATTTTAGGACTTGGTCCATTACTAACGACGATTGTCGCCTTTATATTAATAGGGACTAAGGTAACTTTAATTCGATTGTTGGGTATCATTATGGGTTTAACAGGGGTTACCTTTATTGTTGTCGTCGGAAATGGCGGAGTGAACGCGATTTCTATAGGTGACTTATATGTTTTCCTTGCCATTTTTGCGCAAGCATTTAGTTTCATTTTGATAAAAAAAATCTCCGATACGTTGGACCCGCGCCTGATGACAGGTTATATGCTAGTCATTGGTTCCATCATCTTATTTATTATTAGTCTATTTAAAGAACCCAGTGGATTAAAGGGAATTGCTCATGGCTCTGTTGGTGTTTGGATGATTTTCCTTGCTTCAGCAATTATTGCCACAGCTTTAGGACATATGATTTACAATTCTGCAATTGGCAAAATAGGCGTAGCAGAATCAGCTATTTTCATCAACTTAAATCCCCTCTTCTCTCTTATCGGTGCTGTTGTTTTTCTAGATGAACGTATTACCGCATCGCAAATCATTGGGTTTATCTTCATACTATTTGGAGTTTTATTTGGATCAGGTGCACTCGAGGAATTCCTTTCTAAATCAAAGCAAAAAAAGAAATTAATTTTTTTAAATAAGGCAAAAGACTTCAATTAATGTGACTCGCGTTTGGGTCACTTTTTTGTCCCTAAAAAGCTCCATCCAAATACGCCTCAAGTCGTAGACATAAATAAATCTCTGGCTCATTGAGGTAAGTGGGAGGATTTCTTATTATTAACTAGAAGATGTAAGAAGAGGGGATGGAAAAAATGAAAAGAATCGTCATTCTGTTATTGCTCATTACTGGATTATATATTATTTATAATCAGACCTCACCGTTTGATTGGTTTAGTAAATCAAGTAATCACAGTACACAAGCAACGATGACAAATGATATCGATGTGATTGATGTGGATATTTCTAGTGTAAGTACGACGATAATTCCAGAAAATAGAAAAGATGTTAAAGCCGTTTACAACGGCAAAGACAGGTTAAACGTTAGGGAGCATGGAGATACCATCGAGGTTTCTGTCAAACGTAAGGGGTTTTGGTGGTTCGACTGGTCCCCATTCTCAGAAAAGAAAAAACTGAAAATCTATATTCCGGAAGATTATCACCGTAACATGCGCATCAATTTAGGGTCGGGGAATGTAAATTTTTCAGGGCAATCCAAGACTAATCCTATTAAACTAAACGAATTAAACCTTGATATTGGTTCTGGCAACATGAACCTCAAAAACATGATCGTTAACCATTTTAAACAAAACGTAGCATCAGGGAATGTTGAGATTCATTCATTACAAACAGAAACAGGTTCATTTGATGTAAATTCTGGCAGCTTGGTTGTGACAGAATATACTGGTCCTATTCAAGCAGAGGTATCCTCTGGGGAAGTAAATTTTCAGGTAGATAAGCTGACAGATTCGATTGATGTAGAAGTGAGTTCTGGAGACGTAGGACTAGATCTTCCTAACAATGCTGATTTCACCTTAGATGGAGATGTATCCAGCGGGGAAATAACATGTGATCTTCCATTAACTTCAAAACACACCAAGAAAAAAAGCATCGAAGGGATCCACGGCTCTGGTAAGTACAAAATAGACTTGGATGTGTCTAGTGGGGATATTTATATTCATTAAGATCAAAAAGCGCATGGATTTCTAATCCATGCGTTTTTTGGATTAGATTTTTAAAGGAACCCTTCTCCAAAAAATATCATATCTTATTCTGGCTTGCGTTTTAATTATGGAAGGAGAGTAACCATGTATTACTACTACCCATATCACTATCCTATCTATCCTTCATTGCCTGCTTATCCACCTCAAACCGTCTTTCAGCCGGATCCAAGGAGCTATCCCCCCGTTGATGTAAAGATATTTGAAGAATCCGTAAAAACATTTAGATTTTTGATGGACCAAGGGAGAATATTATTAGATCGCCTAGGGGATCATGACTTCGCTCGGCAAATGATGAGTGCAGCTCAACAAGGAAAAAAAGCCGATGTCGATCAGTTAATCAAGACAATTGGATTAAAAGTACCTGTGGTCACGAAATTTACGCCTACAGGAGTCTACTTTGAGCTCATCTCTCAAACAACCCCTCAACAACCAATCAACTGCTGCACCTTAAAAGTAGCCATGAAATGGGGAAATTAATGAAAAAAGTGGTACCCCCATCAACTGGGGATACCACCACTCTTTTCATTTCTAGATAAAAGATATTCCTTCATTTGCTCAGACGGTATTGGTTTGCTAAATAAATACCCCTGACCAATTTTACATTCATTTTCCTTTAAAAAATCAAGCTGCTCATTTGTTTCAATTCCCTCCGCAATAACAGCAAAGTTTAAATTCAGCCCCATATCGATAATCGTCTTTACCATGATCCCTTGCTTCGAATGGTAAATAATATCATCGACAAATGATTTATCAATTTTGATTTTATCAATGGGAAGATGCTTTAAATAACTTAATGAGGAATAACCAGTTCCGAAATCATCGATAGAGAGAAGTACACCTATGTTCTTTAATTTATTTAGAATAATCGTTGAATTCTCTAGATTTTGCATGATACTCTCGGTAATTTCTAACTCTAAATGATTGCCTTCTAGACCGATATCATCCAATAAGGTTGAGATATAGTCAATCAGATGGGCATCCTCAAATTGACGTACGGAGACATTGACAGCGACAGGAAAATCCCGGTAACCCATCTGTTCCCATTCTTTTCGCTGCCTGCAAGCTTCTCGTAGAACCCATTTTCCGATTAGGACAATCAACCCTGTTTCCTCTGCTAGCGGAATAAATTCAGAAGGCGGGATGTGACCATGCTCCGGATGCTCCCAACGAATTAACGCTTCTATTCCAACTAATTCCCCTGTTTGCAAAGAGACTTGCGGTTGATAATGCAGTATTAATTGATCCTTTTCCAGTGCTTTTCTTAAGCCATTTTCCAACTCCATTTTTCGAATGGAGATTCCATTCAAATTGGAAGAATAGAATTGGAAATTATTTTTCCCCCGTTCTTTCGCTTGGTACATGGCGGTGTCTGCATTTTTTATTAAGGTTTCCACATCCGCTCCATCATCAGGGTAGAGGCTAATTCCAATACTAGGGGTCACAAAAAACTCTTGATCATTCACTTCTAGCGGTTTGGAAAATTCAGAGAGGATTTGCTGGGCAACCTCTGTGACCCTTCCTTTGTCTGTGTCCTCTAGTAAAATAATAAACTCATCTCCGCCTTGCCTTGAGACCATCCCTTCCGATTTAACGGTGGCAGCTAATCGATGGGCAACCTTTTGAAGGATAAAATCACCGACAGTATGACCTTTGGTATCATTTATGATCTTAAAACGATCTAAATCTAAAAATAAAACTGCCTGCACCTTGTCTATTTGTTTAGTTAAGACTTCGTTTAGATGGTTTCTAAACTGATTTCGGTTGGGCAAGCCCGTCAACGAATCATAAAAGGCCATATATTGAATCGTTTTTTCTGCTTTCTTCCGTTCTGTAATATCCCTGCCGACAACTTGGACCGCAAATCTTCCTTCATAAATAATTGAAGTGGCCGCCATCTCCACATCAATGGTCTCTCCATCGAGCCGCTTCACCTGAAATTCAAATCTTTGCCTGCCTTGTTTCGGGCGCTCAAAAGTTTTTCTAATCAAGTTAATAATGTCTGAAGAGGCGAATTTCACTGCCGATTCACCAATAACCTCTTCCGAGCTGGATGCTCCAACTAGTTTCCAGCCTGCCTCGTTCATGTATTCAATTTTTTCTCGGCTGACAACCGCAATAATATCTGGTGACATTTCTACTAAACTACGATAGCGATCCTCGCTTTCTTTGCGATCAGTAATATCAAACAAAACACTATTGAAGTCTACAAAATTTCCTTTACTATCAAGGGTTGGAAATCCCCTGTCCTGAATCCAACGGACTTCGCCATCAGGACGAATGATCCGATATTCGCTGGTGACCGTTTCTCCTAAAGCTAATTTTTGCGCTCTTCCATCTAAAATAGATAAATCATCTGGATAGATTACTTTTTTCCAAAGATTTAGATCTTTATAAAAGTCAATGTAAGAATAGCCATACAATTTTTCGATGCCTGGTGTAATTAATAGTGAATCTGACTTTAAATCATGGGACCAAATCGCAATATCGAGCGTATCAAAAATATTCTTTAACTTTAGCTTATTTAGACGAAGTTCTTCTTCTTTCCGACTCATTTCTTTAAGAGTAATCATAATAAATGGCAGGATGCCTATGAGTATAAACAGAGGAACAAACTTAAGTAGATTTAAGGATGGAAAAAGAAATGTCACTATCAAATCTACTATCTCGGTAAGGACAATCAAACTAAATAAGAACATCCATTTATATACATAGTTTGTTTTATGAGTCCTCATTTTGATTTCTCCCTTTTTTCATAGGTTAATACAAAGAAAATAGTATTATCTTTAAAATATCAAAAAACTATTTACTTAACAATCAAAGGTTTAGGCAATTGAAAACGACCTTATAGTCATTGGCAATAAAAATGACGATTCACCCTGATGAATCGTCTTTCATTAACTTTTGTATTATTTTTTATAGTGAACACCAATATCAGCTAAAAAAGCAAAAAAAAGGGCAAGCTGCCCTTTATGATTACAATAGCATATAAACCCTTGTTTCATAGGGTTTTAGTGTGAAATTTTTTTGTAACTTATTACCCTCCACTTCATAATTATGAAGAACCAATTCAGAAGCAGTATAAGATAAACTCCCCGGAACCCGAAACCTCGAGGATCTATCACTTAGATTGGAAATAACAAGCGCCTTTTTCTTCCCGAATCTGCGGGTATACACAAACAGTTTCGGATGATTTGCTGCTAATAAATCATAAGTACCATAAACAAATACTGGATTCTCTTTTCTTAAGCGAATCATTTTTTTATAGAAAGATAAAATAGAGTCAGGATCATTTCCTTGTGCTTCCACATTAATTTCTTTGTAGTTTGGATTTACAGCAAGCCATGTTTGATCACCTGTCGTGAATCCTCCCTTATTAGATGAATCCCATTGCATCGGTGTCCGGGCATTATCCCGTCCCTTTTCCCAAATGACCTTCATAATTTCATGATGGGAACGACCTTTGGCTGTTTCAATATGATAGTAGTTAATCATGCCAACATCGTTGTAATCATCAATAGAAGGGAATTGGACATTTGTCATTCCGATTTCCTGGCCCTGGTATATAAATGGCGTACCTTTCATTAGGAAATATAATGCGCCCAGCATTTTGGCACTCTCTTTCCAATATTCCCGGTCATTTCCCCAACTAGATACCCGCCGCGGCTGATCATGATTTTCGATAAATAGAGCATTCCAGCCCTTACCTTCTAAACCAGTTTGCCATTTGGTTAACACCTTTTTTAACTTACGGACATCGATGGATCCTTCTGCATCTTTATCCCAAAGATCCAAAAACTCAAATTGAAATATCATATTAAAATAGCCGTTCTCTTCGCCCACCCATTTATCAGCTTCATTTAGCCCGACACCATTCGCTTCTCCAACAGTCATAATGTCATAGTTTTTAATTGTTCTTTGAGAGAATTCTGAGAGAAACTCATCAATGCCCTCCACATTCATCATATAGGGAAAGCAAGGGACACACTTTAATTGATCTGGGTTTGGCATATCAGGAAATCCTGGTTCTTTTTTTATATGCGAAATGGCATCGACTCGGAAACCGTCGATTCCTTTTTCTAGCCACCAATTCACCATTGTCGCGAGAGCATTTCTAACCTCAGGGTTTTCCCAATTCAAATCGGGCTGGCGTGCAGAGAAGATGTGCATGAAATACTGTTCAGTTTCTTTATCATATCTCCAAGCTGGCCCACTGAAAATCGACTCCCAATTGTTCGGTGCTTTTCCATCTTTGCCATCTCTCCAAATGTACCAATCACGTTTAGGGTTGTCTTTAGAAGAACGAGATTCAATAAACCAAGGGTGTTCGTCGCTCGTATGATTGATGACTAAATCAAGGATTAATTTCATTCCACGCTGATGAACACCATCAAGCAGTTCATCAAAATCAGCCATCGTTCCGAATTCTTCCATAATATCTTGGTAATCGGAAATGTCATAACCATTGTCGTCATTGGGGGATTTATACATCGGTGATAGCCAAATCACATCAATCCCTAGCTCTTTTAGGTAATCTAGTTTAGCTGTCACCCCTTTTAAATCACCAATCCCATCCCCATTGCTATCCATGAAGCTGCGGGGATAAACTTGATAAGCGACACTTTCTTTCCACCATTTTTTGTTCATGCTGCACCTCTGTTCTAGACCTATTTCATTTTTTTCACTTAAAATCTCTTGTATGTCTTATTCTACACCCACCACATTTGAGAGACCGATTCCTCAATTAAGACCGATTTCAAGTTGGTTACCGCCCGTTTGAATCCCTCATCAATTGACATAATCGGATCCTCATGTTCGATGCTGACCACATAATCATAGCCATAGGTTCGTAAGGCACTCATCATATCAGACCATTCTTTCAAACTGTGGCCACACCCCACCGAACGGAATGTCCAAGCACGTGAACGGACCTCCCCGTAAGGCTGCATATCCGTTAATCCAAACATATTCACGTTTTCCTGATCAATGAATGTGTCTTTCGCATGAAAATGATGAATGGCATTTTCTTTTGCTAAAATTTTAATCGCTGCTACTGGGTCAATGCCTTGCCACCATAAATGGCTAGGGTCTAAATTTGCTCCAATCGCATCACAGGTTTCTTCGCGCAGTTTTAAAAGTGTATAGGGTGTGTGGACTAAAAAGCCGCCGTGAAGTTCGAGCCCGATCTTCACATTATGCTCCTTGGCAAATTGGCCAACTTCTTTCCAATAAGGAATCAATTTTTCTTCCCACTGCCACTTTAGCACATCACCATATTCATTTGGCCATGGTGTAACGGGCCAGTTAGGATATTTCGCTCCTTCATGATCCCCTGCTGTTCCTGAAAAACAGTTAACAACCGGCACTCCGAGAAGTGAAGCAAGTTTGATCGTTTTTAATAAAGTTTCGTTCGAGGTTTTAGCAAATTCCTTTTCCGGCGAAATCGGGTTGCCATGGCAGCTGAAGGCGCTGATAGTCAGTCCGCGTTCTTCGATTTTTTGAATATACTCTTGGCGAATTTCTTCACTTTCCAATAACGCATCTAAATCACAATGACTATTTCCAGGATAGCAGCCGGTTCCGATTTCAACAGCATGTAATCCTGCTTCTTTTACAGTATCTAGCATTTCTTCAAATGATTTTTCTGCAAATAATACAGTGAAAACACCTAGTTTCATAATGTATTCTCCTCACTCTCATAAATTCGGTCAATAATTTGTGATACCTGTAGCGCTTCCTCTGGTTTAACCACTAGTTCATTTATGCCAAGGCATGCCTCAATAAAATTTCTCGCCTGTGGAAGTCCAGGATCCTCTTCTCCAGGAAGCCAGGCCGCCTCGCTGTTTAACAGCATTCCATTCTTGGTTGTATAAAGTTCAAAAGGAAAGACACTTATACCTCCGTCCACACCTGAAATACTGACATGTACTTGGTCATCTTTGATGTTAGCCGACCAGGATGTTTCAAACAGCATCGAGGCCCCATTTTCAAATCGCATATAGGCTGTTACATGATCATCAACCTCAAAGGTTTCATGATTAAATTCGCCCCATTGGTTCACTTGATTAGGTATTTTGCTTAACTGGTTATACGTGGTGCCTGACACCTCAATATGGTTTGGATTTCCCATCAGCCAAAGCGCTAAATCAAGAAGATGACAGCCAAAATCGATTAGGCTGCCTCCGCCTTGAAGATCTTTATTGGTAAAAACACCCCAACCTGGTACTTTACGGCGTCTTAATGCTTGGACTCTTGCCACTAAAGGTGTGCCTATTTCACTCATTACCTTTTGGGCTGCTTGTGATTCCTTCATGAAGCGATAGTGATAGGCAATGGCTAGGACCTTATTAGCTTTTTGAGAAGCAACAATCATAGCCTCACATTCTTTTGCGGAAAGCGCCATCGGCTTCTCGCATAGAACATGAACCCCTGCCTCCATTGCGGCAATGGAAATCTCGGCATGGAATTTATTTGGTGTACAAATACAAACAGCATCTACCACTGAAAAAACCTCATGATAATTTTCGAAAACATAAGGGATGTTATATTTCTCAGCCGTTTCACGGGCTCGATCGACATTAACATCACTCAGGGCAGCTAGTTCACAGATATCAGAGAGCTGAAGAAAGGCCGGGATATGGCGCCCCTGTGCGATACCGCCAACCCCGATTATTCCGATACGAAGTTTTTTCATCGTTCTCTCACTCGTACAATTTGTTTTGTTTCATTCGACTCAAGCGCCGCTAAAATAACCTCTAATGATTTCATGCCTTCTTCACCTGGAACTGGCGGCTCCTGATTTTGCAGCACAGCATCGACAAAATGATCGATAACATGTGAAGTTCGTTGTCCGCCCGCATCATTGGATTGAATTTTCCCAAGCTGATAATTGACCACTTCACCGTTCGCGTATTGGACGACTAGTGAATTGGTTGGGTCATCCTCCAAACGAAGAATTGCTTTTTCACCATATATAATCGTAGAATTATCTTCTTTGCTTACATAAGCCCAGCTTGCAGCAAGCGTTCCGATGATACCGCTCTCGGTTTTTAATACACATACGGCATTATCATCGACATCAGCGAAATCCTTTGCACTTGTTTCCACAAAGGAACCGACCTCTACAATTTCTTCTCCTAACACATAGCGTAGTAAGTCCGTCTTATGGACACCCAAGTCACCCATTGCACCGACAAAGGCCTTATCTTTTTGGAAAAACCAGCTTTCTTTTCCATCTACGCTCCAGCCTTCTGGTCCGCCGTGTCCAAAGGCAGTACGGAAACTATAAATTTTGCCGATTTCCCCGCTTGCGATCAACTTTCGTGCTCTTTGGTGAGAAGGTACAAAGCGCTGATTATGTCCAATCATTAACTTTTTGCCGCTAGCTTCCGCAGCTGCAATCATTGCCTCAGCTTCTTCTGTTGAAGTCGCCATTGGTTTTTCACAAAGAACATGAACACCTGCATTTAAGGCAGCAATGGAAATGGGGGCGTGAAGATAGTTGGGAGTACAAACGCTGACTGCGTCCACTTCAGCATTTTTCAATAGTTCTTCAAAGCTTGTATATACTTCTGCCCCGAATTTTTCTGCTACCTCTTTCGCGCGCTCTTCATTACTATCACAAACTGCGACCAGCTCGACATTTAAATTAGCTTTATATTCAGGTAAATGACGGTGCTGAGCGATACTGCCACAACCGATTACTCCCACTCTTAACTTTTCCATTATTTTTGTCCCCCTTTGATTTCTTCTAGCGGTTTCGCATTCCCGTATACAGGACGTTCACGTTTGACAGGCTGTGCCCATTTCACTGCATTGATAATAACACGCTGAATTTGTTCATTATGATAGGTAGGATAAGTTTCATGTCCTGGTCTGAAGTAAAATACTTTTCCATTCCCGCGCAGGTATGTACATCCGCTGCGGAAAACTTCGCCGCCCTCAAACCAGCTTGTAAAGATAAGTTCATCTGGCTGTGGAATATCAAAATGCTCACCATACATTTCTTCTTTTTCTAATTCAATATATTCAGAGATACCTTCTGTAATTGGATGGCTTGGACTCACAACCCAAAGACGTTCCTTTTCATCGGCTTCCCGCCACTTTAGATCACAGCTTGTACCCATTAACGTTTTAAAGATTTTTGAAAAATGGCCGGAGTGAAGAACGATTAATCCCATTCCATCAAGAATGCGCTGCTGGACTTTTTGAACGATTTCATCTTTAACTTCATCATGGGCTAGATGCCCCCACCAAACTAATACATCGGTATTAGCAAGAACGTCATCCGTTAAACCATGCTCTGGCTCATCAAGAGTAGCCGTTTTTGTTTCGAACCCCTCGGTCTGAAGAAATTCAGAGATTGTACCATGGATACCGTTTGGATAAATATCCCTAACAACCGGATTTTTTTGTTCGTGACGGTTTTCATTCCATACAGTTACTTTCAACATGTCAACTACTCCTTTTATGGATTACTTTAATATTAATTTTAGAGATTAATTGAATTTATGAAACGGCTTACATTGACAGATAGGGTGGAAAATATTGAACTGGCACAAATTAACGATTCGAGAGCTGATTCTGTAAGGATTTCAAGTACTTAATGCTGATTTCAATGCTTTCAAATGGAGTACGGCGGCTCACATCCTGTTCGACCACCCACCACTGAACTCCGGCTTTTTCTCCAATATTTAGGATTGATTCCAAATCAACACCGCCTGTACCAAGCTCGGCAAAAAATTGTTCCTTATCTGTCGTCATATCTTTTAAATGAATGAGCGGTGTTCGATATTGATACCGATTTATCCAATCGATTGGTTTTTGACTTGCTTTTGTCAGCCAATATACGTCTAGCTCTGTTTGTACATTCTCTGGATGTGTCTCATCAAAAATAGTTTGGAGTGCGGTTCTTCCATCTGAAAGAAGCTCTAGTTCAAAATCGTGGTTGTGATAACAAAGGGTAATACCTTCACTCCGGCATGTTTCACCGACGTGATTTAATTGTGAGATAAGAGCTTTATAGTCTTCTTCGCTTCGTCTATCTGGCATTAAATAAGGGCAGACAATATATTTGCTTCCCAATATTTTTTGATATTCGATAGCCCCAGGCAAATTCTTTTCCAACTCTTCTAACGGCACATGACTTCCTGCGGCTTGAAGGCCAAGCTCATCCAATAACGCCTTTACTTCTTTTGCCGTTAAACCGCCATATCCGGCAAATTCAACACCATCAAAGCCAAGTTCTGCCACTCTTTTTAATGTACCGGCAAAATCTTTGGCGCTTTCTTCCCGCAATGTGTACATTTGTACAGCAACTGGAATTTTGGTCATCTTATCCCTCATTTCTATAACATTGCTTATTTGATAACATCTTATATTGTATGTCTGAAAATAAACATAGATGATATAATTGCAACATCTACTATTTTGCTATTTTGTTAGGAGAGGAAGTTTATGATGACGGACATATTTTTTTGCGGCTATTCTTATCACACTAATGGATATCATGCCCAACATAAATCCGGATACCCTTCATATCTTTTTCGCCTGCAAACAGAAGGTTTCTGTGAAGTAGTGGTGAAGGGAAGGAAAATGGAACTCGAGAAAGGAGACCTTCTACTCATTCAACCAGGGGATCATTATGAACTGCTGGTTAAAGCGGGACAAAACAGCGGGGATTATCACATAGTCTGCGAAGGCGCTTGGGTGGACGAGTGGTGGAGCCGTTCCGCCAAACCGCCTGTCTCCCGAATCGATCTTGATGAAAAACTGCTCTCCTTATGGCGTCAAATCATAAACGAAAAACGCCGGCCATCCTCGAGCCAAAACGAAGAACTCACCGGCTATTTACTGCGAGCACTCTGTTTAAACCTGGAACGGGGCGTCAACGAAACGGTTCATACCTTCAATCACCCGTATACCGTCACACGGATGATGAGATACATTGAAGAACATGCCCTAACAGCATTTAAAGTGGAGGACGTGGCGCGCCATGCTGGTCTTAGCGTTTCACGTTCCGTTCATCTTTTTAAAAGTAGTGTCGGGAAAACGATGATCGAATATGCCCTAGAAATCCGTTTATCAGCTGCAGTCGAGCGAATGAAATACACATCCATGACACTTGAACAAATTGCCGAAGACTGCGGCTTCGGCAGCTATCCTTATTTTCACAGGGTATTTCATAAGAAGTATGGCGTTGCTCCAGGTGCGTACAGGCGTTCAGTATACTAGAACTAACGTTTTCCTTTTGAACAGTCTAGATATTTGCTCGATTATAGAATCTTTGAATATGCATGGAAATATACATTAACTCTGCATCAGGATATTTTATCCGGTATTTCCCTTCCAAAAATTGGCCAACCTCTTGTGCGCAGGCATATGTCACTTTAAAATTTTCCTTGATCATCGAAGCCATTTTTTCATCATAGTCATGGTTCGTCCCATTTGCTAATAGGCTTTTGAGCGAAAAGCGCAAATGGGTAATTAATCGTTCATAGGACATCGTATCTTCCACAATATTGATATTTAAACAACCTTCAATGATTCTCGTAATTTCCTGAATCGTTGTAGTAATGTCTATCGTTTCCTGCATATCTCCTCTATTCATCCTGGCCGTATGAATATGCATCGCAATATTGCCTACTTCATCTTCAGGAATTTCTACTCCGAGTTTCTCTTTTATTAACTCCTTTGCCCAAAGTCCGATTTGAAATTCCTTTACATAAAGAATTTTAATTTGCTCCAGCAGGGCATTTTTAATGGCAATGCCATTTGTTAATCGCTCAATGGCAAACGATAGGTGATCCGAAAAAGCGACATGGATATGCTCATTTACCGTAACACCTAATTCCCTTTCTGCATAAGAGATAATCTCTTCTGCTAGTTGTATATGTTCTTCTGGCAATAATTGCAGTATTTCTTCGAATTTTTTATGCTCATTTGCATCCCTCATAACAAACACTTTATCAATTTTAGCTTGATTCACAGGATCATTCTTTCGTTTCTGGAATCCTATTCCTTCGCCCATCACGATCTTTTCTCCGTCGATGTCTTTCACTACAACCGCACTATTATTTAGGATTTTTTTAATTCTCATTTCTTTCACCTTCCCTCTTTTGCTCTTGCATTAGCTGTAAAATCAAGACTACTCGGTTTCTTCCTTCACCCACAGAATGAAAGTGGCTATGAACGCGGCTACGACAGAGATTCCAAGACCAATAAGGTAATGCATTAAATTCGAAATACCTATTGGGGCTACAATAGCGATCATGGGAATTCCTGTTAAGCCATAAGAGTTTGCTACTACATGAGTAAGAACCACATACGCCCCTCCAAAAGCACCACCTATGGCTGCACCTATAAATGGTCGGAACAATCTGATATTCATCCCAAACATAACCGGCTCAATAATGCCTAAAAATGCTGAAAAAGCTGAAGGGATAGCAATTTTTTTCAGTCTCTCATTCTTTGTTTTAAAAAATACGGCTAACCCCGCTCCTCCTTGGGCCATGTTGGCCATGGACCAAATTGGTAACAAAAAGTTAACACCTATCTTTGGATTTGCAAGCAATTCCATTTCAACTGCATGTAAAGTATGATGCAGCCCCGTTACCACAATGAGAGAATATAAGCCGCCAAATAAAAATCCGGCTATAACTCCCCCAGATTTATAAATAAGCTCAAACGTATTGGTCATCATGTCACCGATGAATAATGAGATCGGGCCAATAATTAAAAGTGAGATAAAACCAACCGATATAATCAATAGAAATGGGATTAAGAACAAATCCAATGAACTCGGTATTATTTTCCTCAGGCGCACTTCGAGCTTACTCATAAAAAAGACAGAAAGTAAGATTGGGATCACTGTTCCCTGATACCCTATTAAAGGAATATCAACTCCCAGAACCTCGATATATTCCGGTACTTTATATCCAAGCTCGGCAGGATTTAATAGCGAAGGGTGAGTTAATATCCCGCCTATCACTGCACCCAGGATGGGATTGCCGCCAAATTCCTTGGCAGCACTAAAACCAATCAATATCGGCAAAATAATAAAGGCGGCACTTGAAAAGATATCAAGCATTCGCATTAATGAGCTTTCAGGCAGTGCCCACTGAAACACCTTGATCATTCCGATCAGACCCATTAGTAAACCACTGGCAACAATAGCTGGAATAATCGGAACAAAAATATTGGACAAGGTCCTCGCAAATCCAATAAAAGGATTCATTCTCACCTTTGGCGGTTCTGCAGGAGAGATGCCGCTAACAGGAGTCAGTTTTGTTTCAATTAAGGTCCTGTATACTTTATTGACAATCCCGGGACCTAAAATAATTTGGAAAAGTCCCATTCGGGAAAAGGTTCCATGTACACCGTTCAGTTTATCGATTCCAACTTTATTAACCTTGCTCTCATCTAAAAGTTCAAAACGCAATCGAGTCGTGCAATGAGTTAAATTAATAATATTTTCTCGTCCGCCTAATAGCGGTAATAATTCTTGCGCAAAATCTTTTGCTTCTTTCTGTTGGTCTTGAATGTTCATCTTCCACCTTGTATTTATGAATAGTCTGTTTCACATCATGCAGCAGATTGCCTTTCAGGTAAATACTGACAAATGTTTTCATAATGCACAGTGGCGTTCAGCAGAAAACTGAACGCCACAACTGTATCTTATTTAAAAACCCCTTGCTGCTTTTCATGAAGAACCTTGGTTTCATCACGTGTGATCGATATTTTTAAAGACGGTGCCAGCATTCCGCCGAAATGCACCATTTGATACTCTGGTGATTGCTCGCCAACCTCATCCATATCTTTACCGTCCACATTAACATAATTCACAAAACTTGTGACAGTGCCATTTGGCATTACCATCCAAGAATACGCTTGATACGGATTATCCCTTGGATTTGCAATGACAAGCCCACTATCATTTAACGGTTGATAGCCTCCAAAAAGAGAGTCTGAAGTAAATCCATATAATCCTTCCGGTGCGTCAAGACCGGATGCGAATTTCTCCGTGTGTGTTTTTGCAAAAAGATAGTAGCTGTTTCCTTTTACGATGACACTAGGCCGCTCCAGTTCGTCATTGACATAATTTGCTTCTAATAGAGGCGGCAGCAATTCAAATTTGGATAAATCTTTATTGGTTGCTTTGGCAATACCAATGCTGCCATTAAAAGCTTTTGAACTTTCAGGGGTTACATGGTTCTGACGGAATTCTTCCGAACCAATAAATTTATTATTATATGGACGGTCTGCAAGCTTTCCTGCAGTGTTTGCTTCAAATAACAGATATTGCTCCCCAGTTTTTGGATCCTGGAAAAAATACGGATCTCGGAACGCATAAGAAGATTCTTCCTGCCCTATTTGTTCCTTTGATTGATAGTATTTACCATCTGCCTCAAGAATTATTTCATGTTTGGACCAATTCTTAAAGGTCACACTAGTGTTTGTTGTACGAACATCAGCCGTTGCAGTTGCCAGCCGCTGATCATAGCTTATTTGAGCTTCATTTTTTTGTCCCGTTGCTGTGTAAAAGATTTGCAATTTCCCATCCTTATTCACAATGGAACAGCCGGCCCATTGTCTGGACCCCAATGCTTCTCCTGCTTTAAAAACGGGGCCGCCAGACTCCCAGCTCTTTCCGTCTTTTGAATAGAAATATTGAATTTGAGCTAGATCATGACGTTTTCCAGGAAGGACATCCTTCTGTACCGCTAGGGCAAAAATAATTTTAAAACCATTTACTACAGCGGGATGACCGTTCAAATCCTGCAATGGCCATGCATCCCAAATATAATAGTCTGATGAAAGTTTAACAAGCTCATCTTTATTAAATGTCGGGGCTGTATTTTGATCATTGATTGTTAGATTGCTAACATTTTCTCTGGTCCAGCTGAATGTATCTGCATTTTCTTGGGCAGAAACGGTTGGACCAACAATGGGTATGAAGATAATAAAAAGTCCGATAATAGCTGCTATGATAGATTTGCTTTTTTTAACTTTGTTCCATTTCATGAAAAGTGTTCCCCCAAATGCCTTCTTACTTTTGCTTTGTTAAAAACTTTGTTGATTAACCATAAATTTCAAGCGCCGATTAGAGCTCAGGAATCGGTACCATGGGCTCTTATACGGATTCATAGTGGCCAATCCACATCACAGGAACCGGTTCCACAAGCGCTTATACGGTCTCTTAATGAGCGATTGGAGCGCGGGAACCGGTCAAATCATTTCCTTATTGTTTTATCCAGCCAGGTGATAACTCTTTTGCTATTTTTGTTGTGTCGCCTTTGATGGATAGCTGGATTGTCGGCGCCAATGTGCCTCCAAAATGGCTAAATTGGAATTCTGGTGATTGGTTTCCAACATCCCCAATGGACATGCTGCCTAAATCGCCAAAATGAGCAAACCCGACGACATTCAAATTAGGAAGGACAAGCCATGAATACACTTGGTATGGGTTTCCTGGAGGATTGGCTAAAACCAAACCACTCTTATTCAGCGGCTGATAACCACCAATCAAGGTGTCGGAAACAAATCCATACATCCCTTCAGGTCCTTGCAGCCCTTCAGCATATTTATTGATATGGCTGTCAGTAAAGAGATAATATTTTTTATCCTTTACTACAATATGCGGGCGTTCCAATTCTTCGTTGACATAATTTGCTTCCAAAAGAGGAGGCAGCATTTTTAGATTGGAAGGATCACCATCCACTACCTCTGCGATTCCAATGTTCGCATTGGCATGAACAGCACCCGCAGGTACCGGGTTATTGCTTGTATACTCGGAACTTCCGGCATATTCTTGTTTAAATGGGCGCTCCCCTACAGTACCGCCTGAATTTCCTTCAAATAAAATATATTCCTTATCCGTTTTTGGGTCTTTAAACCACATCGGATCACGGAAAGCGTAGCCGCCGCCTTCGCCTTGCTGGGCTTGTTCCTTCGTCTGATAATATTTACCGTCCGGCTCTAAAATGATCTTGTGTTTGCCCCAATTTTCAAAATGGACTCCATTACTATCAGCAATAATATCACCGGATGCCTCAGCAATACGCTGCTCAAATGTCAATCGCTCTTCCCCTCTATGGCCAGTTGCAGTATAGAAGGCATGAATTTTCCCATTATCGACCATGGCAGATCCAGCCCATTCACGGGAACCTAATGAAGCTCCTTCTGGAAAAAGTGTCCCGCCAAGAGTCCAATCCTTACCATTTTTCGAGTAAAAATAGCGGATTGTTGCAATGTCATGTACTTTTCCAGGCAGCACATCATTTGGAGCAGATAAGGCAAACATCACTTTCCAGCCTTTTACGGAAGCGATATTTCCATCACGATCCAACAGGGGCCATGTGTCCCAAATATGGTAATCTGATGATAATTTCTTAAGCTTGCTTATATCCGTATAAGGCAAGGTATTATCTTGATTAAGTTCAATTTTTGAGACCTGTTCCCGTGTCCAATTTGTCGTTTGCCCTACGTCTTCTGCTTTTACAGAAACCCCTGAAAAAGTTGAGGCTATAACACTCGCCGCCAAGACGATGGCAGAAACTGCTTTCTTATTCATAACGGTCATCCTTCTCTCTCCTTTTCGAGCTATCATTAGCGATTTGCCCCAAATGGTTTAATTTCGCCCGCTTTACCTTCTTTTACAACTTCAGATGTTTCGCCATTCAGCTTCACTTTTAGAGTTGGGGCGAATGTACCGCCAAATTTCACATTGCCGTTCTCATCTTTCGGCTCGTTAATAAAGCTGATTACCTGCTGGTCTGGAAGAACCATCCAAGAATAGGCTTGATAAGGGCTTTCCTTTGGATTCGCAATCACAAGACCACTTTCATTCATTGGTTTATGGCTGCCGAACAGTCCTTTACCAACAAATCCATAGACACCATCAGGACCAGTCAGGCCAGGAGCATACGTAAAGGTATGGCTGATGGTAAATAGATAATAATCATCTCCGTTTACGACCATGTGCGGACGTTCCATCTGGTGATTGGTTCCAACCGACTCAAGCAATGGCGGGAGAAGCTTTAATTTGGTTACGTCTTTGTCAAGTACTTCTGCGATCCCGATATTGCCGTTATACAATTCGGCTCCTGCAGGAACGGAATGGGTTTTGCGGTATTCTTCATCACCGATATTTTCCGGTTTGATAAAGTCTCTATCGCTTCCAGCTTGTCCTTCGAAGATAATATAATCTTTGCCTGTATTCGGATCCTGGAAGAAGAATGGATCACGGAATGCCGTAATGATCGGACTATTCGCTTGTGCAAGTGTCTCGTAATATTTTCCATCTGCTTCAAGAATGACTTGATGTTTCCCTTCATTGGTCAGATGAACCCCGTTTTTATCCGTATGAATATCAAAGGTTGTTTTCGCAATCCGCTGTACGGCTCTTTTATCCCATCCATTGTTATCCCAATTTGTTTTTTCACCGGTTGCCGTATAGAATAAATGAACTTTTCCATTGTCATCAAGCATTGCTGTTCCGGCCCATTGCATATGCCCCAAGGCTTTATTATAGTCATAAGGGATTCCTGCGTACGTCCAATCTTTGCCGTTTTTAGAGTAGAACATTCCAATTCTTGCTTCTGTATGGCGCTCACCCCATCCTAAAGAACGCGGTGCTACCAATGCAAAAGCCACTCGGTAGCCATTGACAATCGCCATTGAACCATCTCTATTTTGTAATGGCCATGTATCCCATACCCATTGATCAGGTGCTACAAGATCAAAATCAAGATCAATTTTCGGTGCTGTTGTTTTGTCAGTAGGCATTACTTTTTCTGCTTGCTGACGTGACCAGATGGATGTGTAATCTGAACTGATTTCCTCTGCAAATGCAGGTGTTACGGACAGGCAATTGGCAGCAACAACGGCTGTCAAAATCAGCTTTTTCAATTTCGATTTGTTACGAGTTTTCATTTCCATTTCCCCTAAATCCTCCATTTTTCGCGGGAACATTGTGTCCGTTAAGAATTTTCTGACTAATCCAACTAATGAAAATTCTCTTCATGAGAACAAAAAAAGACCTAAAATGTACAAGGACATGTCTACCAAAAAAGGTACACTTTGCCCTTCATACACTTTAGGTCTTGCCTGCTTTACCAGTCACAATCCCGCATAATTTTGTTTACAGGGAACATTATATTCTGTTCGACAATTTCCTACAATAGGATAATAGACTCTTAATTCCATTAGGATTTACTAGTTACATTTTCATATAACCAATACAAAACTCATTAGATAGAGTTAAACCCGAAAGGCTAATCTTTCTCTCCTTCAATGGCTGTAGCCATCCTCCATACCCTCATCAAACGTATAAATGGTTCTCCATCCACTCCAAATACTTCGAGTCCTTTCGATTGATCCGTTATTGGAAATACACGGGACGAAATACTTATTTCATTATTGACGTATGCTTCCACAATCGATTTATCAACAAATAGGCATACACTTAAGATATCGTCTTCAAGGTTTAGCGCCCCACCTTGAATTCCCTTTTCAATATCATGATTTTTACTTGAACGCTGCCTATCAATCTGAATGGTTTTTCTTTCATTATCATAAAAAATAGTAGTTTCTTCCTGGCCATTTGGGTCTTTTAATAGTTTTAAACCAGCTGCTTTCGTATTGGAAACATCGAATTCCAACTCGATTTCGAATTGATCGCTTTGGATTTTTCCAAGCTGTTTATTTGCTTCATCCATTGTAACATTTTCAAAGGATGCCAGTTCCTCTCTTCGAAGTGACTTCACCTCTTCAATCGGTCGGATTCCTAGATCTTGCTTATCATTTAAATAGATTTCGAGCGGCAGCCCGGCTCCATGTGCCCATCCTGATTGATATTTTTCACTTTCCGAACGCCTGTCTTGTAAAATACTAGTTACGATGGTACGCCCTTTTTCATCCACAAACCCTTGTGCTCCTGTAAAATGTTCACCATAATCAAACGATTTTGGATCCTCGTGGTCAGGGATAAATTCCAACCGTTCTGGGTCCCAGGTCCCAATCCAGTAAAATGTAAAACGCGAAGCATCTGGACTAGGGGACATAAAATACGGACTAATCATGAATACATATTTTTGTTCACCAGTCTCCTTGTTTTTAATCGGAACTAAAAATGGCAGTTCCCATACATCTCCTGTGCGTGGATTTTTCCCTTTATCACCAATCATCAATGGTTTTTCGTACTTCCAGTGTTCAAGGTCTTCTGAAGTATAAAGCAAAGCTGTTCCACCTGCCTCTTTTATACCCGATCCAACAAGCTGGTACCATTTGTCTCCATCTTTCCATACGTATGGATCACGAAATTGGCCAAACATTACCTTTCCTTTTGGTGTATCCATATTTTCCTCTTGTATCGTTACAGGGTTGGGTTTCATAATCCAATGATTCAAGTTGACATCATTTGCATCTTCTGCTCTTGCCATACCAGTCATTTGATTCGGCTTCATTTCATCGTGTCCTGCTGTGTAAAATAATACTGGTACTCCATTCTTATCATATGTGGCACTGCCGGACCATACGCCGTCTCTTGCTGCAGTTCCCTCTGTTGGACTTAAAGCAATAGGACTATCTTCCCAACGAATCATGTCTTTACTTGTAGCATGTCCCCAATGAATCTGATGCCAAAAAGGACCAGCTGGATTAAACTGATAAAATAAATGGTATGTTCCGTTATAGTAAATGGGTGCATGTGGTTCATTCATCCAATGCTGCGGAGCAGTAAAATGATAATTAGGGCGATAGCGGTCTCCTTTATAAACTGTTCGGTCAAATGAAGTATCTGGTATAGGCAGTTTATTGTTCCAGCTGTTAATGGCTTCTTCATAGTGATGTTTAATATATTCATTACTAAACGCCTTACTATATAGGGAAACATTGTCCATTAATCCATTAAACATATTTACCTGGAACACATCAGACACGGCGACCGCCTGATTATGTTTTCCAACAAGTAACGGTATATGAGTTGCTGGTGTAAACTCACTATTAGGAGGCACTGCTTTTTCTTGAACGAGTATTCCGTTTAAATAGAGTGAGATTTTATTTGTTTCTTTATCAAATTGTGCAACGACGTAAGACCATTGATCCTTTGGCAAAATTTTCCCTTCTGGCGACCAAATTTCATGCCATTCACCGTTTAAGGCCAGCTGAAACGTGATATAACCATGCCGTCCCATTCCGAGCATAAACCCTTGTTTATTTCCTTTATCATGTTGATTGATAATAACAGAGGGCTGTCCATTGTCTCCCCATTCATAGGCTCTTGGGGCAACCCATGCTTCAATCGAAAAAGATCCAGCTGGGTTATGAACCTTTTCCGAAGCAATGTCCAGCAAATTGGAATATCCATCAAATAATAATGCTTTACCACTAATGCCGTTTTTCCATTCCGGATCTGATTTTAATGCATAATGAATAACAGACGACAAGGATTGAGCATGATCACGAGTGACGTTTCCAGCCCCTTCATCAAATCCCCACTGATGAAGGGCATCGTTGCTAAGCACCAGGGCTAATGGCGGATCCTTCTTTTGATTGATATTGGTTGTTTCCGACTTGGGTTTCCCCTGTTTTTCTATCAAAACTCCTGTGATGATAATGAGGCATAATACCAAAAAAAACAGCCCTATCCATATAATTCTCTTTTTATTCATCTTAAAAACTCCTTACCTAGTACAGTGATTTTAACCTTAACAGAATATAAAAAAAGACCTAAAATGATAAGGGATATGTACACAAAGGTACATTCTCTCCTTACTCATTTTAGGTCTTGCCTGCTATCCAGTCGCAATCCTGCAATATTGAATTTCACATGATTATTCTAGGTTATTTGATCCTATCTATCAAGGTAAGATTTTACCTTTTTATAGCCACAGGTACATTTACATCATCAATATTAATATGTCCCCAGCCGCCCGTTTCATAGTCTACAACTTTGATGTATAACTCTTCTCCTATATAATCCGAAGCATCCCAGTTAACTCTTCGATAGGCTTCCCAGTTACCACCTGTTTCCTTCATTAACTCTTTGCCGTCTGAAGCCCGTACCAGTGCTAGATAAAGTCTATCGATATTAGCTCCTCCGCCAATTAAGAAATCGATTTTTCCGTTTCCGCCCAACTCAAAGTCCTCAGACTTTAAGACTCCTGTCAATGAATCTCCTCCTTTTTCGCCATTAAATCCCCATAGATGGTATCGTTCCGGGTCGATTCGGTCTGAGGCTTGGTTAAACGGTCCGCCCCATCCCCAATCGTTTGCCTTGGATACGTGTTCATTACTAAAAGCTTTCCCTTCTACAACAGTCCATCCTGTTAAATCACCTGATTGGAAATCATGATTTGGCAATTCTGTACTTTCTGGAATTGGATCTCCGCCGCCATTCGATTCAGGCCAATAGGCAGGAACCGTTTCCCCGTATGCTGAACCCATTTCCCATACCTTCATCGATACCACTTTCGCCTTTCCACCACTACTCCATAACTCAAGGCCCAGTGCATCTGAAAGGGTTGGATATACACGTGATGTGATGCTTTTTTCACCATTTGCATAAGCCTCAATCATTGACCGGTCCAGATAAATATGAAGCTTGAGATTTTCTTTACCAATCTTAAGCTCTCCGCCCTGTATTCCTTTTTGGATATCCGGATCGAGACTGGATTTGTTTCGATCAATATTTAGTGATTGTTTTTCAACATCAAAGAATAGTAATGTTTCTTCCTCGCCATTTGCTGACTTTCTAGCTTTTAGACCTACTTGTTTTGCAGAGGCTGGATTGATTTCAAGTTGAATTTCCAACTGATCACCCTTAACATTCTTTACTAATTCATTGGTTTTATCTGTATTCTCATTCTTTATTGAAACTAGTTCCTTTTTCCTTAAGGAATTTAATTCAGTAATTGGTTTAATTCCCAAACCGCCTTCTGAGTTTAATGAAAGCTCAAGCGGCAGCCCTGCATTGTGAGCCCAGCCAGCATCATAATGCTGCTGCTCCGTCCGGCGGTCCTGGGCAATACTAAAGAGAATAGAACGTCCTTTTCCATCAACCATCCCGCTCGGTCCTGTAAAGTGTTCCCCGTAATCAAATTGTTTTGGGTCCGTATTGTCAGGAACAAACTCTAGTTTTTCTTTATCCCATATTCCGATCCAATACCATACATATTTCACATTGTGCGGACTATATCCATCAAACCAAGGATTAATAAAGAAGACATATTTCTCAATACCATTTACATCTTTCCCTAATGGCAGGAATACTGGCAACTCCCAAACCTGGCCTGTTTTCGGGTTTTGCTTATAATTACCAACCAGCAGCGGCTTTTTGTATTCCCAATCTTTCAGGTTTTTAGAGGTATAAAGAAGTGCAGTTCCCCCCACTCCTTTAATACCAGAACCAACAAGCTGGTACCATGTATCTCCATCTTTCCAAACATATGGATCACGGAATTGCCCGTACCATACCTCCCCTTCTTTTGCCGGGAGGTTTGGCGCTTGAACCGTAACTGGTTTCTCGTACATGGACCATTCTTTCAAATCCGGGTCCCCGGGATCCTTACTCGTTGCAAGACCCGTCATTTGATTTGGAACCTTTTTATCATCCCCGGCTGTAAAAAATAACACCGGATTACCGTTACCATCAACAGTTGAACCGCCTGACCAAACACCATCAGGCGCAATGGAGTTCCCATCAGGTGCAAGAGCTATCGGTTCATCCTTCCAATGAACCATATCCTCACTTACAGAATGCCCCCAATGAATTTGATGCCAATATGGGCCTTGGGGATTATTTTGATAGAATAGATGATATTTCCCATTATAGTAGAACGGTGCATGAGGCTCGTTCATCCAATGCTCCGGTGCAATAAAATGATATTGCGGCCGGTACCGGTCGCCATCATATCTGCTCCGATCTGGTGCCAAATCAGGTATTGGAAGTTTATGATTCTCAAAACTACTTAAATACGAATCATAATTTTCTTTAATTTTTTCCCCTGATAGCGAAAGGTTATGCATTTTTAATTCGTCAATCATTCCATTAAACATATTGGCAGTGAAAGCTCCATTAACCAAAGCAGCGCTATTATGTTTTCCGATTAATAAATCATTTGAAGATGGTGTTATGGTCCCTTTTGGTGTGACCGTCTCCCCGACCAATTCACCATTTAAATAAAGCTTCATTTTTTGTTCAACCTTATCAAAGGTGGCAACAATATACGACCATTTATTTTTTTCAAGAGGCTTGTTTTCGGCAGCCCAAACTTCCTTCCACTCACCGTTAATACTTGCCTGAAACGACCATTTCCCGTGCCGTCCCAAGCCAAGGATATAACCCTCGCTTGCCGTTTTATTGTGTTGATTGACGATCGCTGATAATTGGCCGAGATCGCCCCATTCGTAAGATCTTGGAGCAACCCATGCTTCAATTGTGAGAGCATCTGTTGGCTTAATAGTTTGATTAGATGGCCTAGTAATCGATGTAGAATATCCATCGAACAGTAACGCCTTGTTACGAATCCCATCTCTCCATAAAGGATCGGTCGATGGCTTGTATAAAGCTTTCGTAAACACATAGGAAATAGGGTCTGCCATTCCTGTTACGCTGTCTTTTGTCATGGTTCCACGACCTTCATCCAATGACCAGCTGGCTATTTGACTGCCGCCAGTCATCACCGGCTCTTGATTAAAAACGTGAAAATCATCGACATTGATATGCCCAAATCCGCCAGAATGATAGTCTGCAACTTTTATATACAATGATTCTCCGATATATGCCGATGCATCCCAGCTGACTCTTCGATAAGCTTCTGTATTGGATCCAGTTGCTTTAAAAAGCACTTTTCCATCTGAAGCCCGAACCAAGGCAACATATAGCTTATTTATATCCTGACCTCCGCCAGCAAGGAAATCAATCATTCCATTCCCGCCAAGTTTGAATACAGTAGATTTCATTACACCCGTGCGAAAATCAGCATTTGCATCATTGGCTGCCCCGGCAAATCCCCAAACATGGTAGGTTCCTTGGTGCTGAAAAGGACCACCCCAGAAGCTTGTAGCATTGGATACTGGATGATCAAATGCGGATCCTACTTCTGTCCATCCTGATAGATCGCCAGTCTCAAAATCCGGGTTTTCAATCTCATTTGGCAGACTGCCCCCATCAACGGCGATTTGGTCTATGTTTGAAACAAAAGAAGCCTGGTTCAAATCATATACCGTTAATGATTTAAGTTGTACTTCCCCGCCGGTTGTGTAAAGTTCAAGAGATTGATTTTTAGGATCGGGGAAGATTTGATCTGTTATTACTGCCTGACCATCATTGCCAAATACTTCAACAGATGCTCGGTCAACAATCAGATGGAGTTTAACAGTTTGATTAATGGCAGCTAACGGAGCCTCATGTTTTGCCGCAAATTGACTGCTGAAACCCGATTCACCAGCATTGGAACGGTCTACAAACATTTTTTTACTGCCAATATCATAACCAATCTTTGTTTGCCCGCTTTCGCCTTTTCGAATTTTCAAACCAAACTCAGTTGCCGTTGCCGAATTCAATTCAAATTCAGCCGTAATCTCAAAGGCATCTCCTGTTAACTTCGAAAGCAGATTTTCTCCCGGAGTTATCACTTTATTTTCGATATCTTGTGGATTACCCCTAAGGCTTTCTAACTCAGCTGCAGGTTTTTGTTTAAGACGAATCCCTTCACCTTCAACCGTTGATAAGGCAAGTTCACGCGGGGTCGACATCGTTCCTCTGAACGAGGATGTTGGAATGTCCTGCCCATATTTCCAATTATTCATCCACCCGAGCCATAAACGGCGTCCCTCAGGGACATCACTCCATGAAACAGCTGCATAAAAATCAGCCCCATAATCGGCCCATAGGACTTTACTCGGATCATTGGCATTGGTGAAGGTTTTCCCATCAAAATCACCAATAAAATACTGCATCCCCGAACCGCCGGCTGGGGCCCCTTGACTGATACTGACAGCTAATACCCACTTCTTCTTAGTTGGATCTCCATCAACCGGAAGGGCAAATAAATCCGGGCATTCCCATGTTCCCGTATGGGAGCCGTCATTGTTGCCAAATTCACTTACTTTCGTCCAACTTTTCAGATCCGGTGAGTTATAAAAATAAACACGATCACCAGCTGAAATGACCATAATCCACTTTTTTGTTTCATCATGCCAAAATACCTTTGGGTCCCGGAAAACATCAATCCCCTCTGGCATAGGGATAATCGGATTACCATCATACTTCGTCCAAGTACGGCCCTTATCGTTGCTGTAAGCTAAACTTTGAACTTGATGATCGCCTTTTTCCTGAGTAAATACAGCAACCATCGGCGGTTTAGAGTCTTTTCCGAATCCAGTCGTATTGTTCCAATCCACAACTGCACTCCCTGACCAGATAAAACCTTTTTCATCTGGATAAAGACCGATCGGCAGGTATTCCCAATTGACCAAGTCTTTACTTACCGCATGTCCCCAATACATCGGTCCCCACTTTGGTTCAGTAGGATTATGCTGATAAAACAGATGATACTCCCCATCGTAATACACCATGCCGTTGGGATCATTCATCCAGTTTTTTTCCGGAGAAAAATGAAATTTGGACCGATATGGTTCATTTTCGCCATCAACAGACGAACTGGATGATACACTAGTTTCCGCTTTACTAGAAACACTGGGCATAAACAGCGAAATCATTAATGAAAAAATGATAATAATCGATATTCCTTGATTTTTTATCTTTTGCTTCAACCCTTTTCCCCTCCAACATTTAATTGCCTCTTCATTCAGTGAATACGCTTACAAATAAACTTAAAAGAATTGAGGCTAGAATGATGATAGACTCAAGGCCTCAATTCGTTCCTTTCATATTTAGCAGCTGATTAAACCATATTTGACATAAGTAATATACCGCATAGGCTGAGAAACTGCCGATGATGAAAATCGTAACGGGATAGAAATAGAACAGAGAAGTCCCCGCCCCAACAATAATTAATAAAAGAATTGTTAAGACTGGATTCATAAGGGAAAAGAAAAAGGCATTTCGAATAATGTTCTTCCAGCTTAGTTCAAAATGGACCATAATTGGAAAAAGATAAATGGAGATCGCACTAAACAACATAATGCCAATGATTAAGATGATATAAAATATAAGTTGGACAACAGAGACTCCTGGATGAATGAGCCGATAATCAAAGAATAAAAAGAGGGCAAGTATACCCCAAAATATTGATAGGATAAAGCTTTGTTTAAAATTCTCCTTAAATACTTTAAAAAAGCCCTTCCATATACCCTCTGTTTCTTTTTGTAATATTCGTTTGCGGACAACGCCAAACATGGCTGCTGTTGCAGGAAAAAAGGTTATTAAGGGGAGCGAAGTAATGACCCATAGTAAATTTAAAAGAAATAAATCTACCATTGTATTCAAGGTATTAAATAATCTGTTGTTTAAACCATTCATTAATTTCATTCCCCCTATTACCTTTCACTACATTATCGCCAAGTAGATTTTAACAAATAAAGCTCTAACGAGTGTAACTTAACTTTTCCATTTTTTACATAGAGCTCCAATTGCTTATTTTCTTGATTTGGGAAGATCAAGTCCGTTATGACCGACTTTCCATCATTTCCAAATAACTCTACAGACGACTGGTCAATAAAAACATGTAAGGTGATTTTATTATTTTCTGGTAGTAAATAGCACTCATGTTTTCCTGCGAAGGCCTCATGGAAAGCAGCCTCTCCCGAATTTGTTCGATCTACAAATAATGTTTGGTTTACTACGTCAAATCCGATAATTGTTTCTTCATTGGCGCCCTTGCAAACCTTGAACCCAAATTCCGCTGCGGTTCCAATTTCAAACTCGGCAATGATTTCGAATGTGTTACTATTCACATTTTCTAAAAGATTTTTACCGGGTACAACCACTTCGTTTTGAATTAATATTTTTTCATCACGAATATCTTGTAACTCATGAACCGGGCTTTGTACAAGTCGAATCCCTTCTTCGGTTTTCTTAAGCTCAAGAACTCTAGGAATCGTCATCGCACTTCGCCATTCTATTGTAGGAGTAAAATTTGCATATTGCCAGTTACTCATCCAGCCAATATAAATCCTTCTTCCGTCTTCATCTGGAACATCGGACCAGCTAACGCCCGCATAATTATCGCGTCCATGATCAATCCAAAGGGTCTTTTCTGGTTCGTAATGGTTGAAAAATGTTTTACCATCAAAATTGCCAATAAAATATTGGGTTCTGGACCCTTCTTCATATTTTGGATTATTGCCAATGCTGACAAATAGCACCCATTTTTTCTGATTGGAATCCCCATCAACAGGTAATTCAAAAAGGTCGGGACACTCCCAGACACCCTGATGTGAGCCATGGCCTTCTCCAAATTCACTCGTAAACTCCCATGATAGTAAATTTTTCGAAGTGTATATTCTAACGGTTTGACCTGCGGCTAATACCATGATCCATTGATTTGTTTCACGGTGCCAGAACACTTTTGGATCACGAAAATCTGTTATACTTTCTTCTTGCAGAACAGGGTTCCCCTGATATTTTATCCATGTACGCCCATTGTCTTTGCTATAGGCAAGACTCTGCCTTTGTCGTGGACGAATAGAATCAGGGTATGTATCCGCATGGGTGAAAATTGCCACTAACCCTGATTTCCCTTCAAAGAAACCGCTTGTGTCGTTCCAATCCACGACTGCACTACCCGAAAAAATCGTTCCATGCTCATCGGGAGCCAAACCAATTGGGAGGTGTTCCCAGTGAATAAGATCTTTACTTACCGCATGTCCCCAATGCATGGGACCCCATGTTGTTCCATTGGGATGATATTGATAAAATAAGTGATATTCCCCGTTATAAAACACCATCCCATTTGGGTCATTCATCCATTGACGCTCTGGAGTGAAGTGATAATGTGGACGGTATTTTTCGGAATAATATTGTTGTTTTTCTAAGACGTTGTTGTTCATTTTTCCGTTCTTCCTTTCTTCCATTTAGGAATTCTTTTTTAAAAACCTTTCAACTTGCTCGATAGTTGGAATACTGGGAATTCCACCTTTTCCTTCTGTCGTTAGGGCACCAACTGCATTAGCAAAAGTAACCATTTCTTCAAATTCTGATGCAGTTAAATGAGCTAACGGTTTTTTCCTTTCAAGGATTTGATATAATACACCGCCAACAAAGGCATCTCCCGCTCCCGTTGTATCGACAACGTTTACTTGATACCCTTTTTTACTGGCATATCCTTGTATGTTTCGGTAAAAACAGCCTACTGGCCCTAAAGTGACAAATATTACAGCTGTACCAAATTGTTCCTGTAAAACTTCCGTGCCCTTTATGACATCACGATAACCGGTTAAAAATTCCAGTTCCTCTTCTGAAATTTTAACGATGTCAGCATATTCAAATCCCTTTAAAATCTGCCGCTTTGCTTCATCAAGTGACCTCCACAAAGGAGTTCGCAAATTCGGATCATAGGAAATCGTTACATTATGCTTTTTTGCATATTCCAATGCGGTAATAGTGGCAGTGGCTGCAGGTTCATTTGTTAACGATAAAGAACCGAAATGAAAGATACGGGACTGTTTGATTGTATCTTCATCAATTTCATTTTTCTCCAGCATGATATCGGCTCCTGGATTTCGATAAAAACTAAAGGAACGATCCCCTTTTTCATCTAAATGAACAAAAGCTAGTGTTGTATTGACTGTTTTCGAGAATAAAAGATTGCTTGTATCAATCTTTTGGTCTTCTAAGACACCCTTGAGAATAAGACCAAATTGATCGTGCCCCACTTTTCCGATAAATGCCGTTTTCTTATTTAATCTGGAGAGTGCCACAAGGACATTGGCCGGTGCCCCGCCAGGGTTTGTTTCAAATAATACATGGCCCTTTTCCGAATGACCGGAAGGTGTGAAATCAATTAAAACTTCTCCTAAAGCCGTGACATCAAACATGTACATCATCCTATTTTGTATTTTTAAAAAAAAGCCAGACAGCAACGGGGTCTGGCTTTATGTCAGGATTATTGTTTGTTATAGCGGTCTAATCCTTTTTGGTAAACTTTCATTAATTTATTAAGACCCATATCATTTAATTGCTTCACATACGCAGCCCATTCCTTCTCAATTCCTCCCTCGATCAACCATTGAGCTTCTTTTTGCTTCACAAAAGCTTTAATTTCAGGCTCAATCGTATTAATCACTTCAAGCTCTTCAGGGCTAAAGAAGATGGATGGATAGCTTTCTTTTACCATATGTGGTTTATAATACTGGTCAAGAATTTGTAATCTTTCCTTTGCTCTTGGCTCCATGTCTACTACTTTACCAAAGTGCTCCTTTAAGACTACAAAGGGACCGCCCGGAGCAACCTTTTGACGTAATTCACCCATTGCTACGCCTGCTGGAAGCTCTTTATTCACTAACATGCCATTCGCATCTTCCTCGTAAATTTCACCGATTGGGCCCCAGTTGATTTGAGCAGACATTTTTGGCTCATACAATTGGTCAACCCAGCGCATCGTAATCTCAGGATTTTTGTTCGCTGAGGTAATCACAAAGGCATCTCTTCCATACTCAGAATAGTTTGAACGCCCGATGACAATTTTGCCATCTTTCCCTTTTAATGGAGGCATCACCACGTAATCCTTCACACGATCCGGTCCTACTACTTCCGTATTTTCCCACCAAATGAAAGAGCCAAGTGTTGGATTCTGCGTTTTCCCTTTTGCAAAAAGCTGCTCTGTCTTTTGGGTGACAACCTCAGGGTCAATCAACCCTTCTTTTACCCAGCCGTTATAATACTTAATCGCTTCCTTAAATTCCGGCTGAATCGCTGCATAAATAACTTTTCCATCTCTGACGATACGGTGATCGGCTTCAAATGGTGCATCCGGCAGCCCGAATAATCCAATTAAATCTCCTTCATTCCCGCACCAGCCGTTATACCAGAAAGTCAACCCAATTTCATCTTTCTTACCGTTTCCGTTCGGATCCTTTTCTTTAAATGCTTTTAACACATCATGGTATTCCTCTAATGTTGTCGGCATTTTTAGGCCAAGCTTATCTATCCATGCTTTGTTGATGAACATAATATTTGGCATACCGATTAGATCCATTTCCTCAGCACGCGGAAGGGAATAAATATGCCCATCTGGTGCGGTTACAACCTTTTTCAACTCTGGTCTCTCTTCAAATAGTTTCTTTAAATTTGGTGCATATTCGTCAATTAAATCCTCTAATGGGATAATGGTACCATTCTGACCATTTTGGACAAGATCATTATCGGAAAAGCCTGACGCATAGAAAGCATCTGGCAGGTCGCCGCTTGCCAGCATTAAGTTTTTCTTTTCTTGATATCCATCACCCGGGATATTATTCCATTTAATTTGAACGTTTGTTGCTTTTTGAAGTCGGTCAAAAATCACCATTTTGGAATAGTCGGGTGCTAGAGCTGCCTTTGGTGAAACAATGTTTAGCGTTACTTGTTTGTCGACAATAGGTAAACCTGTTTTATGAAAGGCAGCATCTGCTTTTTTATCGGAACTAGCTGAATCATTGTTTGAGCAGCCAGTTAATGCTAATGAAGCACTTAATCCTAAAACCAACGCCATTGCCATGCTCTTTTTCTTGTTTTTCTGGACATTTTTCCTGATTGATCGAATCATTTGTTTTTCCCCCTCTAGGATATTAATTGGATGGTAAACAATCAATTACGTCTACCATCACCCCCTAATGCAGATCATTACTATTAACCTTTAATTCCGCCAATCATAACACCTTTTACAAAGTACTTCTGGACAAATGGATAGACGATTAAAAGCGGGATGGAAGCTACAATAATGACACCGTACTTAATTAGCTCAGACACTCTTTGTTTTGCTGCTAAGGAGTCCAAATCACTGATCATCATCGTCGAGGCCTGATTTTGAATTAAGATATTTCGTAAAATTAATTGCAATGGATATAAGTTTTCATTATTCAAATAGATTAACGCATCAAAATAGGAGTTCCAGTGCCCCACTGCATAAAATAGGACCATAACAGCCACAATCGGTTTTGATAAAGGAAGGACAATCTTCGAGAAAAATTTCACATCCGAGCATCCATCTATTCGTGCTGCTTCTAATAACTCATTAGGAATAGAGGACTCAAAAAACGTTTTGGCCACAATGACGTTCCATACCGCAACAGCTTTTGGAAGGATTAGGGCCCACATAGTGTTAAGCAAACCAAGATTCTTAACAACCAGGTATGTAGGAATTAATCCGCCTGAGAAAAACATCGTCATGAGGAATAAAAACATAATCACATTTCTTCCATATAAATCTTTTCTTGATAATGCATAGGCAGCCATTAAGGTAAAAGAAACGTTTACAATCGTACCAACCACCGTATAGATGATGGAGTTCTTATAGCCCAGCCAAATCTTGCTGTCTCCAAAGATTCGCTGATACCCTTCAAAGGTCAGCTCTTTCGGCAATAACCATACTTTTCCTTCGTAAATCATGTTTGGGTCACTGATCGAGGCAATTACAATAAAGTACAATGGATAGACTACCAATAGTAAGATGATCGCGACCAGAAAAAAGTTAATAATATCAAAGACCTTATCTTCCTTCGATTTTCTTGTCATTCTCTTATTCTTTAAAGTTAATATACTCATTTATGCTGCACCTCCTTGCTACCATAATCCTGTTCCCGATAATTTTTTTGCAAACTTATTTACTAAGACTAATAAAACTAAGTTAATCACTGAATTAAACAATCCTACTGCGGCAGCAAAACTATATTGCGCCTGCTGTAACCCCATCTTATAAACATAGGTTGGGATAATCTCTGCTGCCGGCTGGTTCATTGGTGTTTGTAGCAGGTAAGCCTTTTCAAAACCAATATTCATAATGTTACCAACGTTAAGAATTAATAGAATAACAGCCGTTGGCATAATCGCTGGAATATCCACATGAAAAATCCGCTGCCACTTATTTGCTCCATCCATTACCGCAGCCTCATGAAGTTCAGGGCTGACTCCTGCAAGCGCTGCTAGATATATAATCGCAGCCCATCCGGTTTCTTGCCAAACGCCTGAGGCAATATATAATGGTTTAAACCAATCAGGTTTTGCCATAAACGAAATCGGATCGCCGCCAAAAATCAGGATTAAGTTATTAATAAGCCCATTGTTTGAAAAGAAGACATAAATCATACCCGCTAAAACAACTACTGATATAAAATGCGGCGCATAAACAACTGTTTGAACAAAACGTTTGTACTTATCACTTCTAATTTGATTCATCATGAGAGCTAGAAAAATTGGAAGCGGAAAACCAACGATTAGTTGTATAACGCTAAGACCAAGAGTATTTTTAATCAGGCTCCAAAATTGATAGGAATCGAAAAATCGTTCAAAATGTTTAAACCCAACCCACGGACTTCCCATAATTCCTTTTGTTGCAACAAAATCTTTAAATGCAATTAATATTCCATACATCGGGACATAATGGAAAACAATAAAATAAACTAAAGCGGGTAAAAGAAATAAATAGAGCTGATAATTACTCAAGATTTTTTTTAGTTTTGATGCTTTTCTTACTTGGATGGGTGAATCGATGATCGGATTTGCCTTCCTTGCCACTTCCATATTCTTGCCTCACTTTCAATTTAGTTATATTAATTGAAACGTTTCCAATTGAAGTTAAAAAAATTATTTTGCTAAGTAGTTTTATTTGATAAAGGATTTGGTTAAAATCTTTTGCTCAATTGTTTTTATTGAAACGTTTCCAATAAAGACTAAAAAACGGGACTTAACTGAGCCGTTTCTCTCAATCTTACATCATGGAGATTCAATAAAACGCTTCCAATGATGAGTTAAAAAATTTGACACAGCTAAGTCGTTTCCCCTTCTCTGTACATAACAGGCAGTCTGTAAATCTGTTGCTCCAATGTTTCACCTTCAATTTTTTTTAATAGAAGTTGAACAGACATTCTTGCCATTTCCTCAACCGGCTGCCGGATCGTTGATAGAATTGGATGAAACAGCTTATTATCCTGAATTCCATCATATCCGATTACTTTTACATCCTCTGGAGTCCGCAAGCCATATTGTTTAGCTTTATCGATATATTTGGCGGCAAGCAGATCGGTATTGGCAAATATCCCGTCCACATCCTGATGTTCTTTTATTTTAAAGAAATTTTCGAAATATTTTTCATCATTAAAAACAGCATCAAGCTCCTCGTAAATGATATATTCGATACCTTGAGCCTCTGCTTCATCGATAAATCCTTTTTTCCGAAGTTCAACCTCACTATATACGTCACTATAGGTTGCAAGATATGCGGCTTTTTTAGTTCCCGCATTCACAAGCTCTCTTACGGCAATGCGGCCGCCAGTGTAGTTATCCGAGGTTACGCATGTGATTTTTTTTCCAAAATGGCGGTCAATGCTGATAATCGGAATATCAGTACTCACACTATCTTCGATGTCATTGTAAGTGATTCCAATAATGCCTGCTACTTTATTCTGATTGAGCATATCTAAATAATAAAGCTCTTTGTCGGGTCTGCCCCCACTATTGCAAAGCATCAATTTATACCCTTCTCGGTCAAGCTCATCTTCGATATAATAGGCGAGCTCTGAGAAAAATGGATGCCATACACTCGGAAGCAACAGCGCAACCATTGTTGATTTTTGCATTTTAAAATTTCTTGCCACTTCGTTTGGAATATAATTTAATTGTTTGATCGCTGCATTCACTTTCTCCCGGGTTTCAGGCTTTACAGTTGGATGATTGTTTATGACTCGTGAAACTGTGCCAACCCCAACTCCTGCCAGTTCTGCAACATCTTTAATGCTTGGCACTACCACTACCTCCAGTAATAAAGCGATTTCATACACTTATAATATTATCGCTTTGGAAACGTTTCATCGTTTCCATACACCTATAATATCACCCCTTTGGAAACGTTTCAATATTTTTTTATAGAAAAAATAAATTAATTTTCAGATTACTTTTTCAAGATAGAATGTATTTTTTTCAATATGTTTTACATGTTCCGGGGCATTTCCCATGGCAATTCCTAGTCCGGCAAATTCCTTGTATAAATTGATATGGATTCCTCACCATAAATAAAGACTCCGTCCCAAAAACGGAGTCTTTACATCACTTCTATTATCATAATTGATCTTAGTTCCTTGAATCTACATAATCAGGATAATCAGTTATAATTCCGTCCACCTTCATATTTAAAAGAAATTCAGCCGCTTCATGGCTGCGAACAGTCCAGGATTGAATTTTCATACCGTTTGCGTGTACTTGATTAACTAATTCTTCCGTCACAATTCCGTAGCTTGGGTTAAAGTAATCAGCGTAGGCAGCAAATTCCTGCAATGCTTGTTCGGTTGTGTCTGCACGATTTGATGTCAGGACACCAATGGGCACTTTCGGCAGCAGGCTATTTGTTTTCTTCATGGATTCAAAATTAAAAGATTGAATAATGATTTTTTCATTTTGCGGCTTATCCAGGTTTCGTTCTTTTAATTCTTGAGCTACCATTTCTTCTATTCCAGGATAAAGTTCAGGTGACTTTAATTCTATTAAAATACCAACTTTCCCGTGATATCGATCAAGTACTTCATCAAATGTAGGGATTTTTTCTCCTTTAAATTGTTCCCCTTTCCAGCTGCCTGCATCAAGACTTCTGATCTGGTTAAACGTTAAGTCTTTAATATTCCCCGTACCATCTGTTGTTCGATCAACATTTGTATCGTGAATAATGACTAATTTGCCATCTCTGCTTCTTTGAACATCAATTTCAATATAATCGGCTTTCATTTCTACACCTTTATCAAAAGCAGCAATGGTGTTTTCAGGCGCATAAGCGGATGCACCGCGGTGGGCAACCGTATCCATTTGACGTAATTCCCCAGTTGTTTCTGCTGCGAAAGCCTGCTGAAACGGACTAAATAATAAATTAAAAGCAAGGCCCGTTCCCAATAAAGTTGTTTTATTCATTTTTCCTCATCTCCCCTATTATGTGTGCTACAAGGAAAATTGTATTAAAAAAATGTTGAGTCACTATGTTATTAACATTTAGACATCGTTAATGTAATGTAAAAAAGTATAGAGAAATGTTCATTCCTTAATTTACAAAAAAGCAGTTCTTTTTCCTTATGTTAATATAAAAAAAGAACAGAAACCGGTTATCGGCTCTGCTCATTTTTGTTTAAGATAGGATTCACGGTATTCATTCGGGGTAATGCCCTCAACCTTTTTAAATACTTTTCGAAAATATTTGTCGTCTTGATAGCCTATCATATTCGCGATTTCATAGATTTTTAATTGGCTGTTTTTTAATAAAGATTTAGCCTTCTTCATCCGAAACTTCACAATATAATCAGAGATGTTCACGTTAAATTCTTGTTTGAATTTTCTCGAGATATATTCTCGACTGATATAAAATTGCTCTGAAATCTCTTGCAGCTTTACATCCCGGTCGAAGTTTGCTTGCAGGTACTTTTCAATATCATAAATAATATTACTTTGTTTCTGAAGAGTGCCTTTCTTTACTTTTTTCAAAAAGATAGCAATCTCTCGTATCTTCCTTTGTTTGTAATCTTCCAGCCTAAAGTTCCCGCTTTCATCAAAAAATAAATCAATTCGCTTTTCGATATCCTCTGCTGCTAAAACAGGAAGATGATACTGTTTAAACCAACGATTGCTGATGACCAAATATTCATTTTCTAAATGGCTCAGCTGTTTTAATGATAGAAAGTGGTCTTTTGTAAAATCAGACTCGATTTGGTGGATTACTTCAACAAAGGCGCCAATCTCTCCGGCTTGTACAGCCATTTCTATATGGGATGAGTAGTCCATAAGATTTCTTAATGGATGACTGTGAAGATTCCCCTGCACATAGACGTGATTTTCTAACTCAGCTAAGATATTACGATTAAGTAATAACTGTTTGGCATGCAGATAGGAATCCTTTAAGCTTGCGTTCTTATTCACTACATTCCCTAAAACAATTGGACAGGAGATATTCATCGTCTCTCTTAGCATCTCATAGATTCGTTTTAATAGTCCCTCGATCTGCTCAAACTTATTCCAAAAGATAATGACCACTTCACCTTTATTGGATAAATAACGGAATCCAATTCCACATTCATTTTCCATCATGATTTCATTAATAACGTTCAGAATCGTAAAATAGGCTAAATCCCGATCACCTTGAAATGCCTCAATGGTCTTCCCGGTAATCCGCACAAGGGCTACTTGATAATTGGAAGAGGAATGAATTCCATAACCCTCATACAAGTCCTCCTGCAGATTGTCACTATTGAGCAGTTTGGTAAGTTTTCGGTCCCGATAAACTGGTTTCATTTCATTGATCAATTGCGAGCTGTTTTCTTTTCTTTCCCTGTCTAATGCTTCTTTTTTCCATTCTTTAACGGCTGTTTCCAAGGTATGATTTAAGATTTCAGGATCAATCGGCTTTAAGAGATAATCAGAACTTCCGAAATGAATCGCTTTACGCATGTAGTGGTAATCATCGTACCCTGTCACAACGATGGTTTTGCTGGTAGACTGATTTTCTTTTATCCATTCTAAAAGTGAAACACCATCCATTTTTGGCATTTTCATATCTGAAAAAATAATCTCTGGCTTATACTTTTGGATGAGGTGAATCGCTTCTTCCCCATTACTCGCTTCATAAATTTCACTTATTCCGTTTTGTTCCCAAGCACCCAATATCTTAATTCCTTCACGAACGTGCTTTTCATCATCGACGATTAATGCTTTCATGAATGCCCCACCTCTTTTTGGATATCCTTTGGAAATTGAATGGTAACAGTAAATCCACATCCTTCATGACTATTAATCGTCATTTGTGCCTGGTTAGTGTAATAGATCTGTAGGCGGTCATAAATATTTTTTAACCCAATGGTTTCTCTTTGCTTTTCTTCTCTAGATACACCATGTATTAATTCCTGCCTGATTCTGTCCAACTGTTCAACATTTACACCTATTCCATTGTCTTTTACCGTAATGCATACAAGCCCATCCTCTAGCAGCCTACCGTCAATCTGAATGGATGCTTTTTCAATTTTCTGCTCGAAGCCATGCTTAAAACAATTTTCCACAATAGGCTGCAAAATCATTTTCGGTATATATATTTCTTGGACTTCCTTTGAGACAGTTAATTCAAATTCAAACTGCTCGTCAAAACGTTGTTTTTGTAATAATAAATAAGCTTTCACATGCATCAACTCTGAAATAACAGGGACAATGTCTTCCTTCATATTCATACTGTATCGCATGATTTTCGATAAAGAAGTGAGTAAGGTATAGACTGGAACAGCTTTAGATTTTAACGCTAGGGTCCCGATCGATTGAAGGGCATTATATAAGAAATGCGGGTTAATTTGCGAACGCAGTACTCTCAGCTGCGATTCTTTATTTTCGATATCCAGTTTATATTCTCGCTCAATTAAATCATTGATTTTGGCGATCATTAATTTGAAATGCCTTCCTAACATCCCCATTTCATCGTTTCCTAATGATTCAAAATCCGCCTCGAATGCACCTTGTTCTACTTTTTTCATATTATCAATTAATACTTTAATCGGTGCCGTGATCTTAAAGGAAACAAACATCGTGGCGATCAACACAAACACAAGCGTCACAATCCCAATCATAATATTGATTAGTGCTGTTTCCCTAGCACCTTGATAGAGTACATGGTAGGGAATGCGTTTTACAATATACCAATTCTTATAGGGAGCGGAAAATTTATCATAGACAATCACACCTGCGAATTGCTTATCCTTCCATTCCGTACTTTTACTTGAAGCCGTTTCCTTCTTTACAAACCCAAACCACTGTTCTTTATTTTCCTTGCCAATCATAGATTCATTGGAGGAATAAATAATTACCCCTTTTTCATCCATAATATACAGGTCCTCCATATCCTTCGTAAATAATCGGCTGGCTATGGCACTTATTTTTGAAAGATTAATATCAATCGATAAAAAGCCTAAGAGCTTGTCTGAAGGAACGTCACGAAGAATATTATGAAAGCTTAGGACATTTTTCTTTTCGGAATTGGGAATGACTGAAATATTGTTATAACTATACATTTCATGTGGTGGTTCGATGAGTGAAAATCCTTCAGATCTTGTTAACCTGGAATAGTAGGGATGTGAAAAAATACTATAATATTTCCCCCTTCCGCTGATTCTTGAATGATAATTCGTATACGAATCTTTTCCTTTATCAATATAGAGATGCATTTGTTCAATCTCAGGACGCGTATTAAATAAATAGGCAAGGGCACGGCGAACTTCTTCCTGATTTGCATTTAAATTCGGTAATAGACCATCCCTCATCACGTTCATAAAGGGAGTATATCGATAAAGTACGGAAGACATCTGGGCCACATCTTCTAAATAAACTGTTAGTTCTTCTTCGCCTTTGACAATTAGATCATGATTGGTCGAAACAAAACGGTTATTGAGAGATGTCGTTGTTTGATAATATGTAATCGCGATCGAGCTTCCAAAAGGCAGGACCGTTACCAGCATTAAAAATATAATGAGCTTTTTACGAATACCCCACTGCATATCATCTTGGTTAGTTTAGAATGAACTAACCTTCCTCCCATTCATGAATTTTCTCTATTGTAACAACATTCTTATTCTATTCAAAGGGCATTTATTGACTTGTCTATTGTCAGGACTGTTCAATATATTCCACCCTACTGGTCAATGTAAGCCGTTTCATAATTTTCAGGATTCTCTAAAATGAAGATATGGAGGTGCAGGTCATGAATAGCCAAAGTAAGTTGGAAAAAGTTGAAGCCTCAGTCATAGTTGTTCAAAAGAACGCAAAGGTTTCAAAGTCAGTTTCTTTAAATAAACACAAGAAACTGAAAGATGCAGGGTTATTTGCTTTATTTGTGGGGCCCGTTTTGTTAGCCTTTACGATTATTGTTCTGATTCCTTTTTTCACAGGTATTTATTATGCCTTTACAGACTGGAACGGGATCACTGGGGCGGTCAAATGGGTGGGCTTGGACAATTTTAAGTACATCTTTACCGAGGATAAGCAATTTCAAGCTTCCTTCAAACTTACCACGAAATATACGGTTGTTGCCATTATCTTAACAAATGCAATTGGGTTTGGTTTAGCGTTACTTGTTACTCAAATGCTAAAAACGAGAAATATTTTACGTACAGTTTTCTTCATGCCAAACTTGATTGGCGGCCTTTTATTAGGTTTTATCTGGCAGTTTATTTTTGTAAAGGGCTTTGCCTCGATTGGAGAGTTAACTGGAATCCCAATTTTTGAACAAGCTTGGTTAGGGGATGCCAATACGGCATTCTGGGGAATTGTAATTGTCAGTGTTTGGCAGGGTGCAGGCTACATCATGATTATCTATATCGCTGCATTGCAAAACGTTCCTCAAGAATTAATTGAAGCAGCCAAAATTGACGGTGCAAATAGGTGGCAGATTCTTCGCCATATCACCATGCCGCTCGTCGCACCAGCCGTAACGATTTGTTTATTTTTAACAACAGCCTCATCCTTTAAGGTCTTTGATGCAAACCTTTCGTTGACGAATGGCGGTCCATTCAAATCAACTGAAATGTTAGCGCTTAATATTTATACAGAGGCATTTGTGAATAACCGCTACGGAATTGGTGAAGCAAAGGCATTAATTTTCTTCCTTGTAGTTGCAGCGATTACAGTCCTTCAGGTAACCATTTCGAAGAAGAAGGAGGTTGAATCCTAATGGGAAACAGGTACACAGGAAAAACCTTTGTTGTTGAAATCCTTGCTATCCTGCTCGGACTCGTCTTTTTAGTCCCTTTCTATTATGTAATCTCAAACTCCTTGAAACCGTTCGCAGATATATTATCTAACACATCGGCCTTGCCGAAGGTTTTGGAGTTTCAAAACTATGTGAGTGCTTTCGATAAATTGAATTATCTTAAAGTATTTTCAAACTCACTGATCGTAACAGTTGTCAGTAATGTAGTTCTAGTCATCTTCTGTTCGATGGCAGCATATATGCTTGTCAGAACCAGAAAGAAAATTAGCCATGTGATTTTCATGATATTTGTAGCAGCGATGATTATTCCGTTTCAATCGATCATGATCCCGCTAATCAAAACAGCCAGTACCTTTGGACTTTTAAACAGTGTATGGGGTCTCGTTGTCATGTACCTGGGCTTTGGCTCTGGGATGACCATTTTCTTATATCACGGGTTTATCAAAGGGATCCCGGTCGAACTTGAAGAGGCAGCTATCATCGACGGCTGTTCCAGGTTTGGCGTATTTTGGAGAATTGTTTTTCCATTATTAAAACCGATTACGGTAACAATCGTTATTTTAAACAGCTTATGGATTTGGAATGACTTTTTATTACCATCACTCGTACTTCAGGATCCGGAGTTAAAAACGATTCCATTAGCAACGTTCTCTTTCTTTGGACAGTATACAAAGCAATGGGATTTGGCATTAGCAGCATTGGTTATGGGCATTATTCCATTATTAATCTTCTTCTTTGCCATGCAAAAACACATTATTAAAGGGATTACTAGTGGCTCTATAAAGTGATTTATACGTAGGGTACAACCTCTGCTGTCTGCATGACAGATAGCAGAGATAATTATAGAATAGATTTATATACCAGGAGGGAAAATTAATGGGGATCAAAAAGTATTCTTTACTTGCAGGTGTACTATCCGCTTCACTACTATTAGCTACAGCTTGTTCTAGCGACAGTGCATCTACTGATAAAAAAAGTGGTAGCAAAGATGGGAAAGTAGTTGTCGACCTTTTTAACGGAAAGGTTGAAATCGCTGATCAATTGAAAGCGTTAACAGACCAATATACAAAAGAACATCCCGACGTTACCTTTAATATTGAAACGGTCGGCGGCGGTGCCGATGGATCGGCAGCCTTAAAAGCAAAGTTTGCTTCTAACAAAGCACCTGATATCTTTGGTAATGGCGGATATCAAGAAGCACAAACATGGAAGGATAAATTTGAAGATTTATCTGATCAGCCTTGGGTAAAAGATGCTTATGAAAATGCCTTAAAGCCGATGACAATCGATGGAAAAATTTATGGACAGCCTGTAAATATGGAAGGCTATGGCTTTGCATACAATAAGAAACTATTTGAAAAAGCTGGTATTACAGAATTACCAAAAACATTCACAGAGTTAGAAGCTGCATCGAAAAAACTAAAATCTGCCGGAATTACTCCTTTCTCAGTTGGCTATGCAGAATGGTGGGTTTTAGCAAACCATGGTCTTAACGTTCCGTTCGCCTACCAACAAGCAGACGACGAAAATTATATCAAAGGTTTAAACGAAGGAACTGGTAAAATTGTAGGCAACAAGTACTTCGATGACTACTTCAAGCTTGTCGACTTAACGATTAAATATGGTAATAAAAATCCATTAACAACTGACTACAATACCGAAGTAACTCAATTTGCCAACGGCGAAACGGCAATGATTCAGCAAGGTAACTGGATTCAGCCTATGCTTGATAAACTAAATCCAGGCATGGAAGTGGGCTTCATTCCAATGGCTCTTACTGATGATGCAGCTCAAGCTGATAAATTAATGGTTGACGTTCCAACTAACTGGGTAATTCATAACAAGGCACCAGAAGCAGATAAAAAGGCAGCAAAAGATTTCTTAAACTGGATGGTTACATCTGAAGAAGGGAAATCAGCATTAGTTAAAGAGTTCAAGTATATCCCTGCCTTTAAAACAATTGAAGCAAAAGCGGAAGATATTGGACCTCTAGGTGCCGAACTTCAGAAATATTCTCAAGAAGGCAAAACTTATTCTTGGCAGTTCATGAAGTATCCTGATGGTGCTGGTCAAGAATTTGGGGCATCTCTTCAAGCATATGTAGGTGGCCAAAAATCTAAAGCTGAAACAGAAAAGGCTCTTGATGCGACTTGGGCTAAGTTAAAGAAATAGTATTTAAATCAAAAGCTCCTCTCAATCTGAGAAGAGCTTTTTGTCCATTTTATTATTATTCACGATCCGGGCTATTAACCATAATTCCAGCGACTTGCGTTAAACGGTCATAAAAAGCCTGGCCAGCAGGTTGTTGATCAAGTCCAATTTCTTCAAATGCCTCTTTCATACAGCGAAGCCAGCATTTAGCTCTGCTTGGCGTGACTTCAAATGGGAGATGCCTCCCTCTCATTGCCGGCGGTCCAAATTCCTGGCTGTACAGGGCAGGACCCCCTAAAAATTGTGGGAGAAACATCCGCTGCTTACGCTTAATTTCTTCCATATCCCCTTCGAACAATGGCCTTAATTCTGGGTCCGCATATACACGTGGATAAAACGCATTTACTAGTTTATCAATTGTTTCCTGCCCGCCAATTTCGGCATATAACGTCTTAAATTTGTAGTCCAATTTCGTCACCATCCACCTTTTATTTTTTTCCCTATTTTTGATTATTATAGAGATAAAGCGGAAGGCTTTTTGTGATTTAAATCACTTTAAATCACAAAATACAAAAGTTTCCATCACCTAAGTAAAGAATCAGAGCACAACTCCTATCAAGGAGCCACTAATTCCACTTTGATTCGATCGGGATCTTCAAAAAAAACAGCGTAATGAGAATCCCCGCCTGCAAATGGATGTTTATCCTTATAAAGAATGCTTATTCCTTTTTCCTTCAATTTTCTTGTAATTTGATCAACCTGTTCTCTGGATGCGGCATGAAAAGCTAAATGGTTCAGGCCAACTCGTGAGCGGTGGTACGAGACATCCATAAATCGTTCTTCAGCCTGGACAAAAACAAGATAGGTTTCTCCATGTTTCCAACTGATGCCAGAATCCCATTTTTGGTAAGGGTTGTATCCTAATTCCGTTAAAAACCAATCCCATAATTTAATAGATTTACTGAGGTTGGAAACATAGATTTCTAAATGGTGCAGCATCGCTTTTATCTCCTTATCGACTTACCTAATTTTCCCTAATTCCTCTATAAACGCTGGCCGGCGCTTGTACTTTTTTGTTGTTCGGTATCTCCAAGCAATTCATAGGCTTGATATCGGTATTCCCGCCACTTATGAACAAGGCCTCGATATTCAGTATCTGCTTGTTCTCCATCCAAACAAAGTTGAATCACTTTCTTGTATTTACCTTTACTTAGTTCATTCGATGCCTTTTTACGAAATTCACCTTCTGCTTCTTTCTCAAATTCAAACATTGTGATATTTGAATCTAAATACTAAGTGATAATCCACATAAAAATCGCACCCTAATTTAAAGATTACCTATTTGCTAGTCCTGCTGACTAACTTAACTAAATTAACATAAGCCTTGTTGACCTTAAGGATAATTTGTTGTTAAAAAAGCAGCTAAATTTTTGCTCTTTTGTTTTCTTTCTTTGCGCACTCTTGCTCGCTCTGGTGCGGTCTCATGCAATTTTTTCTCTTCTTCTGTTTCCGGAATAACCTGTGGAACATCTGTTGGACGTTTATGTTCATCAAGTGCGACAAATGTTAATAGAGCTGTTGCTGCAATTGTACGTTTTCCGCTTTTTAAATCTTCAGCAATAATTTTTACAAAAACCTCCATAGACGATGTCCCTGTCCATGTCACATATGATTCAAAACAGACCGAATCTGTTGTACGAACAGGATATAAGAAGTCAACTGAATCAGTTGAAGCAGTTACACATTCCCTGCGACTATGGCGAGCCGCAGAAACAGACGCTACCTGGTCCACATCACTCATTAATTTTCCTCCAAATAATGTATTGTGATTGTTTACGTCATTTGGAAATACACGACTTGTTCGTATAACTCGTGATTCTTTACAATATTTTGCTTCCATATATATACTCCCCTATTGAACTACTGGCACAATCTTCTACGAAATAACTTTAATTTGAGTCCACCCTATAAAGCTCTTAGTCTTCTAATAATTAAGTTTCTGGATCTTACAAATAACTAGTTGACAGTGCCAAGAAACTAACGATTTCTTTTTCCATCCCCATCCAGTGATCGTAGGAAAGAGCAATATACATGTTTGATTTTATGCATACCGAGAATCCCCCCTTGTAGGCTTTTTAAGATGTTCAATGAATCATAGTTCAATCATTTTTGCTATGGCAAATCCGGTGCCTGAAATCATGCCTGAAATTGCAATGGAAGCTGGAGCACTCGTCGTCGGAACAGGTCGTTCTGATTTTCCAAATCAGGTCAATAACGTACTAGCATTCCCTGGTATTTTCCGCGGTGCTTTGGACGTTTACGCCAAAGAAATCAACGAAGAAATGAAACTGGCAGCCGTTTATGCGATTGCCGGATTAATTGCAGATGAAGATCTTCACGCTAATTATGTTATTCCAGATCCATTTGACCGTAGAGTGGCGGCTCATGTAGCAGAAGCCGTTGCTAACGCTGCAATGGAAACAGGTGTTTCGCAAAAGCTTGTTAATGCGGAAAAAGTGAAAGAGCGCTTATTAGCGTTGGCAGATGAAAAACGACCTGCTTTAGTATGATCCAGTCCTAATTAACGATAAACTAAGATCTCATAATATTCGTAAGGGTACATATTGACGAACAAGTAAAAAGCCTGTATCCAATTAGGATCAGGCTTTTTTGCTTCTTAAAATCAGTATCATTTTAATTGCCTTAATGTTGAATGACAATAAAGTTGTTTAAAAACGCCAGTCATGTTATTCCATTAAAAGGGCCAGATTGTTGAAGAGGGGATTGTGAATATTTTTTTTATTTTTAATGATTTTAGTGGACTATCTGAGACTAGAGTAGATTAATTGTGGTGAACCATACCATAAATTACAAATTTCTTTATCAAAATTAAAAGTCATACATGGGCTGATACTTGTCCCTACTGTTTTGGCTTTTCAAATACTTGAATAGCCAGCAGGGCAAATGACTTCATCATTTTCTTTATCATACTGAATGGGTCATCTTTAACGAAACGGTGCTTGTCCTCTTGCAATTGATTATTTTTCCTTTTAAAACAAAGATCACCAATTAAACATTAAACTTTACAAAAAAAGCCCCGAAATGTTTAATTTCTGGGCTTTACTTCTTATAAGAACAATTTTGTTAGTTATGAATATGATTTACCACCAATTACAAGGAATAAATCAATAAAAAGAACTGATGTCAAAATATCAGTTCCTTAGTATATTTTTTTCTATATTTGTGTGTTATATGGGAGGAAAATTATACTGGAAACTAAAAGAGCAGTCCCTACTGAACCTTCCCTTTATACTTTCTTCCCTCATTATGCTCTTGGTTATTCTTTTCTGACATTCGTCTTTGATATGCTTTCGTTTCCGCATTCACATGGTTTGCGTCATTTTGGTCATTCTTTTTAGAACCTCCTGCACCATTACTCATATTTACTCACCTCCCGCAACAGCTTATCATACGTTTGTAGCTTACTCTTGCCCACAAATTTTATACGCCGCATCTGGATGTAATAAACTATGCAAATTCCACTTAAAACATTTAAAAATACATTTATATAAATTTATATAGCTAGTAATAATGAAAAAGTATTCCCCATTAAGCCTTTTCTTCCTTGAGTAAAGGCTCCTTTTTTGACGAGTTTCTTCTATAATAAATGGTAGCTTTTAGTCGACCGAAAGCTGTGCCATTTTGCAAAGTCAGATCAATTCCCTCACGCTGCCGTTTTCGAATTCGATCCATTTCTTCTTCCGCCATCCAAGAAAGAATCTACAAAACAAGATCTGCAATAAAGGTTCCTAAACTATCCTTAAATTGAGTAGTATCTAGCAACGGCATATCTAACACCACAATGTCTGCCTGAATGTTCTTCGTGATATCATTCCTTTCCTGTAAAATTTCTTCTTTTTTCGGTCCAAAACGATCCAAGGAATAGATGTATAACACATCTCCTTTTATCAACTCGTTTAAGCAACTGATATTGCGTTCGATTGAAATCTTTTCCACTTTGTTTGTCCATGAAATGAGCTGATGTCGTAAATGTGGAAAACCTTATGTTAATCGGCGAAAATTAAGTTAGGCAATTGCTGCTATCATTCTTAAAGAATGACTTTTAAGAAAAGTAAAGAACCTACCGGGGTTTCACCTGCTACAATATACATGGAATTGAATAAAGTAGGGAAACCTTTCTCAAGGCTTCCCTACTTTATTCATAATTAGTAAATGAAGCTTTTTGGAATCTACGCCTTTAATGTTAATTGATTTTTTCGATATAGCTCTTCGACAAACGCACGTGCTTTTTCGAAGGCCTCCTCCGGACCATTGGCGACTTCTGCAAGATAGGCCTCATCTGGTAATTGATCGTCTATACCAGGTATCTTAATACGGTCCCCATAGCTGTTAATCGCACCATGCTCACGCATATGGTTGATACAATTGAAAAGGGGCTGCCAATACTCAGCATGGACAAAAATGGCCTTGGTTCGATGTCTTCGAAGGTGATTGGTTTGAATTTTTGATAGGGTTTCGTAAACTTCCCATGCCGTACCAAATCCTCCAGGCCAGAACAGGATGACATGGGAATAATTAATGAGAACACCCTCCCTGATTGAGAAATTATTCATTCTCAGCCGCTGATTCGAGGTGACAGAGTATGTATCCTTTAAATTGAAAAAGTTGTCAATACCAAATTGACAGTCGATCCCAATGACATGGGCATCCTGGTTTCTTGCTCCTTGGGCTGCTGCCCGCATGATTCCAGGACCTCCGCCTGTACAAAGTGGTACATAACATCCTCCTAGTGCCTTTTCCTGTTGATTTGCAGAATAATGTCCCCATAACTCCCCGAACTTAAAAGCAGAATCCCAATACTTTGAACTTTTTTCAATGATTCTTTTATGGCGGTCCATCCTGAGCTTTGTCATTTCCAATTTGTGCTGAAGCAGCTTCCTGCAGAATTGGTCCTCTTGATTCTCCAGCTGATCCTTAATTTTCTTTTCATCGGTACTTAGGATATCTAACTTTTCCTCTGCAATTTTTTTGCACGATATAGTTCCGGAACCCATCAGTGTAATAACTCCATACTTTGCTTCATAACTAAATAAAAGCTCTGCTGCATAGATGTCAGCCACGCTTTCTTCCGTAACGAGAGCCCTGTCATTCGGTACAAAACATACTTTGGTTCCGACCACATGAAAGGAAGCCATGCAAGTTTCATTTGAATAATCCTTCCAAATCATAATAAAGCCGTCTTCGTCTACATTATAGGTATCCACATCACCATTTTCATTGATATTACTGATGGAAAGACTATAGTTATTTGTTTTTGATTGTAACCTCGGATCAAATGTAATTGGCTCCTCAAACGTAATCTTTGCCACATTCTCATCCGTCTTCTCAATCCACCAACCCGTACCTGATCCCTTCCATTGGTTTGTAGCGGGCTCATAAAAGATCGTGCCATACAATTCAATTTCATTCATCTAGGAACAACCTTCCTTTTCTCGATTCATTTCTTTTACGGATTACACGCTTGCATGTCATATTGGATTTGTCCAGTATTTTCCTTTTGTTAGTTTGACTAAGCTTTTCATTATTATTCAGTATTGGGCACAAATTGAAAGTATAGAATATGTGAGACCTGGAGATCAAGTGATGGTGACAAATATAATAGTCGAAAAACGAATGGATTAAGTGTGAAAGACATTGTGAATCTCAATGATGTGCCTAAAGCAACTTTATATGTGGATAAAAGCAGACGGAAACCCAAACATTGAAATAACATTGCTTTATGTTAAACCTGGTCAAGAAGAAAAAGCGGATGCGATGGAAACGATTAGTTGGGATTAATGTTAATTTGCATGCGAAATGGGTTGAAAAAGACATCAGGAGGAATAGCACGTTGGAAACAAGAGAACTTCTTACTCCAACTCAGAGAAAACGGCTCTATGAAATGCCTGAACACATGGACAAGCGGGAATTGGCTTGTTACTACACCTTTTCTGACTTCCTACATGGGGTAGCACCAGCGAAGCTGTCACTACCCGTAATAAGGATGCAAAATATTTTCTATCTCCGAAACCCTTTCTTCAATTGGAATTTGTTCCATCATATCCAATTTAAAATGCCATATGGGTTTACGTGGCTATAGATAAGTGGGCTTAATGCTCTCAAGTCTTCAGGTGTCATCATATCCATAATGTCTTTTGGAACTTCCTCATTTTCTGTAACTTGATGGATTTCACCATTAAGGTCAAATGTAAAAACACCCTGTTGTACAACGTTCTCGAACGCCTTACGTTTTGTATCATCTAATAATCGAGCATATGTCATTGTCATTTCTGGTGATGCATGAGCTAATAGCTCTTGTACAGTTAAAATATCTGCTCCTCCATTTAACATCTTAATTGCGTAGGTGTGTCTGAACTGATTGGTTTTAAAATGAAAAATATTTCCTGTTTCATCAATGATATTCTTTTTGATCGCTAGTTCGTTAAGTTGTTTTTGTATCCAACTCTGACCAAACGGCTTTCCCTTACGGGAACCTTGGTAACAAACGAAAATATATTTATTAGGATTGTTATCATCATTACTGCGTTCCTTGGAATTGTGAATGGGTATTTTTGCATATCCCCCCGAAAAGGTTTATTATGAAAAATCCCCCTGAGATGTAAAAGGTTCAGGAGGGATTTCGTAATATTTGATTGAGGGATAGAGCTACTGTTTTTAAAATTTTGTTCATCGATTTTTTTTCACAACCGCGCCCTTTTATTGAATAAGAATTTTCTTCAAATAGACTTAAAAAAATTTTGATCAACTACATCGTTTCTCTCTCTGTACACAACAGATTCGGTAAATCTCTTGCTCCAGTGTTTCACCCTCAATTTTTCTTAGAAGCAGTCTTAAAGACTTTCTTTCCCTTTCTTCGACAGACTGTCGGATCGTTGGAAGAATCGGGTGAAACAGCTTATTATCTTGAATTCCATCATACAAAGGTTTAACCAATTGAATTATATCTATGAACTGACGGACTTCTCATGTACTCGCTGTGATTGATATAGCTTCCAATAGTAGCCCTTCCTTCGAATTAGTTCATCATGCGACCCTTCTTCCATAATTCTACCTTTATCAATAAATAGAATACGGGTTGCATTTTGAATCGTAGAAAGCCGGTGGGCGATAATAAACGATGTTCTGCCTTCCAATAACGTCTCTAGACCTTTCTGCAAGGCAAGCTCAGTTTCCGTATCAATCGACGAAGTGGCTTCATCCAGGATTAATATTTTTGGATCGGCTAATAGGGCTCTGGCAAAGGAAATCAACTGTCTCTGTCCAGTAGAAAGCCTTGTCCCTCTTTCATTCACCTCGGTTTGATATCCGTCCTCCAATCGGGTGATAAAGGGGTGAGCCTGTACCGCTTTTGCAGCCTCCATCACTTCTTCTTGCGTCGCATCCAGCCGGCCATAGCGGATATTATCCATGATCGTACCTGAAAAAATAAACGGGTCTTGAAGCATCACTCCCATTTGTTTCCGAAGGGATGGAATCGTTACCGTCTTAATGTCGATACCGTCAATTTCAATTTTTCCGCTGTCAAGATCATAAAAACGGCTAATCAAACTGACAATCGTGGTCTTCCCTGATCCGGTTGCGCCTACAAGTGCGATCGTTTCACCCGAATTTACCTTGAAATTAATGTTGTTAAGGATTTTGGACTCTCCTTCATATCCAAAAACGACATTCTTAAACTCAACATTTCCTTCGATGGTTGGAAGATTAGCAGCATCCGGATTACTACTTACACTAGGCTCTTCATCCATCATTTCAAAGATTCGTTCCAAATAAGCCATCGCATTTATGATGGCATTGTAAAAGTTCCCAATGTTCGAAATCGGCATCCAAAACATCCCTATATACCCAACAAATGCAACCAATGCTCCAACCGTGACTCCGTGACCAATCATCGATATGCCAAGAATGTAGATAAATGAAACTGTTAAAACGGAGATATTTTCAATCGAAGGCCATAGAAGAAATTGTATTTTCACTGCCTTCATCCAGGAATGGCGATAATTGCTCGATACATCGCCAAAAATGCGTTTATTTTCTTCTTCTCGGGAAAAGGCTTGTGTAACCTTAATACCGTTAATGCTTTCATGAATATAAGCATTCATATTTGATTGCTTGTTACTTAAATTTTGCCAAGCTTTTCTCTGAGCATTTTTAATAAAAAAGATCACCGCTGACAGTACTGGAAAACCAGCCATCGCATAAAGCGTCAGCTTTATATCAATCGAAAACATGAAGCCGAGAATGACAATAAGGCTTAACAGATCGGTAATCAAGTTAATGATTCCATTTTGAAAGCAAATCACTTAATGAATTGACATAGTTCACGACTCTTACCAGGATTTTCCCATGCGGCCTGCTGTCATAAAAAGAGAAAGATAGTTTTTGCAGGTGAGTAAACAAATCTTTCCTTATATTTTGGATGATACTTTGCCCGATCTCCGACATCATTCGAATCCTGAATTTCATGCAGATTCCGGTCAGAACCAGGGCGATTACGTAAATACCTGCAAGAATGAATAATCCCCTTGTATCTTTATTTGGTATTTTCACGTCGATGGCTTGTTGAATCAAATACGGCCCGATTAAGCTTGCACCACTCGCGACCAGCATCATCAAAACGGTAAAAAGGATCACTTTTTGGTGAGGTTCAATATACACCAATAACCGTTTAAAATGACTAAGGCGAAATGGGGACTCCAGCTCCTCATCGACATCAAATTTATTCCTTGCCATTTAGATAGATCACTTCCTTACCATGTGGCTGTTCATCAAAATTCCCATATTGGTTTTTAAACACGTTATAGTAGTACCCTTTTTTCTTAACAAGCTCTTCGTGCTTGCCTCTTTCAATAATCCTCCCATTTTCCATGACAAGGATCAAATCCGCCTCTTTAACAGAACTAATACGATGGGCAATAATGAAACAGGTCTTTCCCTGATGGATAGACTTCAACGTTTTTTGGATGCGCAGTTCGGTTTCCATATCGACACTTGAAGTGGTATCATCCAGGATTAGAATCGAAGGATTTTTCAGAATTGCCCGTGCCAAAGCAATCCGCTGCTTTTGTCCACCGGAAAGACCTACCCCCCGTTCCCCAACAATCGTATCGTAACCATCAGGCAGCTCGCTAATAAAATCGTGCGCCTCTGCCATTTTGGCAGCTTCCTGAACGGATTCAATCGACGCTTCAGGATGGCCATAAGCGATATTGCCCTCAATCGTATCGGAAAAAAGAAAAATATCCTGCATGACCATGGCCATGGCTGCCCGTAATTTGTGGATATCCCATTCTTTCACATTGATCCCATCCACTCTTACTTCCCCGCTGTCCGCATCATAAAATCTGCAAAGAAGGTTCACTAATGTTGATTTTCCGGCACCTGTCGGACCGATAATGCCAACGGTCTGGCCCGGAATGACTTTAAAGGTAATTTCTTTCAATACCGGCTCGTCACCATAACGAAAGCTAACATGATTGAAATCAACAAATCCTTTGAAATTTTTCACGTTCAATCCATTGACAGGATTGGTTATTTTAGGTTCTGTATGTAACAATTCCTCCACTTTTTCAGCAGAAGCAATAAACCTCTGTACATCATTGATCAGCCAGCCGGCCATACGCATTGGATTATTTAGCGCCCATATCAAGGAATTAAACGTGACTAATTCTCCAAGAGAAATAGATTCATTAACTACCATCATCCCGCCAACCACGATCATAACCACTGTTAATACCCCTGCCAGTGAATCCAGTACAGGCATGTATTTTCCCCATACTCTTGCCGAGTGAAGATTTTTTTCCTTGAAAGCATCATTTTCTAATGAAAATTTTTCGATTTCATAGGCCTCCTTGGCAAAAGCTTTTACCACGCGATTGCCGCTAATATTTTCCTGGACCACTGAATTCAGCCTGGCAAACTGTTCCCGAATCGCAGAAAAAGTCGGCTTAACCCTGTAGGTTAGTCGAAAAGCAAAGAAACCAATAATTGGTGTTACTGCAACCATGGCCAACGCTAAAGGAGGATGAATATAGAACATAAACCCAATGGCAAACAGTAAAATGGTGATATTTTCAAAAATGTTATAAATAACCCAAGAGATAAAATGTCTGACCGCTTCCAAGTCCCCGGTCATCCGGGCCATGACATCACCCGTTTTGGTTCGATCATAAAAACTAAAATCCAATTGGTGAAGCCGATCATACAACTGTTCTCTTACCCTAAAGATGACATTTTGTGATATTCTCTCGAAGAGTAATTGATAATTATAACGAATGACAGTCTTAATCACAGTAACGCCTATCATCAATCCCAAAAAGGGCCATAATAAATGAATCTGATGTCCATAAATAACCTTATCGATGATTTTTCCGGCAATATAGGGATTAAACATATTTAGTACCGAAACAACCAGTGCTAGAGAAAGTCCAATGAATAATTGAACTCGGTAATTCCGCATATATCGCCATATCCAATGCATGCTTTGCAAGTTCTTCTCCTCCCCTTTAAAGCATAAGGAGAACAGCCTTCTTTTAATGAGAATAGCTGTTCATGATTACTGCCATTTTTCTTTTATTTAAATGATCTAGGCCCCGGTGTTAAAATTGATTTCATCTCCTTAAGAACGGTATCTTCATAGGCTTGTTTTTTACCATTAAGGATATCTTGGACTTTGACCGGCTGGCCGATTGTTGAAGACTCAAGTGCAGCAAAGACAACTCCTAGTGCCTCCAAGCCTCTTTCCGCACTTGAAATAGGTGCCTTATTTTCATTAATCGCTTCCCATAATTCCACATAGGAATGGGCGAATGGATGTTCAACGATATCCGGCGCAAACCGATCAATCAGTTCAGTCATCAGAATTTTTTTCCCATCTAGAAGAGTGACATGCTGACCAGGGCGAAGACATCCCTTACTTCCATAAATCCACACACCACCGGTCCCTTCACCATGTGCTGATGTTGCACACATCCAATGGCCGAGTCCGCCATTGGCAAACTTGAAGACCGTAACAGCCGTATCTTCTGCAGTAGGGTTCATGGTTACATACCCATTACTTAGTTCTTTTTCAAAAATTTCCGTATAGGCAAAAACCTCATCAATCGAACCATTGATTTCAGTAAAAAAGTGAGTTCGATGAACTCCATGATCATTGATCCAGCCCGCGCCTGCTTGACCTTTCATATGACGCCATGGTGTACCTGCGAAAAATCCGCGATTCAATGTAACAGTCGCATAATCGATAATGAAAGTTACACGCCCGATCAGACCTTCTTTTACTGCCCTGGCAACCGCAACATTTTCTGCCCCTAATACGCTGGGTTCAGATAACGTTATGACTCTATTATACTTTTTGGCATCAGCAATCATTTTCCGGCCAAAGGACGGTGAAATTGCCAACGGCTTTTGCATTTGTACATGTACCCCTGATGCAAAGCAATCTTCTGCTACTGTATGATGGAAATCATGATTGATCAGTACGGATACGGCATCTAATCGTTCTTTCGCTAACATCAAACGATAATCCGTATAGACGGAAGGGCGTTTCCCTAACCTTTTTTCAACCTCTAAAGCAAACTGTTCAGCTCTTTCCTGCTGAATATCACAAACCGCTGACAATTCAAATGTTTCCTGCCCGTTTCTCTTTAACGCTTCCAATCCTTCCACATGTGCAACCGAAATAACACCACAACCGATAAAACCTAGCTTCATGGAATTCACTCCTCTTAATAATTTTAATAACCTAAAGACTATTAATAAGTTTATCTTTAAAACTAATAACTTCCTCTTGAGTAGGCAGGGCAGACATGGCCCCTACTTTCGTGCAGACCATCGCTCCCACTTTATTACTAAAAGCAATGATTTTTTTTAGCTGTTCGAAGTCTTCTAACACTCTTTTTGGCTCGGCTTCTCTTGCTAACTGGTAAAGCGTTGCGCCTACGAATGCATCCCCGGCACCGGTAGAATCGATTGATTCAACTACTATACTAGGAACAGTTTCAATACGTTGGCCATTTGAGATCAATGTTCCTTCTTTCCCTAACGTGACTGCTACTGCTTTGGCTCCCATTTGATGAAGGGCAACAATTCCCTGTGTTAAATCATCGCTCCCCGAGATAAGCTTTATTTCCTCATCACTGACTTTGACAATATCAGCAATAGCGATTCCCTTATGCGCTAACGCTATAAAGTGGTCTCTTCTTCCCCTCCAAAGATCATGTCTAAAGTTAGGGTCAAATGAGATAAATTGACCTGCAGCCTTGGCTGCTTCCATCACACATATAGATAAGTGGTTTGAAATGGACCTTCTAATAGAGCGGTCGCAGAACCGAAATGGATAATAGGAGCTTCCGCAATTTTTTTTTGATTTAGATCGTTTTCCGTTAAGTAAGCATCTGCGCCGCGGCTAAAGACAAAATCCCTTTCCCCATTTGCCTTTAATGAAACGAATGCTAAGGTTGTTGGATGCTCATCATCCAGCAAAAGCATGGAGGTATCGACATTCGCTTCATCTAATGTTTTCTTTAAAAATTGCCCGAACGGATCATTGCCAACCTTGCCGCTAAAAAAAGCTCTGCCCCCCAATTTCACAATTGCAGCACAAACATTAGCAGGCGCTCCCCCTGCCTGTTTTTCAAAGCTTTGACCCTCGATTAAATCAATATCCACATCTGTACAGAAAAAATCAATTAACAATTCCCCGATACAAACAACTGATGAATTGGTATTCATTTATGATCAACCGTCCTTTTCATTTTGTTCGTTTAAAACCATTTACCCTGCAAAAACAAAGCTCTAACCTTAGATTAGAGCTTTGCCAAATAATAAAATTACTTACCCCAAATGGAATCCAATTCCGTTACAGTTAATGAGGACACCTTTGTGTAACCTTCCTCTGAAAACAACACCATTTGTTCATATGGCTGATTTGGAAAAATTAAGCTAGTAAATACAACCTTTCCATCATTCGCTAGTACCTCGATGGAGGAAGCATCCAAAAAGATTTGCAGTTTGATTCGGTTATTTTCCATTTTCACAGAAGCTTCTTGTACCGTCGGGAAGGATTCTGAAAAACTATTATCTCCAACATTCGTTCTGCCAATGGATAATAGTTCCTTTTCCACATCGTAACGAATCACGACCTTTTCATCATCAGAATTTTGAAAAACGAAACCAAAGGAATTAGACGTTTGTTCTTCAAATTCAATATTCATTTCATTTAATGGACTGAATAGGTTAAATAGCGCAGGCTGGTTTGACTCAATCGTTAGCTCTTGATACACTTCTGAACCGTTTCGAATCGAATCAATTTCCGAAACCACTTTTTGGAGTATACGTACTCCCGATTCGCTTGAGGTTAGCGATAATTCTCTTGGCAACGTCATAGCGCTTCGCCATTCTTCCGTTGGAACTTGATTCGCATAACGCCAGTTGCTCATCCAGCCGATGTAAATTCTTCTGCCATCTTCTGCTGGGATATCCGACCAGCTTACCCCTGCATAATTATCGCGGCCATAATCGAGCCAAAGAACGGTTTCATCCGGGTTATCATTCACAAACGTAGTGCCATCAAACTCCCCGATAAAATATTGGGTTCTTGATCCTTCTTTAAATTGAGGGTTGTCGCCAATGCTGACAAACATGACCCATTTTTGATTGGTTTCATCGCCATTGACTGGCAATCTGAACAAATCAGGGCATTCCCAAACACCGTCATGCGACCCGGCTTGCTTGCCAAATTCACTGGCAAACTCCCAATTTTTTAGGTTTTGTGAGGTATAAATCGTAACCCATTGTCCGGTCGCCAATACCATCACCCATTTATTTGTTTCGTTATGCCAAAACACTTTCGGATCACGATAATCAGTAATATTTACATCTGAAAGCACTGGATTACCTTCATACGTTACCCATGTCCTTCCATTGTCTTTACTATAAGCTAGACTTTGTCGTTGACGCGGCCGGTCAGACTCAGGGTAATTGTCAGCACTTGTAAAGATGGCAACTAACCCTGGTCCATCCTCAAAAAATCCTGTTGTGTTATTCCAATCGACTACCGCACTGCCTGAGAAAATCGTTCCGTGCTCATCTGGGTATAATGCAATTGGAAGATGTTCCCAATGGATTAAATCTTTACTAACTGCATGGCCCCAGTGCATTGGTCCCCAGGTAGTACCAAATGGGTGGTATTGGTAAAAAAGATGATACTCATCATTAAAAAAGACCATGCCATTCGGGTCGTTCATCCACTTTTCTTCTGGTGAAAAATGAAACTGCGGACGGTGCTTTTCTTTATATCGTTGTGTCATTATTTGTTGCTCCTTTTGATATTTAGATAGATGAAATATACCTATTATTTCGAAACAAGGCTGTACTTACTGCCTGTACTGTACAGCCTCAGCCAACCGTTTATTTTGTGTTCCTGTCGTATCCTGCTTGTTTAATCTTTAACCACTCTTGTAATCCTAAGCGATCTAATTCCTTTATATATCCATCCCATTCTTTTTCCACTTTTCCATTTTGAATCCATTCGGCCCGTTTTCTCATAACGAAAGCAAACATATCCGTTTCAATGGTTGTAAGTTTATCGCTATCTTCTAATGAGAAGAATACTCTTGGATAAATATTTTCTGCAGTCATATGAGGAGTCATAACATCCTTCATTAATCCTAATCTCCATGCAGCATCATCTGGTTTTGTGGTAACTTTTCCATAATACTCATCTAAAATCGCTAATGGTCCGCCGATATTTGTTTTTTGTCTTAATTCCACTGGCGCGGTTCCTTTTAAAGGTAAATGTTTTAGCATTCCTGCTGCTTCATCTAATTCAAAGATATTTTGTTGAGTTTTATCACCATACGTACCCCAGTTATCTTGAACAGATTGTTTTGGTTCATATAATTGATCAATCCATTTTGCAGTCAGTTCAATGTTCTTATCCGCACTAGTAATAACCATTCTTCCTCTATCAAAGCCCATACCATTGGTTCTGGCTACATTCACTTGGCCAGCTGGACCAGCAAGCGGCTTCATTAGGTCATATTTGTCATTCATTCCAGTAATATTGGCTTTATCCCAAGTGAAATATAAACCATAGCGATTATCTTTGCCTTTTGCTAAATACGTATTCCAATCTTGTTCAAACGCTTCAACATCGATTAGGCCTTCTTTATATAACTCATTGAGAAATTTAATACCTTCTTTATATCCTTTATCTGATGCTGTAAACGTAACTTTACCATCATTGCTTACAACCGTATGATCCCAGTTTTCACCAAGGCCAAACGATCCAAATAAGAATGCTAAGTCTTCCCCGCCTGCTTGCTTACCAATAAACGACATTGGGATTTCATCCGCTTTTCCGTTGCCATTTGGATCTTTTGTTTTAAAGGCAATCAATACTTGCTTTAATTCTTCTGTGTTTGTCGGCATTTTTAACCCTAATTTATTTAACCATTCCACATTGATCCATGGGAAATCATCAACCGAGTGAATACTCTCTTTCCCTGAACCTAACTCCTCAATCCATGGAAAAGAGTAAATATGTCCATCAGGAGCAGTCATCATTGCTTTATATTCAGGTGCTGCCTCCAAAACCTTTTGTAGGTTAGGCATGTACTTCTCTATTAAATCTTCCACAGGAACAATCGCACCATCTTTTGCAAGTTTTAATAGATCATGGTCATTAAAACCTGCATCGAGGATGGCATCCGGCAGATCGCCGCTCGCCATTGCCAGGTTTCTTTTTTCAATAAAAGCATCGGAGGTATAGTTTTTCCACTTAATATGAACACCCGACTGATCTTCCAAACGCTTATAAATTAATTTTTTATTAGGATCAGCCGGCGCTAATGGTGAGCTTTGGGTCATAAAATTCAATGTCACTTTTTCTTTTAAAGGAAATGTTACATCCTTTAGTTTGTACTCTTTTGATGATGCAGTTTCACTTTTGCTGCTGTTACTGCAGCCTGAAACTAGTAATATCGTAGCAAGTGATGCAGCCATAACTTTTTTTACATTTTTCATATCATTACCCTCCTAAATATTGTGTGTAAGCATTTAACAATAAAATCTATTAAATTAGCTCATTATTTCAATGAACCCACCATGACACCTTTTTCAAAGTACTTTTGGAAGAATGGATACATGATAATAAGCGGCAGACTAGAAATAACAATCGATGAATATTTGATCATTTCTGAAAGCTTTTTAAGTTCAGCCATAGCCTGCTGATCACTAATCATTCCTGGTCCAGTCTGATTTTGAATCAATATTGACCTCAAAACTAATTGTAATGGGTGCAATTTCGGATCCTCGAGATAAATCATCGCATCAAAATAAGAGTTCCATTGACCAACAAATGCATACATTGCTAGGACGAAAATGATAGGTTTGGAAAGTGGCATAACGATTTTAAAGAAGATTAATAGATCGGATGCTCCATCCACCTTTGCTGCTTCATGTAATTCATAAGGAATACTTTTAAAATAAGTCCTTGCTAGGATAATATTCCAAACATTCACGGCGCCCGGTATTAAAATCGCCCATGGGGTGTTTAACATTCCGAGGTCCTTTACAACCAGGTAGGTTGGGATAAGTCCACCTCCAAAGAAGATGGTGATAATAAATAGCGTCATAAAGAAATTTTTCCCGACAAAGCCATTTACCGATAATGGATAAGCAGCAAAAATACAAACCACAACGGTTATAACGGCAAATCCTACTGAATAAAGAATAGAATTGATAAAGCCATGGGCCATCGCATCATTGGATAAAATCAACTGATACCCTTTAAAACTCCAATCTGAAAAATTGAACGAAATCCCTTTATTTAATAACACCGTTGGATCCATGAATGACGCAAGAACGACATATACCAAGGGAACTAACACGATTAATACGGCTAAGCATAGAAAGATATTATTAAAGCCTAATATGATTCGGTCTATGCGGGTGTGCTTTATATTCATATCAAGACTCCTTTCTCGTTAATATAAACCTTCACCTTCGTTTAACTTCTTAACGATTTTATTAACTACGATTAACAAGATTACGTTAATGACTGAATTAAACAGGCCAACAGCTGTTGAATAAGCATAGTCGCCGGACTGTAAACCTACTTTATACACATAAGTTGGCAGAATTTCGGAAGAAGGCAAATTCATTGCGGTTTGCATTAAATATGCTTTTTCAAATCCAATCGACATAATCCCTCCAGCAGCCAGAATAAATGTTACTGCCATTAATGGTTTCAATGTCGGTAAATCGATGTGAATCATTCTTTGAAGAATATTTGCTCCATCAATCGTTGCTGCATTGTGTAATTCAGGGTCAACATTCGATAAAGCCGCTACGTAGATAATCGATGACCAGCCTGCCGCCTGCCAAATACCAGAGATAATATAAATTGATCGGAAATAATCTGGATTTGACATGAACATAAGCGGCTTTCCAGTTATGAAGCTAACCAGTTGATTGATAGGGCCTGTTGGTGATAAGAAAATAAACACCATACCAACAATTACAACCACAGAAATAAAATTTGGTGCATAGAGCACGAGTTGAATATTTTTTTTGATGGCCGCCCTTCGTAGTTGATTAAGCATCAATGAAAGGATGATAGGGACAGGGAACCCAACGATTAAGCCAAAAAAACTGAGTTTAAGCGTATTCATAAAAATGTCAGTAAAGTTAGGTGAAGATAAGAATTTGGTGAAATTATCAAATCCGACCCAATCACTTCCTAAAATCCCTTTGATGGTACTAAAATCTTTAAAGGCAATAATGGCTCCATACATCGGTATATATTTAAAAATGATTGTTAGAATAACAGCTGGAGCAATCAGCAAATAAAGATGATAGTTTTTCTTCATATATTCCAATTTGCCTGTCAGTTTCGAAGCTGCTTTCTTTTCCGCTTGGATCTGTACAACTGGTTCTTTTTGAACATTTACTAACTCTTGCAAGCTCTTAACCTCCTATCAAATAGCATTGTTTATATTGCTTTATCTGGTTTTAACTTTAGCAAATTTGGAAAAGGAGAGAGTTTAATTTCTTCGGAAATGGATGTTTAAAATTTTCGGCAGTTGAAAACGGTTCCATTTACTTTTAGGAAAATTAACAAAGTATTCACGCATTTCTTTTGTTTTTTTATTTATGATTAAGGTGGATTGTTAAAACATATGAGAGGAAGTGGGATATGCCTTTTAAAGCACGAACTGTCCCAGGTAAATTAATTATGCTAAGGATTTTAAACAAGAGAATGGATCAAACCGTTGAAGAGAAAAAGTACTATTTGTACCAAGAAAAAGGCTTTGAGGGTGAAGTTCAGTTTGATTTATTAACAGAAAGGATTCAGAGTGAGTGTTATTTTTTAATTAATTTGCTGTTGAGGGATATGTTGTTTTTATAAACCCCCGATTTACTTTATATCAAGCCCCCGTAAACGAACCCATAATTTATCCAACGCAGCTAGACGCACTTATGGAAAATTTAAATGCGCAACCGTCCAAACTAACAACCCAGCATAAAAAGATTGCTGAAAAACTAGTTTCGTTGCATCAGACGAAATCGCAATATTCCCAGGTACCAACTTTTAAGTATAGTCAGTTGAAAAAAGGGGTAACTTGTAAAGTATGCAGTTCGTTTTCGATGTTTATCCAAGGAAAGAAAATAGTTTGTGGTGATTGTGGGTTCGAAGAATTTGTTGAACCTGCTGTAATGCGGAATGTAGAGGAATTAAAACTTCTCTTTCCGAGTTTGAAAATTACTACAATTGTTGTTTATGAATGGTGTAGGGGTGCTGTGTCTAAAAAAACATTAAGCAGAATTTTAGCAAGAAACCTTAATAAAGTTGGAGTACGTCAATGGACTTTTTATGATAATGAATAATAATTCTGCTTTTGATGCTGGGTTTTGTCCTTCATTTCCAGTATGATAGACAAATCTCCAGGCCACTGGCGAGGTTTTGTCTTTCATTACCTTATAATAGACAGATTTAAAGAACACTGGAGGAAAGTTTTGTCGTTCGGAACCCTCATAATAAACAGACCATGGAACACTAGGGAGATTCCACGCAAAAAACTCTCCTAGTTCCTTAACTAGAAGAGGTGCTCTCAAAGAATATTATTCTATTGCCAAACGGGTCATGAATGCATAGTTCTTTGGTTTTCCATGGAGTTTCTTCGATGCCAGGACGGGCGTACTTATAATCCTTTGAAAGAAGCTGTAAATGAAATGACTCGATGTTCCCCACTTCAATCCTCACCGCTGCACCTGGACAGCAATCACCATGATGCTCAGAAAGATGAATGATACAATTTTGATAGGATATTTGCATATACAACGGTATATTTCCCTCAAATCGATGCTCCCAATCCAGCACAAATCCCAGAAAACTCAAGTAAAACTCTCTGGCTTTAGACTCATCAAATATTCGAAGGATTGGTGTGAGACTTTTCATGGTTATTTCAGGTTTATTCATTTAATCCCTCCCCCCATTTATTGAATTTCTTTAAGCCCTGCATTGATTTTTTCTACAGCTTCCTTCGCCGAAGTCTTAACATCCTTACCTCCGATTCCAACATCCTCAAATAATTTCCTTATTGCATCACTAACAACCGGATACGCAGGAGTAACCGGGCGGTTCCTTGAATATTTTTGCGTTTGCTGTAAAAAAATGTTCTTAGGATATTTGTTCAGCTCTGGAAAATCTTTTGCTACAGAGTATCTTGCAGGAACATCACCTGTTATGGTTACATACTTTTTCATTCCTTCATAACTTGTCACATATTTAATAAACTTCCAAGCTTCCTGTGGATGTTTTGATTTAGAAGTGATTCCAAGCGCCCATCCTCCATTTGGAACAAACTGATACTTATCCTTTGGCAGTGGCGTTACTCCAAAATCTTCTCCCAGCTTGAATTCAGGGTGATTTTTTTCCAAATCTGCAAGTGTCCATGAACCAAGCACAGTCATCGCAAGTTTACCTGACTCAAACGCAGCTGGGGGTAATTCAAATGCCGCAACAGCATTTTTATGATATAGATCTTGATAAAATTGAAGGGCATCTAACGCTTCTTTTGAATCTAAATATCCACTTGCCGTAGTTCCATCGGGGCTTAAAATATTAGCACCAAACTGCCAAAGGAGCGGAGTTTTAAAATAAGCAGGAGATTCTCCATCATTAAAACCCTGTGCCGGGTCAATACCGACCACATCTTTAGCAGGATTATTTACTTTTTTAGCAATCTCTAATACCTCATCCCATGTTAATGGGTTTTTGGGATCTTCAGATGGATAAGGGATACCGGCATCTTTAAATAAATGTCTATTGTAATATAAAGCAATACTTGACTCGACAATCGGTGCAAGGTAAATTTGACCCTTATAACTTAATCCTCGCAAGGTAGATGCAGGAATATCATCAATCTGCCCCTCCTTTCTCATAAATGGATCAATTGATAATAACGATCCGGTATTTGCATATAGAGCAAGCGTAGGACTGTCAATCGTCAAAATATCCGGAGGGTTTCCTGCAGCAAGTTCTGTCCGCAATCTTATTTCATAATCACTGTATGGAATCGACTTCATATTCACCGAGATATCGGGGTTTGCTTTTTCAAAAACAGAAACTAATTCTTCAAATGCTTTATTTTCAGCCGTATTTCCACTATTTCGCCAAAACGTCAACTCAGTTCGTTTGGAACTCTTTGGTTTTTCCGCTTTCTCTTTTTGGGTGCTACCAGAGAATGTATCAAAAGAGGACAACGCATATACTAAAATACCCAAAAGTATAATTGCAAAAATAGTGAACCATTTTTTCATCTACATTCCCTTTCTTTCTTGAAAACTTAAACATCTAAGGCATTACGGAATTCAACAGGGGTTTGTCCAAAGTGTTTTTTAAAAACAGTACTGAAATATCCAGAGTTAGAAAAGCCAACTAAGTTTGCTACATCAATGATTTTTAGTTGCTTATCTCCTAAAAACTCCCGGGCTTTGTCCATGCGTAAATTCACAAGATAATCACTAAAATTCTGCCCGACATAATTTTTAAAGGTTTCAGATAAATGAGCACTATTGATATGAAAGAGTTCTGATAATAAGGTAAGTGAAATTTCACTAGCGTAATGCTGGTCCAAATAGTGCCGAACACTATCCATGATTAATTTCCCGTTCGAAAAGCGTGCCGTACGTACTTTTCCAATAATTAATTGGGCTAATTGAAGGAGTTTTTCAAGCACTTTACTTTGCGAATTAAGTTCCCAGATACTTTGTTGGCAATTCCAAATCATTTTTTGAATATCTTTCGTTTCGATATCATATTTTTTTGCCAGCGACCCTAACAAAAATAACACTCGATTGGCAGCAAATGAAAAGGACAAAATCGATTGGTTTCCATTCCCTCGTAATAATAGTTGAATATTTTCCTTAAATGCCTCGAAATGAACATTTTCAATCGCATTTGTTAACTTTCTTTCAAAATCAGGTGAAAACTCAAATTCTTCTTCTTTGTTTATCGCCGCATCAATCACCTGTGATTGCGAGCCAAGTTGACTTTGACTCCAAGCAAGCAAACTGGAAATATAACCTGTCTTAAAGCTAGCTAGGCCCTTGACAACATTTCCGATTCCAATCACCGTTTCTAAACTCAACAACCTTTTCACATTCTGTTGTACCCTTTCAACCAAACTAGAAGGACTATTTATATCTATTCGTATTAGAAAATGAACCATATTAGCATAGCTTGGGTCGTAAAAAGAATAAGTTCCTTTATTCTCTTTTGAGATCTCTTTGCATAACATTTGGAAAGGAATCCAGAGCTCCTTTAATCGATTGGGGTTGCCAAAACTCTCTCTAATTTCCACGCTGACAAATTGGACGTCTGCGTTCTCATTTACAAGTTCCTCGAGTTGTAGCTGACGCAGTCTTTCGATGACGAAATTAAGCTGTAACCATTCCTCTTTAACTAAATAGAGCAAGTATTGTTCCTGCACTTCTTGGAGCTGGGTAATAACGAGTTGACGCATCTGAGCCGTTTCAACTTGTTTTCGCCGCTCTTCCACAATTTCTTTACGAATTTTTCGTAATGCTTCTACTAATTCATCTGGGGCTACCGGTTTTAACAGATAGTCTCTAACCCCTTCCTTCATGGAACCACGTACCAATTCAAAATCGGAATAACCCGATAATACGATCACTTTTACTCTTGGAAATTCCCGCTGACATCGTTTAGCTAATTCAAGGCCATCCATAATGGGCATCCTCATATCTGTAATGACCAAATCAATATCCACGCAACCAAGCAATTCAAGTGTGTTTTTCCCATTAGAAGCTTCGCCAACAATTTCAAAACCTTCTTCTTCCCAGTTCACTTTCATTCGTAAGCCTTTACGAATTTGAATTTCATCATCCGTGATTATGACCTTCATCATGTATATCACCTCTATCAAAATTTATACATAATGTAATCCTCGTGCCTACATTCTTTTCAGATTCAATCTGATAGGAAAAGCGTTCTCCGTAGTAAAGCTTTAATCGCCCAAGGACATTCTTTAAACCAATGCTGTTTCCTTTGCTCGCTAGGACACTAATCCTTTCATTCTTTGTTTCTTCACTCACTAAGTCTGATATCACTTCTTCAGACATGCCAATCCCCTTATCTTCTAAAACTATAATTATTTGATTATTCACTTTTTTTGTTTCAATAAAAATTTCAGCCTTTGTCTTTTCTTTAAAACTATATTTGACGGCATTTTCTACGAGCGGTTGGAGGATGAATTTAATAATAGAGAGATTTCTTGTCTCCGGATCCTCTATAATATCAATCGTGAGGGCATCCTCATATCTCACCTTTAAAATGTCGGTGTAGCTGCGAATATAGCTGATTTCTTCACCTAATCTCACGACGTCATTTTGTGTATTCAATGAATACCTCATCATCCGGCCTAAGTAGATACTTACATTCATCACCTCTTTATTCTTCCCCTGAACAGCTAATCCTCCAATGATTTCAAGTGTATTGTTCAAAAAGTGAGGATTGATTTGCAGTAATAAGGCTTTGTATTCCGCATCTTTTCGACGGATGTTAGCTTCATATTCTATTTCAATTAAATGCTTCAATTGATCGACGGTATGGTCGAATACTTTAATCACATAACCAACTTCATCATTAGACGATTTAATGGTTGGCATAAAGCGTTTTGCACCTAAAAAATCCCCATGCTCGATAAATTTCATCGCTTTTGCTAGTTTTCCTAAAGGGCTTACGATATTGGAAGAGAGCATGAACGACGCAAAGATTGTTATTAAAAACACAATCGCACTAGTAATAAGTAAGTTTCGCTGTAGAATAATAACTTTTGAGAATAAGTCAGACTTGGTCACTTCACTGACAAGAATCCAATCACCAACTGATAACTTTTGAAAAAAAACAAAGTATTTGTCTCCCTGATAATCAGTTTCTAATAACCCTTTTTGTTTTGTATTATTCTTTATTTTACTTAAACTATTTTTTAATACTCTTTTTGGGGTATCGATCTTCCCCTCTAATACATTTGCTCCCTGCTGATCCAATAAATAAGCATGTCCATTTTTTCCGATCGTGATTTTTCGTAAAGCTGTTTCAAGCAAAGATGAAGGGAAATTAACCTTTATAAATCCGTATGAAACAACCGTATTCAAATCAACGAGGGGCAAAATAAAACTATTACTATTTCCTTGTGCTGGCATATATGGATCAATATGTGATTTTACAAATCGTTGTTCATTGATCGTAAAGTCTTTAAACCAATCTAGGTTGTGTAAGTTGGGGTTATTGCCCCATGCCCCCTCACCATTATTCAGAACGACTGAGATGGACATACCATTTGAATTGTTCACCATCATTGATGATAACATCATTTTCAGTTGATTCTTCTGTAACAAGCTCTGTTCTTTCGGTATATTTGCATCCTTTTTTTCTAACTTTAACCACTGCTGAGTCGTTTGATTGACAAGGACCTGTTTTCCTAAATCCTCCGCCTGCGTTGTAATCGAGTCAATATAGAGCGAGTACTGATCCATTGCTTCTATTGTTAACTCCTGGGTCTGATCTTCAATAATGGATGTAAACCAGCTCGGGATTATCATCGACAAAATGATTAATGGAATTGTTAACAAACAAGTAAAAATAATAAATAGGCGATTGCGTAAGGAAAAAAACATGGTATCCCCCCAAACAAAAAAGAAAACCCTTACATTCAAAGGCTCAATCAATAAGTTTTGACTATTAGTATCTATTCAATTTAACATATCCCCTATCAACTTACCACGTGATATTAAATTCCAAATAAATAAGCAGAAGCCGGATTCCTGCTCTGCTTATTTTTGATTCATAAAGGCCTAATATTGAAGGCAACAAGTACTTCGATGACTACTTCAAGGCTTTTTGTGATTTAAATCACTTTAAATCACAAAATACATAAGTTTCCATTCTCCATGATCCTAAGTAACGAATCGGAGCTCCACTCCTATAAAGGGGCCACTAACTCCACTTTAATCCGATCGGGATCTTCAAAAAAAACAGCGTAATGAGCATCCCCGCCTGCATATGGATGTTTATCCTGGTAAAGAATGTTTATCCCTTTTTCCTTCAATTGTAATGTTATTTGATTGACCTGTTCTCTTGATACAGCATGAAAAGCAAGATGGTTTAAGCCAACTCGTGAGCGATGGTAAGGAACGTTCAAAAATCTTTCTTCCGTCTGGACAAAAACAAGATAGGTTTCCCCATGTTTCCAACTGATGCCAGAATCCCATTTTTGGTAAGGCTCATATCCTAACTCCGTTAAAAACCAATCCCATAATTCAATAGATTTACTGAGGTTGGAAACATAGATTTCTAAATGGTGCAGCATCGCTTTTATCTCCTTATCAACTTACCTGGTTTTTCCTAATTCCTCTATAAACGCTGGCCGGCGCTTATACTTTTCTCTTAATTCACCAATTAGCTTATGTGACTGGATTGTTCCACAGGCATTTTTGTAGGTTTTAATAATGGAACAAACCGTACGATATTTTTTTCGATCCGTTGCCTCCTCGGCAGCGTACTCAATATATTTAATAAACAGGTCATTTACTTTTTCTAAATAATCTTTAATTAAATATGGATAAAGATCCGTTATAGACGAAATATGACTCTGGCAATAGGTTAAAAGCTCGGTTGTCAAATTTTCCTCCTTTAATATTGAGAGGTACACCGAGGGCTGATATTTCATCTGTTTAAAATCATCAACAAGCTTTTTCAAAGCACGATCCCATTCGCTTGCTGCATATAATTCTTTTAGTTTTAAGTAATAGGTAAATTCATTTTTAAATAACAATTCTCTGGCTAACTGCTTTTGTTGTTCGATATCTCCAAGCAATTCATAGGCTTGGTATCGATATTCCTGCCACTTATGAATAAGGCCTCGATTCCTTGTCCACTTCTTCCCCATCCAAACAAAGTTGAAGCATTTTCTTGTAGTCGCCATTTCCTAGTTCAATAGCGATTGCCTTTTCACGAAATTCACTATGGTTAATATTCTCGTAGATAAATTTCTCAGCAGCATCTGCCCCATCACATCTTTCAATGATTTCAAGTTGAAGCAATTTAATTTGTTTTTTTTCATATCTATCACTCCACGATGATTCTGTCCTCGACAGGAAGGATTCCAGCTGTTTTTCTAGCTTTTTTCTCAAGTCCTTACTAGGAGAATAATAGGTGCAAATTTTTATTAGATCATAACGCCAATCACTCCAGCCTTCATAATGTACTTTTATGGCTTCTTTCATAATTGCGTCAAAAAGACGCTTCTTCTCTTTTTCATTCAAATAAGGCAGACTGGTAATAACTGCTTCATCAATCGTTCGTGTCGCCCAATTCATAACATCACCGATAGATCCATTGGAGTCGTCAGCAAATTGGAGCATTTTTACAACTGGTGGCATAACAACGAGTGATAATAAAACTGCACTCTCCCATTCACCTTTCTCTACTTTTTCCCGTGCTTTTTGGAGAGTCAATTCTGCACCTTGTAATGCTGGCCAACGTGACGCCAATCGATGAATCCTTTCCTTTTCGCACTATTGATAGATTCCGTAATTAGCTTTTTGGCTGATGAAACTTCGTCCTTTTGAGAAGAGTATTTAAAAAGTAACTGTTTTTCAATCTCAGGATAATCTTCTGATAGGTCAAGAATTATCCTAATTAATTCTTCTTTATTTTGATTGGATAGGATGGTAGATAAATCGATTTCGTTCGACTGTGAGGTAGTGTTCGGATTAGATGGACTCATGTTCTTCACCCCGTGTTAATAATTTATTCCAATTGTATCATTTTCCCGTTCATGTGAGCCTATTAATATGGCTCTTAATGTATAAAAAACGCCGATAACCACAATGGTTATCGACGTAGATGAAACTATGGAGATGCAATTTTTTTTGGTTCCTTAGTTCTTTTCCTGAGCCTTGATTTGATTCATAAGTAACACGGCTTCTACTGAGGTCCACTCTTGTTTAAAATCGGTCAAAATTTTCCCCAACAATGGCAGAGCTTCATTGCTTCTTCCAGCCTCCATTAATATCTTTGCTTTACCAAGCAGCAGCTCATCCCTATATGGTGAAAAGACATAGTGTTTACTAGTTTGGGAAAGAAAGTAATCGTAAAGGAAGAGAATGTTCTCCTGCTCATTCAATCTTTGCTTTGATTCGATTAGAAAGAACAAGGCATCATCTGAAAAATATTCGTTTGGCTGCAAGGATTGACTCTTTTCCATTTGTGCTGCGGCCATTTTGTAATCCTTCTTTCTAAACGCTGCTAACCCGTTTCTATAGCTGCTTAAACCAGATATTGTAGAAGATTTTATCCGATCAGCAAGACTTTTGGCGTTATTGAGCACCTGCTTCTTATCCTGTCCTCCGCTCTGTTGATCTTTTGAAACAGCTATTTCTTTCTCAATTGTCTCTGTGTTTTGTACACTTCCATTTTGTTGAATTACAGGCTTTGCTTCATTTATTTCTTTTTGTTGGCTAAAAACCCGGAAACCAACACCTCCAATCAATAATGAAGCGACCAAACTAGAACCTATAAACTGACGCTTGGACCAGCTTTTCTTGAAAGACATTTTCCGCTTACCAACTGGTTCACTTATCGGGTGATCTTCTAACATTTTTACCAAATTACGATTAACTGAACTGTTTTTCACATAAAGCGGAAATTGGTTTAGTTCTTGAGGTACACTTTCTGTTTCTCCAATAACAATTAGTGACAATAAATAGCCATGGTAGAAATCAACCGGTAAAGGGAGTTCCGTTTGAAATGGAAGAAGACTATGAAGAATATTTTTTGCCAAATGCAGTTCCCCGGCCTGAACAAAATGAAGTGCCTGATTGTATTTCTGATAAAGTTCATCATAGAGAGGAAGTTTCTCCTCAACCATTTGTTTATAGCTTAAAAGATTGTCCGTTTTTAGGTTTTCCCATTGTTTCAATGCTTGATACGGGGACCCCGATAGCACATAAAGTAACCCTAGCACCCAGCTAGCTTCGGTACATAAGGGATAATCCTTAACAATCGATTCTAGAATAATGGCAGACTCTTCATACCGCTCCGCTTGTAAATATTGAATGGCTAGTCTATACGATTGAACCTCCATCTGACGACCTCTAAACCAAATGAATAAACTTGTCTAATTTGAACATTCCTGAATTGAAACCATTTGAAAACATTTTATAAGTCCCCCTCAATTCTTAATAAATGGTGATGACTTTCGCTTCACGGATTAGTCTTCCTGTGTCTTTATGACGGAAACCACGTTCGTGAACTCCAAATACTTGGAACTTTTGTAATTCAGCTTGGAAACTCTCCGGAATTGTTCCAATACTTGTCATGATTTCACCATTCATAAATTCACCTAATGATTTAATTTCCTCAATTCCATAGGAATCTAATAACTGGAGGTAGTCGTTAATAACTACTTCTATTTGTTCCCCCCAATCTTTGAGATTCATTTTTATAGCTGATTGATAGATTAAATCCATTGCATCGACGGCCTGGATCGTCAAATTGATGAGTTCATTCACATCCTGTTGCATGTCTTTAGCTATCTTTTCAGATTCGAAAGACATTTTCGTGATTGGCTTTAATTCTTGGAGCATTTTTTTAAACTCTTGAATGTACGGACTTTCCATGGTCACCATTCGTATCCCTCCGAATTTTTGGTTCTAATCAATGTTTTCTTTATCCTTTTTTAACTGTCATTTTGATATATATGATGTACATCCCTTATCTTTTCTCGATTTCAATGAAAAAAAGCAACACCTTATGTTAACAGCACAAACTGACTGTTTCACATAAGGTGTCACTTATGAAATAAGGACTTAGGTTTTTTTCGCAATTGATTGACTAGGTTCTGAAATCCGTACATGACCACTGATTTACTCATAAATAAAATAACCATTTGGTATGGTCTTAATCTAACAAGCGAGGCAATTCCCAGCTTTTTCAAAATAAACATCCCTGGATAAGCAAAAAGAGTATCCAAAAATAAATTTAAATAGAGGTAACGTATAAAGTTACCAAATGTGAATTTTAAAATCCATAATGAACCGACAAAAAACGGACCCAACATGAATGGCATTTCACCAATTACATTAGGAATGATCTTTTCATAAATTCGCCACCATACTCTTTTCTTTGCAAAAATACTTTCAACAGCTACCCAGACAATAATAAATAGAGCCCCTGGATAAAAACGCTTGATGGTTTGTCTCCTTATGAACGGCAGCGACAACCAAGGCAGTATCATCATAACGAGTAAAATCATTTTATTTTTTCTCATCAATATGACATTCCTTTTTCTTAATAGAATGCGCAAATTGGAAAAATTTATTTATGATTTTATAAAAATATTTTTTTCTTTAAATTGGAATTACATATGAAAGCTATTTTGACCAACTATTTACCATTTGTGTTAATATTATGTAGAGAATGATGTCATGAGAGTTAGAAGGGAGAGATTGAAATGTTGCAACGTCCTTTAGAAAGTGAGTACCCAGAATATTATAACCCGTATGTAAATCTAGTTTCGGAAGATAATCTCTTAACACTTTTGAAAGAGAATCTGGTAAAGACGATTGAGCTATTTGAGTCGCTATCTGAAGAGGATGGCCTATTTCGTTATGCCGAAAATAAATGGAGTATCAAAGAAATTCTTGGTCATATAGCAGATACTGAACGAATTATGAGTTATCGTCTGCTCCGTGTTGGACGAGGAGACCAAACTCCATTAGCTGGTTTTAATGAGAACGATTATGTCCAAGGCTCGCAAATTAATAAATTACCAATAAAAAATATTCTCGAAGATTTTATTGCAACTAGAAAAGCTACCCTTACGCTATTTCAAAACATGCCGGAAGCTGCCTGGGCAAACATTGGCTTTGCCAACAATACAGAAGTCACGGCCCGTGCCATCGCCTACATTATCGCAGGCCATGCTCTTCACCATTATCATATTATATCTGAAAGATACCTACCATTATTGAAATAAACGAAAGGCAGCCCGTGAGATTATATGATCCCTTGGGCTCAATTTTGCTAAACTTAAGATTGCGAACATTTGTTCTTTGTTTTATAATGGAAATATCGGTAATAATAAGAAGTGGGATGCTCTGATCAGATTGTCCACAGCTTATATCCGATCAAGGATAAAAAAAAAAATTCTTTTAAACTGAGGAGAGATTTATTATGACAGTACGTTTGATCCCCTATTTAGTGATGAATGGAAATGCAAAGGAAGCAATTCAGTTTTACCAAAAAGCTTTAGATGCCCAAGTTCTTTTTTCTCAATCTTTTGGGGAAATGCCAGAAAACCCTGAATATCCACTACCTGCCGAAGCGAAAGATCTTGTAAGTCATGCAACCATTAAAGTTGGCGAAACGGAAGTAATGTTTTCTGATACATTCCCTGGCCAACCACATCATATCGGAAATCAAGTGACTATCTGTATTTCAACGAATGATGCAGACCAAGCACATAGAATGTTTGAAGCCCTACAAGAAGGTGGTCAAGTAACCATGCCGCTTCAAGAAACGTTTTTCAGCCCAGCATACGGCAATCTAACAGATAAGTTTGGAGTAAGTTTCCAAATCTTCACTGAAGGCAGACAATAGATTCGCACATACGAGACAAAAACAAATTAGCCCGGTCCATTAGCGACCGGGCCTTTTTGTTCCAAATTTAACAGTTCTTATCATTATTATCCCATTTTTGATCGTGTAACGGCTGGCTGATATTTTCTCATCGGTGCTTTTTCAAGCACTTCTTGAAGATAGAGGTTACCATTCGGACTTGTTTTCTTGAGCAGTTCCAACAAGTATGTAATATCATCTAGTGCTCTATGTGTTTGATAGTTTGTAATGTTGTGTGCTTGTAATAGAGTCAGTAATTTCCCATTGGGAAAGCCGTAATTTTTCCACGGGATGTTTCTCATTGTGCAATACCACTTCAGGTCATTGACTTCCGGATACATATGATAAAGAAAACTTCGGTCAAAGGAAGCATTATGAGCAAAGAGTGAATCCGCACGATGGAAGTAGGTTTTTATTTTTGCATCATAAAAACTTTTCCCTTGAACCAACTCATAAGGGATCCCATGAACGCGATAGGCTGTGTCATAATTATTCCTTGCTGTACGGGAGAGCGGCTCACGTAAAAAGGAGTCTTCATCGATAATCTCAATAACCTCGCCAGTGTCTGTTCGATAAGAGAATAACTTTAAGGCGAGCTCGATTACTTCATCTTTTGTAGGCCCTAAACCAGTTGTCTCGACATCTAATACCAAACCTAATTTTTCTGATCTCATCTACATGACCATCCCTTAATACTAAACTTTATCTCATTATACCAAAGCTTGCCATAGGACTCTATCTCCAATAAGTTCCTTAATGGGCCTATCATCTTCTCAGAGTGACCGTGACTAGTATTTTCCATTCGAAACGTGCACTTTGAATCTTTCAAAGTGATAGCAGCTTTTATCTCCACACAAGTACGGCCAATAATATAAAACCTTATTAATCTCTTTGCCCCATCCCATCAAGAAAGGCCTTAACAATAATTTGCAGACTTTCGTTCAAATCCAAAGACATTTTAAACCCGCCTTTTTGCTCTAAGGCTGAAAATCCATGCAAAATACTACGCAGTCCCCTGACAGTATGAAGGGCACGCTCTCCTTCTATATGATAGGCCTGAAGAATGCGGACAGTAAGGTCAACAATTTTCGCTCCTGCCTGCTGCACATCCACATCTTCCGGGTTCGGAGCAAGTAAAGTTGCCTCATAAATTCCTGGGTGCCTTCGAGCAAAATCCACATAGGCCTGACTTACCGCCAGAACTGCTTCAGTGCCTGACACCCCAATCGCCGCAACGGCCATAACTTCATAAAGCTTTTCGATTCCGTAGATGGCCAATTTCTTTCGTAATCCCGTTAGTCCATCGAAATGGTTATATAATGAAGGGGGGCGGATCCCTAGTTTCTTCGCCAGGTTTGCTAAGGTAACTTCCTGCACCCCTTGTTGATCGGCAAGTTCTCCTGCAGCTTCAATAATAAAAGATAATTCGAGACCGATTTTTGGTCTTGGTGACATAGCTCATTACTCCTTATCCGATTTTTCGTTCAAGATGTTTAATGGCCTGTTCCATTTCTTTTACAGGATTCATTACCATCTCCCCGTGGCCGACCGCAAGTAAATCTGGTTGATATCCTACTAATTTCCTTACACTTGTCAATGCTGTTTCCTTACTCCATGTACCAAAGGCTGGGAACGGAAACCACGGGACAATATCCCCCGCAACGGCCATTCCACCTCGTGTTTGCAAGGCATCACCAGCAATCAGCGCATTTGTCCGTAAATCTATAAATGACATTGAGCCAGGTGTATGTCCCGGCGTTTCGATTGCGGTCAATGAACCAATTAGGTCGCCTTCCTTCAATAAAATATTGGCACGCATTTTTAATTTTTTCGGGACCCCGCCTTTTATCGGTGTTTGTGCCTCATGAGAATCAAGCGAACGATCACCATTCATTAATCTGTGGTCGCGAATTGAAATATAAACCGGTACTTCTGGCAGCAGTTCTTTTATTGAATCCAGCGCTCCAACATGGTCTTCATGAGCATGCATCAATACAATTTTCGTAATCGGCTTTCCAATCGTTTCTGCAGCCTTCAGGATCCCCTTCGTGCAAAAACCTAATGCAGCATCAATTAACGTTAACTCTTCCGCTTCCTCTACCAAATAGCAATTGACCGGAAACACACTCGCCATAAATGTGACTTGATACAAATACCCCTTTTTAATCAACCTCATTTGGCACATCCCCTTTTAACTAATATCATTAGTTTTATATTAACTAATACCATTAGTTTTATCAAGTATTTTTTTGGGAAAAATTTCAATTCCTTATATCAGTTATATATTCATCTTTTTTGCCAAAAAATACTAATATCGATATCACTTAATTAAGTTGACACTTAATTAAGTGTACGCTAAAATAACATCATGATTGAAAAAGTCCTTCATGCTTTGGCAGAGCCTAGACGTCGAGATATTTTATATCTTGTTCGCGATGGGGAGCTTACCTCCAGCGCGATTGCCTCACATTTTGACATCTCAGCTCCTGCAATTTCTCAACATCTCAAAGTTCTCGAACAATCTGGCCTTGTTGTGGTTCGGAGAGACGGAACAAAACGGTACTATGGTATTAGAAGGGACGGTTTTTCTGAATTAAAGCAATATATTGACCGTTTTTGGGATGATAGTTTACTTCGTTTGAAAGAAGCTGCAGAAGCGGAAGAAAGGAGAATTAATAATGAATCAGACCAATAATGACGTTATCACCAAAGAAATTTTTATTGAAGCCCGTCCAGAAACATTATTTTCATTCTTTACGGATGCAGACAAAATGGTCCGTTGGATGGGAAGACAGATCCTGCTCGAGCCTAAAATCGGCGGTAAATATCGAATTGATGTCAATGGCAGCGATATTGCCATGGGCGAATATGTTGAAATTGTTCCTTATGAAAAAATTGTTATGTCTTGGGGCTGGGAAAAATCAAAGCTTGTGCCTCCTGGCTCAAGTAAAGTTGAATTTAAACTGACTCCGAAAGAAAATGGTACGAACCTAGTATTAACTCATTATGACTTGCCAGTGGAAGAAATCCCTTCACACCAACAAGGCTGGTCCCATTACATGCCGCGCATCAAAGATTTTGCAGAAGGCAGAGATCCAGGCGTTGACCCTTGGTCCGTTGTAGCCATGCATTAATTTTTATAAAAATATTTTTATTTGGGAGAGGTAAAAAAATGACTAAATTATCTTGTAACTGTGGATTTACTGTAGAAAACGCTGACCGATATAAGGTAGAGGCAGCAATGTGGCATCATGCAATTCATGATCATGCGGATATGTTAAAAACCATGACCGTTGATATGCTAGAAGAATGGTTAAAAAATAAAGACAAGCAGTTAGCTTCTGCTTAATCATATTGGAGGAATAACAATGTCTAAAACAATTCATCAGGAAGTAGTTTTCAATGCAAGCCCTGGACGTATTTATGAAGCACTTACTGACTCTAAGCAATTTAGTGAAGTTACAGGAGGGGCTCCAGTTGAAATCAGCCCCGAAGCTGGTGGCACTTTTTCATGTTTTGGCGGGATGATTCTTGGAAGAAACATTGAACTAGTACCAGGAGTACGGATCGTTCAAGCTTGGCGCGTAGCCAATTGGCCTGAAGGGGTTTACTCCATTGCTAAGTTTGAGCTTACAGAACAAGACTCTAAAACCCTTTTGGTTTTCGACCACATCGGTTTTCCTGAAGCCGAAGAAGTACATCTTGCGGCTGGATGGGGAGAAAATTATTGGAAACCTTTAGAAAAATATTTAGGATAAGCTTCAATTCATTTATCCTAACAGCGTAAAAATGCTTGGAGTGTCTCCAAGCATTTTTTATATATCGAAAAAAATGGACAATTCTTGGTTAGGATGCTGGAGATTTGGCCTTTATAGCCTCAATGATGGACAAAACCCACCAGTGGACGGAAAAAAGCTAGTTTGTTTGAAATTTGTTCAAAACTTTATTACGAATATGTGAAATAGTGAACATTTTAGCCTAATTTCAAAATAAGTTTGATATAGTAACAATGTAGAAATCAAATAAAAAACTTTTTAAATAAGGAGTGTTTCACATGGTAGTAAATTGGTTAAGAGAAAACAAAGTTGCCGCAGGAATTTTAACAGTCCTTCGACTATATATCGGTTATTCCTGGTTAACAGCTGGCTTCCACAAATTAACGGGCGGATTCGATGCTTCTGGATTTTTAAAAGGTGTAATTGCTAATCCAGTAAAAGGGCCGGACGGTGCAATGGTGTATGGCTGGTATGTTGATTTCTTAAAGCATTTCGCGTTACCAAACGTAGATATTTTCAATACGATCGTTCCACTAGGTGAATTTTTAGTAGGGCTTGGACTTATTCTTGGTTGCTTAACAACAGCTGCAATGTTCTTTGGTCTTGTGATGAACTTTTCTTTCTTCTTGGCAGGAACTGTATCTCATATTCCAACTGACCTGTTCATCGGAGCAATAATCCTATTCTCTGGTTATAATGCCGGCCGTATCGGTCTTGACCGCTGGGTAATCCCATTCATTCGTAAAACTGCCCTAAAAGGAAACAAATCTATCAAACAAAACGCCTAATTCAAACAAAAAGCGGCTCAATCTAGAACTTCCCTCCAGATTGAGCCGCTTTATTATTATTAGAGTGTTTCTTAAAAGCTGTTGTCCTCTTTTAAGCTTTCCTTATTTTCGTACCAATTGGTTACTTGCGTAAGAATGGCAAACACGAAAAAGAAGTTCATCGCCCAGACATTAATGAATGGAGTCAAGCCGCCAAATTCAATGGTTTCAAGGCCTTTTAACTTCATGACAATCATCGATTCGATAAAAATAAGCACAAAACCAACAACACCAGCCACAGCCGCTCTAATCATATGTCATCCCCCTGAAACATTAAAATTTATGTACGTTAATAAAATTGAGATTTTGACAATCTTGTGAACATCTATATTCTTATTATATTGCATTTGTTTATTTAAACAACAGCCTATTATAAAAAGATTAAGGATAATTTAAATAATGGGTGTCAGGCACCATGTGAAAAATTCACATGGTGCCTGACACCCACACCTTACCCAGTTATTTGATTTTTATTTTCTCATTCCCGATAATCCAGGACGGAAAGTTTGATAGCTCTAGTGATATCGGGTTCGTTTGATTTTTTAGGTTTGGAATGTTAACTCCAATTTCGGTTATCCCTTTTTCCCCATTTCCATTCACTGAGCTCATATTAGATTCTATTTTCTTGCCATCACCATCTTTAATGTTAATAAAAAGAAAATAATTGAATTCCTTTTTTGTTCGAAGGCTTAGATACAGATTATTCCCTACTATTCGTAAATTACTGAGGTGCCCCCCATTAGGTTGCTTTAGGATTTGTAGCTTTTCTGTATCTACGACAACATTTACTTCATCCTTATCAATCGCTTGAATTTTATTAAGTACCAAATATAATTCTTTTGGGTTCCGGAAGTAATTACTTTGCAGATAAAGGATATATTCGTCGGGGGAAATAATACTTGCAATCACCCCGTTTTGAATTTTATTCCATGTTTCTCCATTCTCATCGACAAGTCGCAAATCATCAAAGCTAAAGATTCTTTTTGTATTATTTGGATCCATCTTTACATGGACAGCTACCCTTAATGGATATATATCCGCTTTTAAGAAATAAATCTTTTGACCATCAATCGTAACAGTTTTATTTAAAGCATATGTTTTTTTCTTTTGTAGATCCTTTTTCAATTCAAATTTCAGCTTAAAATCCTCTTGCAATTTCTTTCCCTTTACTCGTACCTTTAGTTCAAATTTCTTTGACTCTAGAGGGGATTGAACATAAAATTCAAACATATCACTATGTGTTAACTCACCTTTTTCAGAATTGAGCGGACTCCCCATTGAAATCCCACTCAAATTTAGGCTCTTTCCATCTTGGCTTGACAGTTGAACACCCTCAGTTTCTAACACGGTTTGCTTTTCCTTCGATTTTATTGTGTAAAACAAGGCTAAACCATTCTCATCAGCAATCGCACCATCGATTGTAAACTTTAACCCATTTTTTTCTTTAGAAACGTCAATTTTTTCATAGTAATCATTTTCAATGGCCATCATCTTTCCCTTATCGTAACGGATAAGTTCAACCACTTTTTCCATTCCAGGGATCACTGTTATGTAGCCCGCGAACGCTGGCGAAAGCCGAATCGAGGTGAAGAATCCCACGAGAATTAAAGCAGCAGTCACTAAGCTGAATACCCACTTTTGGCGTCGAGGTTTTCGCTTTTTTTCTAATTTAGCTTTTTGAAAGCCTGCTAAAATAGCGTCATCGATTGATTCCAGCGGAATTTTGATATTTTCATACATATTTTTATAGTCTTTAAGTTGTTCTTCTTCTTTTTCATACATGAAGATCTCCGCCTTTCTGTTCAAGCTTTTCCCGGAGTGCCTTTAATGCCTTGTTAAGCCATGTTTTTACCGTTCCTTCAGGACATTTCATCGTGCTAGCGATATCCTTTATTTTCATATCGTTGAAGTATTTTAGCATTAGAATTTCACGAGAACGGTCATCCAACCCTAACATGGCATCCTTCAGTTCCATTCGGGTATGATTTTCTTCATTCCCTTGTTTGTTTAAGATTTCTTCACCTAATACAATGCGTTTATTCTTTTTCAGTTGGTCATTGCAATAATTGATCATGATTCTAGTCAGCCATGTTTTGAAATAGGCAGTATCCCTGATGGATTTCAAATTTTTGTAGGCACGATACGTTACTTCCTGAATGGCTTCTATTGCTTCTTCCTCATTCCTAAAATAAGAAAGAGCCGTTTTATATAAATCTATTTTGTATAGCTGCATTAGTCTCAAAAAGGCAGAATCATCGCCTTTTATAGCATCCTTTACTAATTGCTCATCTACGCTCAAGCCATCGCCACCTTCCACAACCTTGTTGTACTAAATATTAGACCATTGAACAGGAAAAAGGTTTTGCAATTTCTAAAAAAAATTTTATTTTGGTTTTAGCTACATTATTTTAATATGTTTGATATTTTTATAGTAAAGAAGATGATAAGGAGGAGAGTTAATTAATCACAAATTTTCATGAATACGATCATCAACTTTTTATGGAGGAGGCATTAAAAGAAGCCGAAGAGGCTGGAAAACGCGGGGACCGACCAATCGGAGCAATTATTGTCCATAATGGCACCATTATTTCGCGAGGATCCAATAGAATTAATACCATGGATAGCGAGCTCGCACATGCCGAAATAAATGCGATGAATCAATGCGCTTCCTATTTAAGGAAACATGCCAGGGAATGTATTCTGTATACGACGGTTGAACCGTGCCTGATGTGCCTAACTACCCTTACCCTTGCAAATATTCGAAATGTTGTGTTTGCCGTCGAGGATAAGTACATGGATATGGCTCATTTTATTGATTCTAATATTTATATTAAAAAACGGCTCCATAACTACAAGAGCGGAGTCTTGAGTGATGAATCAACAAGACTATTGAAAAAGTATTCACCTTTTATGGCGGAAGTTGTCTTAAACGGGCGCAGGCCATCTTAATCACAGTGTGACTTTTGAAATCTTCACAACTTCCACACAAGTTCCACCTAAATTCTACACAAGTTTTTCCTATGATTAATTCAAGTTAATACGGAAATGGTTCAAAGAACTCATTTCTTAAAACTTCCCATTATTTTGATTGGTGCTGACACCAATCTATTTTTTTGCCTTCAAACAATATCTTCACAACTTCCACACAAGTTCTCCCTAAGTTCTACACATGTTTTATTTAATATAAAGGTAACTTAATTAGGAAATGGTTCGAAGAGCTCGTTTCTTAAAACTTCCCATTTTGGATTGGTTCCTGACACCAATCTATTTTTTTGCTCAGCAAAAGGTCAGCCATCACAAATTGTGATGGCTGACCTTTTTAATTTTCTTAGTTTACCCCTACTTGTGTCCAAGCGGATTTAACGGCATTGTACTGCGTGCTGCCTGAACCATACAGATCAGCTGCTGATGCAAGGAGAGCCGCACGTGCACTGCTAAAGTTACTTGTCGGTGTCAGATAAACCGTTAACGCACGATAGTAGATTTTTTCAGCGACGGCTGTCCCAAGACTTGAAATCGTTAAATAGGCGGCTTTATTCGGTATACCACTATTTGTGTGAACTCCTCCATTATCAGAGGTTGTATTCACATAGCCGCTCATATTATCCGGTTGACCATAAAGACCTGGGTTGGAAAGACTGCGAAGCGCATCTCCGGATATATTTGGTGTATATACATCTTCCCCCATTAAATAATCCCCTTTATCAAGGAATACCCCGAATGTATCGGAAATGGACTCATTTAAAGCACCGGATTGATATTGATATTCCAACCCTGCTGTCCTTTCCGTTACGGCATGAGTTAATTCATGGGCAACAACATCCAGCGCACCTGACAATGAACGGAAGGTTGTTCCATCGCCGTCTCCATAAACCATTTGTGATCCGTTCCAGAACGCGTTGTTATAATTCCTACCATAGTGGACAGTAGAGCGAAGAGTCGCTCCATTATTATCAAAACTATTTCTATTAAACGTATTTTTATAATAATCATAGACTTTACCAGCATAATAGTGGGCGTCTACATCCGCTCTTTGTGATGTAGCGTTGAAATTATTATCCGGATCAACAGAATAATTACCAGGTAAAAGAGATAGATTTTTAGCCGTTCTTGTTTCAATTACCCCAGTCATCGGCTTGGTAATATCATATAAATAGTAGGTTCCGCTTGAGTAATAGGTGTTAATCGTTTTCGTATCCCCCAGAACTCCTACCCCTGTTCCATCAGCGACAGCATTATAGGATTTTAAGATATTCCCATTTTCGGCATCCACATAGACAACCCAGTTGGCAGGGTATGGTTGAATAAATTGAAGATTTGTTTTGTAGGCCAAATTAAATTGATCACCATTTTTATAGACCACTAATTCTGCCTTTTCCACGGTATCCTCTACCTTTTTGCCAGCAGGACCTGCTTCGGCATTGGTTAAGGTTTCCGCTTTGGTTACCTTAATAGATTTCCAGGACTTATCGAGGGCAGCATCCTTAGATATCTGTGCTTTCAGGACCCCTTTGAAATAGGAGGAGGCTTCTGGGAACACATCGCCATTTACTGCAGTCACGATGCCATTTTTATCGGTGTGGACCTTAAACTTTGCCCCATCCACTGGAATCCCCTGAACCGATTGAACAAAATTATAGTGCTTGCTGCCAAGCTCGTCCGTCTGAACATCTAGTAAAGTTAAATCTTTAGCTGTATCTAATTGATAAAGCGCTTTATTTTCTTTTAAAAATTGCTTAATAGCATCTTTATCTTTATATGCTTTTGTTGATAGCTTTCCATGAACAAAGGATGGTACCTTTTGTCCTTGTTTCCAATTTACCTGAGCATCCTGACCAAATTGGGATGCATCTTTCTTAACCGTAACATTGTACGGAACTGTCTTTGCCGCAGCCGTAATCGGCAGCACGGACCCCACTGTTAATCCTAATGCTAATACTAGTGACGTTCTCTTTTTCATCGTCATCTGCCTCCTAATTTCTTTTTGTGTAGAATTTTCAAAATAATCATAACATATGGAAACTATTAGGATAATTGGGAAAAAAGTGTGGGACAGGGTGTCAGGCAACAGGTGAAAAATATCTATTCTATTAAAAATCCCAACGCTAGGTTCATCATTGGCGTTGGGAAAATTTTATTGTTTATTTTTTTGGAAACTAAACTTTATATTATTTATTGTAACTTTTTATTTAGTGCCAAAGGATTACTCGATTTCTATTTTCTCAGGGTCTAATTCAAGCGGCATATTCAAAGAAAATCGAGTAGTTTTACCAAAAATAAACAAAAAAAGATATATTCCATTCTCTAAAAAAATAGTAATATAGTAATATACAAAAATTGAGGAGTAGATTTCATTTGCTCGGCATTCGCTTTATTTCATTAATCCTGAAGAATAAATTTCTGATTTATCTACTTCTCACTTTGATCCCCACAGTAGCAATCAGTTCGGTCTTAGCACAACACCAAGTAAAAGTTTTGGAATATCAACATAAAAACAAGGCCGAAGAATATGCCAACTTTCACACAATGAACATTGAAAGTTTCTTTAACGAAACGGTTGGCAGATTAGAGGTACTCGCAACTTCGATTAAATTTCAGAATACCAGCCTGACGAATATAGAAAATTTACTTCGGGAAGCAACAGGAAAAGATCCTCGTCTTTCCGGTTTCTTTTGGACTAACATTAATGGTGACTTATTAATCAGCACGAATACCAATTCTAAAAATGTGAATGTGAGCGACCAACCTTATTTTCAGCATGCAATCCAGACAGAGAAAACAAGTTTTTCTGACGTACATATTGGCCGCGTCACAGGAAGGCAAATCATCACGATTGCTACTCCCATTGTCGACCATGGGCAAGTTCAAGGTGTTCTCGTTGCTAGTTTACGTACGGACAAAATTGAAGCAGCTATTAAAAACTTGGTTACGGATGAAATGGTCATAGTCACTGATGATTCAAACAAGGTTTTATTTAAAGCAGGATCCATCCTTGAAGATCAGTCGATTAAATCTAGTAAAAAGATAGCAAAAGTACCCTGGACGATTTCAATCTTTGTCCAATCTGAAAATGGACTAGTTTTTTGGAAACCGTTTATTAAATATATGATCATCTTTCTAACTATTTCAAATATCGTCTTTTTATGGGCTCAATATCTACTTTTAAAAAAGAAAGTAAAAAGGGAAAATGCTCAAATTGAACATCATAAACTAGAATTAATTGGGAAGCTTGCGGCAAGTACGGCCCATGAAATACGGAATCCGTTAACCGGTATAAAAGGCTTAATAAAACTGTTAAGCGAGGAATATCAAGATCAGAAAGCCCAATCCTATTTCGAAGTGATTCAAACGGAAATCGATCGGATCAATATTATAGTAAGTGAATTGCTCGTTCTAGGGAAACCCACTGCTCACACGCTTAAAACGGATAATATCAATACCATCTTGGCAGAAATTGATCCGATCATACATTCTGAAGCCAACTTTATGAATGTGGAATTAACCATTAATTACTATAAGGACAGTCTGCCTGTTTCTTGTGTCAAAGATCAGTTAAAACAAGTCATTCTTAATTTAACAAAAAACTCTTTGCAAGCCATGCCCTTTGGAGGAAGCCTTGCGATTACTTTAGAAAAACAAGCAGATCAGTGTTTGATTACAGTAACGGATAACGGCGTGGGGATGCAGCAAGATCAAATTAACCAAGCTTTTAACCCATTCTTCACATTAAAAAAAGATGGATCTGGATTAGGTTTAACCGTCTGCAAACGAATTATCGACTCCTATGGCGGGAAGATTTTTATAAAGAGTATACCCACTGAGGGCACACAAATTGAAATTACTTTGCCATTAGTAGATGAATGAGAAAATTATTAAAAAAGGTTGCTCTTTGAAAGGAGCAACCTTTTTGCGATTCTTAAGCTTCCTCACTTTTTTTCAAAAGAGGAATCGATTGTTTGAAGAGTGGAACTAGAATGATGACCCCCACGATAAAAAGGAAGGCAGAAGCTTCATACATCGTGACAAGCGAAAATGTTTTTTTCAGCAAACCACTCGCACTCATAGTGATGACCATTGTCCCCATAAACATCGGGTTTAATATGCCATTGACTCGCCCAATAAAAGCCTCTTCGGTATTTTTCAATATCATCGTATTAATTCCAATGTGAATACAAGGCATAAACAAACCGCTAATAAATTGTGCGGTCAATGTCAACCACAACTGTTCTGATAACCCCATCACAAAAAATCCTAGCGCACTGGCGCTCATTCCAATGGCGAGCAAGATTTGTGGAGGAGTCTTTTTGGCTAACCCCATTATGAGGCCCCCTCCTAAAATCATCCCCGCTCCAAAAGCTGCCATCAACCATTGCAGGTCCTCTTTTGGTAAGCCAAGTCTTTCCGTAATAAGGAAAACAGAAAGTGGCTGTGTCAATCCAAGCCCTAAACCTGCTGCTGCAAAACAGCCACCAAGTAAAGTCAGCGCCCGGCTGTTCCAAACATAACGGAACCCAGCCTTCATTTCTTCCATAAGAGTTGTTTTCACAGCGTTTTCCTCGATTTCCCGGTCAGGTGGAAGCATAAATAGAATCGCTGCCGAAAGCATAAAAGCAATCCCCATAATCGCAATCGCTGCATTTATGCCGTAATTCTGATACACAAAAGTACCAATAATCGGCCCTAAAATCATAAACAAAGCGAATACTGTTTGGTACATAGACATACCCATTTGAATTAGTTCTTCCTTAACATGAAGCTTGAAAAGCTTCATTCCAGAAGGCTGTGAAAACTGTGAAAGAATCGATGACGCAAGTGTTGCGAAGAAAATGACCTTCCAGCCCCCAAATACCAGTGTTAACAAGACAATAAAGATAGACAGCGCGCTGAGGAAGTCACACCAAATCATCGTCCGTCTTGGCCGCCACCTATCTGCAAAAGTCCCTCCAATAAAGGAAAACAGAAATATCGGCGCAAATTCTGCAACAGAAATCAGTGAGACCGCAACGGGATCTTCATTTGTCTGCTCAATCACAAATAATAAAATGGAGTAGTTACGTACCCAAATACCGATTTGTAAAAATAACGTCGAGAGCAAGATGGTACGTATGACTCGATTTCTAAATAAGTCCCCCATGGTAATGTTTGACTTTGTTTCTTCCATAAAAAAACCTCCTCATCCATTCATCTGGACAGGAGGTACTTGAGCACAAAAGGGCACAGTACACCAAGTACTATTTACTCCCTTTTGTCTATAAAAGCCCGCACTAACCCTATCCAGAAATATGTTCGTTTAATAATAATCCGAATTTTTTTCTTTTAATAGGTTTAGTGAATCATTGGCTTTGTGGTCACCCTTTCAACTATCGTAGTTTCCATATTAATGGATTCATCACGAAGAATCAAGAGCGAAGTTTGTCATAATGTGTAATCAATGATCATCACTAGAACCTAAAACCTAAAACTTAAAAACCTTTCCTAAAACCTTCATAGACTCGGGACTGCCTATTTTTACAAAATGGTTCTTTAGCTCTTCTTTTGCTTCATCCATTTCTATTTTCCCCAAGTCCAGATGATTATTTCTTGACCAATTGTCAAGTGTTTCAAAGGAGGTACTGCTCCAGCCATTCTTCTCACCAGATTCGTTTGTTTTCTCCTTGGTCACTGAGACAACAATATCCATCGAGCCCTGTAACTCCAACAGCGCCTGATCAAACGGCTTTTTCTTTTCTTTGTCCTTCATGCCTGCCTTGACTCGTAACACTCTAGTGTCGATACCTTCTTCCTCGCTTATCAAGGTAAATAATTCTAAGGCTTCTCTTGAAACTAGACCATCATGATAACGTTCTGAGACTGATTTCTGGGAACCTAAGACCGCCCTAACTAAAGGCAGAATCTCACGGGAGATTAATACGGATTTTTTTTGATAAACTTTCCATAGGCTGCCACACCATCTACAGGGAACTGCGCCCTCCATAACCATGGGTCCAATTCGGAGCCAGAATGCCAATGCTCTTTGGATGTAATGCTATCAAGCGAGGGATAGTAAGGAATGAGCGGCGAAAGAGGTAATAAACCCACTTCCTTAATGACTTTCACTGCTTCCTCATATGTATGAATTTTATAATCTACCAAGCTAACCAAATCTCCCTTTTGTCCGAATATCTCTTTATTTCCCTATTAGTTTAGGTAAATCCTCCAAATTCTAAACCCAAATCTTTTTTTGAGATCAACCCCAATACCAATCTAACAAACTCGGCTTTTTTTCCGCATTATACACTCTTCCATTTTTTAAAATAAAAATTAACGAATCTAATGAAAATTATGGTAAATTTGAAGAAAGGAATCTTGAGAATGTAGGTGGACAACGTGTTAGAAATTTTCCCTGTTTATATGACATCTTTCAAGCAAGATCGATTGATTAGAGTATATCTGCCTGATAGCTATACCAACGAAAATAAGAGATTTCCAGTATTGTATATGCATGACGGACGAAACGTTTTTGAAGATGATGGTGCCATTAAAGGGTTATCTTTGGGAATGAAAGATTACTTAGACAAGAGTGGACTAGAGCTGATTGTTGTTGCCATTGATTTAAATCCTGAGGGGGAAGAACGGGTCAACGAATACTGCCCGTGGGTGAATGGGGAAGTAAGCAAACAAATCTTAGGATATGCCAGTCCATCTGGAGGCCGAGGTAAAGAATATATAGATTTTATTGTGAATGAACTAAAACCATTCATTGATGAAAAGTACCCGACCCTTGAAAATCATACATCGATGGCTGGAATATCATTAGGTGGATTAATCTCCACATATGCTGCCTGCCGCTACCCGCATATTTTCAAAAGAATCGCTGTTTTATCACCTGCATTCTATCGAAATCAAGAGGAAATCGAAAGACTATTAAAAACCTCTGACTTATCTGAAATCGAAAAGTTTTATATGGACTTTGGAACAAAAGAAGTTGGTACGGACGAAGAAATGAACCACGTTTTCCTTGACCTTACAAATCGAGTCCATGAGATATTGAACGCGAAAATAACCGTTCTTAACTTCCAGCTTGTCGAGGATGCGGAACATTCTTATATTTTCTTTAGAAAAAGAATTCCTACCGTACTATCCTACTTATTTTCATAAATGCTTCCTTTTACTCTATGAATAAGATATAGGCAGTAGTGTCAGGCACCATGTTGGTGCCTGACACCCTTTTTAGAACGGTTTTAAGATCATCAGAGAGATGATGATGATAAAAATTACATTTTCTAGGTTTTCAAATCGAAAGAGTATTTTTGATAAGCTCCAATATTCCTCGGGAATCTCTTCGCCTTTATGGGATTCTAAAAGAGCTTTTACCGGTTTTGACCTAGGTGATAAGACAAGTGGACCAATAGCAAGGGCTGCCAAAAAAAGAACCAAACTTGTTACATACCATCCCATCTGAAATAGGCTTGGGTTAAGGAAACCCATACCTAGCCCTGTCATTAATAAAAGAATGCCTCCGACCATGACAAAGATATGCAGCCTATGTCTAATACTGTAGGAATGTCTTAATTCGGTCATGTTTTTTCCAGATTTGACCACCGTTGTTAAAATGAAGCCCGGCCCCATCCCTAAGATGGCTGAAAAAATATGTATAAAAACAAGGATTTTATAGAAAGAAACCATTCTTGCCAACCTCCATTCTCTCCAATCCTCATTTTATCATATTCTTATTTAATATATTAAAGCGAAATATAGTAGTTTTGTGGTTGCTTTTGAATAAACAAATTTTTAAAGTTAACCCTATTTACATAAGGCTCTTTTCGTAAACTTTGTTGCTTTTGGAGCTTTATAAGGAATTTACCTAGTTTCTAGGCAATTTTCGCAAAAATTCATACGAAAAGATGCCACGAAGCAAATAGTTATATGGGTTGATGAACTTATACGAAAACCAACAATCTATGCGAAAAAAACCTTACATATAGAATGATACAAAGGAGCATTCCCATGAAACCTTATGAAATTTTAAATATGATTATTGATGAAGAAGCATACGACCAAGAAGAAGTAACCGCTGATTTTACTTATCAGGATGAGGATTATAGTATTACCTTTAAAAAGGGAGACCTAGAAGTAGTGAATGCCTGGGTTTTTAAGAATGGTACATCACTGCCTGCTAATTTATCCGAGAATATTATCGAATTAATTAGAGTTGATGTTAAAAACAGAATTTAGTTGATTCATTAACACATCTAAAATCGCTCAAGGTCATCAGGAAGACTCGTCTGATGACCTTTTTTGTGCCCTATTTTTGCCGATGAAAAGGCATCATCCTGTTTCTTGACTACTTTTTAATTGAGTAAAAACCTTTTGATACGCTGCCGCCTCTTTTACCATCCCTTTTGATTGATACATTTTACTGATTTTCCGTACTGGAGAAGGATTTTGCGGTTGCAATTCCATCTCCCAAAAGAAACATTCGATGGCTTGATCGTATTGTTTAAACTCCGCATAATAATCACCCAAATCCATCATCCGATCAGGATTCTCTAATAATCCAACCATCTCACTGATCTTTCTAATCACCTCAAGACCAGGAATAACCTTCTCAATTGGAATTAGTTTTTCATGAACGGTTTTCAGATCATCCTCTTTTAGTAAGATTTCAGCAATTTGAAAGACCATACTTTCATAGTGTTTTATCTTCTCTTGGTGAGGAAGGTGCCGCAATAACTTAATGAATTGCTCAAAATGAGCAATGACAAATTTCGGGTCGGAATGTTCCCATAAAACAAGGAGAATGGCATCGTAGGAGGCAGGCAAATCATCGATAAAGTTTAATAAACATAAGGCAGCTTTCTCATAATGACCGTCTTGAAGCATTTTTTTGATAAAAGATTTTGTATCAGGCAGTGCATGAAACGGATTGATGTTAATCTGAGCTAAAATCAGCATCCATTCTTCCATTGTTACAAAACGTAAGGCGATGCCCGTATACTTTTCAAGCGTTTTATTCACGTTGGTTTTCTCTGCATTTTCTAACCAAAGCAATAACTCATCTATTCCGTCTTGTTTACTGACGATTTCTTCTAATACGATTCGGTTATCTGGATTGGTTCGATTTTTGAAGCAATGTAATTCAACATATAGAGGGTCCTTGGTTAGGATGGCAGTTAAACTGGAGGAATGGTAAAAATGTTGGGATGAACTAAATTCGTGAGCAGCCATACGTTCTTGTGCAGATTTTAAAGTTGGTGCGAACTCAGCTAACATTTGAATGACTTGGTAGGATTTCATAAATTTACCGCTTCTTCTATAGTGATAAAAGACCTTATCAATGGCCTTGATCAGCTGTTCCTTTTCAAAAAAGGAGTCAAGTGTAGTTAAAATATAGACTATTTCCAGAGGTGAATAATGAAGTTGGAGATGAGAAAAAAGGTTGCTTTTATTCGGAATAGTGACGGTTACCTCGGGGGTTAATGCATGTAAGATTGGATGGGGGGATTCAATAATAATTCCTTGATGAATGGCTTTATATAAAAATGTTCCCTCTTCGGCATGATCAAGCTGCCCACCAAATATAAGGGAATGTTTATAAAAAATTAGATAATAGCTTTCTTGGTCCGCTGTACTTACTTCGATTACCTTACTGCGTGCAAATACCGCTGCCCTTATTACATTTCCTTTTACCATATGTTTTTTATCTTTTATGAAAATATCAGTTGGCATCATTTCTTTTTTTTCCATTACACTTTTGCCCCCAATCATAATATACACATTTTAATACCATTTACTTTCGTGACTTTATTATAACATAATTGAAAAAAAGAGGTCCTTACGCTAGGGCCTCTCCTTTGAATTAAGTCTTGATTTATTCGTTAGATCGATTACTAGTCCCTCCTAATCATTCGGGTTAATAACCGCTAGTACCTGATGGTCTTCCCATTTCCCGTTGATCTTCACATTTTTCAAAGCTAAACCTTCTTTATGAAAACCCGATTTCTCCAGCACCCGAATGGAACCAATATTGTGTGGCATGACACCGGCCTCTATCCGGTGTAATTTCAATTCCTTAAATGCATATTCCACCAGAAGTATTACAGCCTCAGTCATGTACCCTTTCCCATTATGCTTTTCATCTAAAAAGTATCCTATGAAGGCACTTTGAAGTGAGCCTCTGAGTACTTGAAAAAGATTAATCGTCCCAATTAACCTGCCCTCATTTGTGAAAATTCCAAACGTATAACTCTGATCGTTGCTACTTTCTTCTTGATACGTCTGAATCCGCTGAAGTTGAGTGTCAACCGTATAGAAATCTTCCTTCCGCTCCATTGAAAACTTTTCGAAAAAAGGGCGATTGTCTGTTTGTAAACGAAGGAGTGGCACTGCATCTTCTTCAGAAAATGGACGAATGTAGATATTTTCTCCTTTAAAAATGGACTCTTCCTTCACTGAATTCAAATGTAACACCATATGAAGGTCATTATAATAGACTCCATTATCTTTAACGGCATTTTCCTCAAACCCATATACTTGAAAACCTAACTTACTATAAAGTTGTTTCGCTTTTTCATTGCTTGCCATTACAGATAAATTTATTTTCTCAATCGCTTTAATCGTTTGGGCTTTATTAATGGCCGCTGTCATTAATGCTTTCCCCACACCGAAACCCTGCTTTTTTGGCGTAACATACATCGCATAAATATTGGCCCGATGCTGGATTTTCTCCGCAGTTTCGTGTAGTAATGTGACTACTCCAATCAGTTCATTGTTATCAAATGCTCCGAAGGTATAGTTTCCTTCTGTGGAGAAGTTGCGGGCAACTTGATCAATGGGATTTTCTCTTTTTATCGCGTCTCCATAGCTCGTTAAGAATGCTTCTGGATTTTGCTTAAGTGCTTCCAGTCTTAGTGCCCAATAGCTTTCTGCATCAGAGGCATCTAGTAATTTTATATTCAAAGTAATCCCCTCTCCTTGATGAAATTCCATTTCGACCGTTACCAATTCGAAAATGGTATATGATCTATCTCTTTTTATTAATTCTATAATGACTATCACCATTCCTGTTAATCATTCGAAAACATAAAAAGCCGAGATATCGACTACATCTTGGCTTTTTGGAATGACTTATTCTTCTTTAGCAATTTCGGTTCGATTAGGTGCAAGGGGTGGCTGCTCTAACCACTTATTTTTCTCCATAATATTAAACCACTTTTTCGTTACGAGTAAATTTTTTAGAATAATGGTTTCATAAGCTGCAACTAGGTCTGATCTCATGGCCGCTGCTAAACCAGTCCCATGATAGGCTTGAGCAACCTGCGCCAAGAATCCTATATGATACAACATTAATTTATCGGAAAATGGAGACTCTGACGACGTGGTCACTTCCGTTTCCATGGAGCGAGGAGTCGGTAAGTTATCTTCTTTCAGGATTTTAGAAAAGGTTGAGATATGTTGATTAGCCGTGGTTTGAGATTTAGTCATAAATTTTCTTACTTCTGCTGATTGAGCAACCTGACTAAATCCTATATAAAGGGCTTTCCCCACAATGCTTTTCTTAAGGGACAGTTGTAATTTTTCTTTATCCATAAGTCGCCACCTCAATTGTATTTTTACCAGAATAATGGGAGTTATGAATAAACCTAAATTATTTTTTGTAAAAATTTACAAATAAATGGTTCATTAAAACTACATAAGTTATGGCTCGAAATGAAATCATATGAGTAAAAACAAAGAGGGTAATTTTATGAAAAAGCTTCTAATTAGTTTATTTATTACCACGTTTCTCTTCTCAGGAAATGTAAGTCCACTGTCAGCCATGAATAAAGTGTCTGCCCAACAAAAACCAATACCTCCATATGCAAAGTGGGGTACTCTAGCACTAAAAAAAACCCATGAAAAGTATCCCCATGCCAAAATCATTGACTATCTTCACATAGGAAGAACAAGCGGTCCACAAACCTCTACCGAAAAGTTCAAACTTTGGTTAAAAGATAACAATAAGGAATTCGGTGTTTTCGTAAATATAGAATTTAACCAGGTGACTGAAAAGGTCGTAAAAATTTCTTTTGAAGAGACATCAAGATAGTCTTTTTCCGTTCACTTTTTCATCTTCTATTGGCACTATCGACCTTTCAGCGTGCCCTTCCAATTCCTTTTTCACCCTCTTTGGGGACTGTCAAACTTTCAGAGTGACCATCTAACTCCTTTTTCACCCTCTTTGGGCACTGTCGGCCTTTCAGTGTGCCCTTCCAACTTCTTTTTTAACTTCTATGGGCACTGTCGACCTTTCAGCGTGCCTTTCCAACTCCTTTTTTACCTTCTATGGGCACTGTCAAACATTCAAAGAGCCCTTCGCCAAGTAATATCGACTAAATTAGAAATTTAATCACAGAAATAACGACAAATTTTTTTAAATGCCAGTTTTCATGTAACAACAAGAAGTAAATAAACGTTGTTAATGTTGAAAACAACTTGGCAGTGAAAGAAGGTGCAACAGCTTATGCCTGAACCTAAGAATTCTCAACCAGAAACCGGTAGGAACACAGATTCCATTGAAGAAATATGTTTTTTACGTGTTGGTAGAAATTGCATAAATTTCATGCTTAGGAACAAACTATCTTTAATCCAGTTTTTATCGGAGTGAACATTATGCACAATTCATATTGGTACTATGCATTACTTGTTTTAAGCATCAGTTTATTTTGTTTTATTCTAATCAAAAAAAGAAATACTCAATCACTATATCTATTATTAACGATGATAGGTGGAGCTTACATTGTTGAGACTTTTATCTATAATTTCTTAAGAAGTTATGATTATAATCCAAATTTTATCAAGTACAATAACTTTTATGACAACAATTTGGGAGCATTTGTCTCAAATGCTTTTTCTTTGCCGATCGCAGCCACCTTAATAGCTACATTCGGTTTAAATTGGATATGGATTGTCTTATTTTCAGGATTATTTGTGGGAATCGAATGGTTATTTTTAAAACTTCATATCTATTCTCATAATTGGTGGAGATTAGCATATACGGGACTCGGGCTCCCTTTTTATTTTGCTTCTGCTAAGATTTATTATAATTGGATTTTACAACCTTCTAAAGGATTCAAATATTTTTGGATTCTCTATTTAATAATCGGCTCAATCTCTGCCAGTGCACATGTTTTACCCATCATTTTTTTCTCAAATCGCATATACTCTCTTGGCTGGTTTGAAAATTCAAGTCGTGACTCAATTGCATTTGGTGCCATTTTCTATTTATGTGACAGTCTGTTTTATTATCTAATGACGAAACTTACCTTAAAAAGGAATTGGATTAAATATTTTCTCACTGGTTTCCTTATGTATGTGGTGAATCGAGTACTTATTGGAGTGGGAATCCTTCGTAGTCTAGTCTGGTGGGACCAACCTTACTATATCTGTTTATCGATACTGATCCTCCTGTTAGCAGGAATTATTGATAAAAGATTGTCTAAGCCACCGACGGTGAAAGGGTAAAAAATATTGACCTATTTAAGATGGTTGTCAATAACCACTATTGGCTACCGACACCTCTTCTTTTTCAGCCTTTCGGTAGCCAATAACCCCTCTTTTCTCACGCTCGGACGTTCGTCAATACACCATATTCTTAGCATTTTCCCCTGTATATTTAGATTTAAAGCTAATCCAATTCATTGGGTCCAAAAACTCTACTACTGATATCTGGGGTTTCCATCTTTTCTACCCTTTTCGCCAACGTCTCTCTCATGCCAGGTGCAAGTAATTCGCACTGGGAAAGTTCGCGTATTTCATCAAAGTTTTGTTGCTTCGCATGAATTACTTGATTACACTTTTGGATCGTCCACTGTGGAAATGGCCGTTCGAGCAAAGTAAGCGTCTGCCCTTTTTCGATATTCCCCTCTTTTAACACGCGAAAATACCAGCCCGTTCTCCCCGTATTTTGTAATAACAGCGCTAAGGTCTTGACTTTAAATCGGCGTGCTGGTTTCCAGCAGGGCTGTCTTGGCTGCGATATTTGGACGACCGCCTCACCAATCTGGAACGTGTCGCCTATCGAAATCATTTCCTCTGTTAGTTGTTCCATGACAAGATTCTCGCCCATTCCGCCGGCTGTAATCTCAGAAAACCCAAGTTCCTTTTGCCAATATGTATAATTTTCAATGGCATAAGCAAAAACGGCTTTTTCCGCCCCGCCATGATGTTCGGTATCCCATTGTCCATCGCCTGCCAAACCCGTTTTCCCCACCCAAACAGGTCCTTGGACCGGCTCTTTAAAAATGGCACTTGTCCATTCCCTTTCCATCGGATTCTTTGCCTCTTTCATTCCCACCGTTTTTGGCAAACCTATAAATACTTGTCTTAGAACAATACTCATTTTGATTCCCTCCTAAAAAATAAATGCCAATTTTTTCATCCATGCAACATTGCCTCTTCTTCATGAGCCTTATTAAATTGAGCTTTTTCGACATTATTTTTATTAAATTCGTTAAGAATAATTAATAAACCTTCTACCTTTGTCATTATCTCGTAAAAAAAGCGCTTGCAATTTTAAATATATATTCTATAATACTTGTATACAAGTATACTCGTATTAATTAAGAAGGTGAGACGATGAAAGAATCAAAGGAATTATTGTATCCCACAAAGTGGCTTTCAAAAGCCTCCGCAGGTGATCGTGTAACATGTGAGCTTAGGATGCAGATTATTTCTGGTTTAATTGAAAGCGGTACCACCCTATCTGAAAATAAATTAGCCGCAGATTTTGAAGTGAGTCGGTCACCGATTCGCGAAGCCTTAAAAACACTAGCGTCTGAAAATTTGATTCGTCTAGAAAGAATGGGTGCAATTGTTCTTGGATTATCAGACAAGGAAATTGAAGAAATTTATGATGTCCGCTTACTGATCGAAACATTTGTATTTGAACGGCTTGTAAAATTAGACACCAAAGAGTTAGTGAAAGAACTGAGTAAAATACTCGAAATGATGAAAATTGCCATAAAATATCATGACGCTGATGAGTTTTCATTTCAAGATGTTATATTCCATGAAACGATTATTCGAGCAATTAATCATTCCTACATCATGATGATTTGGAATAATGCAAAACCGGTAATGGAAGCATTCATTCTTTTATCAATGCGGGTCCGTTTCGAGAAAAACTACGAAGACTTTCCAAGGATTGTGGAAAATCATCAACTTTATATTGAAGCAATCGATACAAAAAATAGAGACCTCATGATTAAATCATTGCATCAAAATTTTGATGACGTTCAAGGGAAAGTAGAAGACCTTTGGAGGTCTCAACAAATGCTTTCTAAAGGAGTAGTGCAAGAATAATGACAAGCTATATGTTAGGGTTAGACATCGGAACGACAAGCACAAAAGCCGTTTTATTTAGTGAAAAAGGCGAAGTCATCCAACAAGAGAATATCGGTTACCCTCTCTACACACCTGATATTTCGACAGCTGAACAAGACCCAGAAGAGATTTTTTCAGCTGTTGTAAAAGCTATTTCGAATATCATGAAACAACACCCACAAAAAGAAATTTCGTTTATTTCTTTTAGTAGTGCAATGCATAGTCTCATTGCTATGGATGAAAATGATCAACCGCTGACGCCTTGTATCACGTGGGCAGATAATCGCAGTGAAGCTTGGACTCATAAAATAAAAGATGAATTAAATGGCCATGAAGTCTACAAACGGACAGGAACGCCGATTCATCCTATGTCACCATTAAGTAAGATTACTTGGATTGTGAATGAACATCCTGAAATAGCTGAAAAAGCGAAAAAATATATCGGGATCAAAGAATATATCTTTAAAAAGTTCTTTGACCAATACGTTGTCGATCATTCGCTTGCATCAGCTATGTGCATGATGGATCTCAAAAAACTTGATTGGGATCAGGAAGCATTAGAAATAGCCGGTATTTCGAGTGAGCAATTATCAAGACTCGTGCCAACGACAGAGATTTTCACCAACTGTAATCTTGAATTAGCAAAACAAATGGGGATTGATCCAGAAACTCCTTTTGTGATTGGTGCCAGTGATGGAGTCCTTTCCAATCTTGGCGTAAATGCGATTCGAAAAGGTGAGATTGCCGTCACAATTGGTACAAGCGGAGCGATTCGTACCATCATTGACCAGCCGCAAACCGACGAAAAGGGCCGAATCTTTTGCTACGCCTTAACAGAAAAACATTGGGTTATTGGCGGACCAGTTAACAATGGCGGGATGGTCTTCCGCTGGATCCGGGATGAATTTGCCGCTTCCGAGGTAGAAACCGCGAAAAGACTGGGCATTGATCCGTATGAAGTACTAACAAAAATAGCGGAAGGTGTTAGACCAGGAGCTGATGGATTGATATTCCATCCATACCTTGCAGGAGAACGTGCACCATTATGGAATCCAGATGTTCGTGGGTCATTTTTCGGCTTAACAATGGCGCACAAGAAAGAACATATGATTCGCGCTGCCCTTGAAGGTGTGATTTACAATTTATACACGGTATTTCTGGCTTTACTTGAATGCATGGAAGGGCCTGTAACCCGTATCCAAGCAACAGGCGGGTTCGCAAGGTCAGATGTATGGCGTCAAATGATGTCAGATATCTTTGACTTAGAAGTTGTTGTGCCCGAAAGCTATGAAAGTTCATGTCTGGGTGCTTGTATCTTAGGCCTTTATGCGACAGGAAAAATCGATTCGTTTGATGTTGTTTCTGAAATGATTGGAAGTACCCACAAACATACACCTAAAGAGGACGCAGCAAGAGAGTATAGAGAATTACTGCCAATCTTTATTAACTTATCGAGAGTATTAGAAGTAGATTATACACGGATTGCCAATTATCAAAGAGGATTAATTAATAAAAATATATAAATTTTTGGGGGAATTATCATGCCATTAGTTATAGTTGCATTAGGAATTATAGCATTACTGGTTTTAATCATGGGCCTTAAATTAAATACTTTTGTTTCACTAATCATTGTCTCATTCGGTGTGGCCATCGCACTTGGAATGAAATTAGACGAAATCATTGCAACAATTGAAGCTGGGTTAGGCGGAACACTTGGACATATAGCACTAATCTTTGGACTTGGTGCAATGTTGGGTAAATTAATTGCAGATTCAGGAGGCGCGCAGCGTATTGCGATGACTCTGGTTAATAAATTTGGCGAAAAAAACATTCAGTGGGCTGTAGTAGTAGCTTCATTCATTATTGGTATCGCTTTATTTTTTGAAGTAGGACTAGTTTTATTAATTCCAATTGTATTTGCGATTTCTAAACAACTAAAGGTTTCTATTCTTTATCTTGGTATTCCAATGGCAGCAGCTTTATCGGTAACACACGGATTTTTACCGCCGCATCCAGGACCAACCACCATTGCAGGTGAATATGGTGCAGATCTTGGGGAAGTATTACTTTACGGTTTCATTATTGCTATTCCAACTGTCTTTATAGCTGGACCATTATTTACAAAGCTAGCGAAAAAATTGGTTCCTGCATCATTTTCAAAAACTGGTAATATCGCCTCTTTAGGTGAACAAAAAACGTTCAAACTTGAAGACACACCTGGATTTGGAATCAGTGTATTTACTGCAATGCTTCCTGTAATTCTAATGTCAATCGCTACAATTATTACTTTGCTTCAAAAAACAATGGGATTTGCAGATAACACTTTACTTGCCATTATCCGATTTGTTGGCGGTGCATCCCCTGCCATGGTAATCTCTTTATTATTTGCTATTTATACAATGGGATTGGCAAGAAAGATTCCGATCAAAAATGTAATGGATTCTTGTACAGAAGCAATTACACACATCGGCATGATGCTCTTAATCATTGGGGGCGGCGGTGCCTTTAAACAAGTATTAATTAATGGCCATGTAGGGGACTATGTAGCTGAATTATTTAAAGGAACTTCTATCTCACCAATTTTACTAGCATGGATCATCGCAGCAATTTTACGTATTTCCTTAGGATCTGCTACTGTTGCAGCATTAACCACTGCTGGTTTAGTGATCCCGATGTTAGGTCAAACTGATGTTAACCTTGCTTTAGTTGTACTTGCAACAGGAGCAGGCAGCTTAATTGCCTCACATGTTAATGATGCTGGTTTCTGGATGTTCAAAGAGTATTTTGGTTTAAGCATGAAAGAAACATTCGCAACATGGACATTACTTGAGACGATTATTTCAGTAGCTGGATTAGGGTTCATTCTATTACTAAGTATATTTGTTTAAGATGAATATCCAACGGTGGGCGGTACAATGTATCCCCACTGTTGGTCGTTAGTTCAAGGCAGTATCCCCTCTTATGCTTAGGATCCGCTAAGGATGCATGCGGTGGATTTACTGCCCTTTCATATTTTTTTAAAGGAGAAGAATGTACAATGAACAATTCAATTGGTGTTATTGGTTTAGGAGTAATGGGCAGCAACATTGCCTTAAATATGGCTAATAAAGGTGAAAAAGTAGCGGTCTATAATTACACACGAGATTTAACAGATAGACTCTTACATAGAATTGAAAATCAATCAATCGATCCACACTACGACGTGCAAAGCTTTGTTCAGTCCTTGGAAACCCCTAGGAAGATCTTTCTTATGGTGACCGCTGGAGCAGCGATCGATTCCGTGATTTCCTCATTAGTTCCTTTTCTTGAGACTGGTGATATTATCATGGACGGCGGTAACTCTCATTACGAAGATACGGCCCGAAGATATGATGACTTGAAGTCTAAAGGAATTGATTATTTAGGGATTGGTATTTCTGGTGGAGAAGTTGGTGCTTTAAATGGACCTTCGATCATGCCAGGCGGAGATAGAGAAGTGTATGAAAAGGTAGCACCTATTCTTACGAAAATAGCTGCCCAAGTGGACGGGACCCCATGTTGTACGTATATTGGTCCAAAAGGTGCCGGACATTTTGTGAAAATGGTTCATAACGGGATTGAGTATGCGGATATGCAACTAATTACTGAGGCTTATTCCTTTTTAAGGGAGACGTTGCAATTATCTGTGAATGAAATTGCAGATGTCTTTGAAACTTGGAATCAGGGTGAGCTGAAAAGTTACCTCATCGAAATCACGGCGGAAATTTTAAAGAAAAAGGATGAAAAAACGGGCTTACCACTGATCGATGTCATCCTTGATAAAGTAGGGAATAAGGGCACAGGGAAATGGACAAGCATGCAAGCGATTGATAACGGGATTCCCCTATCCATTATTACGGAGTCATTGTTCTCCCGTTATGTATCTACTTTAAAAGAAGAGCGTGTCCTTGCAGATGAAATATTAGAAGGACCGGAAATGAATCAGCAGGATTTAGATAAAGATTTATGGATTGAATTCGTAAGACAAGCATTATATATGGGCAAAGTCTGTGCCTATGCCCAAGGGTTTACACAATATAAAATAACTTCTGACCTCTATGACTGGAACTTGCCATTAGAGGAGATTGCGCTAATTTTCCGCGGTGGCTGCATCATTCGTGCCGAGTTTTTAAATGTTATTAGTGAAGCCTATCAGACCCAAGCCAATCTAAAGAATTTATTAATCGCACCATTTTTCGCCGGAAAAGTTAAAGAGTATCAATCGGGTCTAAGGAAAATCGTATGCGAGGGTATTAATTCCGGTATCTCATTTCCATGCTTAAGCACTTCACTTTCTTACTTTGACAGTTACCGGAAAGGCAATTCAAATGCAAGCCTTTTACAGGCACAACGTGATTATTTCGGTGCCCATACGTATGAGCGAAAAGATATCGAAGGAGTCTTTCATACAGACTGGAACTAAATATCCTTTTATCAATCATAAAAGTCCTATACTCAGAATTGAGTATAGGACTTTGTTCTAATTTTGCATAGAGTAAAAATAGAATGAAACGAATAATTACTATTTGAGGATCATTATGGAACTCACTCTTTATTTAGCTCGATAGTCAGCTGTTTAATAGCTTCCATCACTTCTTTGAGATTTTCTTCATGATTCATTTCATTTCTAGCGTGCAATAATACGGGCCTGACCGATTCCACAGACCGTCCAAATTGGTACATCCACTCATAGCGTGGGACCATCCAGGTGTGAAAATGATGAGTGGTATCTTCATTGTAAAAATAATAAACATATTCAATTCCGAGGACTTCCCTTTGTGCTTTTCTTATTTTGGCGAGTATATTTATGTAATCTGCCTTCTCTACTTCCGTTAGTTCATCGAGACATTTAATATGCCGTTTGGACGCAACAATCATTAATCCTTTAATGGGATAGGCCACGTCTTGATGAGCATGGAAATGTTCAGTCTCAAGGACGACACCTCCATCAGGCTCAATCAAACCACTTGTTAAGGCGCAGCTTAAACATTCCACCTCGACTGTATTTCCATTTGATAAAGTGATTTTTCTCAATGATACTCCCCCTGTAAAAATTATATAAGATTACTAAAAGAATCTTATATAATTTTTACCAATATTACTATAAAGAACGTAATATTAAATAGAATAATCCTGAGGGATAAAAACCTTTAATTGTTTAGGCTTTACAAACACTTCTTCCCCTGTTTTTAGATTGAGGCTTCGAAATTGCTCTTTTCTTAGCTCCACTTCTAGGTACTCGCCATTATCTTTCCGAATCAGTTCAAGTTGGACAGCAGCTCCGACTTGGTGAATATAATTAATCTTTGCAGAAACTGAATCAAGGCTTGCTTCTCTTTCAATACTTATATCATGCGGGCGAACGTACCCTACTGCTTCTGTATTCTCTGTCCCCGAAAATTCCGGGGCATCTACTTCAAAATTACCATGCCGTAATTTCCCCTTATGCAGACGCCCTTTAAACAAATTTACATTTCCTAAAAAATGATAGACAAAAGGACTGTTGGGATTTTCATACACCTCTTCTGGCGTGCCGATTTGCTCAATCTTCCCCTCATTCATCACAACTACTCGGTCGGCTACATCTAGCGCCTCTTCTTGGTCATGGGTCACAAAAATGCTCGTAATCTGGTAATCATCATGAAGTTTTCTCAACCATCTGCGAAGGTCTTTCCGAACCTTGGCATCTAAAGCACCAAACGGTTCATCTAACAACAGCACCTTGGGTTCAACCGCCAATGCCCGTGCTAATGCGACCCGCTGTCGTTGCCCTCCTGACAAATGAGATGGATACCTATCCGCAAAGGCCTCTAGTTTTACTAGCTTTAGTAATTCGATAACTTTTTCTTTTATTTCGTTTTTAGAAGGACGGGTTTTTCTTGGCCGGACTTTTAATCCATAAGCAACATTTTCAAAAACAGTCATATGACGAAACAAGGCATAATGCTGAAATACAAATCCTACTTTCCGTTCCTTTGTACTGATATGAGTGATGTCTTCTTCCCCAAACAGAATGGCCCCTTGGTTGGCTGCTTCTAAACCTGCGATAATCCTGAGCAGCGATGTTTTCCCAGAACCGGACGGACCAAGCAGGGCAACGAGTTCCCCCGTTTGTATATCAAGATTGATTTGGTCAAGAGCTTGAAAGTTTCCAAATGATTTTGAGATATTTTGGATTTGAATACTCATCTTAGTGTGCTCCTTCTTCAGATTCAAATGACTTTCTGGCTTTCCATTCAATCACATTTTTTACAATGAGAGTGATAATGGCGAACAATGACATTAAGGAAGCAACCGCGAAGGCGGCGGAAAATTGATATTCATTGTATAAAATCTCGATATGGAGCGGCATCGTATTGGTCAATCCGCGGATATGTCCCGAAACAACCGAAACGGCTCCAAACTCCCCAATTGCGCGAGCACTGCAGAGGATAATCCCATATAATAGTCCCCATTTTATATTAGGCAAAGTCACCAAAAGGAATGTCTTCCAGCCGCTTGCCCCCAGCGTCAAAGAAGCTTCCTCATCGGCCGTCCCCTGAGTTTGCATTAATGGGATCAGTTCACGGGCGACAAAGGGCAGCGTTACTAAAAGTGTAGCCAAAGCGATTCCAGGTACCGCAAAGATTATTTTGATATTATGATCGATTAACCATTGTCCAAATAAGCCATGTGCACTAAATAATAGAACAAACACCAATCCCGCAATCACTGGCGAGATGGCAAAAGGCAAATCAATAATCGTAATTAATAGACTTTTCCCCTTAAAATTGAACTTGGTAACGGCCCAAGCAGCTGCCACACCAAAGATGGCATTAAGCGGTACCGTAATCAAGGTTATGATCAAGGTTAACTTGATTGCCGATAATGCATCTGGATTGCTAATCGCCTTTAGAAAAACTGCTGCACCTTTATCAAAGGCTTTTATAAAAATGGCCACCAGTGGTATCACTAAAAATAGACCTAAAAATGCTAATGCCAGTGTGATTAGTAACCAGCGGACAAGGCGAGGCTCTGAATTGTGTGCTGTCGTTAGAGGCCTTGTACTTGTTGAATATTGTATTGGAACATTTCCTGCCATAGGTACCTCCTTCTGGACTTAAATTTATATCCTCTTTTTTAGAAGAGTCAGTATTGGTTCTTAGCAAAAAATATTGTTGCTAATTTTGATTTCGCTGATATATGACTTAGTTTCGCTGATAAAAGGTCAGATCCGGCTGATAAGTTATATAAGCTACCTGATAAGGTGTAATTTTACACTAGTAAAAACAACAATTTTGATGCAATCAGCCAATTTTTCAAATATTTCGCTTTGTTACAGATGTTTGTTTGCGGAACTATCTAATTTGTTTGCGAAACCAGGTGGTTTGTTTGCGAAACTATCTGGTTTGTTTGCGAAACCAGGTGGTTTGTTTGCGAAACTATCTAGTTTGTTTGCGAAACCAGGTGGTTTGTTTGCGGAACAATCTAGTTTGTTTGCATAAACTATCTAGTTTGTTTGCGGAACTATCTGGTTTGTTTGCGAACCTATCTGGTTTGTTTGCGAACCTATCTGGTTTGTTTGCGAACCTATCTAGTTTGTTTGTAAAACCAGGTAGTTTGTTTGCGGAACTATCTAATTTGTTTGCGAAACTATCTAGTTTGTTTGCGGAACCAGGTAGTTTGTTTGCGAAACCAGGTGGTTTGTTTGCGAAACAGAGAAAACCTCTTCCAAAACACTAATCTCTAAATAAATTTCCGATTCGTCCACCACTGCAATACGTTAATAATAAGAAGAATCGTGAAGGAAAAAATCAGCATTACTGCCGCAATCGCCGTAGCTCCAGCGTAATCATATTGTTCTAGCTTCGTCATGATTAGTAGTGGAGTTATCTCTGTCCGCATCGGCATATTCCCTGCAATGAAGACAACCGAGCCGTATTCCCCGAGGGCACGAGCAAAGGCGAGCGCGAAACCTGTTAACGCAGCCGGCATTAATTCTGGAAAAATTACTTTTACAAACGTTTGCGAACGGTTTGCCCCTAAACTTGCCGAAGCTTCTTCTATTTCTTTATCCAAGCTTTGCAGGACGGGCTGGACGGTCCGTACCACAAAGGGCAGTCCAATAAAAGTTAATGCTAGCGTAATCCCGAGCGGAGTAAACGCCACCTTAAAACTTAAAAACTGCCCAACCCAGCCATTTTCCGTATACAACGTCGTTAAGGCAATCCCGGCAATTGCTGTTGGTAAAGCAAACGGCAAATCAACTAGTCCATCGATGATTTTTCGACCAGGAAACGGATATCGGACCAGCACCCACGCGATTAGCACACCAAAAATAACATTAATAAACGCCGCTGAAAAGGCTGAACCAAAGCTCAATTTATAGGAGGCTACCACCCTCGGATCTGAAATCGTCCCCCAAATTTTTGACCACTCAACAGTCACAGAATTAATAAAGATCATCGATAATGGCAGAATGACAAGAATGCTTATATAAAACATCGTAAACCCTAACGAAAGACCGAATCCCGGCAGCACACTATTTCTTTTCATTTTCATACTTGCTAAACGAGCCATGAGGTTGACCCCTTCCAGATAAGATACATGTTGGGCGCCCCTCATCACTCTTGATGGAGGACACCCGTCTAACTGAACTACTTGTTAAGGCTGGTAAATCTGATCAAACGTCCCGCCATCATTAAAGTGCGTCTCTTGTGCTTTTTTCCACCCGCCAAAATCATCGTCAATCGTCACAAGATTAATTTTTGGAAAGACATCTGCATATTTATCAAGAATCGCTTGATTGCGCGGACGATAATAATTCTTAGCGATAATTTCCTGTCCAACATCACTGTATAAATAGTTCAAATAGGCCTCAGCTACCTCTTTTGTTCCCTTTTTCTCGACAATCTTATCCACCACGGCAACCGGTGGTTCGGCAAGAATACTGATCGATGGGACAACAATCTCAAACTTGTCTTTTCCTAATTCATTGAGGGTCAAGAAGGCCTCGTTCTCCCAAGCAATCAAGACATCCCCAATGCCTCGTTCCACGAAAGTAGTGGTTGCCCCGCGTGCACCAGAATCTAATACTTCTACATTTTTATACAATTGACTCATAAATTTCTTAATCTTCGTTTCATCACCATTAAATTTATCTTTTGCATAGGCCCAAGCTGCTAAGTAGTTCCAGCGGGCTCCGCCTGACGTCTTCGGATTTGGGGTTATAACGGAAGTGCCCTTTTTCGTTAAATCGTCCCAATCCTTAATTCCTTTGGGATTCCCCTTTTTAACTAGAAACACAATCGTCGACGTATAGGGTGTTGAGTTATCCTTTAGGTTCTTTTGCCAGTCCTTTGATAGTAGGCCGCCAATATTAGCAATTTCATCAATGTCATAGGCCAATGCCAATGTCACTACATCTGCCTCAAGCCCATCAATAACAGCACGACCTTGTTTCCCGGATCCACCATGTGATTGTTGAATGGTCACCTTCTGCCCTGTTTTATTTTCCCAATACTTAGCGAATTCCCCGTTAAATTCTTCATAAAGCTCCCGGGTAGGGTCATATGAGACATTTAATAATTGGACAGGTTCCTTTGTTTTTGACGCTTCTTGATTGGCTCCTCCATCCTTTTTCTCAGAGCTTTGATTACTAGCCTGACTGCCGCATCCGGCCAAAATAAGAGCGATAAGAATGAGTACGGTTGTGAATTTGTAGGCTATTTTCATTTGTTATTTCCTCCTTATTTTTAAACAAGAGGCTGTGTTAAACTTGTCTGTTGATTTCCGCTCCAATCAGCAGGGTAGCAAAATCAATAAGAACCTTTAACACAGCCAAACAAAAAAGGCTACCTATTTTTAGTACTATCTCATAAAGAATAAGTGTCTGCATTTCGGTCTTAAGATAAGACCAAAATCAGAAATACTCATCCTTCGGATAGTCTAGAAAATAAGTAGCCTTCAGTTGACTGATCGGCTATTTTTTTAATGTGGTCACTTTTGTTCTTTAGAAGCGTACTTTTTTTGTTGTGTAAATCTAGTTTTCTCTGTTTTATCGATTTGGGTGATAGTTCCGTCATGAACGGTTATAACCACAGAACCATACTCGATCCCTTTAAGTAAAGATAGAATATAATTTGCTTTAGCTGAATCCACGATTGCCATCGAATCATCCTCTCTTAATCTCTTCATTTCACATAAGAATACTTGGTTTTATAATTAAAAAAAGACTCTGGATTTGATGACTGACAACAATGCGGACAACACTTACTAATCGGGTAATTCATGATCAGTCCCCCTTCTAATAAAAAAACTTACACCCCTACCTAACTAAGAGTATAAGCCTTTGGTTATCCAATCAGCTTGATATTCATTTAATCTCTCGCTCTAAATCTCATTGAATTATTTACATTTTATTCTGACTTTTCCTACCTGTCAAGTGGGTTTTAATGAATTATCTGTTTGGATCCAGATTTCCTTCAAAAGTAAGTCGATGGATTGAAACATAGAAAAAAAGACATCTCCCCTGAAGAAGATGTCCTTTTAACCACTATTAAGCAACCTTTTGTTCCTGATAATTTTTAATCTTATGGCCTTCCCACTTGGTAATAACAATAGCTGCCAAAGAGTTACCGACAATGTTCACACATGTACGTGCCATATCAAGGATTCGGTCAATACCAGCAATAAATGCTAGACCTTCTACAGGGATTCCCACACTTCCTAATGTTGCAAGAAGTACAACAAACGAAACGCCTGGAACTCCGGCAATTCCTTTAGAGGTTAACATTAATACAAGCACTAAGGTAATTTGGTCCATAATACTCATATCAATGCCATACATTTGTGCAATAAACAACGCTGCTATCGCTTGGTAAAGTGTCGATCCATCAAGATTAAAGGAATATCCCGTTGGAATAACAAACGATGTAATGGCCTTAGGACAACCCAGTTTCTCCATTTTTTCCATAATTCTCGGAAGGACCGTTTCAGAACTTGCTGTTGTATAGCCTAAAATTAATTCGTCTTTTAAATATTTAATGAGATGGATAATGTTAAATCCAACAAGTTTTGCTGTTAATCCAAGGACGACAAGAATGAAGAAAAACATAGCTCCGTATACAACAAGAACCAATTTTCCCAGTGGAATTAATGATGTGACTCCAAATTTTGAAACAGTAACACCAATTAATGCAAACACACCAAATGGAGCTAGTTTCATGATTTGGTTGGTAACATAGAACATCGCATCCGCTGTTCCTCGGAAGAAATTGATGATTGGGGTCCCCTTCTCTCCAATCGCAGCTACTCCAAGTCCAAACATAACGGAGAAGAAGATGATTGGCAGCATTTCCCCGTTTGCGATTGACTGAATGATATTCGTAGGAACAATATTTACAACAGTATCAATCATTGAATGTGATTCTGTTTGTTCCGCCGTGCTTACATAACTGTTAATATCTGTTTTCACAAGTTTCGATTTATCTACGCCAGCTCCCGGGTGAAACACGTTTGCCGCAAGAAGTCCGACGAAAATCGCAATAGTAGTAATGATTTCAAAATATAGCAGGGTTTTTCCGCCAAGCTTTCCTAGAGACTTCATATCACCAACGCCTGCAACACCAACAATCAGACTGGAAATAACAATTGGAACAACAATCATTTTAATTAAACGAATAAATATATCGCCAATTGGCTGGAGGTAACTTGCCACATGTGGATTACCATAAAACACTGCACCAACAATAATACCGAGTGCCAGCCCAATGAAAATCTGCCATGCTAAACTAATCTTCTTCATTTGCATTTCTCCTTTTCTATCTTAATAAAAGCTGATTACACAGAGGGGTCAACTAAAAAGTAAAATCTTTGTAAATTTGTTAATAAAATGATAATTTTTCTCAACTATACAGCACTTTATTAATTTTAATGATTTTTCACTCTTTTAACAACCTATTTTTATTGGGAAATACTTTCATTTCAAATTTCAGAATAATAATAATCCTTTTTCTCCAAGACTTCATACCTATTATTTGATTAGTTTTTACATTCAAAATCTCTGCCATTAGATAGACATATTTACGATTATTACCTTCAAAAGAATTATTATATTGATAATATTGTTTAACTAGAAGAGCAACTGAAAAGTATCCTAAAATAAAAAGATGGAGTAGGTTTCTAACCCCTACTCCATCTACAACCTATTTCAAAAACGTTAACACTTTTTTCACCGCTGTTTCTCCTTGGTCAATACAGTCCGGAATACCTACACCTTCATAAGAGCCTCCAGCTAAAAATACTCCTGGCAGTTCCTTAGCAAGCGATTCCTTTATATACTTCATCCGTTCAATATGGCCGACATTGTATTGAGGCATAGCCCTTTTCCATCTTGTAATGATATGAAACAATGGCTTTTCGGTTATGTTCATGGTTTTAGTTAAATCCTTTAAGGCAAGATTCATAATCTCTTCATCGGATAAATCCACCGCAGCTTGATCATCTGGTTTCCCCACATAACAACGTAATAATGCCATATCCTTCGGTGTCGTCCCAGGCCACTTTTTATGAGTCCAGGTGCATGCTGTTATTCTAAAGTCACTGTTTCTTGACACTAAAAAGCCTGTTCCCTCAATATCCTGTTTAATTGCTGACTTAGGAAAAGCCATCGCCACGTTTGCTACAGAATAAGACGGCATATCATCAAAGGAATGCATGAATGGATAATCAGAAAGCATCTTTTGGGCATGGAAATGTTCCGTTGCAATGACTACACAGTCCGCCTTTTCTACCTTTCCATCTGCGAAGGTAATCGTATAGGTATTATGTTCTTTGACTATCTTTTCCACGGGCGTTCCTTTACTAACAGTTCCCTCATCCATCCGCTTGACGACTTCGTTAACTAACGACTCGAGACCGGTAGATAAGGAAATAAACATGCCTTTTTTAGATGGTTCTTTTTTTGCCGATTTTGGCGGAGCCGGCATCGTTTTTTTCAAGCCAAGTACTAGGCTTCGATGTTTTTGCTCCATCTGATAGAACATCGGAAACAACGACATTAAGCTTAACCGGTCAATGTCCCCTGCATATATCCCTGACAAAAGTGGATCGATTAAGTTATCCACGATTTCATCGCCAAGCCTTCTGCGGAAAAACTCACCAAGCGACTGATCGGATTTTTCTTTTCCTTTTGGTAAAATAAAATCACCAGCAGCCCGTAGTTTTCCTAGTGGAGAAAATAGTCCCGAGAGCGCAAATGGAGTCACCTGAGTTGGAATCCCCATAAAAGCTCCCTCGGGCATCGAGTGGATCTTTCCTCGAGCGTAAATATAAGATTTCCCAGCTGTATTAGAGACCACTTTGTCCTCAAGACCGACTTCTTTAATCAGTTTAAGCGCACTCGCTTTTCGGGCCAAAATGGAATCGGGACCTTTTTCAATAATAAAGCCGTCCTTTTTTGCCGTCTGAATCACACCGCCAAATCGGTCACTCGCCTCAAATAGTTTAACTTCAAGCGGCGATGCTTGCTCCTTGATTTCCTTTTGCAGGTAATAGGCGGTTGCTAACCCCGTAATCCCTCCACCGATAATGACAACTTTCTTTTTATCCATTGTAGAAACCAGCTCCAGTAAATGATTTTTATCCAAAAATTCTCAGTTGAATGAAAGTTAGTTTGTTCATAATTTCACATATATATTTTTTTTATAAAGGAGAGTGCCATCCATTCTCCTCCAATGTACATTGTAAACTATTTAAAGATGAAAAAGTGAAGATTTACAAGTTGTACTAAAATGTTCACGAAGTATTAGCCTAGCTATCAATGAATAGCCTTGTTATAAGGGAGGGATAGAAATGGGGTATTATGTAAAAGTTGCGACTGGAGTGAATATTTATGTAGAAGACATTAATCCCAAAAGTAAAAAGACCATCCTCTTTGTTCATGGCTGGCCGGCTAATCATAAATTATTTGAATATCAGTTTAATGTCCTTCCTGCTATGGGGTATCGGTGTATAGGGATAGATCTTAGGGGATTTGGCAAGTCGGATAAGCCTTGGGAAGGGTATTCCTACGACAAGCTGGCCGACGATATTCGCCAAATTGTTAAAGCACTTCGTTTACAGAATTTCACGCTGGCTGGACATTCTGTCGGTGGAGCGATTGTTATCAGGTATATGGGACGCCATAATGGCTATGGTGTTTCGAAATTGGCCCTTTTTGGTGCAGCGGCTCCTAGTTTTATTAAGCGGCCCGGCTTCCCTTTTGGGTTAGAGGAAGAAGCGGTCAATGCCCTACTTGGGCAGATTTATAACGATCGTCCAGAAATGCTTGCTGACTTCTCAAACATGTTCTTTTATCAAGCCATCACTAAACCTTTTTCAGACTGGTTCTTTCAATTAGGCCTTGAAGCTGCAGGTCATTCTACAGCAGGTTTGCTTGCTTCCTTACGAGATGAAATCTTATTCGCTGATATCAAGAGAATTCAAGTACCAACATTAATTCTGCATGGGAAACATGATCAAATTTGTTTGCCACCGCTGGCTTCCGTCCTACATCAAGGAATAATGACATCTAAGCTGGTTTGGTTTGAACATAGCGGTCACGGATTGTTCTGGGAAGAGCAGAAAAAGTTTACAGAGGAATTGGCCAACTTCGTTGGGTAGAATTAGAATGAACACACGCTTTCCTCATTTTCCGTGCGGGCTCCTTTTTTCTCCTTTTGATCAATGAAACGTTCTTTCATTTACCGAGCAAGCTCCTTTTTTCTCCCTTCGGTAATTGGGACACTCTTTCATTTACCGAAGGGCTTCTTTTTTTCTCTTTTCGGTCAATGGAACGTTCTTTAATTTATCTCAACCTCTTTAAGACAAATCCCTGGCCGCTTTACGAATTTGGATAGGTTTTTTGCAAAAATTCGACCGACACGGTAATGAGTTCTTTTAAGACAGAGACATCGATATCGGCTACTTTATTGATATACACACACCCTTTTCCAGTCGTATGTTTCCCAAAGTTCTTGAGCAATTCCTCACGCTTAGTCTCTCCCGGAGCAAAATACAAACTAATTTTTGCTTTGCGCGGCGAAAAGCCAACGAAATGAGCATCTCCTTCGTGACCGGATTCATATTTATAATGATAGGATCCGAAACCAATAATACTTGGACCCCACATCTTTGCCTCATATCCTGTTGTTTCTGTAAAAATATCTATTAATTTATACGCATCCTCGCGTTTTTTCGGGTTGTCGACGTTTTCAATAAACTCAATCACACTGTTATCTGTCTCTTTTGTTTTTTGTTGATAGCTCATTTTTCCACTCCTTTTAGTTAAAATTGATGATTTTAAAACCATTATTGGTAAAAAGAACAAATTACAGACCTTTGTATTAATGTATACTCTTTCATTCTTGCTTTTCCTGCTTAATGTTACTATTGTAAGAATAAAGGTTACTAAATTGGAGTTACATATGTAGAAGGAAGTATTACAAGTTGTTAATCGACTGGTCTTCCCATTAAGTTAAGAAAGAGTCCATGAAAAAAAGAGAGTAGCTCTACTCTCCTTCTTCTACAACAATTATATACCCAAGTTGTTGCGGGCCGTCCTCGTATACTTCCCGAGAGACTATGTAATAGTTTTCTTTCGTTTCGTCAGTAATGACCAATTCACTTGGACTTTTGTCAACGGCTGCTGCCTCTAAGCTAAAATATGGTAATCCAAGTGTTGAACGATCAAATGGCATTGTTATCCCTCATTTCTATCTATTAACATTTGCATTCCTAAGGTAAAGTATAACAAATTTTCCCCCTCCAATGCGCCTAATGATTTTTCTTTATTTTCATCTTATGGTACTCTCTTAAAAGAAAAATCAAAACGTTACTGAAAAGAGGGATTCATATTAACGTACTATGGGATTTCGACGGAACCCTGTTTGATACCTATCCAGCACTTGTCTCTGGATTCATCAACTTAAGCCAACAAGACTTGGACCGCGAGGAAGTGCTGAAGTGGCTTAAAATTGATTCCAAAACAGCCTTTAAACATTATGGAATCGATGAGAAGCAGCGACATGAGTATCAAACCTTACATAACTATTATTCAAAGACGGAAAGCCAGCCATTTGAGCACTTAGAGGAAGCTTTATCTTCTGTTGATAACAATATTATTGTTACACATCGTGATAAGGAATCCACCGTATTTTTGCTTGAAAAATATCAAATAGCTCCCTATTTTAAAGACATTGTTTCTGTTGAAGAACAAGGGTTTACAAGGAAACCACACAGTTCCTCCTATGAATATGTTTTAAAAAGTTACCATATCGATTTGGTCGTCGGTGACCGAGATTTAGATTTAATTCCGGCCCGTAAATTAAATATTAAAACGTGTGCTTTTCAAAATCGAAACATTGAAGCGGATTTTCATATTGATAGCTATGCTGATTTTATACCAGAGGTTCTTAACCCGCTTCGACAAAATTAGTTTCTTTTAAAAAATCAACGTGATAATTTTTGAAACTTTATTTAAACTAAATCGTATAAGTGTATATAGGTAGGATGATTAAAAGATTTAAAAAAAATTATTATAGAACGGAAGATCTATATTGGGCTCAACTATATTTTTAATTGGTCAGTATGTTTTTGAGATTTATTATTGGTTAATTTTAATATCTATCTTTGGTTCCTGGTTTCCTAAGTTTCAAGCATCAAAGCTTGGAGGCTGGGTTGCCAAGCTTGTCGAACCTTATTTAGGATTGTTTAGAAGGTTTATCCCACCTCTTGGTCCTATTGATTTTTCACCGATTATCGCATTATTTGCCTTTCAATTTATCCGGAGATTTGCTTTAGAAGGTCTGCGCCAATCATTGAATGTCCTTGGAGCATAAAACAAAAAAGGAGCTGCGCTGCAGCTCCTTTTTTTATATCATCAAAATCTCCCTAATATCTTCTTCGGTAAGGGCAGACATGACTTTCTCATCCGAATCAATAATTTCTTCGATGAGGTGTCTCTTCTTATCTTGCAGTTCATTCATTTTTTCCTCGATCGTCCCTCGGGCCACCAACTTGATAACCTGAACGACATTTTTCTGTCCCATCCGGTGAGCACGGTCAGCAGCTTGTTCCTCCACAGCCGGATTCCACCATGTGTCATATAATATGACCGTATCCGCACTCATTAAATTAAGGCCGGTCCCTCCTGCTTTTAACGAAATAAGGAACAAATCCCGCTCACCTTGATTAAAGCGTTCGCAGGTCTCGACTCGTTCTTCTGATGGAGTCTGTCCATCCAGATAAAAGAAAGGCATCCCTTGCGCCGTTAACGCTCGCCCGATGAGTTCCAGCATTTTCGTAAACTGTGAAAAGATTAACACCCTTCGACCAGAGATCCTTGATTCTTCGACGATTTTCAAGAGTTGTTCGAATTTCGCCGAATTTCCTTGATAATCATCTACAAATAAGCCTGGATGACAGCAAATCTGCCGCAGCCGCGTCAAACCAGCTAATATTCTGATCCGATTTTTTCGAATTGTGTCTTTGTCGAGGTGCTTCAACGTGTCGTGTCTTAATTTCGCCAAATAAGCAGCATACAATTTCTTTTGTTCAGGAAGTAGTTCGACCGATTCCAGCGATTCCATTTTTTCAGGAAGTTCAGCAAGGACATCTTCCTTCAATCTGCGCAGTAAAAAAGGACGAATTCTCCGCGCAATGGTTTGCCTGGTAAGCTTGCTGTATTCCTTAAGACCGAGGAACAGTTCTGGAAAAACAACATGAAAAATCGACCACAGCTCTTCTAACGAATTTTCCACAGGTGTTCCTGTTAGGGCAAAGCGATAATTGGATTCCAGCTTCTTAACCGCTCGAGCGGTTTGGGTCAACGGATTTTTAAAGGCCTGCGCTTCATCGAAAAACACGGTATGAAACGTTTGCTTCTCAAACCAGTTGATCTCGCGGCGCAGTAACGGATAGGAGATAATCATGACATCAACATCCGTCCGTTCTGTCAGCAGCTTGGTCCGCTCTGTTTTTGTGCCATCAATCACAACCGTTTTTAACTGGGAAGCAAATTTCCTGATTTCAGCCAGCCAGTTATAGGTCAACGATGACGGACAAACTACAAGAACAGGCTGGTTATTTTTACGGATATCAGATTGTACAGATGAGATATAGGCGATGCTTTGAACCGTTTTTCCGAGTCCCATATCATCAGCTAAAATCCCTCCGAATCCATAGAAAGCAAGAGTTTTCATCCATTTAAACCCTTGTTTTTGATATTCTTTGAGAATAGGTTCTAAACTCGTTGGCACATCGAACTTCAACTTGCCGGGATAATGTAGGTGATCGAGGAACTGCCGGAAAGATTCCTCTAGCTTGAACGCATCACTAACCTCGACCGTATCAAGGAGTTGAAGACTCTGCTCAATGGGTAAATCCAAACCGCTGGCGAGATCCTTGTTTTTTGTCAATGGTGAGTAAAGAAAACGCTGGATTTCGTTGAATTCTCTTGTCTGAAGCGAGAGGAGTGATCCATTAGGCAAACGATAATATTTCCTTTTTTCCTCTAAAGACGCCAAGACTTCGCGTATGTGTCCTTCAGGAATGCCGTCCATTTCAAATTTGAATTCAAGCCAGTTGGTTCGTTCCTTTTTAATCCTCACCCTCACCTGCGGACGAAAATTCTCTCTGGAAATCCGATTTCGCACAGCAGTGGTTGCATATATTCGGACGAGCTTTTGAAGCTTCGGAACGACGTAAGTTAAAAAATCATACTCCAGTTCTTCATGATGGAGAAAATACCCTCCGTCCGTTTTGGCAAACGAGCTATCCTCAAAAATCTGCAGGATTTCCTCTTCCTTTTCTACATCTCGGATAACTACCGCGCCTGCTGGGAGATCTCTATTTTCCAATGGATTAATCATTAAATTTCCATAGTGAAATTCAAGTCCAGCCAGCAAGCGATTTTTCAGCCGATCCAAATAGAGTTTGGCAACTAAGGGTGTATACATCAATTGCTTCGTGATTGATTCAGCGATTGTAACCTGTCCTAGTTTTTTTAAGCCAGGTGCCACTTTTTCCAGAAAAAACTGGATTTGTGCTTGTGGAATCGGAATTTGACTCGTACCTGAGGCATCGAGCATCTTTTTGAGGTCGGAAAGACGTTTAAAGTCCTGCTCTTCCAGCTGTTTCATTTTCCCTTCAAATAGAACGGAATGATAGGGTTCTAAGAATATCATCCTGCCCAAGTTTTTTACTTTCAGCTGATAGCCGTTCCCCTCCGCTATAGTAAAATCAAACTGTAAGGGCAGCCCTTCGTCTGATACATGCAATCCCAAATAGGTTTGTCCATCATACTCCACCAGCACTGTCGGTATGTTTTGAAGGAAAGAAAGCAGCCGTCCCCATACGGAAGACGGAATGAATAGCAGCTGTTCTTTAGTGGTGTCAGGCACCACATCCATATAAACCTTTTCATCCCGCATGACTTGAATGAGTTGTTCGAGAACGTCATTGTTTTCTTTTTGAAAGCAATGCTGACTTGGGTCAAAGGTAAAGGAACTAGAAAGTATGCAGGTCTTTCCTAATCTGATCTGCTCCAGTAAGTTACGAATGTTCTGGACCTTGATTGATTCAACCGTAATTCCAATCGTGAATAGATTTCTTCCCTTGCCAATATCAATGGGTTTCAAGGTAAACTCGATATCTAGCACTTTTCTTTTTTCAAAATGCAGTTGATGACCGCTTGATCGGACTGGCTGAGTCGAAAAGAGATTGAGTAACCCCTCGGTCAGTTCTTGATTAGTCGCTTGAGCCACCATAGGGATGGTCCCTTTCTGTTGGTGTTCATAAATAGCTATTAAAACCGCCGCAATATGCTGACACTCCTTCGTAAAGGATGCCAGTTTCGGGCAGCTGCATTCGGTTCGAAGGTCATCATTGGGACCTATTTCGATTGACACCTGAAAGTCTTCGTCGCTAATCACTGTTGCTTGGCAACGATTAGGGAGAAATTGTTGAAATATCACTTTATTTGTTTGATAAAAATAATCTCCTCGTTTGAAGGAGACAGTGCCACACATTTCTTTAATGCGTTTATGAGTTAATGGAACGTTCAAGTGTCCTGCTCCTTCCTGAGGTTTAGGTTCTGCTGTCAGTTAAGATATAAAACATTATAGCATAAGTACTTTTTTACTCTAGAATGAAAAACGCCTGCCTTTTAAAACGGTGGGCAGGCGCTTGATAATTCAACTCTATTCTTCAAAGCCGAATCTCATCGTATCAGGATGAGAGCCAGCGCGGCTATCTTGATTTAATCCATCGATTTTTTCCATATCCTCAGCGGACAATTCAAAATCAAAAATATCCGCATTTTCGATAATGCGATGTTCTTTGATTGATTTTGGGATGGTCACCACACCATGCTGCAGATCCCAGCGCAAGATCACTTGAGCAACAGATTTATTATATTTATGCGCAAGATCTTCAAGAACCGGTTCATTTAGAAGCTGCCCTTGTTTTAAAGGCGACCATGCTTCTAGTTGGATTCCTTCCTTTTTACAGTAGCTAAGCAGCTCTTTTTGGGTTAAATGTGGATGGAATTCTACTTGGTTTACCATTGGTTTAATCTCTGCTGAACTGATTAAATCTTCTAAATGGTGAACTTGGAAGTTACTTACGCCAATCGCGCGGACACGACCCTCTTTATAGAGCTTTTCAAAGGCCTTCCATGTTTCTTTATATTTATTTTTTCCAGGCCAGTGAATTAAATAAAGGTCTAAGTAATCAAGTCCTAGCTTTTCTAAACTAGTCTCGAAAGCTTCTAAAGTTGATTCATAGCCTTGTTCCGCATTCCAAAGCTTGGTCGTAATAAATAGTTCTTCGCGTGGAATCCCTGATTCTTTAATCGCTTGACCAACGCCTTCTTCATTTTTATAGATAGCGGCGGTATCAATACTAATGTATCCATTTTTAATGGCTGCTTTAACGGATTGAACCACCTCTTCCCCTTCGTTCACTTTGAATACACCTAATCCAACCCATGGCATTTGTACACCATTATGTAATGTAGTTGTGTTTTTTAAATTTGTTGGTACCATCATCTATTCCTCCTCATTATTTTAGCTGTGTTAAACCTGGCTGTTGATTGCAGCGAAAGGCGCTTATAAAGTTTATCTTCCTCTAGCAGTTTGTACTTTTTCGATATACTGTTTTGCATACTCAGTAATCTTGTTAAATTCCCCTGTTTTAGCCGGTGCCACTAGATTACCGCCTACCCCGACGGCTACACAGCCATTCTTAATCCATTGATCGACATTATCTAAATCGACACCGCCAGTTGGCATAATATTTATTTGTGGAAGCGGAGCTTTTACTGCTTTGACAAACTCTGGACCAAAGGCACTTCCAGGGAACAGTTTCACAATATCGACCCCAGCTTCTAATGCACGTTTCATTTCGGTGAGGGTCATACAGCCAGGCATGTAGGGTACTTGATAAAGATTACATAGTGTTGCCGTTTCCTGATCGAAGGCTGGACTTACTACAAACTGCGCCCCCGCCAAAATGGCAATCCGTGCGGTTGCTGCATCAAGTACCGTTCCTGCTCCAATTACTACATCATTATTATTTTGATAAAGGGATGTTAATTCTTTAATGACTTCATCTGCGCCTTGCACAGTAAAGGTAACTTCGATCCCTTGTATCCCGCCTTCTACACAGGCTTCCGAAATGTTAACGGCCTCTTCCTTTGAGTCTGCCCTTACAACGGCAACCACACCACATTCAGCAATTTTCGTTAATATATTGATTTTTTTCATCATGATTGTCACTTTCTTTCTACTTTTTATTGTTGAGAAGAATTATTTCAAAATAGTTTTCATTGATTTAATTTAAATTTACAAAAGATTCTCTATAACGTATCATATAATAGAACAGCGTTCCAATAAAGTAAAATGAAAACATTCAAAAGAGGTAGAAATCTATGTCTAATGTTCAATCCCTTGAAAGAGCTCTAACCATATTAAATAAGCTTTCTGAATATCCTGATGGCATCCAGATCACGCGACTAGCGGAGCAGGTTGGACTGACAAAAGGTACTCTTCATCGATTGTTATCAACATTATCGAATATGAATTATGTTGTGAAAGATGAAGAAACCGACAAATATAAACTTGGTTTACAAGTCCTCTTTCTTTCTAGAAACCTTTTAAATCACTCGAATATTGTCACTGTCGCAAAACCATATTTAGAAAAATTATCACAAGAAGTGAATGAAACGGTTCATTTATGCATTGAAGATCGCGGCGAAGTGATTTATATTGATAAAATTGAAAGTAATCAAACCATTCGGATGTATTCGCGAATTGGAAGCAGAGCCCCCATGTACTGTACTGGTGTAGGAAAGATATTACTTTCTGGCATGAATCCGGACCAATTTGAGGAAATCGTTTCAAAAATTAACTTCATTCCTAAAACACCAAAAACGATTACTTCGAAAGAAGAATTCATCAATGAAATCGAAAAGGTGAAGGTCCAAGGTTATGCATTAGACAATGCTGAAAATGAAGAAGTTCTAAGATGTATTGCCTCACCTATTTACGACCATAAAGGGAAAATTATTGCCAGTTTTAGTATTTCAGGACCTAATAACCGAGTAACAATGGATGTTATCAATCACACTTTAATTGAAAAAATGAAACAGTATAGTATTGCAATCTCAAGGAACCTTGGATACACAGGTTCTTAGTGGCAGGAGGGCTCTCTACTTGAGAATCCTCTTTTTTGTTTATTCATAAAACCAGGCAAAAGTATTTTTGCCTGGTTTTCTTCCTTTTACAAATGCTTATTATTAAAGCTTTTCCAGTGAGTCTTCGATAAAAGCTTCCAAGCTATCTTTATTGGGTAACCCGTCGTTATCTCCAGGTGACATCACAGCAAGCGCACCGATTGCTGCTCCGCGTTTTACCGCTTCCTTCAAAGGTAATCCTTCCAGTATTCCGCTAACCACACCGACTGCAAATCCATCACCAGCACCTACCGTATCGACGACTTTCTTTACTGGGAAACCCTCGGTGTAAAATTGTTCACCTTCTGAACTTGTGAACGCCCCTGTTGCCCCGAGTTTAATAACGACTGTTTTTACACCGACGGCGTGATAATATTCCGCAATCTCATGAATGTCTTCTTTCCCTGTTAACTGCTTCCCTTCCTCAATGCCGGGAAGAACGATGTCCGCACGGCAGGCAAGGTCGTTAATGACTTGAGCCATTTCTTGTTTGTCCGGCCAAAGTCCAGGGCGCAAATTAGGATCATAAGAAATTTGCACGCCTCGCTCCCTAGCCTCCTTCATTAGTTCGTAAACCATCTCCCGACACCCCGAAGACAAAGCCGGGGGAATGCCTGTCAAATGAATATGATCGAAGCCATCCCAGTTTAAATGAGCGATCGTTTCCAAGTCCATATGTGAGGCAGCTGAATTCTTTCGAGCTGAAAACACTTCTGGATCACCACTCACTACCTTTTGCTTCCATTGCATCCCTGTTAAATAATTAGCATTAAACGTCACATACGTGGTATCAATGGCATTCTGCTTTAGAAACTTTTCGATATTTTTTCCAAACGGGTCCATTCCTAATTGGGTAATATATGTAACTTTATGCCCTAATCGTGACATCCCAATGGAGAAGTTGACCTCCGCACCTGCAACAAAACGATCAAAACGCTCTATGTTTTCTAATGAACCCTCTTGTTCTGCAACAAAGAGTGCCATCGGTTCTCCCACAGTCATAATTCTACTCATACGATCCACCCCTTAATTGAAAAAGAGACATACGCTGAATATGTCTCCCTTGATTTAATTATCAAGCCGTAGCTTTATTTCCGTCCTGCACAACGGATCCTTTGTTTTTCTTTTTCATGTATTGTGACCAATAGGCAGTTAAGATTGGTACTAATATAGACGTTACGATAACAGATGCTGCACACAAAGCCGTTGCGGACTGGGCAACAGGAAGAAATTCTGGTTTCATCGTGGCAATGATCATTGGATTGGCAACCGCAGCACCCGCTGTACTAGAGGCAGCAAGTCCTGCTGTTCCATTTCCTCCGCCGATAAACTTATCTGCTAGCATTAATGGAATACCTGTGATAGCGATTACAAGAATACCTAATAGAATTCCTGCCAGACCAGTCTTCGCAATCACTGTCAGGTCAATCGAGTTACCAAGGGCAAAACCAAAGAATGGAATCATTGTATGTGTAGCTTTACTGAAAAACTCACGGAAATCTTTATCCAAGTTACCAAGAATAAACCCTACTAAGAAAGGTAAGACAGCGCCTACAAATGCTTGCGGTTGAAAGGCTGCTAATCCAGTTGAGCCAAGAATCAACATTGTTACTAGTGGGCCTGATTCAAGTGACATGAGTACAAACGCACCTGCTTCTTCTTTGGAACCGTACTGCTGCATAATGGAAGCATATAACCCGCCATTTGTCATATCCATACAGGCAATTAAAGCGAGAACAGAGAACCCTGCAAAAAAGCCTGTTTGAATTCCGCCATCCGGGATAAACATGGCAGCAACCATGGCAACTACCCATGCAACCGCTATCTTTGTTACCACAAGTGTTCCTGATTTTCGTAAAACAGTACCTGTTGCTTTAATATTGATCCCTGCACCCATACAGAAAAACCATACAGCTAGAATTGGTACAGTACCGGTCATTAACCCATTTGTAAAGGACCCAAAATACTCACCAGATTTTGGAGCAAGCGTATGGATAATTGCACCTAAAAATAATGGAACCAGCATTAGTCCGCCAGGAATTTTTTCAATCGTCTTCATAATTTTCATATTTGCATACCTTACCTTTCGGTTTATAATGGGTAATGTTTTAGCAAGGCTATTTTCATTGAAAACCAAAGGCGGCTTTGAATTAAGCTATCTAATTGAACCGCCTTTGACATTTGGAACTCAATTTACACCACAAAATTGAAATAACTCTTGATTGTAACCCTTCCGAAGCTACTACTCCCTGATTAACGGGCTAACCAACCACCATCAACTGCAAGAATATGTCCATTCATGTAATCGGAGGCTTTACTAGATAAGAAGACAACTACCCCCATAAGATCTGAAGGATCGGCCCATCTTCCTGCAGGAATACGAGAGAGAATTTCCGCATTACGTCCTTCATCCTCACGAATTGGAGCTGTATTAGCGGTAGCAATATAACCTGGTGCAATTGCATTAATTTGGATGTTGTAATGGCCTAATTCGTTTGCAAATGCTTTTGTAAGACCAGCCACCCCATGCTTACTTGCTGTGTATGGTGGAATAAATTTACCACCTTGGAAGGACAGCATCGAACCAATATTGATAATTTTTCCGCTTTCTTGCTTGGCCATTACTCTAGCAACCTCTTGACTTAGAAAATAGACAGCGTTCAGGTTAATATCCATGACCGCATCCCAATCTTCTTGTTTGTATTCTAGTAACGGTGTACGACGAATGGTTCCTGCATTATTTACAAGAATATCTATTTTTCCATAGACATTCAGGCACTCGTCTACAATCCTCTTAATATTTTCCCTCACTGTTAAGTCTGCCTGATGAAAATGGACAGTGCGTCCTGTCTCTTCTATTAAAGATTTGGTTTCATCCCAGTTGGTATCGTGTGAAACAATAAACAAATCTGCTCCTGCTTTAGCTAATGCGATTGCATATCCTTGTCCAAGACCCGTATTTCCTCCTGTCACAATCGCAACCTTATCTGTTAACTTAAAAAAATCTAGTGAAAAATCTCTTAAACTCATTTGTTTTGCCCCTCTTCTTTTATGTCTTCGAATCTTGCAGTTTACAAGTTATCTCAATTGGTCCATGGTTACTTGATCCATATCATTATAGGTTTTATTTTCTCCAGCCATTGCCCAGATAAAAGTATAATTACTGGTTGCACTACCGCAATGAATGGACCATGGCGGCGAAATAACCGCTTGTTCGTTCTTCATTACAAGATGACGCGTTTCCGTTGGCTCACCCATCATATGGAACATTCTTGCGTTTTCATCTAAATCAATATAGAGGTAGACTTCCATTCTGCGGTCATGTGTATGAGTTGGCATTGAGTTCCATACGCTTCCCGTATTTAATTGCGTCAAACCCATCACAACCTGGCAGCTTTGAATCCCTTCATTATGGATCATTCGACGGATCACTCGATCATTGGCACTTTCAAGTGACCCTAATCGGTCACCTTCAATATCCTTAAAGGCAACATGTTGCACTGGATACTCTTTATGAGCTGGAGCAGAGAATAAATAAAACTTTGCTGGGCTTACAGTGGATTCACTAGTGAACAGCAATTCTTTCTTCCCTAGGCCAACATATAAGCAATCTTTGTTGTCCATTTCATATGTCACGCCATCAACTGTGATTTTCCCGCTTCCACCGACATTAAAAATCCCAACTTCTCTGCGTTCTAAGAAGTAATCTGCTTTGATTTGATCATACCCCTTTAATGAAATCGACTCTTCCATCGGTGTGATGCCCCCTACAATGGCACGGTCCTCCATTGTATAAACGAGCTTAATTTCGCCTGGCATAAATAACTCTTCAATTAAATAGTGTTTGCGAAGTTCTTCAGTTGTAAATGCTTTTGCATGATCTGGGTGTGTCGAATATCTAGTTTCCACAATATCCATCTCCTTATATTTAATTGTTATCAACAATGTTTTATTTTGTTCCACATCGTGGTACGATGTTTCATAATTTAATTATAGCGTTTTCATTTTCAAATGGCTAGTAGTAATTTGACAAAAAGGTGAATTTTTATTTTTTATGTTTTCGTCAGCTGAGCTGCTGAAAACATATGGCGAGGTTTCGTTCCTTTTGGTAAAATCATCTAAAAGCATAGGGAGATATCCATTATGATTACCTATCCTTATTTAAAAAAGGACGCAACTATCGGAGTTACAGCCCCCTCATCCGGGGTGCCATCACCATTGCACGAAATCCTTAAACTTGCATGCAGCCGACTGGAACAAAGGGGATTCCGGGTGATCTTAGGTAAAACGGTATGGACTCAGGACAAGGCTAAGTCAGCCTCAGCACTTAAACGGGCGGCCGAATTTAATGCGATGGTCAAAGACAATGACATCGACATCATCATTCCACCCTGGGGGGGTGAGTTATTAGTCGAAATCCTCGAACATATCGACTTTGAAAATATTAATAATAAGTGGGTTTTGGGTTATTCTGATGTTAGCGCGCTATTGCTTGCCATTACCTTAAAAACAGGTATCGCTACCGCTCACGGGACAAATCTCGTAGATATAAGAGGGGAATCGATGGATAAAACAACTGCGATGTGGGAGGATGTTTTAGCAACGAACTCAGGTGACTCCGTTATTCAGTATTCCTCTGACTGCTATCAAAAGGAATGGCAGCATGCTAATCCGTCACCCTGCGTTTTTCATTTAACGGAACAGACTTCTTGGAGAACGGTAGGAAACGGTCCTGCAAAAATCCAAGGACGTCTCCTCGGAGGATGTATAGACATTATTAGGCATCTTATTGGAACACCCTTCGGTGATGTAGATACTTTTAGAAAACATCATATCAATGGAGAGCCTGTCATTTGGTTTTTAGAGAATTGTGAGCTGAATACCACGGATTTACGAAGATCTTTAGTCCAAATGAAGTTAGCTGGCTGGTTTGAAAACTGTTCGGGATTGATGTTTGGCCGAAGTGAAGCTAATAAGCCAGTGGAAAACTATACAGTAGAAGATGTTTATCAAGACCTTGCTGATGAACTTGAAATACCTGTTATTTATGATATTGATTGCGGGCATCTCCCACCACAAATTACTTTCATCAATGGGGCCTTTGCAGAGGTGAAAGTCTCCGAAGGTCAGGGTACAGTATTACAATATTTCCGTCCATAATGACCAACCGATTGTTCAATAAAGCACAGTTTTGTTTACCTAGATCACTTGTAAACTGGTTCCTTTTTCTTTAATAATTCATAGTAAAGGGCTGTGGTTGTTTGAACAACTAAAAATACAACCAACGAATACTTCATACTATAACCATGCTGATAATGTGTAAGTCCCATAATGCCTGAGACTTTCTCCATTAATAAGCCCACAAAGCACCACCCGAGCACATAAAAGATAAATGCCTTTCTACCGATATTAAATCTTTCATAAAAATAAATAAAAAAATAGCTGAACGGGGCAAATAAAAAATAGCTGAGCAAATCAAATAGCTCATATTCGTTAGAATCATTGACCTTATAAAAATCGAGCAATCCACCGCCGATGGTGAAATCGAACAAGGTAGCACTTGCAAATCCCCACACTAAAAATAAAATCGTAATAGATGTAGGTAATTTTTTCGGAAATAGGAAAAATGCAGTATATGCAATAACCAGCATAATTAAGATATATATTTCGTTTTTATCGAAATTTTCCCATAAAATCATTAATAACTCACCACATTCCGAGAGGCTCTCGTATATAACTTATAAGAAAAAATCGCCATTCCATTTAGAATGAAAAAATAGATTCCATCATACCAGTAATTCCAATGTTTAAATTCTGTTATGTCATTAAAGTTAGCGAGACTACTTATGCCAATTAGTATCATAACAACAGAAACAAATAGTATTATTTTCATCAGCAACGAATGACACCATAAAAGAAGATTCACATGAATAACACTTAAGATCGGGATGATTATACTACGGTTAAGTATGAAGCCCGTATATCCCAAACTTGATCTAGTCAGTTTGATTAGTTCCAGTTCTTCAATTACAATCCAGGAAAAGTTAATACTAACAATTAGAACAACTAAAAAAACCAATGTATTTTCGGCAAATGTTAATTTCTTCTTTATAACTACAAAAAGGGATACAATCAGCCATGCTAGGAAGAAAAAAATGACAAAGCCCATAAGAAGCCTCCCAAAGATTTTACTGTTAGTTTAACTATTTTATAAAAATTCATACTAAAAATTGGGAAACTGAAATCATATAATCGGTTGACAAATTGGGGAACATTGAAAGGAGCAGAACCTATGAAATACAAAATTATGGAGAGAGAAAGTTTTCAAGTAGTTGGAATCAAGCGCGAGTTATCATGTGAAAATGGTGAGAACTTAACGGAAATTCCAAAAATGTGGGCTGATGTTCATGCAGATGGAACCAACGATTTATTATTCAAGATGAACAATGGGGAAATTAACGGTGTCCTTGGTGTATGTGTCAATAAACGAGAAACTCAGCCGCAATTAATGGATTACTGGATTGCAACAGAACATTCTGGTGATACTCCAGAATGTTTAATGAATCTCGAGATCCCCGCTTCCATGTGGGCCGTATTTGAAGTTCACGGTGCAATGCCCGATGCTATTCAAAAAGTGTGGAAACAAATATATACAGAATGGTTCCCCTCCGGTCATTACAAGCATGCCGGCACACCTGATTTAGAAGTCTATTCCGCTGGAGATCCACGGAGTTCTGATTACTACTCCGAGATTTGGATCCCTTTAAAATAAAAGGTTCATTTTTTTACGGAATGATAGGAAAATTAATGGTTGATTAACATCTAGTTCATATTTTATTAATAATAGAGAGTTATAGTACATATTAGAGGGGATAGCACGCGTGGCTATCATGGTATTTGGCGTAGGCGGAGCCCATACCTTAGGAAGAGCTGAGCTAAACGATACTTCCTTAAATATGTAAATCTAATACTTACTTGTTTGTTACATATGAAAACTCAACAGGAGTACACCTCTTTAAGAAGAGGTGTACTCTTTTATTGCCTGTTTTCCTAAATACTGTTGTTAAAACTCAATGAGAAACTCATTAAATGTGATATCTTGTGTAAAATTACACTTCAAAATGTGGACATTTTTGATTTATTTAACGACTTTTCTCTTCAATGGGCGAATCTAGGTACTTTATGGGCGAATCTAAAATCACCAAATCTTTTTGACTAGAGTTTTTTTATTTGGAAAGGTTAGTTATTATTTTTATAAGTTGTAAATTACACAAAAACCTTGGGGACAAATCATCCCCAAGGTTTTTTATACTTATTTACCGATAAATTCCTGTGTCCAGTAATTCCCCTCTGCGACGTAACCAACTCCAATATAGTTGTAGTTCGGGCTAAGGATATTCTTACGGTGACCTTCACTGTTCATCCAAGCCTTAACTACTTCCTCAGGAGTTCGTTGTCCCATGGCTATATTTTCACCAGCATATCGATAGGTAATCCCGTATTTCTTCATCATATCAAATGGTGACCCGTACGTTGGGCTTGTATGGCTAAAATAGCCATTAGCAGACATATTACGTGATTTTTCATGGGCCATTTTACTAAGCGTTACATCCACTTTAAGCGCTGGTAATCCATTTTTTGCCCGTTCTTGATTGGTCAGATCGACTACTTTTTGCTCATACGCACTCAATGCACTAGTGGTTTGTGTTGTACTAGGCTGCGTGGCAGCTGCTGGTTGTTGGACAGGCTGTGGTGCCTTAGTCTGAGCAGGCTCTTGTGTGGTTGGGACCGTTTGACTCGGCCCAGTCTGAGCTGGCTCCTTTTCAGTATTTTTTGAAAAGGTAAGACCGAAACTAGCAAGATATTTTTCGATAATACTATTAATCTCATTCAAATTAGTTCCTTGATATACATAGACCTTTTCCTGCACCGACGGACTAGTCGTGGCAGCATGAGCTTTATTTAAGACTGGATTGGACATCATTAATGCTGCTGCAGCGGCTACAGTTAGAATTGCTTTTTTCTTCATCATTATTCTTCCTCCTGTTTTGACAAATTGCAGTTCCTTCGCAAATTCATCGTAACATATGATTTTTGTCATATTTGAGGAAGGATTTTACATTATAAAAGCCTATTTTGATTCTATTAATGTTTCAACTCTTGCTATCTACTGGTACTCTAAGTCTCTGAGACGATAATCAAAAACTACTCATTTCAACATTTTTTACCAAATTATAGAATTACAACCAATAATTATAAGGGGAAATAACATTGACAAGCTTTTAAACAATAATCATTCTTAACAAATATTTCAGAAAAGTGTCGTATTTTACATTTATTTGTTAGGGCTTAATAACCGGAGTAAGTGCTTCTTCACCAGCTAATACACTCATCATATTATCCGCAGCTAAATGAGCCATCTGCATTCTCGTTTTCAGACTGGCACTTCCAATGTGCGGCAGGGTCACAACATTGGGCAGGGATAATAAGGGATGATCCATTGGGATGGGTTCTTGTTCGAACACGTCTAGTCCAGCGCCCCAAATCTCCGCATTCTTCAAAGAATCATATAATGCTTCCTCATCAACAATGCCCCCTCTTGCCGTATTAATCAAGATGGCATTTCTTTTCATATGCGACAATTCTTCTTTACCGATTAGGTGGTGGACCTCAGGACTGTAAGGGAGCAGCAGGCAAACAAAATCAGCTTCCTCCAACAAATCCTTCATTTCCCTATAGTGAATCCCAAGCATTTCTTCTTTTTCCTGTTTCCGTGTCCGATTATAATATAGAACATTCATATCAAAGCCCTTTGCCCGTTTGACTAGGGCTTCTCCAATTCTGCCTAACCCAATAATCCCTAAGGTTGCCCCAAAAATGTCCTGTCCGGTCATTTGCATAAGAGACCAGGCCCCCCATTCCCCACTGCGCAAGAAATCAGATCCCTCCACGACTCTTCGTGCTGCAGCCATTAACAGGGCGAACGTTAAATCAGCTGTTGTTTCGGTTAATACACCAGGCGTGTTGGTCACAACAATTCCCTTCTCCGTTGCATAGCCAATATCGATATTATTATAGCCTACCGCTATGTTACTAATCACCTTTAACTGTTTCGCTTTACTTAGAACCTCTTCATCTATCTTCTCCGTTATAAGACAAATAAGCCCATCTATCTCTTCTATTTCTTTCAATAAAACATCCCTTGGAACGGGAACATTTTCTTCAGACCACATCTTCACATGAAATTGCCTTGAGAGTTTACCGACAATTTCTTCGGGTAGTTTTCTTGTAATATATATCGTTCTTTTCAAACCCTTCTCCACCTCTCGACAATGCAAAATAGACGTTACCTATTAGGCTGTAGCCATTTCTAAGAAATGTTCAATAACAATTGAAGACGTCCCTAAGGCGGGAGCATTTTTTCCTAAGGAAGATAGAAATAACTCGTGACCGTTAGTAAACTGGTCGTTACTCCTTGATGAAATAGAATTCTTAATTGAATTCAAAACCATGGGCAGCGCTTCGACAAGTTCATTTCGAATAATAACCGCCTGTGGGTTAAATGTATTTAAAATGCTTACTAATCCAATCCCAAGGTAAAAGCCGAAATTTTGTAATGCCATTAATACATCCGGGTCATTTTGGTTGGCTAAATGAATCAGTTCCTGATTGGAAGTGATCCGACCGTTTTCCTTAAAATTATGGAGTAAGGATTTTTCAGAAGCGTATAATTCCCAGCATCCTCGGTTTCCACAACTACATTTCAGGCCATTAAAGTCGATGGTTAAATGACCCATTTCACCCGCAAACCCGTTAACCCCTCGATAGATATCATTATTAATCACAATTCCAATCCCGATTCCAGTTCCTACACTCACGTAAATGAGGTTGTCATAATTTTTAGCTGCGCCAAAAACTTTTTCCCCGTATGCACCGGCATTGGCTTCATTTTCAATAAAGACTGGGACCTGAAATTCCTTTTCGATGAGGGATTTCAAGTCAAGTTGATAGTTCCAGTCGATGTTTGGTGTGAAAATGACCTTTTGTTCTGTATTGACCAGACCTGGTACACATACCCCAATGCCAATTAAACCGTAAGGAGAATCCGGGATTTGATTGCTAAGTTCCTTAATAATTGAAAATAATACATCTTTGTTCTGATCAAGTGAAGATTTCTTTAAATGATGATATTGATCAAAGACAATATTTCCTTTCAAATCCGTTAAAATTCCATTTATATAATCGACACCGATATCAATTCCAATTGCATATCCGGCATTTTTATTAAAAACAAGCATAACAGGCTTTCTCCCACCGCTTGATTGCCCCTGTCCGATTTCAAAAATCAGGTTCTTCTCAATCAACGTGTTTACTTGGGAAGAAACAGTGGATTTATTTAATCCTGTTATTTCAGATAATCTGGCCCTCGAAATCGGAGAATTAGAAACGATTTCATTTAATAGTACCTTTTGGTTCATTTTTTTCACTAATAGTTGATCAGCAATAACCACAAGTCTACACCCCGTTTGTATAATGCATAAATTAAGTCCCATGTTATTCATTCGTATCATTCCATTATAAATCAACTATTATTGAAATTATACTTAAATTTTTTAAAAAAACTATTGATTAAAGCGCTTAATTCTTATAAGATGTAAACAGATAAAGTTAGTTTGTCCACACAACGAACTAATTAATACAAACATCTATTGAATCTACCTAATCTTTAATTATAGTTAAATTCAGGAGGGAAAAAACATATTCAAACACAGACAAATACTTATTTGGGAAAAATCGACCCGTCAACAGGGATAAGCTAATTTTGGTTACAAGGCTATTTATTGAAACAGAAGTAATTTCCTAGTTTTTCATTCCATATTAAAAGGAGGATAAAGACAGATTTTAGGTGTAAATTTTATCTACTTTATTTATTAGACCATTATGAAAACGCTGTTATGGTAAATGATGGTAGAATCTTCGTTTCCTAAAAAAGAACCTGTCTTTAAACAATACGATGGAGCAAAAAAAGAACTCGCTTTATCTTTTTGGAATTACACTGGTAGCTGCGATTGGCGGCTTGCTGTTCGGATATGATACTGCCGTTATTTCTGGGGCGGAGGAATCTATAAAAATTTATTTGATTGATAGCCTCAACTTAGGTGCTTTTATTCACGGGGCAACTATTTCTAGTGCCCTCATTGGTTGTATTATCGGCGGTTTTATTTCCGGTCACTTTGCCTCAAAGTTTGGACGGAAGAATTCGCTTATTATCGCTTCAATCTTTTTCTTAGTATCGTCTCTTGGAGCAGCCTATCCTGAGTTTTTATTTTTCACCAAAGGAGAACCTACTATTGGCTTGTTACTAGCCTTTAATATTTATCGAATTCTGGGCGGGATCGGTGTAGGTTTGGCTTCTGCTGTTTGCCCGATGTATATCGGAGAAGTGGCACCTGCGAATGTCCGAGGCCGGCTAGTATCCTTTAACCAGTTTATGATTATCCTTGGGATGCTTGTTGCTTATTTCGTTAACTTTTCGATTTCGAGCGGAGAAAGTCAAGCCTGGGTCAATGATATTGGCTGGAGATACATGTTTGCGTCGTGTGGAGTGCCCGCTCTATTGTTTGGATGCCTTTTACTGATGGTACCTGAAACACCTCGCTATTTATCACTGAACAATAAAGATGATAAGGCACTTGCGATTCTCGCAAAAATTAATGGTTCTTCAGCAGCAAAGTCGATTTTAGAACAAATCAAGCAAACGGTCGATGCTTCTTCTGAAAAACTATTCACATACGGTAAAGCTGTGATCGTTATTGGGATCTTGCTTTCAGTGTTTCAACAGTTTGTTGGTATCAATGTTGCCTTATATTATGCACCGCGAATTTTTGAAAGTATGGGCGCGGGAAAAGGCGCCTCAATGATGCAGACAACAGTTATGGGATTAATCAATGTTGTTTTTACGATTGTCGCGATTATGACTGTTGATAAATGGGGGCGCAAACCTTTATTAATCGTAGGATCTGGTGGTATGGCTTTAGGTATGTTTGGTGTAGCAGGTATGGCCTATACGGGTGTTATTGGAGTGGCAACGTTAGTCTTCATCATTGTCTATACCGCTTCCTTTATGATGTCATGGGGTCCCATTTGCTGGGTATTAATTTCTGAAATCTTCCCTAATAAAATTCGTGGACGTGCGGTTGCCATTGCGGTTGCAGCACAATGGGCAGCTAACTACCTTATTTCCTCCACCTATCCAATGATGATGGAATATAGCGGCGCCGTAACCTATGGTTTTTACGGGGTAATGAGTGTGCTGTCTGCCATTTTTGTATGGAAGTTCGTACCTGAAACAAAAGGGAAGACTCTTGAAGAAATGGATGGAACTTGGAGTAAGATTGCCTAATAAGAATAGAACGCTATCCTTTGTAACAAACAGGAGGATAGCGTTTATTTATTATAATCGGAGCTAATGGGCTTATTTTCACAGTTGCTCAAAAGGGTAAAATCGGCGGATCCAGTTTGATTTTTCGATTTAGATATATTCTTGAAATGACAGACGAGGACTCTGCTAACCTGTTGATTTCGTTTGCGGGTAATTCCATAGACACGCCGTTTAAGGCCGTCGTATATTTGTGCCGAACGGTATAGGGGGTCTGGTTCTTATCTAATAACTCGTGCAGTTCCTTTTGAAACATTAGATGACTTTCTTTTACATGTTTCTCCGCTTCCTCCAATGTTAAAGGAATCCCCTTTGCTTCTGCTTCAATAACTGCCACTTTCGCTGGTTTTGGTTTAAATTCAATGATAACCGAAATGGTTTGTTTGCTTGAGAGGTCAATGGCAGGATCAATATAGGCGGACCGATTCATTGTTTCTTTCACCTCCTTTTCTTGATCGTTGGGATAATTGTTTTCATAACTGCAGCCGCTCATAATTGATAGCATAGCTGTTGCTAAAACGACTCCTCTATAACAATTCTTCATAATCATCCGAGTCTCCTTTGAAACAAAAAGTGAAATATATCTTTAGTATTCACCTTTCATACGTTTTATAGGATAGTTGCTAAAAAAACTATGTAATGATTGATTTTTACGTTATTCCAGTTTATAACATAATAAGATGGTGTCCCCTGCTGTTAACAGCAGTTGAGCAGCCAGTCATAAGTAATTGGATGAAGAACGAGGGGGGATCCATATGAAAGGGAATATGAAACTCATTTTGACGATGCTTATTTTTGGAAGCATCGGGATTTTTGTTAAAAAGATTGACCTATCTTCAAGTGAAATTGCATTCTTACGAGGGGTTATCGGAAGTCTATTTCTGCTTATTGCTAGTTTCCTAGTCAAACATAAGCCATCTTATCAGGCGTTAAAAGAAAATGCCCTTCTGCTTCTTTTATCTGGGGCAGCGATTGGCCTTAATTGGATTTTCCTCTTCGAGTCCTATCACTATACGACGATTTCCAATGCCACCATTAGCTATTACTTCGCGCCAATATTTGTGATGATCTTAGCACCATGGATTCTGAAAGAAAAACTGACGAGCGTGAAGGTTATTTGCATCGCCACCGCTATGATTGGTCTGTTTTTAATTGTCAATCCTGGAGCCGGTGGTAACAGCGGTTCACAGAATCATACATTAGGTATAGCCTATGGCCTTATCGCGGCAGCATTTTATGCAAGTGTGGTTTTAATCAACAAATTCATCAAAAATTTATCGGGTTTTGAAATTACCTTAGTCCAATTAATGGCGGCTGCCTTAGTCCTGCTTCCCTATATCCTGTGGCAGGGTAATCTTCATTTTGCTGGGATAAACTCCACTTCAATTATTTATATTTTGATCCTCGGTATTGTACATACCGGTTTCGCCTATTTTTTATATTTTACATCCATCCAAGAACTAAAAGGGCAAACGATTGCGGTTCTTAGTTATATCGATCCGATTTCAGCTGTAATCATTGCTGCGATTTTCTTAAGCGAGGGCATGACTCTCATTCAAATGATTGGTGGAGTCCTTGTCCTAGGCTCCACGTTCTTCAGCGAAAAACTAGAGTTAAAAGTCGCAAAAAAAGGTCAGACTCCCACTACTTCACCGTAATGGTAGTCTGACCCCAATTTTTTAAAAGTCTTTTTGCCGAACTCATAAGCGTCAAAAGACCGCCTACTATTCTTATATTCTTAAAGAATCCATTTAATTGGAAGATTTATTTGTTCCTTCACTTCTGTGTTGCAATCCCCACTAAACCTGCTTTGCGACTCCTCACTTTAATTATGATATACTTTAGAAAGTTTGTTCAACAATGGAGGTCTAAGTAGTGGAGTTACTAAAATCAAATACCTATTCAAAATCGACTTACATCATTTGGCTCGTGATTGGGATTGTACTAGTAGCCTTTAATTTGCGCCCTGCGATTACCTCTGTAGGACCGTTAGCTGGAATGATTCAGAAGGATGTTGGACTGGCCCATTGGAGTGCTGGCTTATTAATGAGTTTGCCACTAATTGTTTTTGCCATCATGTCACCCCTTGTACCAAAGCTAGCCAATCGTATTACAAATGAGATAGCTTTAATTGTGGGTTTGACATTTCTTTTAATCGGCATTGTCATTCGGTCTATTCCCTTAGTATTTTTTCTTTTCACAGGGACTCTTTTTATTGGTGTCGGAATAGCGATTGGAAATGTCCTTTTACCAGCTATTGCAAAGGATAAATTCCCCGAGCAATTCGGTTTAATGACAAGTGTTTATTCAACCTCAATGGGATTAGTTGCCTCTTTAGCATCGGGAGTTAGTGTACCTTTAGCAGAAGGGATGAACCTTGGATGGAAGGGTGCCTTAAACGTGTGGGGGATTCCAGCTGTCGTAGCGATTTTGGTGTGGATATTTATTTCTAAATATAACCAAGGAAATCAAAAGGAAATAAAAAAAGTGACTCCTAGCTCTAATCAAATCTGGCGTTCACCACTTGCCTGGCAAATCGCTATATTTATGGGATTTCAATCTTTTTTATTTTATGTAACGATTTCTTGGTTACCCGAAATCCTACATAGTCATGGCATGAGTATGGCAACAGCAGGCTGGCTCTTATCATTTAGCCAAATTGTAGGATTACCAGCTAGTTTCATCATTCCCATGATTGCAGGACGTTATCGTTCACAAAAGTGGATATCGTTCATGTTAAGCTTGTGCTCAGTCATTGGTTATGGAGGATTACTGTTGGGCTCATCCTATCCCATTTTAATCGTAAGTATTATTTTCATTGGAATTGCATTGGGAGGAACCTTTCCATTGGCACTTAGCTATATTGGACTTCGCTCCAGGAATGCCGGCCAGGCTGCCGATTTATCTGGCATGACACAATCAACGGGTTATATCCTAGCGGCCATTGGTCCCTTGTTTATTGGATTTTTGTATGATTACACCCATATGTGGACTATTCCACTTATCACACTAATCATTATCTCTTGCGTTGTAATGCTATTCGGGATGTTGTCGGGTCGAGATCAATATGTGTAGTGGGGAACAATGCTTAGCTTGTTCCCTCATGTTATGTCTATTAGGAAAAACTACTCACTTCGATTATTTCGTATTTTCTAATATGTTCCGAATTTTATCAGTATAGATTTTAGCTAAGTCTTTCTTAGTGTATTCAAAGTATTTCATACTAGATTCTTTCGGAATTCCCATGTTGACTAATTGTCTATCTAGTTTTTCAATGACAAAACGCTCGTCTTGATCATTTTTTACTCCACCCACTTGAGCCAAATCAATCTTGGTACCATCATTTAGTTCAATTATATAGAAGAAATCACCTTTTGTGTGTTTAAATTGAAACGTTCTCCCCTTACCATACACTCCCGTTTTAATCTTCACAATATCGTTGTAGCTATACTCCCTGCCCTTTGGAGAAAAAAACGAATAATCGATAATCTGATCATTAGTTATGACAGCGACTGCTGAAGTGATTGTGTACAGCAAAATAATATTAAAAATAGTAAACGCGGCAATCACTTGTTTTCTATACTTTTTAATAAGTCTCCCATTTCTCCAGGCTTTTCTCCAATTTTTACTGAAAATATAGAAGAAACCCCAAAAAAGATAGATTTCAAAAACCATCACTAGCCCTGAGTAGGGCGATTTAAAAATCCAGATGAGATATACATTCGGTACAAACAATGCTTCTTGAATGCTTGAAATTAAAACAAAACTACCTATGGTTATTATAATTACAGCGATAAATGCAAGAACTCGTAGAGTGGCTGCTTTTAGTATTTTCATAACAATGGCTCCAGTAACTTATTTTACTCAAGATTAACCGCTTTTTATTATGGAATCAATAACTCGCATGAGGTTTCATATAATAAATTGCAAAACTGATCGCACTGACAGAATTTTATTTTGAAGATTCATGTCGATAATTATCAGAAAATTAGGATAAAATATACATAGATTTCACAACCACCCAAATGTTACCATTAGAAAGTAAGCGTTATCACCAGGGTTTGCTCAATCTTTTAACATCACGAAATACATAGACTACTAATTTTATGGAGGGATTTTATGAGTCAACTAACAGCTGGTTTAAAAGAAAAGGTGGAAAAATTCTTAAGTGGGAAAAAAAATCTTTATATTAATGGGGAATTTGTAGAAAGCCAATCTCAAAAAACCTTTGATACGTACAATCCCGCTACCGGTGAAGTATTAGCCTGTGTTTTTGAAGCTGGATCAGCTGATATTGATCTGGCTGTTAAAGCTGCCCGTAAAGCTTTTGATGAAGGACCTTGGTCAAAAATGAGCGCCTCTTCTCGAAGCCGTCTTATGTATAAACTGGCTGATCTAATGGAGGAGAACAGTGAAGAACTAGCTCAGTTAGAGACTTTGGATAACGGGAAACCCATCCGTGAAACTTCCAATGCTGACATTCCTTTGGCAGTTGAGCATATGCGTTATTATGCAGGGTGGTGCACGAAGATTGTTGGACAAACAATTCCTGTTAATGGACCATTCTTAAACTATACACGCCATGAGGCTGTAGGAGTAGTTGGACAAATTATCCCTTGGAACTTCCCTCTTCTTATGGCAATGTGGAAACTCGGAGCTGCCCTTGCAACTGGCTGTACCGTAGTTTTAAAACCAGCTGAGCAAACACCATTATCAGCCCTCTACTTAGCTGAATTAATACAAGAAGCTGGATTCCCAGCAGGTGTTGTAAATATCGTTCCTGGTTTTGGAGAAACGGCAGGCCAGCCGCTTGTTGACCATCCATTAGTAGATAAAATCGCTTTTACTGGTTCCACTGAAGTAGGAAAGCTAATCATGGCAAATGCTGCAAAAACACTGAAGCGCGTTACACTTGAACTTGGAGGCAAGTCACCGAACATCATTCTTCCTGATGCGGACTTAACAAAGGCCATTCCTGGTGCACTTAACGGAGTTATGTTCAACCAAGGCCAGGTTTGCTGTGCTGGCTCCCGTGTGTTCATACAAAAGAAGCAGTTTGATAATGTTGTAGCTGATATGGCAAGTCATGCGAAAAAGATTAAACAAGGGGCAGGAATTCATGCTGATACTGAAATTGGGCCGCTTGTTTCTGCTGAGCAACAAAATCGAGTACTTGGCTTTATTGAGAAAGGGCTAAGCGAAGGGGCACAACTGGTAGCTGGCGGTGATAGGCCTCAGGAGCAAGGTTACTTCGTCTCCCCTACTATCTTTGCAGATGTACGGGATGAAATGACTATTGCCAAGGAAGAAATCTTTGGACCAGTAATTTCTGCTATGCCATATGATGATTTGGATGAATTAATAAATCGTGCTAACAATAGCGAGTATGGACTTGCCGCAGGTGTGTGGACACGCGATATTGCAAATGGCCACTATATTGCCAACAAGCTTCGTGCCGGAACAGTTTGGGTAAACTGCTACAATACTTTTGATGCAGCTTCTCCATTCGGAGGATATAAACAATCTGGTATCGGCCGTGAAATGGGCTCCTATGCACTCGAAAACTATACAGAAGTGAAAAGTGTCTGGATTGCCATGAAGTAAAATATATATCTATTATAATAAAGATTAAGAAGGAACTCATTTTTGAGTTCCTTCTTTACGTAAACCTAGAATCCAAATTTCTAGTTCTTCCAATTAATCGAACCTGTATCACTATGAGGATGACTATTCAACTTTAGTCTTTTGAACTCATTTTCTAATTCTGTTAATGATAAGTTCAAAAGCTGTTCCTCATTGTCATATATTTTAAAATTAAGCAGGATATTTATTAATGTTTTCCTTCTCTGTTCTACAGCCTTCCGAAGAATATTCTCCATCCAACCCTCTCCCTTTGATTGTTTGCTAGCTTAAGAGGAAAAGAAAAAGCATCATATCTTTACTTAGCAATCCAATCATTCAAATCAAAATCTTTTTTTGCAAATTTCCCTTCAACGAGAAACTTTTTCGTCCCCTCCAATAGGTTGATTCCCTCCTCAGATAATGCTTCTGCTTTTAAATTACTGAGCGGCAAAGAATCTTTCATGACGTCGACTGGGTACCCAATTTGTTCCGACTGGAATTGATAAAAATCCTCCGGTTTCTTTAATAAATCCGCTAATGATTGTTTGCGTACTTCGTTCCAAATCGTTAGAAAGTCTGGATTTTTCGCTAAATAATCCTCGGTAATAACTGTGACGGTGCTTCCAAGTAGCTCTGGATGATCCTTTGCCTCATCTATTACCGGATATCCTTGGGACTTGATCAGCGGACCAGAGTTTGTCGGAAAAGCATAAGCGGCAATGTCATTCCGTTTTAAAGCGGCTTCTGCATCACTTGATAGCATGCTGACAATCTTAACATCCTTTTCCAAGCCCTTTTCTTTGAGTACTCCAGTAAGGTACCGATACATATATGATCCTAACTGTGTTGCTACTGTCTTTCCCTTTAATTCTTCAAGTGTCTTTACTCCATTTTTCGGAGTGATTAACCACACATTGCTGTTAATGGCAGCCTGATTAATCAATCGTGTATTCAGTCCGTTCGATTTCCCTACAATCGCAGGAGTATCTCCTAAAATACCAATATCTAATTCTCCTGCCGCAATGGCTTCATTCAATGGCGGGCCATTCGGAAAAGCATGAAATTCGTAGTTTTCGATCCCAATTTTTTGCAATTTTTCCTGAAGTGATTGATGTTGAATTCCCCAACCATCTACTCCTGATGGAATATTATCTTTCGTTGATCCAACAAAACCAATCCGTAAAGTCGTTGACTGGGATTTATTAGATTCCTTTGAGTTTGTTGAAGAGGCGTTGTTTGTGCATCCTACGGCTATCGTCAAAAGAACAACCAAGATTAGAAACCCCACTACTCCTCTTAAAAATGGTTTTCGTTTATGGCTTACACTCATAAAAATCCTCCTACTTATCATTAATGTCCCGGTAATTTACTCATCAATTGAAACATTTTATAAGAAGCATCTGAGGCTGCACTTGGACTCTGACCTTTCCCCCAGCCAATTTCTTTTCGATAGCTTCCCAAAACCCCACTTTGTACAAGTTCCTCCTCATTTACTGTCACTTCATCTACATTTGGAGCGACATACATGGCATCTACCGGGCAATAAACTTCACGCATAAAGCATGTTTGGCAATCATCCTTACGAGCAATCACAGGGACCTTCCCTTTTGCTTGGTCAAATACACCAGTTGGACAAATGGAAACACATAAACCACAGCTAATACATTTTGATTTACTTATCAATTCAATCATCTTCTAACTCCTTCCTCTTGATGCAAAGGCTTATCAGGTTTGACCCAAATCTCATCCAGTCCCCCTGTAAGAATTCGGTAATGAAAACTCGGATCTTGGTCCTTATAATCCAAACGTTTATGCATCCCCCGTGTTTCTCGCCGCACTATGGCCGAAGAATACATCCATCGGGCGGTTGCTGTCATAGCAGCAGATTCTCTTACCCTCACGACATTCGGTTCGTTTGCTAGGAGACCTAATCGAATTTCCTCCCAAATCAGATCAAGACGCTGCAAAGACGACTGGAGCGTTTTTTCACTTCTAAATAAATTAATTTCAGTAGGAGTTACTTCTGCTTGGACGCTTTCAGTAATTTCATATAATACCGTTCCTTTTTTGTTTGATTTGCTCCATCCCGCTGCGATGGGTGTAGAGGAAATCCTTTTTACGTTCCGTTTTGAGGCGTTCGATCCTAGGTTTAGTGCATATTCACCTGCTGCTTCACCGGCCCAAGAACCTGATGACATCGCCCAGGCAGCATTATGACTACCTCCACCCGTAAATCCTCCGCAAATAAATTCTCGGGTAGCAGCATCCCCAGCTGCATATAATCCTGGCACCTTCGTTTCACAATTCTCATTGATAAGATGGACGCCACCCGTCCCACGAACCGTTCCTTCTAATCTCAAAGTCACTGGAAATCGGTCCGTAAACGGATTAATACTCAACCGATCAAATGGAACGAAGAAATTTGGCTGTGCTTTGCGCATCCATTTCTGCATTTCTTCATCTGCTTTATCAAGTCTTGCATAGACGGGCTGTGTTTGCAGTGTTTTCGCGATCACAGACCGACCTCTTTGTGAACCTGCACCTTCAATGATTGAACCATCCTGATAATAAAAGGAAGCCCACGTATAAAATGCTGTTTTTGTTACCGATGAAAAAGCTGGAGCAATGGCATAGGCATTTGAAAATTCCATCCCCGATAGATTAGCCCCCGCTTCAGCAGCAAGTAAATAGCCGTCACCCGTTAAAACATTGGTACCCAATGCTCTACTTAGAAAGGCACAGCCCCCAGAAGCAATAACAACAGCTCCGGCCTTAACTTTCCAACGTTCCCCCGTTTCATTAGATATCCCTGCTGCTCCGCCAACACCATGTTCATCGGCAAGAAGCTCAAGCGCTGGGCTATGATCCCAAATTTTAACCCCTGCTTTTTTCACCTGCTTTCGCATTAACCGCATATAATCTGGACCCTGCAAGCTTTTAAGATGTTTATGTCCGTTTTCATCCAGTGGAAAAGGGTATCCCCACGAATCTAACTGATTGACATTGCTAAACGTTCGGTTCAATACGTTTTTCATCCATTTTCGTTCCTGTAAATACCCGCCGAGCGCTTCCCTGCTTTTCATCGCTTTTTCTTGCTCCTCCGGGGTTGGATTCACATACCAAACTCCTGTCCCAGATGGCGCTGTCGCACCACTTGTTCCACAATATCCCTTATCGACGAGAATTACCCCTGCTCCTTTTGAAGCGGCATGAATCGCTGCCCAGGTCCCTGAAGGTCCACCCCCTATCACTAATACATCAGTTTCTACTTCTCGTTCATTCTTTTGTTGTAATCCTAAATGTTTACTCATGACTACAAACCTCCTTGTATGATTAACCGTAAGTATCTATTTATCCTAAAATCATAAACTATTAGATGGTACGAACTTTTTTTTGCAATGACTCCTGTATACGAGGCTCTTTTCCTCCCATGACTCGTTCAAGAATGAGCCGCTCAAAATAGACAAATTTGCTATCCTTTACGCGGGGACGATCGAGCGTAATCGCAATATCCATAGATATTTCTCCCTCTTCTATCAAAAGGACCCGATCCGCTAAAGAAACTGCTTCACTCACGTCATGGGTAACCAGAATGGCCGTGAATTTTTGTTCAAGCCACAATTTTTCTATCAATTGCTGCATTTCAATTCTAGTCAGTGCATCCAAGGCTCCAAGCGGTTCATCGAGCAGCAGTAAACGTGGTTCGCCTGCTAAGGCACGGGCTAATGCGATCCGCTGCCGTTGTCCTCCAGAGAGTACAATTGGCCATTCATCGGCACGATGTTCGAGCCCTACTAATGACAAGGCTGCTTTGGCTTCTTCTTTGGAACGAGATTTTGTTCCAATCTGAACATTAGTCAGGACCTTCTTCCATGGCAATAAGCGTGCATCCTGAAACATGATTCTTGAATCGGTATGATTTCGTTTAACGAGCTCTTCATCTGCATGAACAAACCCATTACTGACGGATTCCAGGCCAGCAATCAGCCTGAGTAATGTGCTTTTCCCGCATCCGCTTCTTCCTACGATAGCCACAAACTCACCTGGTTTGATCGACAGATTCACTTCCTTCAAAACCTTGTTCATTCCAAATGATTTTTCCACTTTCGTGAGCTCCAGCTTTAATCCATTTTGGTTTCTTGCCATTTTATTCACTCTCACCTTCTATAAAAATAGGAACATTAACGACTTTTCACGCGGTTATAATTAGGGTGCCATTGCAGCCAATGCTTCTCCAAAAACTTAGCAGCGGAATCGGAAAGCTTTCCAAGTAGGGCATAAAGTAAAATACTGACAACCACGATATCCATATGCATAAACTCTCTTGCATTCATAGCCATATAGCCAATTCCTGAATCTGCTGATATCGTTTCAGCCACAATGAGTGACAACCACATAATCCCTAGGGCATAGCGGAGTCCTACCAAAATGGACGGTAACGCACCAGGAAGAACCACCATCATAATTAAATGGAGCGTTTGGAGGCCATACACATTTCCCATTTCAATTAGTCCCTTATCAACGGACCTGATCCCATGAAAGGTATTGAGATAGATGGGAAACGCAACACCAAGTGCGACAAGAAACAATTTTGATGATTCCCCAATACCAAACCACAAAATAACGATGGGGATGAGGGCTAGATGAGGTATGGTTCTCACCATTTGAATCGAACTATCTAATAGTTTTTCTGAAGTTCTTGATAATCCATTTGCCATGCCAAGGACAAAACCAATGCTGCCGCCGATGAGAAACCCAATAAACGCACGTTTAGCACTTACCCCCATGTTTTCCCATAGAACACCTTCCTTACTTAATTGAATGAATGCCTGTAATACCTCAAGCGGTGTGGGTAAAATATTTTGGCCTATTAGACCGATTTGTCCTAACACTTGCCAAACAACCAGGACAAGGATCGGGACCACCCATGTTGACCACTGTTGACCAATTGAATTTTTTAATCGTCTCATTAGAAATAGCTCCTTTAATAAAGATAAAAAAAGAGACCTCTCATTAGTGCGAGAAGTCTCTATGCGAATAGTCGACTAGTGTGTGAATTATATATAAACAAAAAGGAGACACATAAATTTGTGTCTCCAGTTGTCTGGTAATTATTATTCATTTATTAACAAGTTGGAATCCAATTTCGATTCATTGTTTTTAATTCCGAGCATACTTATCTGATTACCTAATAGGATATTAACACCCATTGATTTATCCTGTCAATAAATAATTTAATAATTTAAAATTCTTAATCTCGCTTGCCCCTTATATTTCATTCAACCTACTAAAAATCCCTTTTTATAGACATAAGAAGGCTATTGAATTCAACAGCCTTCTTTTAATAAGTCTCATATATAATTTTTCCAGTCTGAGAAGTATCATAATCTCCTAAAGAGTTAACTTCTGATTGAAACTGATGGGAGGATAAAATTCCCTTTACGATGCTTATGAGTCGTTCAGATTCGGGAGTTTTAAGAATAACCAAGTCATACTGTTCTGTTATTATTGGAACAAAATCGATTCCAACAATTTTTGCAGCCTTTTCAATTCCGACTCCTACATCCGCTATTCCAGTAGAGACAGCGGATGCCACGCTTAAATGATTGGTCTCCTCGTGCTCATATCCATTAATGCTTCTAGAAGGAATTTTGTTGATTCGGAGTTGTTCATCCAGAAGAATCCGTGCTCCAGATCCCTTTTCTCTATTAATGATTTTCACATCATCTCGGTTTAAATCAGTCCAAGTAGTGAGATTTAAAGGGTTTCCCTTTTTGACGTACAAACCTGCTTTTCTTGAAAGAAGGTTGATTAAAATAAAGGGATAACCCACCAAAATTTTTTTTATGTACGGCAGATTATACTCGCCTGTATCCCCATCAAATAGATGCAAGCTTACAATGTCACATTCTCCGTTATACATAGAAATAAGGCTGTTTAAACTTCCGGTAAAAGATCGTAATGGCTTATAGGTAGAATTTTTCTCAATGTGCTTTCCTAAAATATCTAAAACTAGGTCTTGTCCACTAATAACAATGTTATGGGAATCCTTTGTTTCGCTCCTGTGATGATCGACAACAGGGGCTGGAAATGTAGGATTCTGATTCGTTTTATGATCATTTATATAAATGTCCAAGTCTTTTGCATCTATTCTCATCTGTCTTCCGACACGGAATACAGGTAGTTTCCCTTTTTTAACAAGGTCATAAAGGGTTAATTTAGAGACTTTTAAAAGCTGTGAAACCTCTTCAATCGTATAGGAAAGCTCCTTTGACATTTGCATCCCTCCATTCTTTATTTTAACTTACTGTTTGTTAAAAAGTATATTCCAAATGAAAATAATGAAAATGTGATTTTCTTCATATTCTTTCACATTATAACTAATTATAATAAGTTATAATTAGTTATAATTAGAATGAAAGGAAGATGAATGATGAAAAAACTAAATCTTTTATTTTTCTCAATGATGCTACTTTTACTAGCAGTGACAGGTTGTTCGAACAATGAACAATCTAGAATGCCAGATGAACAAAAAAAAGAACTTGATGAAAAGAAAGTGGAATTGACGATTTCAGCAGCAGCAAGCTTACAAAATGCGTTAAATGACATTAAAGCAACCTTTGATAAGGAAAATCCTAATGTGACCGTAAACTATAACTTTGGAGCTTCAGGAGCACTTCAACAACAAATATCTCAGGGAGCGCCTGTCGACCTTTTCTTCTCAGCTGCAGAGGACAAATTTGATAAATTGGTGCAAGACGGACTAATCGAAAAGACTAAAGGAACAGATCTAGTTGGAAATGAACTTGTTTTAGTGGTACCAAACGATTCAAATAAAGGAATCAAAACATTCGAAGACCTTACTAAAACAGATAAAATTTCCATTGGTACCCCAGAGGCTGTCCCTGCAGGACAATATGCTAAGGACACATTAGAAGAATTAAATGTCTGGTCATCTGTCGAGGGGAAAGTGATTTATGCCAAGGATGTTCGCCAAGTGCTTACATATGTAGAGACGAACAATGTTGATGCGGGAATTGTTTATAAAACGGATGCATTGATTTCTCCAAAGGTTAAAATTGTAGCAACAGCAGAGGAAAATACTCATGCGCCTATTATCTATCCATTAGGTGTGATTAAGAATAGTACTCATCAAAAAGAAGCCCAACTATTCTACGATTATCTTCAAAATGAAACATCACTAAAGACTTTAGAAAAGTATGGATTTAAAAGGATAAATTAAATTCAATGGCAACAAACTTTTGGTCACCAGTCAGACTATCAATTGAGATTGCAACTGTCTCAGGATTATTCGTATTAATTATTGGGTTATTTTTTGGAAAGGTGATGACTAATAGGAAATTCAAAGGGAAGGCTTTTGTAGAAACGCTTTTCCTATTACCGTTAGTATTACCACCTTCAGTCGTAGGGTTCTTGTTAATTGTTATTTTTGGAAGGAATAGTCCTATAGGACAATTAATTGAATGGATCTTTGAACAACCGGTTATGTTTACGTGGTGGGCTGCTGTGATTGCTTCTACTGTTGTAGCTTTTCCTCTTATGTATCAATCAGCTAAAACAGGGTTTGAAGCCATTGATGAGGATATTGAGGATGCCGCCCGCGTAGACGGGGCAAATGAGTTCAAATTATTCATGAGTATTTCCCTTCCTCTAGGACTTAAAGCGATCATTTCGGGTACCATATTAAGTTTCGCAAGAGCATTAGGCGAGTTTGGCGCCACTTTAATGTTCGCTGGAAACATTCCAGGGAAAACTCAAACCATTCCAACAGCTATATATGTTGCTATTGACTCAGGCAATATGGAGATGGCTTGGTTATGGGTAATGAGTATGATTGGTATTTCTTTTTTAATGCTAATATGTGTACATTTAATTAAATCCTAATGGCATCCAAATTAGTTTTACATTTAAATCAAAAAAAGGTGTCAGGCACCATGTGAATTTTTCACATGGTGCCTGACACCTTTACGATCTCGAAGAATCCCCCACTCAACGACCAGGAAATTAATCATCAGCCCTACCCATATATTTACGTTGAGGACTTCTTCAACCATTTTCTCTCTCCCGCCTGGAAGGGAGAAGCCATTCACAATGTAATAGGTTAACAGTAAAAGTGGCACCACTATTCGGCCGCTTACTGCTACTAATGTGATACCAAAACTCCGAATCATCCATTTGCGGTGATCTGCCAATTGTTTTCTTACTGCGGTACGATATCCTTTCCAGCAGGTAAAAAGCCAGAGAATCGATAATACAAGAAAAGATGTGGCTTTTGAGAAATTTTCAATATAAGGAACATAAACGAGAGCAAGCCCTCCGCTTACAAATACACTGCCCACATATACCCTGCCAAGATAGCGATGGACGTTGGGTGTTTTAATTCGAAAATAATCTATGAATTGAAAAAAACCGGATAATAGCGCCACACATGCTGTTATAATATGAGCAATTAATAAGGGAAATTGTATGCCTGTCGTTGTGATGGATACACGGCTGTTTGCAGGATCTAGTGTCAAATAAGGAGCCATAAAAGGAATGATGACTCCCCATGAGATAATTACTATTACCCACCAACTTTTTTTAGGTTTCACTTTTTATCCACTCCAGACTCTACAATTATTAATACACTTTCCGTTACCCACTTGATAGATCATACCTCTTATCCCCTTCTCTTCAAGCAAGTTTCGCTGCTTTTTTCTGTTTTCGCTGTCCCCATGGTTTGAATACCGAAACCACGAACATTACAACAAGGGAAACAATCTGAAGGATAATTCCGATCCAAAGCTGCCACTTGTTTACTGTGAATGATGGATCCAAAAGAGCGTTTAGCCCTCCCTTAGATGTCAGCGTCACCGCTTTTAACGTTAAGGTATACATAGCGAAGGGCCCCAATATAATCGAAAGGATTGTTAAGCCTTCCTTGACTATTATCCAGTAAAATTTGAACAATCCCCATTGGGTCATTAAAGATAGTAATATCCCCGTCACCACAGTGCCAATCGTTGAAGCACGAACTGATGTCTTGGCAAGTACATGCATACTTGAATAACACGCCTTAAGCACACCTGCATCGTTCGTACTGGCAGCGGTTATGCTCAAAATCAAAAAAACAATGGATACACCGAACATGATCGATGCGAATAATAAATGTAATATGATCAGCCATCTTCTCTGAGTAAGATTCAGTTTCCTCAAACCATACACCCCTTGTCTACAATATTGCCTCTGCCTTTAATAATAATAGGCGGGTCTAAAAGGACTCTAAACGAATTCTAAAAAAAGTATAAAAATAAACTATGTGTTCTCCTCGTGAATATAAAAAACGACCTTCACCCGAATGGGATTAGGCCGCTTCATTTTGTCCTTCTACTAAATATTAAAACGATACCCGACGCCCCATATCGTCTCAATATACTGCGGCTTTGAGGGGTTCGTTTCAATTTTTTCACGTAATTTGCCAATAAAAACAGTTACCGTGGCATTGTCCCCTATGGAATCCAATCCCCAGATTTTTTCAAACAGCACGTCTTTGCTGAACACCCGATTTGGATGTATGGCCAAAAATAGTAACAAGTCAAACTCTTTCGAAGTAAACGAGATTTCTGTTTCATTCACAAACACTTTTCGAGATAACTTATCAATACGAATACCCCTGATTCGAATTTCATCCTTTTGTCTCACCAAGTTATCTGTCATTAACCGGTCATATCGGGCAAGATGCGCTTTGACCCGGGCCACCAACTCTCCAACACTAAAGGGCTTGGTGATATAGTCATCTGCACCAAGGCCGAGACCGCGTATTTTATCGATTTCTTCCCTCTTGGCGGATACCATTAAAATTGGGATATTTTTTGCTTGGCGAACTTGCCGGCAGATTTCAAATCCATCTGTATTTGGAAGCATGAGATCGAGAATGATTAAATCAAATTCCTCTTCCATGGCTTTTTTGAGACCTAGTTCCCCGCTTGTCGAAAGCTCCACCTCAAAGCCGCTTGCTTCTAAATAATCTTTTTCCACTTCCACAATGACCTGGTCGTCCTCGATAATTAAAATTCTTTTCACTTTTGTTCACCCTCATGATTAATCTTTGGCAGCGTAAAATAAAGGCTGGTCCCTTCTCCTAATTGACTTTCTGCCCAGACGTTTCCACCTTGTCCTTCCACCATCTGTTTGACAATGGCAAGACCGAGACCTGTGCCTCCAGTATCCGTATTCCTCGATGGGTCCGCCCGGTAAAAACGATCGAATATATTACGTAACTCCTCGCTGTTAATTCCCGGTCCATTATCCCGTATGTGTACTGTTGCTTTTGCCTGGTCGTCCAACAATTCCACCTTAATTTCCTTTTCTGCCTTGTTCATATATTTTAAGCTGTTGTCTATGATATTCATGATTACCCTGCTCAGCTTTTCATGGTCCCCCATTACGAGAACCGGTCTGTCGCTGTCAGAAGAGTACGTAATCCTGATTCCCTCCATACGTGGGTCGTGCCGTAATTCTTCTATATAATTCCGCAAATACACATGAATGTCCATAGGTTCCAAATGAAATGGCAGTCGATTGAGATCAAGCTTGGAATACAACATCAATTCGTCAATTAAATGATCCATATCGTCCGCTTTCTTTGCAATCATATTCATATATTTATCCTTTTTCGAAACAGTATTTGCGATTCCATCTTGAATGCCTTGAACGCAGGCTTTAATTCCGGTAATCGGTGTTTTCAAATCATGTGAAATATTAGAAATTAGTTCTTTCCGGTTCTCTTCATACTGTAGTTGAAGATGGATAGATTCGTTCAAGCGGGCGCGCATTTCTTCAAAGGAAGCCCCCAATTCTCCGACTTCATCTTTGCGATCCAACTTCACCTCATGATTTAGTTTCCCTTTTTTAATTTGTTCTGCAGCCTGCTTAAGAGTATATAAAGGTTTGATGAAACTACGAGAAACTAAAAAGGTAAGCACACCATTCGTTAGGCCAATAACGAGTAGCAGCGACAATCCCAAAAGCGGGAAAAACTTCCTTGCCTCCTTGTAAAAAGGATATAAATCAGAAAGTATATATACGGTACCAGAAGTATGATTGCTAAAGGTAATATCGTACTTTTCCACTGAAAAACGACTTTTCCCCCATCGATTTTGGGACTGACTCGTTTGCAACTCTTGAAGCTCAGTATTTAGATCAAGGCTGCTTACGAAAGGGGAAGTGTAGCTAACTTGATGATTTTCCATCACCACTAGTCCTGCATGAACACGATTCAATTGTCCGTCTGTGCTTTTTAGGAACTCGTTGTTGTTGAACCGGTCCGGGTCCGTTTGTGTCATAAACTTCACGCCGGCAATCAAATCACGGCGTTGATTGGCCGTTTCCCAAAAGGCTGGTATCCCCTTACCGCCTCCAGTTCCTATCATGTCCTTATAAAAAGCTGATACAAGTGTTGTTGCAATCAAAGCAAACAACACAATAGGAATAAAGGTCATGGCAATATAGGATAGCACTAGTCTCGTCTTGATAGACATGGGCAAATCTCCTTCATGCTGTTTTGTCGAGTAGAATTTATTTCAATTACTTCCAATAGGATATCCAAATTCCAACCATTCCTCCCTCAAAAATAGGTTTGGCGTCAACCGTACATTACGCTGTCGGGTATCTATCATTTTACTCCCTTGGTCTAAACCGCCTCTAAACTAATTCTAAAAAAAGTATAAAATTTGAGAGAAAAATAAATGAGGTAGTTTCGCAAATAAACATGTCAGTTTCGCAAATAAACATCTCACTTTCGCAAATAAACACCTCACTTTCGCAAATAAACATCTCACTTAAGCAAATAAACATCTCACTTTCGCAAATAAACATCTCACTTTCGCAAATAAACACCCCACTTTCGCAAATAAACATCTCACTTTCGCAAATAAACATCTCACTTCGACAAATAAACACCTCACTTCGACAAATAAACACCTCACTTTCGCTAATAACAATCTTTGAAGCTTCACACACCATCCCTCTTCATAAACTTCTTCAGAAATTCTTTAGAAATATCCCCATGAGTTCCTAAGATCTTTTCGTTAATATTACCTCATCAGCAAATAAAGGAGGTCATGAGATATGATAAGCGGAACGATTCTTCACCTTGTTGACCATTATGGATATTTGATTTTCTATCTTGCCTTCTGCTTAGGACCTTTTGGGATTCCTGTTCCAAATGAAGTGACCATCTTAACTGGTGGTATATTGGCGGATAACGGGGCACTTAACCCGTGGATTATATATGCGTGTATTCTTCTTGGTTTATTGACGGCAGTTACCATTGGTTATTTATGTGGGAAATTATTTGGTCAACGGATGGTTGTTTTTTTACAAAAGAATAAGGTGAATCGGTATTGGATTAAGGTTGAAAATCTTTTTAATAAGTACGGTGACATTGCGATGTGTGTGGGATTCCTGCTTCCAGTCGTTCGATATGTGGTCCCGGTCTTTGCCGGTATAAATGGGGTAAAGTACAAGAAATTTGCCTTGTTTTCCTATACCAGTTCTATTGTTTGGACATCGTTATTTTTTACAATTGGAAAAGCTTACGGCGATCAACTTTCACAGCTGCTGTCATTAGTAGATGTAAAATCGCTTGTGATTGTCGTTTTCCTTGCTGTTTTAATAGTAGCCCTAAGCAAGATCAAGATCCACAAGCCTAAAGATGCCAGCCAAGCATTAGTACATGAATAAAACTGTAACTGAGAAAAATAAAAGCGAAATAAGGGAGAGGTTTTTTTGAATAGTCACCAATCATTGCTATTTTTCCAAAAGTTTATCCAAAATCCAAAGCAAATCGGCAGCTTGTGGCCTAGCTCTCGATTTTTGGCTACCAAAATGGTTCAACCTATCTCATGGAATGAAGTGAGTGTAATTGCAGAGCTCGGCTCAGGAACGGGTGTGATTACGAGAGAAATAAAATCACGCGTATCCAAAAAGGCAAAGGTATTCATGTTTGAGAAAGAAAAAAGTATGAGGGATAACCTGCAACAAGAATTTCCGGAATTCTTGTGTTGCCATAACGCAGTTCATTTAATTAATGAAATAAATCAACATGGTGTTCAGCAATTAGACTGTGTCATAAGCGGACTGCCCTTCTTTAACTTTCCAGCTGAAATTCGTGATAGTTTACTTAATCAAGTCGTGAATTCATTAAAACCAGGAGGACACTTCATTGCCTTTCAATATTCTCTGCAAATGAAAAAACATCTCTCAAAGCGATTTGAGATTGAAAGAATTAATCTTGTCCCGCTTAATTTCCCGCCTGCCTTTGTATATGTTTGCCGAAGAAAATTAGATTCATGAGAAAAAGGAGGAAGTGAAATGAACATAGTTCTAGTTGTTGACGACGAGGCGGAAATTCGTGATGTTATTCATATATATTTGCGAAATGAAGGCTTTCAGGTTTTGGAAGCAGAGGATGGAGTACAGGCATTAGAAATAGTAAATTCAACCTCCATTCAACTTATCATTTTGGATGTAATGATGCCAAATCTTGATGGAATCAAGACTTGTATGAAAATCAGGGAAACTTCAATGGTACCTATCATTATGTTATCCGCTAAAGGAGAAGACATTGATAAAATTACGGGATTAACCACTGGGGCAGATGATTATCTGACAAAACCCTTTAACCCATTGGAACTAATAGCTAGAGTGAAGGCCCAGTTGAGGCGCCAACATTTTACTCCTCGGGAAACGGATCGTTCCGTATTCACACTCCATGACCTTGTCTTTGATAAACATAAGCATTTTGTCTCTGTCAGCGGAAAAGAGGTTTCGCTGACACCTCGTGAATTTTCCATTTTGGAATTGCTTACCGACTATCCAGGACAGGTATTTAGTGCGGATAAAATTTATGAAACAATTTGGGATGAGCCTTCTGGCTACTCCGAAAATACAGTCATGGTACATATTCGTAATCTTCGCGATAAAATTGAGGAGAATCCAAGGGAGCCACGATATATCAAAACCGTTTGGGGAGTTGGCTATAAAATTGATAAATAAACGGACGATTTTCATGAATGGAAAAAAAAGTATCAGATTTGAAATATTTACCGTGTTTGCTGCTAGTTATATTATTGCCATGGTTTGCCTGGGGATTGTAGGCAATTTTACGAATAGATTGGAAAAAGCTTATTCCTATTCATATGCCCCACTTGCTGCATTCGCGGTGGCATTCATCCTTTCTTTTTATTTGTTATCCGGCCGAATTGTTAAATATATTATTACTTTAGCTGAAGGAATAGATATTATTTCAAGAGGTAATTTAAATTACCGCGTCCCTATTTTGCGTAAAGATGAATTAGGAAAAGTCGCTTTAAGTATCAATAGTATGACTGAACAGTTAGAACGACAGATTCAAAAAGAACGTGACCTTGAAAAGTCAAAAATGGAATTAATTACGGGTGTTTCGCACGACTTACGTACACCCCTAACAAGCATCATAGGTTACCTGGATTTATTAAGGAGTAAATCCTTTCATGATCAGAGCGAATACGAACGGTTCATCCAAAACACGTATAATAAATCAATTCAATTAAAAAAGCTCATTGATGATTTATTTGAATATACTCGGCTTACTTCAGGTAGTGTGCAATTGAATCTGCAAAAAGTGGATATACGAAACCTTCTTGATCAAATCTTATTCGAATTGGAACCGCTCGTTCAGGAAAACAGACTTTCCATTGTTAAGAATATCGGAGAGGCTCCGATCATCACCTTAATCGATAGTGAGAAATTCGTAAGAGCTATCGAAAATTTGCTTATGAACGCCCTGAAATATTCGGTTAAGCATGGAAAAATAAAAGCCTCCTTGATATCCAAGGAGCATTTTTTCATGATTACAATTGAAAATGAAGGGACACCTATTACGAAAGAGCAAGAAAAACACTTATTTGAACGTTTTTATAAGGTGGATGAATCCCGTAGTAATCAAACTTTCCAAATAGGTACGGGACTTGGTTTATCCATTACAAAAACCATTGTGGAACAGCACGGTGGAAAGGTAGAACTTGCCCATGAATCTGGTCACTTTACATTTCTCGTGTCAATTCCCTTTTCTCATTAAGAACGTGAATCTATTTTTGTTTTGTAATATACGGAGCAAAAGAGGCCTTATTAAGTGGTTACAAGGCCTAGTAAAAACTATATAGTTGAAACGATGTATAAGACCAATTGAAACCGATAACCCTATCTTTGCAATGGGTAAACATGTAAGTTTATTACCGTTTGGTTTTTGAGGAGGGCAATGATGGAAAATGTATTTGATTACGAAGATATCCAACTGATTCCGGCAAAAAGTGTGGTAAATAGCCGCTCTGAGTGTGATACTTCAATATCCCTAGGCGGGCATACATTTAAACTGCCTGTGGTGCCTGCAAATATGCAGACGATTATTGATGAAAAGATAGCCATTTACTTAGCCGAAAATGGTTACTTTTATATCATGCATCGTTTTGAGCCAGATAAGCGATTATCTTTTATCAAGGATATGAAATCACGTGGTTTAATCGCCTCTATTAGTGTTGGTGTGAAAGAGGAAGAGTATCGATTTATCCAGCAATTAGCAGAAGAACAGATTTCACCAGAATTTATAACTATTGATATCGCACATGGTCATTCCAATGCAGTCATTAAGATGATTCAGCATATTAAGGAGTACATACCCAACAGTTTTGTCATAGCAGGAAATGTCGGAACACCAGAGGCTGTCAGAGAATTAGAGCATGCAGGTGCGGATGCCACTAAAGTGGGGATCGGTCCAGGGAAGGTATGCATTACCAAGATTAAGACTGGATTTGGGACAGGTGGCTGGCAACTAGCTGCACTGCGTTGGTGTGCAAAGGCCGCGAGTAAGCCGATTATTGCGGACGGAGGGATCCGTACACATGGTGATATCGCCAAGTCGATTCGATTCGGGGCAACCATGGTTATGATTGGTTCATTATTTGCGGGACATGAAGAATCTCCAGGAGAAACAACCGAAACCGATGGAAAACTCTTTAAAGAATACTTTGGTTCTGCCTCGGAATTTCAAAAAGGAGAAAGAAAAAATGTAGAAGGAAAGCGAATTTTAGTCGAACACAAAGGCTCCTTAGTAGATACGTTGAAAGAAATGGAGCAAGACCTTCAATCCTCTATTTCCTATGCGGGTGGAAAGAAATTAGAAGCCATCCGCTATGTAGATTATGTGATTGTTAAGACTTCGATCTTTAACGGTGATAAGGTGTATTAACAAAAAAGCAGAATGATGATTAGTCATTCTGCTTTTTTGATCTGTATTGAGTTTAAGCTTGGTGTTCAGTTGAGGTCGGCTTTCCTGCTTCTACTAATACTTTGCTGCCTACGAAGTAAATGGGCCAGTCAAAGGGAACCAGTAGTAGCTGATTTTTTCTGGATATATCTATTTGGCCATAAAAAGAAGAGAAATATTCGCCATGGGGGTTATTTGCACAAACGAACTTTCTTCTTATAGTTAATTTTTTACCTAATCGTAAAATAAAGGTTTCCTAAAAATAGACAGACCAAGCCCATTTACTCTGCACCCACTTAAAAGATCTATTTTCATACAGTTCTGGCTGGTGTGGTTTCGCAAACAAACAGGTCCGTTTCGCAAACAAATACCTTGGTTTCGCAAATAAACTGCTCCGTTTCGCAAACAAACACCCTGGCTTCGCAAATAAATTAGAATTATAAAACTTATAAAAAATTTGTAAGCAAAATATGATTTTTTTCTACAAAATTCTGCAGGAATTTTCCAATCATTTTGAGAATTAGTATATAAAACTATAAGGAGTGATTTTATTGATTATGAAAGAAAGGAAAGTTCCATTAACTATCCTGATTTTGATGGCTCTTTTGCGGCGACTTCCCAAAAACCATGAAAAGCGTCCTCAAATAATTAAGGAACTTTCAAAACGGCAGGCTGGATACCGCGGAGAAGAATCTCTAGACTACTATTTATCCCGGCTCCCTGATAAGAAATATATGATTTTCCACGATTTAAACCTTCCATTTGGAAAATATAACTGCCAAATTGATACGCTTCTTCTAACAAAAAATCTCGCACTTATCTTAGAAATCAAAAATATGACAGGAACCTTAAAATTCGATTTAGAAAACGGACAATTTTTCCAAACACTTGATGAACATAATAAAGGCTACACCGATCCCATCGCACAAGCAGAGATGCATAAGGACTGTATCAAAGAGTTCCTATCCACGTATAACTTCCCTTCATTGTCGGTGGATTACTTAGTAGTCGTCAGTAATCCATATTCCATCCTTTCCTTCATCGGAGGCCATCCAGAAGTTAAACAACGTGTGTGCAAATCCCATAATCTCCTCAAAAAAATTTCTATGTTTGAGAAAATGTATACAAATGAAATCCTCTCTGAAAAAGAGCTCCGGAAATTAAGTAAATTCCTTGTAAAAAAGAATACTCCTCCAACAATTCATATACTAGAAAGATATGGTATTAAAAAGATCGAACTATTAACAGGATTTCATTGTCCTTTATGTGAGTACCTTCCGATTATCCGTAAGAAGAGAAAATGGTACTGTCCTGCTTGTTGTACCTTTACTAGTGATACCCTTCCAGACTCGTTGTTAGATTATTTTTTGTTGTTTGATTCAAGGATAACAAATCTTGAGTTTCGAAATTTTGCCCATATTAAATCTGTCGATGCAGCGGGGAGACATTTGCGATCTGCAGGGCTTACTAGTTCCGGTGAGAAAAAGAACCGTTCTTATTCCCCTGAAACCATTCCCTGGTAAAATTGTTTTCGCAAATAAACTGCTCGGTTTCGCAAACAAACTTCTTAGTTTAGCAAACAAATTACTCGCTTTCGCAAATAAACTGGTTCGTTTCGCAAATAAACCTCTCAAATGATATGTAAATTACAAAAAAAGCAGTGGTTCCTATCGGAATCGCACTGCCTTTTGCACATTTTAGTGTTAACTACTCAGTTTATTAGTTTTCTCTCTGTTGAAATTTAGAAACTTTATTCCGTTTTGCAAATGGCCAATTTAGCAATTTCTTACCCTCGCCACTGCCGCCAAATTTAAAAACAACAATTCCGCCAACGATGACCAGCACTCCAATCAATTGATTGATAGTAAACGGGACCTTATGGAGACCCAGCCAGCCTAGTGTGTCCCCCAGTAATGCAAATAGCAGTTGTGAGGTTAACGCGATGGCAATGGCATAGGTGGGTCCGAGCCGCTTGATTCCTTGAACGAGACAAACAACCACACCTACGCCGATCATCCCGCTGAACCAATACCACGTCTTCATATTTTCCAAATGGAATAAGTGTCCGCCTTCAAAGATAAGACCGAACGTTAGTGAAGCGAGGAATCCCATCCCTAATACTAAGGTCGTCGTCGCCCAAGATCCCGCCCGTTCATTGACTTTACTATTAAAAATATTTTGCAGACCTACCAGCGAACCGGCAATTATCGCAAATGATAATCCTAAAATCATCCAATTTCTCTCCCTTATGTTGATATTTTTAAAGGTTATTCATATATATTATCTCCCGCGAGATCCTTTAATCCGTTCCTATCTTTAACGAAGATGGAACCTCGATTGCGTTCAATCAAACCATCTTCACATAATTGGGTGATGACTCGATTTAAATGGCGATAACTAGTTCCGATTAAGTTAGCTGCATCCTTGATGCTGATTCTTAGCTGGTCTTTCTCCAGTGAATCCGAATCATCAAAGGAAACAGACAATAGATAACTAGCCAAGCGTACTTCGACAGGATACATAATATTGAAGCTCATCGAATTGTTTTTCAGTTGAAACTTTTTCGTGATAATATCCAATAAAAATTGCAGGAACGGCGCGTGGTCGCTTCCATATTTCTTCAACCAGCGATGATGAATACCAATCATCCAAACTGACGATACGGCCTCCACCGTATTGATAATATCAATGCCGCGGACATACTCAATATCCCCGATCACATCAAGAGGTTTTTTAAACGAAAGAATAAGTGTTTTACCTTCTGACGAACTGGTATAGATTTTCACTTTCCCTTTAATCAGGACATACAAATACTGTGAAGTTTCTCCTTGGGAACAGATCAGTTCCCCTTGGTCAAAACTGTATAGTGACAAATGCGGAAGCAATGGTTCATGAAATATGGATTCTAGTTGATAAGTCCGGATATAAGCGTGCAACTGCTCTTGATCATTTAGTTCTTTCACTCAGTTTCACCCCCCGTATTCACCTGCAACAGGCAGGAACTCCTTTGCGATTAAGACCTTAGGATGACCACGCCTGCAATCATCATTCCGATGCCAATAATCTGTGGCAGCTTCATCTTCTGTTTTTCCAGTCCAAACCACCCGTTACTATCAATAATAAAAGTCACTGTTAACTGCGAAATCAGGATTGCCGATATACTAAGGGTCACACCAATGATTTCAATCGAACGAACATTACTGAAGATGACAATCGCTGCAAAGGCGCCACCAATCAAATATAATGGTTTCACTTGTTTGAAGCCTTGCCATTTAGCGTCTCGAACGATCAGTAAGATGATGAACGCCATTATGAATCCCGTTAATTGGGTAATCGTTGCTGCTTGCCATGTGCCGATATCCTGACTAATTCGTGTATTAGCTATTCCTTGCAGGGTAATAAATGCCCCGCCTAAAAATGCAAAGATAATTCCCTTCATAATCTTCTCCCCTACTTTTGTTTTTCTCTCTTTATTAAAAGATATCTCCACGTGTTTTGGATAGGACATATGTCCTCAACTTATAAAAATTGTGTGAAGGGTCCCTTAGTCTTGTTGATTTCCTCATATAAAAAGACCGTCACATAGACGATCTTTTTAGTATACCTAAATAAACACCGGAAAAATAATTATCCCGTTATTTTGGCTTTTTTTGAGCCATTCTTGCTACTTTTTCAAGTCCCTTTTCTCCCGCTAATTCTACATCTGCATTTGATTGAGCATTTTTATTTTTCTTAGATTGGTTATTGTAATTTTTAGTCATTCTCTTACCACTCCTATCGTTTTCTTTAGTTATTCTTTCAAGGATGCCGACTACTTTACATATGTCTTCGGATTCAGCACCCTCGATTTTAGTTTGCTTTCTTTTGGGCAGGCTATGCTTCTTCGATTCACCTGCCTAAAACTTTATCACTTGTCGTATAGTTCCTCATTTAATTGAGACGATATGGAATAGAGGTGATGGCAAGGATGCAAAATGATGGAAAGGATTTATCCAATAAAATCCCTTATAGTATTTGGGATACCCGAACGGAAGAAAATCTCCAGTCCATGAAAGAGGAATTTGCTGAGGAAATCGAACGCACTAATTTGAAATCAAAAACAGCAAATCAGGAGAAGCAGCCGTAATTGGTTGCTTTTTTAACATCAAAAAAATAAGGCAGCGCTGGCTCAGTTACCGAATCGAGCCAAAGTTGCCTAAAGAATCCATTATTCGATTGTTATCCAGGTTTGTGACCATTTTTCCAGTTCTTCAACGATTGGCTTTAACGCAAGTCCCTTTTCTGTAAGGGAATACTCAATACGGACGGGTGTTTCCGGAAACACCTCACGTTTAACAATCCCTTGGCTTTCTAAATCTTTCAGCCGCTCTGAAAGGACCCTTCCGCTAATCCCCATAGAAGCTTCCAAGGTGCAGAAGCGCTTTGGACCGGTTAACAGCTGATAAATAACCATTCCTGTCCAACGCTGGCTTATCATCCCCATCGCTTTTTCAAATCGAGGACACATGACTGACTCGTCCATTGATCTTCCCCCCTCTTAGCCTATTCCTTTTAACAACATAATTAACGTGCTAAACAAATTTGATTGACACATTTAAGTTTAAAAAATATAATTACTTACATAAAGTAACTAACTAATAAATACTCATTAACTATAAATATTTTACTTTAATCAATTACGATTCGTCAATCATTATAGTCAGATAAAATAAGGTGGTTATTACTATGAACCTTGAGGCAGATGTTTGCATTGTAGGTGCCGGTCCCGGAGGTGCCTTGCTAGGATATTTGCTTGCGAAAAAAGGAATCTCAACCATTGTTCTCGAACGGCACACAGGGATTGATAAGGAATTCAGAGGTGAACATCTCAACCAGGACGGAGAACGAGTCTTAAAAAAATATGGTCTTTATGATCAAGTTGAAGCTGCTGGACTGTTATTAATGGAACGAGTGGAATATTGGCAGCATGGAAAAGTAATAAAGACAGTTGCACCAGGTGTCGGGGAGCGTCATGTCGGCATTCATGTTCCGCAAAAAAATTTGTTAAGTGTGTTGCTTAGGGCATCTGAACCCTATCTGAATTTTAAGCTAATGATGGGGACAAAGGTAACGGAGTTAATATTTAATGAACTCAGTTGTGTAACAGGGCTTAAAGCAATGAATGGCAAGCAAGAAGTGACGATAAACAGCAAGATCGTTGTTGGTGCCGATGGCCGGTTCTCAACGATACGGAATCTGGCAAAGATGCCATATACAAAGATAACACATGGATATGATTTGCTTTGGGCAAAAATTCTAAGTCCAACAGGCTGGGAGCCAACGATTAAAAATGCCTTGGTGAATGGTGATCAGTTGGCTTTGTTTACCCAGGCTGGCGGTTTCATACAAATTGGCTGGAATATTAAAGAAAATTCTTATCCCACTTTGAAAAGGCAATCATGTGCACCATTTATAGAAAAAGTGATTGAGGCTTTTCCTGAGTTAGCTGAAACCATCCGTACACAAATACGCACATGGGACGATTTTACTTTATTAAAAGTGCAAAGCTGTCATTGCCCAACCTGGGTAAAGGACGGATTGGTAATTATGGGCGACGCAGCACATACGATGAGTCCCACTGGTGCCTTTGGGATAAATTGTGCTCTATTAGATGCGGATGTTTTAGCAGAGGTGCTGAGCGAAGCACTCGACAAACAGAATCTCAATGAGGCACAATTAAAAAGATTCGAAGAAGCACGTCGTGATCATACAGAAAAGCTTCAGCAGCAGCAAAGAGTAAAAGAAACAACCTATCAAGATAATTTTGCTGATCCTGTCCTTTCTTAAGAGAGCTCAGAGTCTAATAAATCTATGAAAATAGGGATTTGGGGGAATTCATAGTGGAACAAATTCAATTAAAAGCAAATGCTCTCTCTTTTTTAGAAGATAAAATAAAATTAGTCAAAAAAGGTGATGAAGCAATTTACCTAGTGGGACCGATCAAACTCCCAATCAATTTATACGGAGAAACGGTTGAATTTAAATGGTACAGCTGGCTAAAGAGTGAAAATGTAACGGAAGATTTCCAGCAAGTCATTGATCAATTATCTTCTGCGAACTTAGCTGAATACCAACAGTCAAGTGTCCTTGTTTATGGGGATTTTGAATATGGAGAAGATGCATTAATCAGAATGCATTCGATTTGTCACACTGGAGATATCTTTGGAAGCAAGCGCTGTGATTGCGGCTTTCAGCTCAAACAATCGCTGAAAATGATTGCTGAGCATGGAACCGGAGCATTATTTTATTTAGCCAATCATGAAGGCCGAGGAATAGGCTTATTTAGCAAGGCAATGGCCTATATTCTTCAAGAAAATGGATATGATACTGTGGAGGCCAATGAGGGACTTGGTTTTCCTGATGATTCAAGGAATTATGATGACGCCATCGAAGTGCTTAAAGCACTGAGAACAAAACCCGTCACACTCATCACAAACAATCCCAAAAAACTCAAAGCATTGAAAGCAGCGGGTGCATCGGTCTCTGGACGTACTCCTCTATGGGGTGATATCTCCGAGTACAATGAAAAATACTTACAAACAAAAGTAAAAAAATCAGGACACATGGCGTAGAAGCATTTCTGATTAGAGTGTGAACAGTTGTTATTGTTAGCAACAATTTGATATTGACAATTCATGTCATTTATTTTAAAGTAACAGAGTCAAATTAAATAACAAAATTCATTTGTTTGTGGACTTTTCTAGAGGTAACTCTATTTTCGCCACACAGTTCTCATGTGAGAGCTGTGTGGCTTTTTTGTTGTTTGAAAAAGGATCCAAGGGTCGAAGAATTAATTTTTCCATCCTTGGTTGAATATTGAAAGGGGAAGAAAAAATGAAAACATGGCACTACGCACTAATTGTTTTTTTAGGAGGATGCTGTTACGGAGTATTATCGACCTTTGTAAAGCTTGCTTACTCGGCGGGGTTTACCGTGAAAGAGGTAACAGGAAGTCAATACTTACTTGGGACCTTGCTCATCTGGATGGTCGCTCTTTTTTCGAAAAAGAAAAAACTTACTTTACCAAACATCGGTAAATTACTTTTATCAGGAATTCCTGTTGGTTTAACGGGTGTGTTTTATTATCAGTCCCTGCAAACCCTTGATGCTTCGCTTGCCATCATCTTTTTATTTCAGTTTGTATGGATTGGCACTTTTATTGAATGGATGGTTTATAAAAAAATACCAAGCACCGGAAAAATGGTTTCGATTGGTATTCTAATCATTGGCTCCATTCTTGCAGCTGGCATTATTACAGATGGAGGCGTAAAACTAACCTGGCAGGGGACAGTTTGGGGACTGCTTTCTGCTTTAACCTATACCGCTCTCATCTTTCTCAGCAGCTCCGTGGGAAAAGATATACCGCCTGTACAGAAAAGTGCACTCCTTTCCACTGGCGGGTTGATCACGGTTTTATTGATTTTTCAACCTACGAGTTTATTGCATTTACCAGTCATTATGGGAGTAGCTCCTTATGGATTATTCCTTGGGTTACTTGGCGTAGCCTTGCCGCCGCTCTTATTTACAATTGGAATGAAGCATGTCGGCCCAGGACTTGGAACCATCTTGACTGCCTCTGAGCTCCCAATTGCTGTGATATTATCCTCCTTGGTCCTAGCTGAAAGCGTGAGCTTGTCACAATGGTTCGGAGTGATCCTCATTTTAGGCGGAATTGTATTCGCGAATGTTAAAAAGCCTATTACAAAAATGAAGTCAGCTTCTTTGGAAAGTAAATCAGTATACTAAGGTTAGCAGGGATAGAGCTTTGGAGCGATAATAAAATTCCCGTTTCACCGGGATTTTTTCCTTCAGAGCCCTCAAAATCCCCTTTCTTTCCAACTGTAGATTCAGTGATAGGATGGCCTTTTTAGAGAGCATTTACTTGCTTCCTCCTGCAATCCTGGGGCGTAAAAACTTAGCTTTTTAATAAAGTAACACGTTTCTGGAAAATGATGTTCTAAAAATCGTAGAGTTGTTTTATTTAACATTTTATTTTCTTTATATTTAATCACCATGTTGTAAACAAATTGGCTCATTTCCAGGGTTGTTTTTCCGACATCATAAGCGAATTCGGTTTGACGGGCAAAACCCGGTTCTTTGAACCGCAAATAACCTTTCAAGTGGTGATTTTGGATGATAAATACTTGAAATTGGCTAATATACAGATCCGCTTGATGGCTGGCCCTTATTTCAATTGGATCAATGATATTCTTAAAAAGGACTGCATGTCCCAGCTGGTCCTCAAGCCATAAATCCATTAGATCTTCTAAAGGTAGAGGTGCAGGCTCTTTTCCTTGAACCCACTGACGTAAAAGTCGCAGATATTCTTGATTTTCTGCTAACGTTCCGTTCAGGTAGGTTGGCGATAAATTTAAGTTCACCTTATTGTCTATTCTAAGCGACTGCAGTTTCCCTTCAAATTCGAAATATCCTTTCGCAACCGGCCATACTCTCTGGGAAAAATAAATCATAGCTTCCTCTGTATAATTACTTGAACGAGGAATAGTTCTTAATGTCGCAATTAAATCCCCAAATAAATTGATATAACTTTGGGCTGTGTTCACATATTCAACTTCGCTTACAGAAAGATGATCTCGAACAAAATACGCATGATCCTGTAAAATCTCTAGCCAAAATAAATGTTCTTCCCATAAAGAAATTACATTTCGGTTCAAGTGCTCTCTCCCCCCTCTATCCATATATATATTTTCAAGAGGTCTATGGAAGAATAAATTTATTATCGAAAATTAAGAGTTTAACTATTATTCGTTTATATCTATTCCAGACAATTTTAATGAAAGTTCATCTACTACTAAAAAGACACATCCGAAAACAGTTCTGTAATCGATATAGTCTCCTTTAACTTCAATATCTACCTCAATAATGGTCCTTTTATTATGTAAGTATTTTTCTTCAAATTGATTAAAATTAATACTTGAAACAGATACACTAATTTCCTCTAGGGATTTTTTTAGCTCTCTTTCAAATATTGAATTACTAAAGTTTTCCTTGTAGAAAATACGAATAGTAAATTTCATTTCAATACCTCCCTCTCAATTACACTCTACGTACCATGCTAACGATACCGTTCTTCTTTAAATGGATTTGCTGTCATCGAATAGCCAAGCTCTTCCCAAAATCCAGCCTCATCTTTCCTCATAAACTCAATCCCTGAGACCCACTTGGAGCCTTTCCAAAGGTAAAATACTTCTGGTGGAATAAACCTTAGCGGATAACCATGTTTTGGGTCAATATCCTGCCAATCATGATTTTTATCCTTCCAACGGTATACAAACAAAGAATCGTCCCCTAATAGTGGATCGAGGGGCAGGTTTGCAGAATAACCAAATCTGTCCCCATTGTAGTAACCGTAAATTTTGATGTATTTTACACCCTCATTGATTTCAACAAATTTTAATAACTCTCTTAATGCAATTCCTTCAAATGATGTATCAAATTTAGACCAGGTAGTAACACAATGCAGGTTAACGGTTGAAATGGTTTTCGGAAGTTCCATGAATTCTTTATAGGATAAGAGCTTTTCTTCCTTTACCTCACCAAAAAGTCTGAAATTCCATGTGGCTTTATTAAACTTGGGGACATCTCCTTTGTGTAGTATTGGCCAGTTTTCTGTTTCGAATTGACCAGGTGGTAACTGCTTTTCCATAATTCACGATCCCTCCTATATCTAATGCGATAAATAAATCATAGAGTTTCAAATAGTATGTTGCAAAAATAGTGTAATCAAACCGTTTTATTTTAAGACACTACATTCTAGTTATCAAGACAAGTATACTCCAGCACCAATGGTACTGGAGTATACAAGAAAAGTCAGTTATTAGCATTTAGGCTTTTCGTAGAGCCGAAACATTTCCTCAGGATCTGGTCGGCAAGTTACCCTCATTGAATTTCTTAAATACTAAAACAGCATTATGCCCACCGAACCCAAAACCATTTGAGATAGCATAGTTCACTTCAGCTTGAATACTATGATTCGGTACATAATCAAGATCACATTCTTCATCCGGATTTTCGTAATTAATGGTAGGAGGGATTATATCTTCCATAATACTTTTAAGTGTGATAATTGCCTCCAGCCCTCCAGCCGCTCCGAATAAATGTCCTGTCATAGATTTGGTTGAACTTACCTTTAATTTATAAGCATGGGACCCGAATACACTTTTTATAGCCTTAGTTTCGGATTTATCTCCTTCAGGAGTGCTGGTTCCATGTGCGTTAATATAATTTATATCTGATGGTTGGATACTTGCCATTTCCAGTGCTAGCTTCATAGCTCTCTCCGCTCCATGAAAGTCAGGGGAAGTTATATGATAAGCATCCGTTGTGGAACCATATCCAATAATTTCTCCTAAAATAGTAGCCCCTCTTTTTCTTGCATGCTCATATTCTTCTAACAGTAGGACTCCTGCTCCCTCTGACATTACAAATCCATCCCTTTGACTATCAAATGGCCGGCTGGCTTTTTCAGGAAATTCATTGGAAGTAGACATTGCTCTCATCCTAGAAAACCCAGAATATGCCAAAGGATTTATGGAGGCTTCAGCACCTCCTGCTAGAATAGCATCAGAATAGCCGTGCATGATATTTATAAACGCCTCACCTATGGCTTGATTTCCAGTTGCACAAGCAGATACAGGAGAAAAACTTGGACCCTTAAAACCAGTTTTAATCGAAACAATCCCAGCTGCCATATTACTTATCATCATCGGGACCATGAATGGAGATACTTTTCTTGGACCTTTTTCAAGGAGGGTTTTATGATTACCTAAAGTAGTATCTATCCCCCCAATCCCAGATCCAATGTAAACTCCTAATCGATGAGGGTCACTGTTAGTAAAGTCTAGTTTTGATTGATCTAATGCTTGTTTAGCTGCAGCATAAGCATATTGCACGAATAAATCATATTTCCCCAGTTCTTTTTTATCCAAATATTCTTCAGGATTAAAATCATCTATAAAACCGCCGATTTTTGTGTTTATGTCTTCGTATTCACTAAATTGAATCTTTTTTATACCAGATTTACCCAACTTAATATTACTCCATAATGTCTCCACATCATTTCCTAATGGAGATATGGCACCGTATCCTGTGACCACTACTCTTCGCTTCATAATTTAACCCCTCCTAATGTAGAGTTACTGAACTTTTACCGATCTATTTTTGGCTGTTTCTCCATTTAAAGTCATACATGTTGAACTTGCTTTTGCAACCAATGCCTCATTTCCATCAAATATGGAACAATCAATTAGTCCAATGGTATTTCCCTTTTTTATGACTACTGCATGGGCTTTTAGGTTCGTCTCCCAAACAGGCTTTAGGTAATTGATTTTTAGCTCTATTGTTGTGAAGGTTTCATTTTCATTCAATAATGTTGCATAAGCTACACCCATGGCTGCATCAGCCAAGTCGCAAAGAATACCGCCATGGACTGTCCCCATTGGGTTAAAATGGTCTTCCTTTGTCTCTAACATAAATATGGATTCTCCGCTTTTAATCTCAACTGGAACAAATCCAATAAGTTTTGCCACAGGAGGAGCTGATATTTCCCTATTTGCATTCAAATTAATTTTACTGTTCATTACTCATTCTCCACTCTTTTTGTAAGATATAAGAATACTGATCCAAAAAGACCGAGCGGTCCTTTTTTAATCAAAAAATAAAGAGTCCTTATTCGAAAAGAATTGATTTGATCTGCTTGATAACCAATTCTAAATAAATTTTATCCTGAAATAAACGACTGAGCGCTAAGGCTCCTTCAATGGAAGAAAGAATGATTACAGCCATTTGTTCGGTATCAACTTCTTTATTGATTTCATTTTGATTCTTCCCGTTTTGGATAATGCCTTTAATCAACTTAATTAAGCCAGTAAATCCTTCTTTAATGGAATCCTCGAAATCAACCTTTGAATCATCCGCTTCTATTGCAGCATTCATTATAGGACACCCACCAACTACTAAATTGTTATCAATTAAAGAGCTGAAAACAGAAATAAAAGCATCAAATTGTTCGGATGAAGTATCTTTTGATCTTACTGCTTCAATATACTTATCTTTTAAGACATTTATTGAGTGAGAAAATGAAGCTTTTGCCAAGGCGTCCTTGTTTTCGAAATGATTATAAATTCCTCCCTTTTTTAGACCAGTGGCCATCATAATTTCAGAGATCGAAGTCGATTTATAACCATTTTTATTGAATAATGAAGATGATTGTTCAATAATATAATTTTTAGTCCTTTCTCCTTTATTCAAGTTCTATCTACCTCCCTAAAAGAGAACAATCGGTCTTTTTTTATATCATAATATTTGTTAATTTTCCTGTCAAGTTCCTGGAATCACTAAAATATATAGATAGTTAAATGATATTCACGATAGGTATGGAGACCCTTATAACACTTAACAAATATATCCTGAGTTAAGTCATCTGCTATGGTACAATTATTTACATAATATTCCTTCTGCTTATACACTAAAAAGCTGCCGACTGGCAGCTTTTATATCCTCTAGCACTGCTCCTTCAAGGAACATATTAACCTTTTTGCTTGCAACTCAATCTTACTATACCGTTCGTATCCAATACGGTTGCAAACTCATCACTTAAACTAACCAAAGCCAATTGATGTATTTCTTCAGCTCGGTACAGCTTTCCATCAAAGCTGACTCTATCAAAAGTAGCGGTAGCATCAGAGACAATGATTGGAGTGAAGCCAAGGTTTTTTGCCATTCTTGTTGTGGTTGAAACACAATGATCTGTAGTTAGCCCGGCAATGACCAGTGTATTAATCTCAGAATCTTTTAAATACTTTTCGAGGTTCGTACCAATAAAGGCACTGTTTACATTTTTTATGAATAGCGGTTCTTCAGGCAAAGGTGCCACAATCTCTTTAATCTCTCTTCCAGGATGATGGGCTAGGGAAGGTTTACTAATATGCTGAATGTGAATGACTGGTCGATTCGATTTTCTCCACATCTGTAACAATCGGGCCATATTCTCCTCTGCGTTTGGATTATTTCTTCTACCGTGTGCTGGATCATCAAAATATTTTTGAACATCAATCAATAGTAATGCAGTGTTTTCTGATATTTCCATAAAGCATCACCTCATTTAAATTTAAATTGAAATTATTTCATGAAACCCATAAGCCTTTTTACATTGTTTGCATTTTCTGTGGAGGTAAGTGCTTCGAGAAGGGTAAAAGCTACATCAAATGATGTTGAAGGGTTGAATGATGTAATAATATTTTTATCAATTACGACAGGTTGATCTGGAATCAAATTAGCTCCCATTTGTGCTAATTGTAATTGTCGCTTGCCATTACTTCGATTATATGTTGTCGCATTCCTCCCTTGTAGGACGCCACTCTTTCCAAGCACTAATGCCCCGACACAGATAGCTGCAATGACTTTTCCCTGTTTATCGAATTCTCGGATGAATTCAAGCACATCGGATCGAAAAGCATCCTCGTAAAAACCTGCCATTTCAAACCCACCAGGTAAGGCTAAAGCGTCAAACTCCTGGGCGGTTACCTCTGACAATACCTTTTCAGGTAAAACAGTAAAGTTCCAGGTGCATTTTAGTTCTTTTCGGGTTCCAACCGTAACGAGTTCAGTTGAACCCTCACTAACATCTTTGTTCCATCCAAATACATCTGTAAACACACTTGCCTCAATTGCTTCAAATCCATTCGGTAAGAGTAAACATATTTTTTTCATTCAAATCATCTCCTTACTAGAATTGTATGTTATAATTCACCATCAGTAAAATTGAAATAACTAAAGAAAATGTTCAGAATTTCTGATAATAAAAATTGAATGATGGGGGGATTAACAATCGAAATCCGTCAATTACAAACGTTTAAAACGGTAGCCGAATTGAATAGCTTTACAAAGGCCGCTCAAACACTTCAGTACTCCCAGGCTTCTATCACTTCTCATATTCAACAGCTTGAGGATGAGATTGGGCTTCCCTTATTTGACCGTTTGGGAAAGCAAATTCAATTAACAATGGTTGGGCAGGAGCTGTATCTTTATGCAGTAGAATTACTTGCTGTGTATTCAAAGATCCAACATATTTCAGCAGACGACACGTCAATGAAAGGGGAAATTCGTATTGGTGCAGCAGAATCGATAACAGTATACAAGCTGGGTTCAGTACTATCAGAGTATAAAAAGAATTATCCCGAGGTTACTTTTTCGCTAATTAATGATGACTGTCTTCCACTACGAGAGAGACTTCATTCAGGAGAGATAGATATTGCGATAACATTAGAACCTAAGGTAAATGCTCCGCATTTAATTACAAAAACTTGGTCGGAAGAACCATTAGTCTTTGTTGGGGAACGAAACCATTCTTTCAAGACAATTGAGGAAGCCAATGAAGAGTGTATTATTTTCAGTCCGAAAAAGTGTGCCTTAAGGCAATTTTTTGAAGGGTATTTGATTGAGAAGGGAATAAGTACTCATAATCATTTGGAGTTTACTAGTATGGAAGCAATAAAACAGTGTGTGGTAAGTGGGTTAGGTATCAGCATGCTGCCCTTCATAAGTGCCGAAGCGCTGTTGCGAGACAAAAAAATGAAGATTATAAAGTCTTCTTCCGAGAATCCAAAATTCTACGCGCAAGTTTCCTATCATAAAAACAAATGGTTGTCGAAAGCCCATAGAAAGTTTATTGAAATGATTCTGGGAGATCGTTAAAAAGTTTACTTTTCACCCATTCACTGTATTAGATATTTCCTCAATGTAAGAGTCATACAAATAACCCAAAATTGAAACCTATTGAGGCTTAATTTTGGGTCTTGGTCTTTTTCGGCCCATGCGCACCTAGGATTCTAGTATTTGACTTAAACGCTTGATTAGGTATTTAAGACCTTTGTACCATGAAGAACAGCACCCGTCACTATACATTAACGAAAATTTACTATTTATTCTTACTGGGTCCCCCAAGGGTCTTTGCCCACCAGATAACCAGATTAAACCCTCTTTTTCTAGATGGATGGGCTTTATGACCTAAATCCTCCCCTAAGAGGAACATCCACTACCGCAACTTGAACAACTTGAACAGCTTGAGCCCCCATCATGACCGCCACCATGATCTCCACCCCCATGATCAGAACCATCCGAAGCAGTCCCGCAAAAAATAGCAGTTGAGCAGCCGCTAGTGTAATTCGCCGCTTGAGCATACGTATACACACTCGCATACTTCCAATAATCATCAAAGTAAAAACAAGAGAAAAACACCATAGCAAGCGACAGATTGGTCATCTCACCATATGTCCGCTGCTTAGTAAATCGACCTTTTTCGTCCACTTGATACATATCCTTCGCATCACTTACCTGCTGTTTCATTTGTCTTACGAGATATTCAACCGTACCCTTATTATCCTCGTTCACTTTAAAGTATCTATTAATCAGCCATTCATTACTTACTTCCTCGAACTCTTGTAAAACCTTTTTATCTAATGGGTATTTAAAAAAACTGCCCCACGATTTCCAAGTAAATTCAGTGATCGTAAACAACTGTGAAAACACCCAATCGAAAAAGGCACGTTCCTGTGGTGCAGGCGTTGGACTCGTATTAGGTGTATGATGCAGCATTTTCCCCACAAATCGCTCCGAAAAAGTTTGATATTTTTGAGTGAATAGCAACATCGTATGCCAGATTTCATCCACTGCCTCACTAAACATAGGCGTTTCCTTTAACATATTTGCAAGCAAAAAATAACGCTTTAATTCAAAAAGCCGCCATTCAAATTCATCTTCCGTCCGTTTCGGATTTTCTTGAAGAAAACGCTGCTTCACTTGTTCAACATAATCTGAATTCAAAGCGGAATCTAATTTTTCTAGCAATGGTGTCATTGGAGCATGGGTAAGTACACCCAAATGCTCAGGAATATTTTCTTTCGCCAATTTCGGTCGGTCCTTTACTACTAGCACGACCACCCCTGTGACCACACCTGCTAGCAAAAGTGCCACAGTTATAACTCCTGCAACCAAATGAATCACCATCCTTACCCCATAATAGCTTATTACGTGTTAAAATTTGTAAAAGTTTCGTTTCTTGTTAAAAAATAACGATACCTCTTTTACGAAGTATCGTTATTTTACTTGAGCATTACTTTATACACAGGATATATTTTGATAGGTGAAAACTTCGTAATTCTATGATTCTTCCAATAAATAATCATAGATATGCTTACCAATTCTATTTATTTTCTGTTTTCCCGTATAAACATCGTCAAGTCGGTCCATTAAGACCGCTGTATAGGCCGTTTTCCCCTTATAGGTAATCACCGCACAATCATGTTCAACGTGAAGAAGACTGCCTGTTTTATTGGCCACAAATACCTTTCCAAGATCCATCATTCCTGGAAGTCTATCTTGAAATTGCTGATAACTCATTATTTTTAATGCAGCGGCTTGGCTTTCCTCTGATAAATAAGGCCCTTCTTGGATAACTTTCAAACATGTCAAAATATCCAAAGGACTTGTAAAGTTATCTAGTCCTTGTTTAATGGCCTCAAAGTCCATCATTTTCCGATTAAGTGAGGTATGTTGAAGTCCCATTTTTCCAAAGGAACTATTAATTGCTTCCATTCCCAATCGATCTATTAACATGTTGGTGGCTGTATTATCTGATACCGTAATCATTAAGGTCAAGAGATCCTTCCATGTCAGCTGAGCTTCACTAGAAAATACCTGCAATACTCCGGATCCGCCTACATGATTAGCAATCGATACTAATTGATCGACGCTTAGTTCCCCTATCTCACTCTGACGAAATCCTTCTATTAAAATAGGAACCTTAATCAGACTTGCAGATTGAAACACTCCCTCGCTATTCACATAAAAACTCTCGGGCCCTATTTCAATAGCCAAACCGATTCGGCCATGGATGCCACGGAGTTCTTCCTCAATTTTTACCTTTAATTTATCCATTGCTCACCTCGTGGCGGCAACCTGAGAATAATCATGATCACCAGTTTTATTTATATCATATAAATGACAGGCAATATAATGGCTATTCTCAACTTCCTGCCAGGCAGGTTTCTCCATTGCGCACACATCCATGGCCATTGGACAGCGGGTTCTAAATACACATCCGCTAGGCGGGCTAATCGGGCTTGGAAGTTCTCCTCTTAAAATGATCCGTTCGCGTTTGTCCTCAATATCTGGGTCAGGAATCGGTATGGCTGATAGCAATGCCTGGGTATAAGGATGCATAGGCTTCTTATAAAGCTGACTGCTAGTTGTTAATTCAACCAATTGCCCCAAATACATGACACCAATACGGTCACTAATTTGCTTCACCATCGAAAGGTCATGGGCAATAAATAGATAGGTTAATCCTTTTTCTTTTTGCAATTTCATCAGTAAATTAACGACCTGTGCCTGAACGGATACATCCAAGGCAGAAATCGGCTCATCTGCGATAATAAAATCAGGGTCGAGGGAAAGAGCCCGGGCGATTCCAATCCGCTGACGCTGTCCGCCGCTAAATTCGTGCGGATAACGATTGGCATGTTCTCGATTTAAACCGACATCTTCTAATAATTGATAGACACGATTTAGTCGTTCTTGTTTGTTTGGATACAAGCCGTGTACTTCCATCGGCTCAGAAATGATTTCACTTACCGTTGACCTAGGGTTTAATGACGCATATGGATCTTGAAATATCATTTGCATTTGCCTATGAAAAGCAAATCGCTCTTTCGAAGTAAAATTGTGTATATTTTTCCCTTTAAACACAACCTCACCATCGGTTACGTCATAAAGCCCGATTATGGTTCTGCCCGCTGTAGACTTCCCGCACCCAGATTCTCCAACAATTCCGAATGTCTCGCCTTTATTAATGTGAAAGGTTACTCCATCAACGGCTTTTAAAATTTGATCTTTACCTAAGTTAAAATGCTTTCTAAGATTGTTTACCTCTAATAACTTCTCCATGATTATGCCCCCGTCTCAACCCAGTAGCGCCTTGCAGCACATAATTCACGCTCGTATATCGTTCCTTCTAAAGGAATAATTTCCACTGTTTTCCCGGTTTTAGGAGAATGAAGTAATTTTCCATCTCCGTAATATATACCGACGTGATGGATCCTCCCTTTTCCTTCTTCATAAGCAAAAAATAATAAATCGCCTGGTTCGATTTCTGCTATTTCAACTTTTTTTCCAGCAACTGCTTGGTCGTGTGCATCGCGAGGAATCACATACCCATTTGCCTTACACATCGCGTAGCTGAACCCTGAGCAATCATAGCCATAACTACTCATACCACCCCAGAGATAAGATAAATTTAAAAACTGTTCACCAGCGGATACAATCGCATGGCCATTTCCTTGAACAGGAGAATCAGAAACAACGACATCCTTTGAATCAAGCACGCCAGTCCCATCAGGGGTTTTAACGAAAATCTTGCCTTCTTGTTCATATAAAAAAGGCAGGGATGTTAAATAGGAGAGTTCTATACTAGATTCGTGATTCTCTTTAAACAATTTCCCCTTAGGTCTCGTCACAACTGCTACAGGGACATCTGCCAAATTCCAGCCAGCAGCAGCCTCCTCAAGTTGAGCTTTAGGAACCCAGCCTGGATAGCCTTGGTCCTCTTTTGATGTTGGCTGACTAGGAATGGTAACATATGCCCAATCGCCATTCTCTTCGATAACCACAACCTCTTCGCCATATAATAACTGCGTTTGAACAAGGTTTTCGTTGCATAATTCAAGCCTTGTTTCATACGTTAAACCCTCTAACCAAGAATCGATCGACACCGGATTGGTTACTGCATCTTTATCCATTTCTCTTGGTGAATCAAATGATGTCCATACGGTTGCTACTGGAACATTTACAATCCATTTAGCCAATTAAGACCCCTCCTTCAACGTCAATACTCATAATCCCTAGGCCAGGAGCCTCAGGCATTGTTATAAACCTACTATTATAGTGGACTCCGCCTTCTACTATTTCCTTTGCTAGCATTAGCGGTGCATCAAAGTCAAATCGATTAATATTTTGCTTACTTGCAGCAAAGTGAGCAGCGGCTGTAATACCAAGACGGGTTTCAATCATACTGCCGACCATACACTCGACTCCGCATGTTTCAGCTAGATGGTTGATGATTTGAGCTTGATAGATCCCGCCAGCCTTCATCAACTTAATATTAATCAAATCGGCACTTCTCGTTTTTAATACTTGAAAAGCCTGTTTGGGTGTAAACACACTTTCATCGGCCATAATGAGTGTGTCGACTGCGTCCGTTACTTGCTTCAGACCTTCAATATCGTCTGCTTTTACAGGCTGTTCCACTAGTTCAATCCGTAAATCACTATCTTCCATTTTACGGATAGCTCGGATTGCATCCTTCGCAGTCCACCCCTGATTCGCATCTAAGCGGATTTTAATCTCCTTACCTACTCGCCTTCTAATCTCCTGGATTCGTTCAATATCAGAAGCAATATCATCCTTCCCTACCTTTACCTTAAGGACATTAAATCCTTTTTGGATATAGGAAACGGCATCCTCGCCCATTTCCTCTGGTCCATTCACGCTTACGGTAAAATCTGTTTCCATTTCCTTTTTATGACCGCCAAGAAATTGATAGAGTGGCAGTTTACAAAATTGGGATAAACAATCATAAATGGCCATATCAATGGCAGCCTTTGGGCTTGGATTTCCAACCATAAGCGTCTTTAAGGCCTGAAAAATTGCCTCATATTGTAAAAGGTTTTTCTTATGTAAAAATGGCTTGATCACATGGTGGATTGCCGTTTCAATACTCGAAAGGCTATCGCCCGTAATGACAACGGTAGGTGGTGCTTCACCCCAGCCAACGATTCCATTATCACAGGTAATTTTCACAAAAATTGATTCCGCTGTCGTCACAGTTCGAAGGGCCGTTTTGAACGGTTTTATTAACGGAACAGCGACTCGGAATGTTTCAATTTGCTCAATAATCATGGGTTACCCATCCTTTACAAGATGCCACTATCGACAATCAAATTTTTTTCATAAGTATTCAATGATGCTTGTACTCCTAATGGAATAGCGATATGAGGATTACAATGTCCCATCAAAAATCCCTTTACCGACGGCTTATTTGCGAGTTGAACATAATGAGCGATGACTTCGTCGAGTGATAACGAAAGGTTCCTTTTTGGCGTACAATCACAAAAGTCTCCAATTAGAATGCCGCTAGCATCTCTTAATTTACCAGCCATATAAAGCTGATTAAGCATCCGATCAACGGACCGAGGTTCTTCATTGACATCCTCGATTAGCAGCAGCCTATCCTTTGTATCAATTTCATAAGCTGTACCAAGAGTGCTGACTAGAAGAGACAAATTCCCACCCACGATTTCTCCCATTGCCACACCATTCACTAAAACTTCTAATGGAGAAATTTGTTCCGTATAGACTAAGGAAGTGGGTTTGAATAATTGCAAAAATCCTTCTTTTGACAATAGGTGTGTGTCCTCTTTCCCAATATCTGATGCCAGCATCGGCCCATGAAAAGTAACTAACCCCGATTGTTGCCGAATGGTCGTATGTAAAAAAGTAATATCACTATAACCCCAAAATATTTTGGGATTTTTTTTAATTAGTTCATAGTCAATTTTCTCGGCAATTCTTCCTGTTCCAAAACCGCCACAGGCACAAATTACAGCCTTAACCTTGGGATCGATGAAAAGTTCATGGAAATCTTCTAGTCTATCTTGATCGAATCCTGCTAAATAACCATTAACTCGGGAAACATGTTTTCCAACCTTGACTTTTAGCCCTAAATCCTTCAAAAAAGCGATTCCACGTTCTAGACTTTCTTGATTCGGAGGGCTTGCCGGGGCAATTACACCAACGGTATCTCCTTTTATTAGCCGATTTGGCTTTACTGCGTTCATTTAAAACCCCCTTTTCTAAACCCTATATAAGTCTATGTTTCTAGGGTAAAAGGGATGTTCAAAGAACATCCCTTTATTTGAAAATGTAGAGCGAAGATAACTTGGATTCAAAACGCTTTCGCTTTTTATTTTTTATCTGCCCATTTGAATTCTAAATATCCGACTGGGTGACGAACAACACCGGTAACATCTTTATTTTGTAAATATACTTGGTTATAGAAGTGAAGTGGAATAATTGGTGCTGCATCAAATAATACTTGTTCTGCCTTGTACATCATTTCAAAACGTTTCTTCTCATCTTTTTCATTTTTTGCATCTTTAATTAATTGGTCAAATTCAGTATTACTCCAGCCTGTCCGGTTCATTGGAGAACCAGTAATAAAGTTTTCCAGGAAGTTGATTGGGTCCGCATAATCAGCTAGGAATGAGCTTCGTGATAGCTGGAACTTTAATGCTTTTTGATCGGTTGCAAAAACACTGCTTTCCATATTCGCAAGCTTGACGTCAACACCTAAATTTTCTTTAAACATTTGCTGCAGAGCCTCAGCAATTTTCTTATGTTCATCGCTTGTGCTGTAGGTAAGGGTTACTTCCGGAAGTTTTGTGTATTTTTCCTCTTCCATTCCCTTTTTCAACAGTTCTTTTGCCTTCGCAATATCAGTTTTAATGAGGTCACCGCTTGTTTTACGGAAGTCCTCACCTGCTGGGTCCTTAAATCCGTAGGAGACAAAACCATAAGCTGGTTTTTCCTTATTTTTTGTTACAAGATCAACCATTTGCTCCTGGTTAACTGCCAAAGCGAATGCCTTGCGGATATTCTCGTTTTGGAAAGGTTCTTTTGTAAGATTAAAGCGGTAAAAATACTCACCCGCTTGATCTTCTACCTTCACGTCCCCTTCTTTAAATAGCTTTTCAGCTAATTCAGGCGGAACGTCCGATGAATCAAGCTCACCTGTGGTGTACATTTGATATTCAGTATTTTCGTCATCAACCATTGCCCAATGGATTTTATCTAATTTAACATTTTTCGCATCCCAATATTTTTGATTCTTTGTAAAAGTGAAATCACTATCATGGTTCCACTCAGTTAAATTGAAAGGTCCATTACCAACGAATGAACTTGCTTCAGCAAACCATTTTGGATTTGCTGTTGCTACTTTTTCATTGATTGGGAAGAAGGCAGGATTTGCAATAACACTTAAGAAATAAGCCTGTGGGCTTGTTAATGTTACTTCAAACGTCTTGGGATCGACGGCTTTTACCTTCACAGCATCAGCAGTCCCTTTCCCAGTGTTGAATGCTTCTCCACCCTCGATGAAATAGCCTAAGAATGCAGCAGAAGATCCTGTTTTTGGATCTAAAAGGCGTTTCCATGCAAATACAAAGTCACCAGCAGTTAGGTCGTCACCATTCGACCATTTTGCATCCTCACGAATATGGAAGGTATAGGTTTTTCCATCCGAAGATACATCCCAGTTTTCAGCTGTGGCAGCTGCGGGTTGATGACTCTGATCTAGACGAGTTAAACCTTCCATAAGATTGTTCAATGCATTCCAAGATACCGCATCAAAGCCAATTGGCGGGTCAAAGGAGGTAGGTTCTTGTCCATTATTCCAATTTACAACTTTTTCTACTTTTTCGCTTGACTTTCCTTTTCCATCATCCTTTTTCGGCTCACTTCCTGCATCTTTATTTGCAGTACAAGCTACTAAAGCAAATACTAGCAAAGAAGTTACCAACATTGTCATAAATTTTCTCATGTTTTTCCCCCTCAGTTTTTTTATATTTATACAAATGTTGAAACCAATTTTTTAGCCCGTTCGTCCAACAGCCAGCAGTCAACCTGATGATTGCTGCTAAGGTGCGTTTTAAACGGGTAGGCTTTATCACAAACTTCCATCGCATACGGACAACGCGCTGAAAAAGCGCATCCAACCGGCGGGGAAAATAAATCTGGCGGTGTTCCTGGTATCGGAACAAGTTCTTCCTTTTCCATGTCTAGTCTTGGTACAGACTGAAGTAATCCCTTCGTATATGGGTGCTGCGGTTGATAAAAAATTTCCCGCCTTGACCCTACTTCAACGATTTTCCCTGCATACATAACCGCAACTCGGTCAGCAACCTGCGCTACTACACCCAAATCATGGGTGATAAGAATAATGGATACCCCTGTTTTCTTTTGGATATCTCTAAATAACTCCAAAATCTGAGCTTGTATGGTAACATCAAGCGCTGTTGTAGGTTCATCGGCAATTAATACATCTGGTTGACAGACAAGCGCCATGGCAATCACAATTCGCTGCCGCATTCCGCCGCTAAACTGATGAGGATATTGTTTTAATCGTTGTTCAGGACTTGGAATTCCCACAAGAGTAAGCATCTCGATAGCGGCTTTTTTTGCTTGGTCCCGTGATATCTTTTCGTGTTGGATGATTCCCTCCATGATTTGCTCACCAATCTGCATCGTTGGATTTAACGCAGTCATCGGATCTTGAAATATCATCGATATATTTGCACCGCGGAGTTTCCGCAGTTCCGGTTCTTTTAATTTAATTAAATCCATGCCTTTGAATAGGACTTCTCCGCCCGTTATTTCTCCGGGAGGAGTGGGAATAAGCCTCATTATGCTTTGAGAAGTTACACTTTTCCCACAGCCCGATTCCCCAACAATCGCTAACGTTTCACCTTTATGTAAGTCAAAGCTAACACCGCGAACGGCATTTACTTCACCGCCATAAGTTGAAAAGGATACTTGTAAATCCTTAACTTGAAGAATTTTCTCCATGATGCTACCTCCTCAGTTTAGGATCAAGAGCATCCTGCAATCCATCACCTAAAACATTAAACGCAAACATTGTTAATGAAATGAACAATGTTGGAAAGAACAAACGCCACCAGTATCCTGAGAGAATAGTAGATAAGCCATCATTAGCCATTACCCCCCAGCTTGCATGCGGTGCCTGGATTCCGAGGCCAATAAAGCTTAAAAACGCTTCTGCAAAAATAGCAGACGGAATTGTTAACGTCATTTGAACAATAATAGGACCCATCGTATTTGGCAGCAGATTTTTACGGATGATCCGTGCCGTTCTCGTACCAAACGTTTTCGATGCTAGAACAAATTCATAGTTTTTAATTTGCAAGACTTGACCACGGACTATTCTTGCCATCCCAACCCAGCCGGTAATGGACAAAGCTAGAATAATAGTTGTTAAACCTGGTCCAATAACAACCATTACTAAAATGACAACTAGTAAATATGGAAGGCCATAGAGGATTTCCACAAATCTCATCATCAGGTTATCGGTTCGGCCGCCTTTGTATCCGGAAAACCCTCCATAAATAACGCCCACGACAAAGTCAATAAAGGCAGCCATTAATCCAACAAATAATGATATTCGAGCACCATAACATGTTCTTGTAAACACATCTCGCCCTAAATCATCCGTTCCAAACCAATATTGACTTGATGGAGGCAAATTCTGCAGTGTTAACGATTGTTTTTCCACCGTATGTGGTGAAATCATCGGTCCGAAAATCGCCAATAATACTAGGAAGGCTAAGAAAACTAATCCTGCCATCGCCAATTTATTTTTTAACAGCCTTAGCCACGAATCCTTCCAGTATGACAAACTCGGTCGTATGACTGCTTCTGCCTCTGTATGATTTCGTACTTTAGGTACAAACCATTCATCTGGAACCTCTGGCGAAATATTCCGTTCTTCATGTTTCCGTAGTTCCAATTATTTCGCCTCCTTCTTATGAAGCTTTATTCTAGGATCTAATACCCCATATGCGAGATCGACTATTAACAGCATAAGAATCAAAATCGCACTATAAAAGACTGTTGTTCCCATAATGACTGGATAATCTCGGGTATTGATACTGTCAACAAAATATTTTCCCATCCCGGGAATCGCGAATATTTTTTCAATAACAAAAGTGCCGGTTAAGATACTGGCAGCTAATGAACCCAAAACAGTAACAACTGGCAGTAAGGCATTTCTTAAGGCATGTTTAAAGACAATTTTTACCGGTGACAATCCCTTTGCTTTCGCTGTTTTTATGTAATCCTGTGTTAATACTTCAAGCATACTTGTGCGAGTTAAGCGGGCGATAATCGCCATTGGTCCCGTTGCTAAAGCCAAAATCGGTAATACCATATGTTTTGGGCTAGACCATGTAGCGACTGGAAATAACGGGAATCTTACAGCCAGTTCCTCAATCAAAAAAGTAGCCATTACAAAGTTCGGTATCGAGATTCCTAGTACCGCGATACTCATCGCTGCATAGTCGATAATTCCGTTATGTCGGAGGGCAGCAAGCACACCGAGTAATATCCCTGAAAAAGTGGCAACTAGGAGTGTATAAAATCCAAGTTCAAAAGATACCGGAAATCCTCTTCCCAGCATGTCGTTAACGGTCTGTGATGATTTTTTAATGGAAGGGCCAAGGTCTAATTTCACAAGTGCTGCTAAGTAATTACCATATTGGGCTATGAGTGGCTGATCTAAATGGTAATAAGCTTCTAGGTTCTTTTGAACTGCTTCATTCGTAGTTCTTTCTTCATTAAATGGTGATCCTGGTACCGAATGCATTAAGAAAAATGTTGCTGTAATAATGAGCCATAACGTGATTATCATAGCTGCAACACGTTTAATGAAATATGTATTCATGCTTGTCCACTTCCTAACAGAATGTTGTTCTCATCGCCAATTCCGTCATTACCAGCATTGCTTGGTATGCTTCCAAAATGTCTTTCGCTTGAAAACGAACAATGGTCGTTTCTGGGACTATTTCTGTGCCCGGCATTAAGTTTGCCCATTCTGCTTCCCCATAGTTGGTAAATTCAATCGCTAGAAGTGGTCTATCCGGCGGTGTAAGCGGTTTCACTTTGTTTCTATGGTTTAGTGCGATAGCCGTTTTTTCGCGGAGAAGTTGTCCCGCTTTTACCGGCGTTAGCGATTTGACGGCAGACCTTGAAATGGATTCTTTTACAATTGCGGTGGTCACACCCGGGATCAACTGCTCTGCCTCAAAAGCTGCGCGGTCATCACCCGCTACCATCAATAAAGGTACATCATAATACCCTGCGATATAGGCGTTAAATCCCAGTTCTCCTACCACTACATCATTTATGTACATATTACGGACGCCAAAAATCATTGAATGGGACATTACCCCTTTTAATGCGGCGCGGGCATGATAGCCAACAAATGCCGCTCCTGTAAAGGATGTATCTAATCCTTGGACCATTGAAAATGGTTTTACATCACCTGTTATCAGTTGTGTCTCAGGGTGGAGCCTCTCAATTAATAGATTATTCATTTTAGAATGGCTGTCATTTACGACTACTTCCTTACATCCTGAATCAAATGCAGCTGTTATGACATGATTCGCTTCATCCGTCATAATAACGCGGCTGCGCTCATAGTTATGCTTGCCAGAATCAACTTGGGTATGATCAACCATTCCAGTTATCCCTTCCATGTCAACGGAAATGTATAATTTCATCACAGAACCCCTTTCTATTAATTTATAATTTTCTTACTATTATTATAAAATACTTTTTCCTTCATTTTACAAAAATATCAAAAAATACTACTAAAGTACCATATTTTTCCGTAATTTTAATCGAAGATTGATTTTTGGATAAAAAGATCTATAAACAAAGTTGTGTTACTTTATATATTTCATTGTCGAAAAAAGTACCTTCAACTTTTGAAGGTACTTAATTGTCATCTAATATTAATTTCCATTAGCTTTAATCAGCTTTGCTCTACTCCATTTAAACAAAAGAAAAAGCGACTTAGAAGTATCGTTTTTTTCATGTGCATTTTTTTATACTAAATACCCACCCAACGCTACCATTGCCTTCTTCAATGCTTGTTCATAAGCTTTATCCTTACCAACCACGGTACGAAAATCTGCAACATCTCGGACAGTCGAACGCCCTTCAATTTCATACCCATTATTAAAAATAAGAAGACATATGGTTGATTTATCACTCATACGATGGAACTTTTTCTCAACAAGCATTTCTTCTAATTTCAAGCGTTTTTCATCCTTAATCGGAATTGTTCGAGAATACGGGATAACGACATGGTCATACATATGGTGATTCTTACAAGTTACAATAAGAATTTTCTCCCCTTTATGCTCCACTTGATTGATCTCTCCGCATTTAGGACAAATACTATCTATGAACATATTTACCATCTACCGCACTCCCTTTACATTATTTATTACTAGGATAAAAACTTATTTGAATAGAGGTTGTGTTACTTTATATATTTCGTATCAAAAAAAAAATACCTTCTAAAATTTGAAGGTACTTTAAATTTAATTAAATTTTAATTTTCAAAGGCCGTGTTAAAGAGAAAAATCATCTGCTGTGAAATAAAAAAATCCGCGTAACAACCTACATAACATTTCTAAGTCCTACTTATACTAGGGATAATAAAGGAGGCTATTATTAAAAAGTGACATTCTTAAGTGATTATTTATGGACACCTTTTATGGTGTTTTCTTTAGGTTTTTTATTAGTAAAAATAGCTGGGAAGAGATCAGTGGCTCAAATGACAGCATTTGACCTTATGTTTATACAGATTATTGGAACAGCTATCACAGAACCAATTGTTTCAAAAAACAACTGGGTCGCTTCATGGTATTCTTTTGCCATTGCTTTATTTTATATATTTTTATCAAGACTTGCATTAGTTAACAAATTCAAGCATTGGATTACTCATAGTCCTACGGTTATAATACGGGGTGGTGATATAGACGAACAGGGGTTAAAAGAAGTTAAACTAACTGTTGAAGAACTTCAAGGTATACTTCGAACACAGGGATATACAAATAAATTAGATGTAGAGATGGCTGTTATGGAGGAGTCAGGACAGGTAAGTATACTTCCTAAGTCAGACAAACGCCCTTTACAACCCAGTGATATAAAACTTCAGCCAAGTCCAACCTTCGTATCTATCCCCTTAATAATGGATGGGGAAATTGTCCAACATAATTTAAAATTTATTAATAAAGATTTAGATTGGCTGTATTCTCAAATGCAAACAAAAAATTTAAGTAAAGAAGATATATATAAAATTACATTAGCTGATTATAACCAAAAAGGAATAGTTGAATTTGATATAAAAAATGAACAAGACCATGATAATAGTGTTAATAATTATAAATCAGATAACTGAAACTTGAATTTTAAGGTTTACCTGCGCTGCAGACGAAATAGGTGTTGCGTTTAGCATGCATTGGTAAGTCATAGAACAGCTGTCTTTTCTTTCAGTGTTTATATAAATTTGCAACAGTACCTCATTTTGGACAGTGTGAGGGAGGGGGAAGAAGTAGTCTCAACCAGAGATCGGTATTCATCCTCACACTCTCTCATATCCAGAATATTAAGTTTCTGGATGTTAAGCACATTGTCTAACATTTATATTTCCTTTCTTTGCATAACAAAATAAAGAAGCATTCTAATAGCTTATCGTCTTCCCAATATTGCCCTGGTCAGTGAAGAATGTAATATTCATTCTAATGCTTCCTGTATATACTTATATAATTTGGCATCCATCCCAAACTGCAAACCATTATCAGGGTTTTCAGCATGGAATTTTTCAGTTTGTTTCCTTAAATCTTGGTCATCCCCTGTGAATGAGTAAACAATGTCACCCCATTTTTTTGCCAATGCTTGTACCTTACTACTATTAGGAGGTGTTCCATTTTCTTTTTCTAATTGTATTTTTTTCAAAATCATTCTAAATTCTTGTTCTACTTCTTTTAAAGTATCTTCATCATATTGTTCATAATAATTCTTCATCATGTCTAATTGCTCTTTTGTAAAGTATTTCCCTTGATACATTTTCATTGCTCCTAATAGTTTTGTTAATTCTTCTACGGACATTACTTTTTTACTACGAATTGTTTTTAAAGCACTCTCTAATTCATATAGTAGGTTTTGTTGAACTTGTATATCTCTCTTTATACGAGTTATTTGAGTTTCTATAATGTTGGTGGCAAAACCTTTTTCTTTGTTCGTAATGACAGTATTTATATCATCTAAAGATAACCCAATTTGTTTTAACGCCAAGATCTGTTGTAGTGTGGACAAATCCGATTTTGTGTAAAGCCGATGTCCAGACTCTGTATATTGAGAAGGAGAAAACAAATCAATTTGATCATAATATCTTAAAGTTCTTATCGTTAAGCCCGTTAATGTTGCGAGCTCTCCTACTTTCCAGTATTCTTTCATACATATTTCATCCTTATAAAATGTATTAATCACCATGATTATCATTTACTTCAAAAGCCCTTGAATTTCATTATAATTGAAGCGATATGTCCTTCCACAGATATGACAAGCTGTATCAATAGCCTCTTTATTATTAATTGCTTGTTTTAATTCATTCTCGCTTAAAGAATGGAGCATCCCGTAGAACATTTCTTTTGAGCATCCACAGAAAAATTGGACAGGACTATATCCTATTACTTTTACATCCTTAAATAGCTCACTTAGCTTTTCTTCAATATTGTTCTTGCTATATTTATTCAAGCTGGTAAAGAACTCTCGATTCGTATTAACCCTGTGTTCTACTTCATCAATAAGGTCAGGAGGAGCACCTGGAAGCAATTGAGCATATATAGCATTACTGAATAGAACACAATTGCCATTTCCAAATCCAATATTGGCTCCTATATATGTTTGAGTTTGCTCACTCTGAATAAAATAATGTGAAATGTCATCAACAATGTTTCGGTATGGCATATCAGTTATTCCAGTAAATTGATTCATACCCGAGCCTTTTATCACACGAATAGTTCCTTTATTACCAATAAGACGATCAAGCGATATTTTATTAATATAATCATAAGGGGCTTTCAGTAATTCTCCGTTGAGATAACCACGAACATTTCCTTTTGCATCCGCATCGGCAAAAACTTTATATTTTGGGTCACTCATTGTCATTTGAAGACTTATTCTTTGATCCCCTTTTAAGGTTCCTGAAATTAAACTCACAACTGAAATGGTTTTTCCTAATGTAAGTTTAAATATTTTGTTTGTTTCTTTGTTAAGGCAAAGAATTTCATTAATTAATTTTGTATTATCAACAAAAAATAATCGAACTTGTTTGTCATAAATTAGTGTCTTAACAATTGTATTTTCCATTTAACTTTTCCTTTCTCTTATTCACTGTTAAGTACACTATAAAACATAACCTTACGTAAGGTTCAAGTGCAAAAAAAATTTCTTGTTTGATCGATTTCCACATGATTATCCGATTTATATGTTTTTAACATTAAATTAATTATTGTAGTTTTCTAAACGATAATCCGAATACCCAATTTTAAAAAGAGTAATCGTTTGGTATTTATTAAGTTAATTTAATTGATTCAAACATAACTAAAGGTTGATAATTGTTTTAGGATATTCCCCTGGTAACACGATAAAAAGCAACGCTTCGAAAAAGCGTTGCTGTATTAAATTCTCGCATCTGTTAGTTCAATAATATTACTAAAGTATTGTTAATCGATGTTATAGATAACCTGGAAAATCCATTCTAGGAGTACCACCCATGCCCATGCCAGGGGAACCTGTCATACTCATTCCAGGGGAACCTCCCATACCCATTCCAGGGAAACTGCCCATGCCCATGCCAGGGGAACCTCCCATGCCCATGCCAGGGGAACCTCCCATACTCATTCCAGGGAAACTGCCCATGCCCATGCCAGGGGAACCTCCCATGCCCATGCCAGGAGAGCCACCCATGCCCATG